>NZ_JBHTBS010000114.1:0-502 GCF_042664875.1 Haloferula chungangensis | reverse complement strand
TCCAGCAATTTGGTGATCTTTACGGAGTGTATGGGAATGTAGATGGGGAAGATATGAAGCGGTTAGTCCCGAGGAGACAATTGCTGAATGTAGAAGGGTATAAAATAGGTGTCGTTCATGGACATGGAGAAAAGAAAACGACAGAAAAACGTGCAGCAGCTGAATTTGAAGAGGAGGATGTGGACTTGATCATCTTTGGACATTCCCACCTCCCTCTTCTAAAATTTTCAAAAAAAACAATGCTGTTCAATCCTGGTTCAGCTACTGATAAACGCAGACCACCTCATTATTCTTTTGGGAAAATCACGTTGAATAAAGGAATCACAGCTCAGCATATATTTTACGATTCATTAGACTGACAGTTTGGACAGTAATAGCAGCGACGCGATCCTGCTTTGAACTTCACGATTTCCGTTCCACATAATCGGCAGGGCAGTCCTTCCCGGTTGAACACCCAATGTCTGTATTGATATCGCTTGGCTCCTTCAGCTTTTAAGCGTTC
>NZ_JBHTBS010000113.1:0-502 GCF_042664875.1 Haloferula chungangensis | reverse complement strand
ACCCGACGCGCCTGCTTTCCCGGCCCGCCTGCGGGCGGTGGTTTGGGGGTGTGCGGTGATCCGGGAGGCGGTGGAGTGGAACGCAACCGTGGGCAGGCGGGGACCGTCTCCCGGAATTCACCGGCGGGATGTGTGGCGGGGTTCCCCGAGCCGTGAGGCGAAGGCAAGGATTGCGGCCGGGCGCGGGGCTGCCTGCCTTTTTGCCGAAGGTGACTTGTTGCTGCGCGATAATGCGGAGGTGTGGGGCGGCACGGAGGGGACCGCATGGCGGCAGGGACCGTGACGGTGGTTGGCACTGCGCATTACCCCGCGCACGTCACATGTCAGCAATGGCGAGCAGCCCCGTGCCGGGCCGCCAGTGGGATGATTTCAGCGGGGGAAACTGGGGTCAGGCGACAAATCTTGACAAAAAAGACTCCTGTTAGAGCTAATTTGAAAGGGGTCGGTGCGTGAATGGTGGTGTTGATCCGAGGGGTCTTGCCATGGGGGAAGCCCATAGGTG
>NZ_JBHTBS010000112.1:0-503 GCF_042664875.1 Haloferula chungangensis | reverse complement strand
CGCATGAATGAACTTGATAAATCTAAAGATTACGTTATGGTTTGCCGCTCTGGCGGACGCAGTGGTCAAGCTACTCAATTCCTTGAAGATCAAGGATTTAATGTAACAAACATGGATGGCGGAATGATGAATTATGAAGGTGAAACTAAATAACTGAGGGGGATTAAATATGAATATTAAAACAGATCAAACTCTTGATGCGAAAGGTCTTGCTTGCCCGATGCCTATAGTCAAAGCGAAGAAAGCGATAAAAGAATTAGCGTCTGGCCAAGTGATTAAAATTGAAGCAACGGATAAAGGCTCGACAGCCGACATGAAAGCTTGGGCTGACAAGACTGGAAATCAATACCTTGGTACTACGGAAGATCATGATGTTTTGAGCCATTATATTCGCAAATCAAGCGATGAAGACACCCAGGAGAAGCAGCATCCGAATGTTGTGGGTAACGAATCAATAGAATCTTTAGATGAAAATGCGGTTATTTTAGATGTACGCGAATCCG
>NZ_JBHTBS010000111.1:0-503 GCF_042664875.1 Haloferula chungangensis | reverse complement strand
CATGGAAACGATCCAACACACACTGGAACAGATCACACTCGTGAATATGTACCCTTGCTCATCACTTCTAAAAAAGATTTAAAATATGGTGAAATTAATAAGCGTTCAAGCTTCGCAGATATTGCAGCAACAATTGCAGAAAACTTTGAAGTTCAATACCACACACATGGTAAAAGTTTCTTAAAGGAGATTCTTTAATGAATAAAAAGCATCAAAAAGCTGTATTTTTATTTATATTGGCCTTTTCTTTAGTTTGGGGTATTCTTTACTGGGTTATTTTTGCATAAAAAAAGCGCGACACGTTAGTCGCGTTTTTTTCTGTTAAGCGCCATTAATCTTTCTTCTATTACATCTGTCCGATCACGAATTTTATGGCGATGTACAGTTTCATGATTCTTTATATGTATCTCATTTAAATATGATTCAAACTCAGTTATGGAATCAAAGTCTGAAGCTTCATAGAGTGCATTAAATACAGAATCAATGATTGGATAGGAAAGGGG
>NZ_JBHTBS010000110.1:0-503 GCF_042664875.1 Haloferula chungangensis | reverse complement strand
AGCAAACATGACAGTAACAACAGCTGGTACATCGTTTAAATTACCTCCATTAAAAATTGAAGAGGCATATGCATTACAAGCGCAAATGATAGACCTCGTAAAGGAGGAATTTACCTATGAATAACCCTCAAAAATTACATCCATTAGCTTATCTAGGAGCAGTTGGCTCAACGCTAAAAACATTCTGGATACCTGCAGCTGTATTTCTATTTAACTTTATTGGTGGAGATGGTTTCAAAGGTAATCCCTATCTTCTGTATATAGGGATTCTTGTATTTTTATTTATGATTGTTTTGATTGTTATGGATATCATCCAAAAATATAAGACAAGATTTTGGATTGAAGACGGAAAGTTTATCTTTAAGACAGGTATTTTTGTCCTTAAGGAAAAAGAGCTTACAATTAATCGAATTCAGTCTATAGATATTACGCAACCAATATTCCTCCGAATCTTTGGTGTGTGTAAATTAGATATTCAAACACCAGCCGACGGTATTTCGATC
>NZ_JBHTBS010000109.1:0-506 GCF_042664875.1 Haloferula chungangensis | reverse complement strand
ATGTTCTTAATCATACCAATGGTAAATAGCACAAAGCGTAAAGCATATCGCGAAGCGATAAGAGAAATTAATAGAAGTAAAAGATAGGATATGAAGAGACCCCTTAGGGTCTCTTTTTTAATAATTGGTTTAATTTTGACAGGTATAGGATAATATTGGCAATTGCTTATAATCAATTAGAAGATGAAGAACACATCTCCCTGTTCCGACATCTCATTTCTAATCTTTCTTTCATCCTTAATAGTCTAATCTTTCTAAAACAAAAAAACACTTCTAGACATTGTCTAGAAGTGTTATAAATCATAAGATTTAATTTTTATTAAGCGTCGATTCCAGTTACAACACCAGAACCTACAGTACGTCCACCTTCACGGATTGAGAAACGTGTACCGTCTTCAATCGCGATTGGAGAAATTAATTCAACATCCATTTCGATGTTGTCTCCAGGCATTACCATTTCAGTACCTTCTGGTAAGTTCACTACGCCAGTTACGTCAGTTGTACGG
>NZ_JBHTBS010000108.1:0-521 GCF_042664875.1 Haloferula chungangensis | reverse complement strand
CTTAGCAGGCGTTGGAACTGAATACTTAAACCATCTTCACTTCAACTACCGATTTGATGGATGGAGATATTAAAAAACCATGAAGCAAAATATGCTTCATGGTTTTTTTATCCTTTAAATATGAAAATTTCTTTATTGTAACCTGGTAAATATTTTAAACACAGTTTGTTTATGATATATGCAAATGGGAAGGGTACGATAAAGTATGCAACCGCGAGTTTTAAAATGTTCATCGTTGTCTCACCATCCATAAACTGAAGAGAATTAATAGGACCAACAAGTCCAGTGTATCCGAACCCTGCCGACATCGGTGTTCCTTGAATATTCATAAAATACCCAATCGCTCCAATTACAATACCATTGATTAAGAGCGGCACCGCAATAATCGGATGTTTAAAATAATTAGCCATCATCATTTTAGCTGTACCAATCGCAAGCGCTGTAATTGTCCCACGATTGTTCACGCCGATTGCACCGAACAAGAATACGTAACACGCTGCAACGATACCGAGGTTAGCAGC
>NZ_JBHTBS010000107.1:0-523 GCF_042664875.1 Haloferula chungangensis | reverse complement strand
CTGATGACGTAGTCACCGAAATGCTCATTCTCTTCTCTTTCTTTAGCATAATTGATAAGAATAGGTTTAAGCTCTTGTAATATGTCTTCTTCCCCAATATTTTCACGAAATAATTTATTGAGTCTGTCCCCTCTGAATCCTGCTCCCAAATACATATTATATTTACCGGGAGCTTTTCCGATAAAGCCGATTTCACCAAGGGCTGGTCGGGAACAGCCGTTAGGGCAGCCTGACATACGGATAATGATTTCTTCGTCTCTTAATCCTGCTTCATCAAGAATGTCTTCTATTTTATCAATTAAAGTTGCACTTGATGCATTAGGATACGACGTTGATAAGTTTAATAATACTTTTGATGAGAATTTAGAATTTGAACGAATTGAACTTTCTAGAGAAGAAGCCATTGAAAAATTCAAAGAGCTTGGGGATGATTTGAAACTCGAGCTTATCGAGGATATTCCTGAAGGCGAAACTCTTACAATTTATAAGCAGGGAGAATTCTTCGATCTTTGTCGTGGGATAC
>NZ_JBHTBS010000106.1:0-524 GCF_042664875.1 Haloferula chungangensis | reverse complement strand
AACATTTGCTTTGTTTGATAACTCTTTTAGTGGATGAATCAGTGTTTCTGGTCGAATTATAATGAGTGGCTTACCATGTGCAACAGCGCTTGAGGCATCCATAGCTGTATTCCACTGCTTATATTCTTCACCAAATAACGCGATTACAATGTCAGATTTTTTTAGCATGATTTCTGTGCGTAAATTATTGATGCTTGAAGCAGCATTATCATGGTAATACTTATTTGGTTGTTCACCCAAGATTTGAGCGCCTATTTCATCAGAAAAATTATGATTTGTCTGTGGAGAGACAAATGAAATTGGCAATCCTTTTTTAGAAACGAGTGTTTTTATCTCATCACGCCAAGGTGTGTGAATTTCACCTGCAAGATATACTGTTAGTTCCATAATATTCCTCCTAAATGTGTACTGCTTAATACTATATACCTTTTTTAATTTATGATAAAATGATAGACGATAGATTGATAAGGGGAAAAGATATATGAGGATAGCTTTATTTGATTTCGACGGAACGATTTACCCTC
>NZ_JBHTBS010000105.1:0-525 GCF_042664875.1 Haloferula chungangensis | reverse complement strand
CATGCGAACTCTGTAACTTCGCTTTCATACCATGCATCTTTTTGGTTATACGTGAAATCAACCTTCGTTGGTTCTTCTGTTATCTCACTCACCTTGATGCTCGTTTGAATATCAGACCCGGCTGCTGCATCTTTGAACAGTGGATCAAGTGCGAATCTACCCATAGGTAAAATCATTCCGGCTGCCATAAAAGAACCGACACCCATTAATGAATAGTTTAGAAATTGGCGTCGTGTAACTTTACTTGACATTCCTTTTCCCCCCTCGAACTCTACAAACTTTTTACATATTTATAACTAAGACACATTAAGTTTATCCTATTAAAACAGCACGGTCAACATGACAATTCACTTTTTAGACAAACTTTTTAATTTTTTTATAGAACGACTACTTAACTATTCCAAATACGTATAATTTCTTTTAATACTATTGTCATTTCATCTTTGACCATAGATTCTAGAATATCCTTATCCATATCGCTAATGGGTACGTGATTTATTTTAATTACTGGTATGCCTTCTAATG
>NZ_JBHTBS010000104.1:0-525 GCF_042664875.1 Haloferula chungangensis | reverse complement strand
CTCTTTCTTTTAACATATAACCTGTTTGGAATACTTCAATTACAACTCCACTGGATACACCTTCAACAGCCTCTGTCATTACTGCTTGGTGGAAGTTCGGGTCAAAGTCTTTGTCTTGAGCATCAATTAATGTGATTCCATTTGAATTCAGTTTATTAATAAAATCGTTATAAACAATCTCTACACCTTTATGAAGTGATTCAAACTCTTCAGAATTTCCAGAAATTTGAAGTGCACGTTCTAAGTTGTCAATAACTGAAAGTAAATCCTCAGCAAATGATTGATTTTTATATTTATTATTTCTTTCCGCTTCTTCTCTAGTTCTACGTTTATAGTTTTCGAACTCTGCATAAAGCATCAAGTATTTGTTTTCTTCTTCTTCTAATTTAGATTTAGCATCTTCGATTTGTGATTTTTCATCATCAGAAACTTTCTCACCAAAGTCTTCAATAGTCTTAGTAGAAGAGAATACGAGTTGGTCAGCTTCGTTACGTAGATCTACTTCTTCACGACGTTTTTTATCTG
>NZ_JBHTBS010000103.1:0-526 GCF_042664875.1 Haloferula chungangensis | reverse complement strand
CGTTCTTTTCCATCGTATAATTCGCACGGAGTGCTTGGTTAATGTGGTGCAGGGTGCCCACATGTTTTACGTCAAACAAGTTTTCTAGCTTATACCATTTCTCCGCTTTCGTCATACCCTCTTCAGTTAAGAGTATTGTATTTTTACGTACGTCGTACGTGTACTCTTCATCTCTTTTTAAAGTGCTAACGAAAAGTTGTGCTTGAACGTAAGCGTCTGTTCTCTCATCAGCAGAACCCGAAATGATTAGTGGCGTACGTGCTTCGTCGATTAAAATAGAGTCCACCTCATCCACCACACAGTAGTTTAGCGTGCGGAGTACGCGGTCTTTTTTATACGTCACCATATTGTCACGTAGATAATCGAACCCGAGTTCGTTGTTTGTTGAATATGTGATATCACATTCAAATGCTTCACGTTTTTCCTCAGCATTTTTCGAGTTTAAGTTAAGGCCAACTGAAAGTCCTAAGAAGTTATATAGGATAGACATTTCTTCACTCTGTATGCTTGAGAGGTATTCGTTCAC
>NZ_JBHTBS010000102.1:0-537 GCF_042664875.1 Haloferula chungangensis | reverse complement strand
CGCATTCAGGGCCTTGGAATGACCGATCACTCCACTCTGATGCTGGATGGAGAGCGCCCTACTTTTCGGACGACCTCGTCTGCGGCAGCATTCGGATACGATCTACCGGGTGTGAAGGGCACGACATCCTGATCATTTCCGGGCCTCTCCGGGGCGGGGTTTGGCATGACGATCGGGCCTGTTGCGGCACCGGGATAGTCCCGCTGACGGATGACCAGAATCGACGCGTTGAGATTGGGCGCTACCTCAAGCTTGGACGTAAGGATGCTGGCCTGGCGCGAAAAATCCAAAGCTAACAAGCCGAAGATGGCGACCCCTTACAGCGGCCTTGTTACGTTTCAGTTTTGGTGATTCAATCCGGCAACGAGAATCGGGAGCCCCGCCATGAGGGTCGGGATCGCCATTTCTCAGACGTTCTCGTGGAATGTAGAGCCTCTGGGTTTTGAGGGTGTGGCAGCAGACCGAGTCGAAGATTGGTCGAGCTTATCGAGGTTTCCAAGCTCTCGGAGCTTTGCTGACCGGAGTGAGCATCATGCG
>NZ_JBHTBS010000101.1:0-540 GCF_042664875.1 Haloferula chungangensis | reverse complement strand
ACCACTTTGGTCTAATGCAGCGATAAACCCTTTGCCATTTTTAACTTTTTCTAGCTGTGACATATTAAAATCGACACTCCCTATAATTTTATAAAAACGTTTCAACTATAGTATGCTAAACTTTTCACTAAAGTGCAATTATTTTATTGACAAAAGTCATATCAATGTTGTTAACTTTTTTAGAAAACTTATTCATCAGCAAATACTTTGTGCCAAGTATTTTTGCCATCTAGCATCTCTTTTACAGCGTTTTTAGCTCCTTCTAAATCGTGACTCTTTGCGAATCCGCATTGCACCTCATTTTGGGCCGGTATTTCTGTTGCAGCTAGGCAGTCCAGCAACGCTTTTTCGAGTGCTTCGGCAATGTTTTCTGGGTTTTTATCATTAAATACCGTGAGATAGAAACCTGTCTGACATCCCATAGGGCTTAAGTCAATCACATTTGGATAATGGTTTCTCATATTTTCTGCCATTAAATGCTCGAGTGTATGCATTACTGGCATTTTTAAGAAAGCTTTATTAGGTTGTTTAAATCTTAAG
>NZ_JBHTBS010000100.1:0-540 GCF_042664875.1 Haloferula chungangensis | reverse complement strand
CCGGGAAGGCTGCGGGGATCCAAGCAGCTTTCGAAGCTGGCGGCAAGAACACAACAAAGCCGCTGAAAGGGGTCGTCCTCGAGCGCCTTGTTCTCGTTGGGCGGTCTTGGGGGCGGGGAGATCTTCGGGGAGGCCGCGGTCCGCCACGGGAAAATACCCGATCGAGCGCCGACTCCATCCCACGGGTCACTCCGAGCGGTGATGATGCGAAGCCCCGGCGAATCAAACAGACAATCTAACAGCGTCTGTCACGTGCTCGGTCCGATCTCTCCTGGCCGCTCCTCTGCTGCCCACCGCATGATGCTCACTCCGGTCAGCAAAGATCCGGAAGCTGGGAAACCTCGACAAGCTCGACTTATCTCCGACTCGGTCTGCTGCCACACCCTCAAAACCCAGAGGCTCAACATTCCACGAGAACGTTAAGATCTGCCACCCCGGGTTAGTTAGGGCGGACGCTTGAATCCTTGCAACTCGCGCTGGCTTCTTCAAGTCCGCATCGCCTTAAACACGAGGGGTTGGTCAGCATCGCTCTTGTTGAAC
>NZ_JBHTBS010000099.1:0-544 GCF_042664875.1 Haloferula chungangensis | reverse complement strand
CTTCGTTAATCGGATTGTTCTTCTGACGTTCGTTGTGGAGTGTGTTGATGACCGCTGATTTTAGTCCGCTAAAACTAAAGTCGAAGCTATCTTTATTTAGGAACGCACGTGGGAAGTTGAACGTGTCCTCACCTTCTTTAGCAAGTCGATCAATTTCAGGTCCTCCTGGATATGATAGACCTAATACACGTGCAACTTTGTCATAAGCCTCTCCTACTGCATCATCTCTCGTCTCTCCAAGAACTGTAAAGTCTAGGTGTTGCTCCATCTTAATGAGCTCTGTATGTCCACCTGAGACAATCAGTGCGACAAGCGGGAATTGCAATTCATGCTCTAATTGATTTGCATAGATGTGTCCTGCAATATGGTGAACAGGAATTAGTGGCAAATCATATGCAAATGCAAATGCTTTCGCCGCATTTAAACCGATAAGCAAAGCACCAATTAGTCCTGGTCCATAAGTCACAGCAACTGCATCTAGATCACTTGGAGCTAGATTTGCTTCTTTCATCGCTTCTTCAATAACGACTGTAATAGATTCTAC
>NZ_JBHTBS010000098.1:0-546 GCF_042664875.1 Haloferula chungangensis | reverse complement strand
GGCTGATTCTGGAAATGGGTCTATCAGTAGACACCTGACTACAATCAGAACATGTCGGAACCCAAGACTTGGATTCCAATCCTTTTACAATGTGTTGACACAAATCTCTCCATTTGTTGCAATGTTTGGATGAAAAATATAATAAAACTTAATAGTAATATAGAACCTCCAACTATATAAACAATTAAAGTGAAAACATTACTTTCTAAAACATTGTTTATATACATACCTATTGTAAGGCCAAATGATCCAGTTATTGCAGACCACACGTGTAACTTTTCTAACATACCATACTTAGTCGCAAATACTTTATAGTATACTGCCCAACTGAATAGACTTAACCATCCGACTACTAAGATATGTGCGTGAATCGGACGCATTGCGTAATCGCCAGCTCCAGCCAAATGCGATCCTAAAAATGCTCCAATTAAACCAAATAATCCAGCACATACAAGTAATAATTTCGCAGGTTGATGCATTACATTTCCCCCTCATTCTATTTAACATGATTATAACTAGATTGTATGAACGGAGTATGAACTGTAC
>NZ_JBHTBS010000097.1:0-546 GCF_042664875.1 Haloferula chungangensis | reverse complement strand
ATAATGCTCTTCATGATTAACAGTACGGCGGGTGTCATTGGATTGATTGCAGGATTTGGATATGTTGTGCTTTACTCAATATATTCTAAAAGACATCTTGTTTCAAACACTGTAATAGGTGCATTACCTGGTGCAGCACCTCCGTTAATCGGTTGGGCAGTTATTGAACCAAACTTACATATACTCGCATGGGCGATGTTTATCGTAATGTTCATTTGGCAACCGCCACACTTTTATGCACTTGCGATTAGAAGAAAAGACGAGTACAGCAATGCGCAAGTACCGATGTTACCTTCTGTCAAAGGTAATAAACGTACGACTTATTCCATTGTTATATGGATTATGCTCCTCGTTCTAACACCAGTTTTAATGACAGAACTTGGAACATGGTTTGTCGTTGTTTCGAGCTTGCTTAACATAAGTTGGCTTGTGATATCACTTAACAATTTCAAACCAATTGAAGACTATAATCGTTATGCCGGGAGAGTATTTGTCTTCTCGTTGAATTACATTCTTATATTCTATGTGATGATCATTGTTGCCGGA
>NZ_JBHTBS010000096.1:0-551 GCF_042664875.1 Haloferula chungangensis | reverse complement strand
CACGTAGCCCTGCCCTTCCTCTCCTAGAACATTCTCAGCAGGTACCTTGCAATCTTCTAAAATAAGCTCTGCAGACTGCGACCCGTGGAGCCCCATCTTCGGTTCAACCGCTCCCACGTGAAAGCCGGGGAAGTCTTTTTCTACGATGAAGGAAGTAATCCCCTTTGCTCCTTTACTAGAATCTGTAACAGCCATGACGGTGAAGATGTCAGCTTCCGTTGCGTTTGTAATATAATGTTTAGTTCCGTTTATTATATAGTGATCCCCTTCGAGTACGGCTGTAGTTTTTAAGTTTGTGGCATTCGATCCGGCACTCGGTTCCGTCAGAGCAAAAGCTCCAATTGATTCACCACTCGCTAGTGCCGGCAAGTACTTGCTCTTCTGCTCGTCATTCCCAAGCTCCACGATTCCTACGGTCCCAATCCCTGTATGACCTCCTATCAATGTGGTGTACCCATTGTGGGTTGCCCCAATCTCTTCATATAGAGCGCATTTCCCCACCATCCCGATGCCGAGACCTCCATACTCTTCTGGAATGCTTAACCCGAATA
>NZ_JBHTBS010000095.1:0-557 GCF_042664875.1 Haloferula chungangensis | reverse complement strand
CTTACATTTGCAGAACCACTTCTTACATTTCCCTAAATAAAAGGCTAGATTAAAGTTCCGTGTTGATATTCAAATAAGCTCCCTATTCTTTAAGACTCAGTTTCGAGACTTTTGTAAGAGAATATGGTACCTTCAGAAAACGGATCGCTTTCCGCGGGGAAGACGGCAAGCCTCCTTGAGCTAACGCTCTGCGGGGTCTTGCCAGTCTATCCTTTCCCGCAGGAGTCTCACCATTTCCAAGACCCCATTACGATAATTTGAGGAACGAAACCATTTCTTGGCATAAAGCGAGCAATTCAAAGGAACTTCTATCATAGGTGTTTGATCCTTTACCCCAAATATGGAAACTAGTTATCTGAAGGGCGCGTATCAGAAGACTCGGCAAATACTAACTTAAAAAAACGTCCAGCTTACTGGTTTAGTCGGTTTGCCAAACAATTCAATGGCTTTAGCGATCTCATCATGGTTCCCATCAGCGTCCGCTTTATTATAATCAAGCAGCTTCTGTAAGGAAATGCATCCCATCAGCAGAGAAGAAAGATCAGCAATATCTAAAG
>NZ_JBHTBS010000094.1:0-560 GCF_042664875.1 Haloferula chungangensis | reverse complement strand
AGGAGGTGCCATGAATGAGCCGTATTGGTAAACGTGTGAAGTATTCTAAGAAATACAAAGCACACGATGCAAATAACTCAGCTAAAATGGGCGATGTCGTTAAAATTCAAGAAACACGTCCTTTATCAGCAACAAAACGTTTCCGTTTAGTGGAAATCGTAGAAGAATCAGTAATTATCTAAACCAAGTAAAAAGGGAGGTAACCACGCATGATTCAACAAGAATCTCGTATGAAAGTTGCCGACAACTCAGGAGCTCGTGAAGTTTTAACGATCAAAGTACTTGGTGGTACAGGTCGTAAAACAGCTAATATCGGCGACGTTGTTGTTGCAACTGTAAAACAAGCAACACCTGGTGGTGTTGTCAAGAAAGGTGACGTCGTGAAGGCTGTCATCGTTAGAACTAAAACAGGTGTACGTCGTGAAGACGGTTCATATATTAAATTCGATGAGAACGCATGTGTTATCATTCGTGATGACAAAGGTCCAAGAGGTACGCGTATTTTCGGACCAGTCGCTCGTGAATTACGTGAAGGAAACTTCATGAGAATCATCTCATTA
>NZ_JBHTBS010000093.1:0-571 GCF_042664875.1 Haloferula chungangensis | reverse complement strand
CAGAGACAGCGTATTGGTGTTGCTCGAGCGATTGCTCTGAATCCTGAACTCATCACTGCCGACGAACCTGTTTCGGCACTAGATGTATCTGTTCAGGCTCAGGTGTTAAATTTTATGCAAGAAATTCAGCAGGACATGGGGCTCACAATGTTATTTATTGCCCATGACCTAGGAGTAGTTAGACACATGTGCGAGTGGATTGGAATTATGTATCATGGTCGACTTGTCGAGGAAGGTCCAGCAGAAGTAATATTTAACAATCCTCAACATATTTATACGAAACGTTTAATTGCAGCGATTCCGGATACTAACGTGGACAACATTGAAAGAAACCTACAAAGACGTGAAGAAGTGAGAATAGAATATGAAAAACACTTCCATGAGTATTTAGATGAAGATGGGAAGCCGTTCCCATTAGTTAGTATCAGTGAAAACCATAAGGTTGCATTACCGCCTAAAGGAGGAGAACACGTAAATGCTTAAGTTTACAATTCGAAGATTACTCGTATCATTTCCACAATTAGTCATCCTGAGTTTACTCATCTTCTTCTTAGCGTCACTAATGCCTGGA
>NZ_JBHTBS010000092.1:0-580 GCF_042664875.1 Haloferula chungangensis | reverse complement strand
GAAAAAGAAACAGCTGGTCAGATGGAGCCTTGAGACTAGAAACTTTATACATAGGAGCACCTCAGAGCGCTCTTAGGATAAGGATATATGATAAAGCTAGGGAACAAGGCCAAGAGGGTAACTGGTGGCGTGTGGAAGCTCAAATGCGTGGAGAATGGGTTAAATCAATAAATGGTGAGTTCAGAGATGAAAAAGGCGGTAATTTTAATATTAAACCATTTCTAATGGATCCATTTGAAGGATTGAGTATCAAAGTTCCTGATTTGCAAAAAGACGGTGTGACACTGCAAGAAAAGGCGTTAATTCACTATTTAGTTACTTTTCCTGAATCGTGGAATGAGTTATCAAAGCCCTCCAGGTTAAAATATAAAAAAATCCTCGCCAGAATGGAATCCAACGAGGAAATAGACTTATCGAAACTCTTCGCCAAAAAGAGAAACGACATTATGTATGATGTTCAAAAATGGCTCCGTATAGCCAAGAAAAATGATGTCATACAAGCATAATAACATATTTATTAAAGTTTAAGCGCAGTATTACCTTTGCAGGTGCTTAACGAGAGTTCCCTTGTGGCACCTCG
>NZ_JBHTBS010000091.1:0-586 GCF_042664875.1 Haloferula chungangensis | reverse complement strand
CTGGTTTCTTCTCAATCAGCGCGTAGAGTGTGTTCATACGCGCTTTTCTAAACTCAGGGCTTTCTGTTGCCATTGTCTCAATCATGATATCGCCGACAGGAAATGTGTAAATATCATCTGTTAGTTCTAACAGGGATGCTTCTAATCGTTCCATCTTGTGATTGTTTTCAACAAAAACGACGACCTGTCCTTCTGAAAGCTCTTGTATCTCGTTAAAGAACACGCCTTTAAACTCGTCACTAATCCCAGTAACGAGTAAATTTCCATCATGATTCGGTTTTACAATTTCTTTAATACGATCATCATTTTTAACCTCACTTTAGAATAATATTACATCATTTCAGATAAGTTTTCGACATATAAAAATTCACAGAGCTTTTCTTCTCCATCAATTCTTTAAAAACTCGTGCCGCGTCTGACGCATCACGTGTATGATGTTCACCTGTCCAGTAATCAAACCATCCAATCCAGAATTCAGCGACCATTTTAGGAGAATTCGGCATCATTTTTTTCAACTGCTGAAAAGCATTCTCCCCCTTTGAACCGAAATTTAATGTCGTTGTTATGTCAGGTAGCGATCCTTGCT
>NZ_JBHTBS010000090.1:0-595 GCF_042664875.1 Haloferula chungangensis | reverse complement strand
CGTCAAAGCACACCAACCGCCTGACGGCAGCCGCGCGTTTACTCGGGGTTTAGGGTTCTAATCATCTGAAAAATTCGACACGAAGCGGGTCAGGCGGTTGGGTGCTGCGCCTTGTTGGCCTTGTTGAGTTTTGGGTTAGTTTTAGAGCGGAAAGTCCTCGGTTAGACCAGCGATCTCCACCTCTGAATCATCTTCGAATACAGCCTTCAGGTCATCAAGCAGCTTATTAACGCGCTCTCGTGTGTCGATCATGCGAAACCGCAATAAACTCCACTTCCGCTCGGGATCTCTACTAATCTTCACGCAGAGCTCGGGACTGTCTCCAGCATCAGAGGCCCCGTAGACACAGCAGCCAAGCGAGTAGGGTTGCCCACGGATCTCGACCCACCATCCCCAATCCTCGCAGCAGGTAAACGGAATGTCGTAGCCGCGAGTTCGCAGATGCTCGGCAAGATACTCTGCAAGAGCCTTGCCGTATGTTCCCTCGTTCACCAGTTCCTCTTCTTCACCGGGCAGGATTGGGAACTTCGTGGATCGAATGTGGATGAAAGGATTCGCGGCCATCCGGTTCGGTTCTATTTTTTGGGCCAACGTT
>NZ_JBHTBS010000089.1:0-597 GCF_042664875.1 Haloferula chungangensis | reverse complement strand
CCTTCAAAAGTTATAAATACAGACATCTTATCGCTCCGTGTAGTAATCTAGAGTATCCTCTAGTCCCTCTATTTTAACATTATTTTTAAGCTGCTGCATGATTTCAGCGAGATGCGCATCTGTGAACAAATCGTTCTTTTTAATATACGGAACTCCTGGTGGATAAGGTACGATATTTCGAATCGCTTTTTTTCCTTTAAGAACCGAAAGATCTATTTGTTTTGATTGTATCTCGTTTTTCACTTGAACCATGCTAATTCTCTCTAAGAATAGCTCGAACGGGAACGTATCCCCATCATGCCAGAGTGGCAAGCACCATAAGACACCTCTATCTGTAACCATCTCAGAGTATATATTTTGTTTTGTGACACGTATTTAATCTATTCATAGTGTGATGCAAGGGCTAGTTATCCTTATGAGTGTACGAATTAGGATTAACTGCATGTTTACCCTTGCATTGCTAACGCAGAATAGATTAGTGTCAGAATCAAAACAAATAACTACTTAGCGAAATGGAGTGTGAGAAAACGAAACGCTTTGCGTTTCTGGTGAGGGAATCTTACTGCGTTCAATGATGCTTTATAGCTATTGATGTAC
>NZ_JBHTBS010000088.1:0-598 GCF_042664875.1 Haloferula chungangensis | reverse complement strand
CTCGGAGCTGATATAATTAATGTTCTAAAGGAAAGAGACATCGATACGACTGCCTTAAAAATCCAAGGTCAACTAGAGACAATCCGATACGAACGTACTTACAAGAATGGTCTACTTGTACTCGATGAAAGTCATTACTTTGATGAAATAGATTATGAACTTGAATATGAGGCAAAAAACGTAAGTGATGGTAAGGTTGTCTTTAATGAAATTCTAGACCATTTTGATATCACAAGAACTGAAGAAGTTGTTAAGAGCGAGCGCTTCTATAGGAAGTTAGTAGAAAGGAAGCATGGATAATTTGGTTTCAGTTTACGAAACAATTGGACAGGAAAAACTTTACGAGATGATTGATGTTTTTTATCAATATGTAGAAAAAGATGATCGCATTAATTTTTTATTTCCTGGAGATTGGGAAGACACAGCATATAAACAAAAATTATTTCAGACACAGTTTTTAGGCGGACCAAACCTTTACAATGAAACGTTTGGTCATCCGATGATGCGTGCTAGGCATATGCCGTTTAAAATTACGGAGAAATCAAGGGATGCATGGCTGGATAATATGAGAAAAGCAATGAATGATGTTGGACTAGAC
>NZ_JBHTBS010000087.1:0-602 GCF_042664875.1 Haloferula chungangensis | reverse complement strand
CTTAAATTTCATAAGTGTTCACATCCTCATTAAATGTTTACCCTAAAGTGAGAAAATTAAGCATCAAAATTACTTTTAATTTCTTCTGCAACCTTAGCTTTTTCATCATCCGTTAAAGCTGGTAATTCATCCCATTTAAATCCAAAACCATCATGCTCGTCTTTGTAACGGGGTATTAGGTGAAAGTGGATATGGAATACTGATTGTGAGGCAAAAGCACCGTTATTTTGAAGTACGTTTAAACCTTCTGGTTGGTAAGTTATGCGCAGTGCCCGCGCAACTTTAGATATAGCTTCCATAACTTTTGCACCAGATTCTGGTGAAAGTTCGTAAATGTTTTCTACTTTAACTTTAGGAACGACTAGCGTGTGTCCTTTAGCCACAGGAAATGCGTCTAAAAATGCGATAACATCGTCATCCTCGTAAAGAATGTTTGCCGGAATGTCTCTGTTGATGATCATTTCAAATATTGATTTTTCACTCATTGTTATACCTCTTTCGTTTGATGTGATATATTTAAAATACATTATACATGATTATTTTGAAAGATGTGGAAGCTATGATACTCGAATTAAAAGACGTAACTGGTGGATATTCAAAAA
>NZ_JBHTBS010000086.1:0-602 GCF_042664875.1 Haloferula chungangensis | reverse complement strand
ACGTTCGGTGCAGAAATGAAGAGTTCCCGCTCGATTGCCGCAGGCGACTTTCAGCTCTCACTTGAGGCGGGAGTCGTTGATCGCGACGAGGTCATCCGCTGGGCTGACGCGATTCTCACGGAGTCGGAGTATGACGATGATCTGGCGGAGATCAGCCTCGCATCGGGCAAGAGCGACAAGGATCTCGAGGCCATTTTAGCGAAGATCGCTGGCACGGACACAAACTGGCATGGATTCCGCCGAATGCTTGGTAGGATGCACGGTGCGTTACTGAGGGCGCCAGAGCGTTTACCAGAGTTCACACGCTTTCTTGAGCGCCTCTGGATCCGCCACGACTACACACTCCCCGATGACCTTGGATTTATCGTGGGACTTGAGGACGACTACCTTCTTGCCGCAGACGGACAGTTCGGATCGATCGAGGAGGTTCGCCGCCAACTGCTCGAAGAACTCTCACGATTCGCACAATCCAAAACCGAACAAGGCGGCGATGGCGACGCCTAACAGCGGCCTTGTTGAATTTCCTTTCTCATGATTCAATCCCTTCAATCTGACACGGAGCGCCGCCATTGTTCGGGCGTCGCGCCATGCCTTCGACGTTG
>NZ_JBHTBS010000085.1:0-616 GCF_042664875.1 Haloferula chungangensis | reverse complement strand
ACGTTAGCTTCAGAAAATGAACCAAGACGAACTCACCGAAGTATTCCGCAAGCTGGGCGTGAGCGATCCCGAATCTTGGGCAAGTTCCCAAGTGATCGAAGGCATTCCTCAACTTGGGCGATTCTTGGTGATTCGCGCGATGTGGGACTGCGTCACCCGCGCGGGGACGACGAACTGGATCGACTATGAACTGAAGCATTCGGCTGATTCCCCGCACGGGAAGGCTCTCCAACAGATGCTCGATGCCGGAGTAAGCAGTGAGGCGATAACGGATCTTGTTCGATTCAAGCAGGCCGAATCGCTTCGAGAGGTTTGCTATCTCCTGGAGGATTACACCTCTGTTCCGCAGAACTCGAATCCTGATACGGGAGAGGAGTATGTTCGATGGGGATTGCATGAACTCGACGCAGAAGACCAGCCGACCGCCACGGCGATCAATGGTTTGCACGAATCGTTCTGGAGTCTCGATCCCTCGTTGCCCGAAAACCAACAAAGCTAACAAGCCGCAGCACGACAACCGCCTGACCCGCTCCGAGTCGAATTTTTCCCGTGATTACAACCCTCAACCCACAGTCAACGCGCGGCTGCCATCAGGCGGTGTGTGTGCTCTGACGTT
>NZ_JBHTBS010000084.1:0-621 GCF_042664875.1 Haloferula chungangensis | reverse complement strand
ACACAAATGGCTTATCGTGATGTGCGCCACCAAGTGGTTCTTTGATTAATCCATCCGCAATTTCTAAGTCATATAAGTCTTGACCCGTAATTTTTAATGATTCTGCTGCAATTTCCTTTAAAGAGCCGTCTTTAAATAGAATACTCGCAGCACCTTCAGGTGAGATTACAGAGTATGTCGAGTTTTCTAACATGTATAGTTTGTCACAAACACCAAGTGCGAGCGCACCCCCAGATCCACCTTCTCCAATTACAATTGAAATAATTGGTACAGATAATCCAGCCATATCGACTAAATTCTTAGCAATTGCTTCACTTTGTCCACGCTCTTCTGCTTCTTTACCAGGGTAAGCGCCCTTAGTATCTATAAAACAAATGATTGGACGATTGAACTTCTCTGCTTGCTTCATGAGACGAAGGGCCTTTCTATAACCCTCTGGGTGTGGCATACCAAAGTTTCTCTCAATGTTCTCTTTTGTGCTCATACCGCGTTGATGTCCAATTACCGTGACAGGTTGTCCATTAAATGATGCGATACCTCCAACGATTGCTTTATCGTGACCATAGTAACGATCACCAAAGAACTCCGTAAAATCATCACAGATTGCATCGATATACTCAA
>NZ_JBHTBS010000083.1:0-632 GCF_042664875.1 Haloferula chungangensis | reverse complement strand
CTCGGTCAGATTTACAAGCGCGAAGAACGTGGAGAGTACCGTGGGGGACCTGCATACTATATGGAATATGGTATCAAGGGCGGTATTGGTAAAGTTTTAGGTATCGCGTTCGCAATTATCACAATTATTTCAATGGGTTTACTATTACCAGGAGTACAATCCAACGCGATTGCTTCAGGCTTCCATAACGCATGGGGCATACCATATTGGGTAGTTGGTGTAGTTCTTGCAATCCTATTAGCGTTAATTGTATTTGGTGGCCTTAAATCTATCGCAAAAGTAGCGACGGCAATCGTACCATTTATGGCAATATTATACATAATCATGGCGATTGTAGTGATTGTTATGAATATTAAAGAAGTGCCAGATCTATTTGTTTTAATCTTTAAATCTGCATTTAACTTAGAAGCATCATTTGGTGGTATATTAGGTGCAATGATTGAAATTGGTGTAAAACGTGGGCTGTATTCAAACGAAGCAGGTCAAGGGACTGGTCCTCACGCAGCTGCAGCAGCTGAGGTTTCTCACCCTGCGAAGCAAGGACTTGTACAGTCATTCTCAGTATATATTGACACATTATTTGTATGTACTGCGACAGGTTTAATCATACTTTTATCTGGAACGTATAACAC
>NZ_JBHTBS010000082.1:0-656 GCF_042664875.1 Haloferula chungangensis | reverse complement strand
GCACCTATGGGCTTCCCCCATGGCAAGACCCCTCGGATCAACACCACCATTCACGCACCGACCCCTTTCAAATTAGCTCTAACAGGAGTCTTTTTTGTCAAGATTTGTCGCCTGACCCCAGTTTCCCAAGGAAGGAGGTCGAAAACAGGCTTAATCACGCACCATTCTTGCCTGACCCCTATTCCTACCATTTCCCATTTCCTACGTAGCAAATGTCAATTAGTTTTGACTGACCCCTATTCTATTCTTCCTGCTTCTTGTCGACCAGCAGGAACCTCTCATTGCAGTAGGGTTCTATGGTCTTTAAAATTTCAACCAACCGGCCCAGCTTTAGATCTTCATCAACTACGAGCAGCGCGCATTTCTCCACTCCTTTTACCTTGGAGGGCTTCTGAAAATCCTCAAATAATGCAGTCTCCTTCGCAAGAAGCTTGCCCTTATTGCGAAGTTCCATGCGATAAACAGAAAACCCTTTTGATGAAAACGGGTTAGCCTTGCCATTGTCGGCTTCTTCCGATTCCAAGAAAACTTTGGCTCTACCGGATCTGAGGTGGGTAGGCTGATTTGAATGTTCCCGTATCGGTCGCTGCGTTCTATGCTTCTGGGGATGTCAGTTGAGGCACTTTTTAAGCAAGCGTTGGGTTTGGCAGATCCTT
>NZ_JBHTBS010000081.1:0-658 GCF_042664875.1 Haloferula chungangensis | reverse complement strand
GGTGTCATCGAGGTTTTAAAAGTACAACGTATCATTTTATTCTTGGTACCAATGGCAACAGGAGTATATTTAAGAAGACACGACTAATCGTTTATTTGAAACGTTCATAATTTCATACAAAAAATAAAAGCCTGAAATCAGGCTTTTATTTTTACACGATTAAAGTTTGGTGCCAGATGAACATAATTATATAATTTGAATATGTCTATCATTTCATTCAACAACTGTTTATCTTCCAATTTTATAAGCGAAATATTCATATGATTGATGTGCTCTAATATTAAAATTCCGTCTATTTCAAACAATGTATTCGTTTAGTTATTGTATCATCGTGAATTAAAAGTTATAAAGCGTTGAATACTCATCTACTTATAACTTACAGTCTTTGCACTGATTATCGGAGATTTCATGAGTTCTGTTGTAATTAGTTAGGTCTTTATAAGACCAATGTATTCATCGAGTTCCGAATAGATAATTTATCAATTGCGCGCTCATAATCTCGTCCTTTTTGAATAGAATATCTATGAATTGACTATACAAAAAGGGAGTCCAGGGTTATGAAAGTATGGTTCATCATCTTATATATCATTGCATTTATAATCATTGGTATCTTCCATCTTTTTGCGCTCATGCGCCTATATCCTCTTTATATTACGAC
>NZ_JBHTBS010000080.1:0-661 GCF_042664875.1 Haloferula chungangensis | reverse complement strand
CCGTGGTTCACGTGGAATATAGTAAGCGACTGATACGTATCTTTGTAACTGGTCGAAAGCATGTGATAAAGCACACTTGAATCCACACCGCCCGACAAGGCGATTGCGATATGATCTGTTTTTGCCCAGCGCACGTTTAATTTCACGTTATTACACCTCTAAACAAGAAAAAGGCCAGAAGTGTATTCTCGCCTCTTTAGAATTATTAACGCCCTTTGCCACCACGACGTGACTCAGCTTGTCTTTTTATTGTAGACATGCGTTCTTCGCTGTCTTTTAAGAACATTGATAATTTTTTCTCGAAGTCTTCAGGAGATTGTTCTCTCTTCTCTCTGCGTTCTCTTTTAGGTTTTTGTGCTTGCTTGATAGAAAGTGAAATTTTTCCGTCATCTCCAACTGAGAGCACTTTAACTTCGACTTCGTCATTGACCTTAAGGTGTTCATTTATGTCTTCGACAAATTTATTTGCTACCTCACTAATATGAACGAGTCCACTTTTTCCTCCAGGTAATTCTACGAATGCACCGAACTTTTCAACGCGTTTAACTGTGCCCATGTACACTTCACCAACAACAGCTTCTCGTGTGATGTCTTCAATAATTTTACGTGCTTTTGAGATCATTTCTTGATCTACTGCACCAATGAAGATTGTACCATCTTG
>NZ_JBHTBS010000079.1:0-662 GCF_042664875.1 Haloferula chungangensis | reverse complement strand
CGCCTGCCGTTTTCCATGTCGCCCACCACAATGTCCGCCTTCGCATCGCCGTTGAAGTCCGCCACCGCCAGCGCCCAGGGCCGCACCCGCGGGCTGAGCGTGTCACCGAGTTTGCTCTCCGTGAAGCCGCCCGACTGATCGTTGGTCAGCACCGAGACATGGCGGCCATTCGTGGCATGGGTGCCACGGTTGGTCACCACGAGATCCAAAAAGCCATCGCCATTGAAATCCGCCGCCGCCATCTCATAGGGCTCATCTCCGACTGTCACCTCCGCCGGCGTGGCGAAGGAAATCGCGCCGGAGCTGGAGGTGTTGAGCAGGACCACCACCTTGTCCGCGCCGCCCACGGCCACCGCAATGTCCGGCAGGTCGTCGCCATTGAAATCCTCGACCACCGCATCGTACGGCTCGTTGCCGATGCCGGTGATCTCGATGGCGGTGCCGAACGTCATGTCGCCATTTCCTGGAAGCAGCGTGATCGAATCCGACGTGCCAAGCTGGGTCACGATCGCATCGAGATTTCCATCGCCATCCAGATCGGCCGTTTCCACATCGAAGGGATTCGAACTCACCGCCACTGCCGGATCGACGCCGATGAACGAGCCCGAAGTCACCCCATCCTGCACCGCGAGCGACAATCGATCCGCCGTGGCAAAGGTTTC
>NZ_JBHTBS010000078.1:0-669 GCF_042664875.1 Haloferula chungangensis | reverse complement strand
GTCTGCTGCCACACCCTCAAAACCCAGAGGCTCTACATTCCACGAGAACGTCGAAGCGCTGCCGACCCGACCACCATGGCGGCCAGCGCGATTCATCAAGGTCCTTGTACCACCTAGAACGGAATGTAACAAGGCCGCTTAAAGGGGTCGGTCAGGCGCGTCTTGTTCGGTTCTTTGTTTTATTCTGGCCAGAGGACGGCAGCTGCAAGCGTTAGAAGCAACGTTACGGTAATCCATTCTGGGCAAGGCCGATCAAACGTCTGCGCCATACCTCGCTTGCATTGGTATGCAATGGTGAAAGAGCGGGTCGCAAGGACTCCTGCAAAAATCAAAATCGCCGAAATAATCACAACGGTCTTCGCCGCATATGCGTTCACGGTTGGTGCAAATGTGATTGTGGAACCAGCCGCGAGTAGAAGGGTACAGATTGCGACAACGAAAAGGCTACTCACACCTAAAGATCTGATAGAGGAATACTCCGCTGGATCACGCGTCTTCATTTTTTACCGAACGTTTGAGCTGAGGCGATCCCGGTGAGCTCACCGGGAAGGCTGCGGGGATCCAAGCAGCTTTCGAAGCTGGCGGCAAGAACACAACAAAGCCGCTGAAAGGGGTCGTCCTCGAGCGCCTTGTTCTCGTTGGGCGGTCTTGGGGGCGGGGAGATCTTCG
>NZ_JBHTBS010000077.1:0-677 GCF_042664875.1 Haloferula chungangensis | reverse complement strand
CAGAACGACATGGCTACGATCCGACTTCCTTTATTTACTTATTTTGAGGCGACTTGGAGCGATGATCTGTCTGATATGTCTTTAGAAGTTGATGTAAATAAACGCTTTGAATATATTTTAAATGAGTGGAACGAAGGAAATTGGACACAGTTTATGCTCGATGAATTTTTAGAGGTTAAATCAACTTATTCAAAAACTCTGTTTAGATTATTAAAGCAGTATAAAACAGTTGGAAAGAGAGAATTTAATGTTGAAGAATTTAAAACGCTGATGAACATCCCGAAATCATATTCTACAGGAATGATTACAACACGTATTGTTGAAAATGGTATTAGAGATCTGCAACCTTATTTCTTAAATTTAAAAGTTAAAAAAATAAAGTCAAATAAGCGCGGTACTCCTGTTATAGGTTATGAATTCACGTTTAAACCTGAGAGTACAGAAAAATGGCAAGAAGATAAATATATTAAAAAATCTAGATTTAAAAAGCCTAATCGCAAAGCAATTGAGCCTAAGTGGTTTCAAGAAAAAACTAGTAAAATTAAAAACAGTAATCAAAGTCCTGAACAAACTCAAGATATAAAAGAGAGTATTCATCGCTTTAGGAATAGCTAATTACGTGATATAATGTAATTAACAAATTTAGAAGCTCTATCATAGAATGCACAAAACCCCAC
>NZ_JBHTBS010000076.1:0-693 GCF_042664875.1 Haloferula chungangensis | reverse complement strand
CTATTTAGTTTTCTCAGGTGTAATTTGATTCACATACAAGTGAATTCGACCGTTAAATCACACTTTTCTTTTATAATGGCTAAAGGTGGTGGTTGATATTGATAAGTGAGTTATTCAACAATATGGCAGGATAGCTGAAGAATTGCTATCGAGATATTCAGGGTTCGTTGCCCTATTAAGAGTTAGGGGTTGTTGGGAAGCTACTCGCTTTCCTGTGGGGGAAGTGGCGAGCTTCCTCGGGCTTTTCAGCCCTGTGGGATCTCGCCTACATCCTTCTCCCACGGGAGTCTCGCAGCTTCCCAACCACACCAATCGATAGGAGATGAACGAACCCCCTTATACTGTTCTTTGAATTATTTTTATCTCCGCCATCTCAGTCCAGTCCATACGCCGCTGAACGAAGTGCTTCCGCTTTCAAAGGTAGGAGCCTCGCACATTCCTAAAACCCCTAACTTATATTACGGGACGGAACTATGAAATGAGAAGAAGAAACTCTCTTGTACCAACGTTTGCAGAATAATTAAACCGGTTGTTTTAGAAAAACTAACTATCCAATAGGCTTTTCATTTCTATGAAAGTAAGCTAGAAATGAACCCTTTTTGCAAGAAGGTGCGTCTTCTTTATCCATGTTCGTTTTTTGGTGAGCGTTTGTTTATAGGGATAAACCGCTCAATATCAAGTTTTTATCATAAC
>NZ_JBHTBS010000075.1:0-705 GCF_042664875.1 Haloferula chungangensis | reverse complement strand
CTTTCAGCTGACATTCTCTGCATACACCATGGAACGTAAGCCTATGATCCATAATCATAAATCCATATTCGTGTTCGATGATTTTTTCAACATCACTGAGAAGATCGTCTTCAACTTCTTGTACTTTACCGCATTTCACACAGATTAAATGGTGATTAAAGTGTTTTGTACCAGTCTTTCTGAAGTCGTATCTTGATACGCCATCTCCAAAGTTCATCTTCTCTAAAATTTGAAGATCAGATAGAAGTTCAAGTGTGCGATAAACGGTAGCAAGTCCAATCTCAGGATATTCTTCCTTAACACGAAGAAAAACATCCTCTGCACTGAGATGACTGTTTTTATTCTCTAAAAGAATTTTTAATGTCACTTCACGTTGAGGCGTCAGTTTAAACCCAGCACTATGCAGTTGTTCTTTAACGTTCTTTAATTCGTTCATAAGGTCTTCATCGATGTGCAGTCGACCTGCTGTATCAATGATCACTGTGTCTAAATGATTTTCACGGGCATATTTCAAACCGTTTTCAACAATTGTTTCTACCTTTTCTTTATCTCCCATAGAATATACGGGGATATCGAGTTGTTTACCGATTGTTTCCAGCTGATCGATTGCTGCTGGACGATAGATATCGCCTGCGATTAACATTGGTTTTTTATTGTGAGATTTACGTAAAAGTAACGCGAGTTTACCTGCGGTCGTTGTTTTAC
>NZ_JBHTBS010000074.1:0-714 GCF_042664875.1 Haloferula chungangensis | reverse complement strand
CCGACTCCGTGAGAATCGCGTCAGCCCAGCGGATGACCTCGTCGCGATCAACGACTCCCGCCTCAAGTGAGAGCTGAAAGTCGCCTGCGGCAATCGAGCGGGAACTCTTCATTTCTGCACCGAACGTCATAGGCATGGCGCGACGCCAAAACCAAGGCGGCGCTCCGTGCCAGATTGGAAGCATTGAATCACCCACATCACTTTTCGACAAGGCCGCGGTTAGGCGTCGCCATCGCTGGCTTGTTCTGCTTGTCGGTTCTATTAGAATAGCCACTTGAAAACGATGACTCCGATACCTGTCAGAACGGCAAGTCCGGGGATAACCATGCCCATGCATGCCATTCCGCCCCTCTGTGGCTCGACCTCTTCATCTGTCATGCCCTTCGTCATAAACGCCATGAGCCACCCGTGAAGAAACCCATAGCCGATGCCCCCGATTGCGCCCCACTTCAAGAATGTGGACATCTGGCCATCTAGCGCATGTGCCCATATCCACCCAACGGCCAGGCCGATTAGTGCCAACGGAATCAGCATCACGATAGCGGAAACAAGAATGGGGATCACATTGCGCATGGAATATTCAGCAGAACGTTTGAGCTGAGGCGATCCCGGTGAGCTCACCGGGAAGGCTGCGGGGATCCAAGCAGCTTTCGAAGCTGGCGGCAAGAACTCAACAAAGCCGCTGAAAGGGGTCGCCCTCGAGCGCCTTGTTCT
>NZ_JBHTBS010000073.1:0-717 GCF_042664875.1 Haloferula chungangensis | reverse complement strand
GATCGGCCGTTTCCACATCGAAGGGATTCGAACTCACCGCCACTGCCGGATCGACGCCGATGAACGAGCCCGAAGTCACCCCATCCTGCACCGCGAGCGACAATCGATCCGCCGTGGCAAAGGTTTCGTTGTCCCGATCTTCCAACGCATAACCGGGCACATTGACGATCGTCCAAGTGCGCACGTATGGAGCGGCCATCGCGTTATCAAGCTTGTCACGCAGGGCGCTTGAGACCGTGAAACGGTAGTCGCCCGGCTGCATCGGTCCGTCCGGCAGTCCATAGGAATTCCTCAGTCCGGAGCTGTAGTTACCGGGCACGACGGTGTAGCTTTCATCGTCAGCCGTGTCGAAGAGACCGTCCTCACCCGCCGATACCAACTCGTAGTTCGCGGCATCCCTCACGGTCGCCGAGAGCATGTCTTCGCTGAAATCCAGTGAGAATGAGGAACCGAAGAAGTTCGCCTCGGCGGCTTCCGTTGGCAGCGTGTCGGAAACGATCGCGGGCGGGACGGTGTCGATCAGACCGATATCGAGGAAATACTCGGCTAGCAGGCCGCGGCTGGCAGTGTCGCCCGTCACTCGCAGGTAATAGGTCGATTCATCACCCGACCCAAGGTCGTGGCTGAAGCTCGTGCCGGCCTGGCTGGAGACTTCCACGGTGCCGGTCTTGAACAAGGTCACGGTCGGAGTCAGCGTGGAGGTCGTGGGCAGGCGCA
>NZ_JBHTBS010000072.1:0-740 GCF_042664875.1 Haloferula chungangensis | reverse complement strand
ATCAAAGTCTTTCAACATTTCAGTCGTCGTTCTAAAATGTGCGTCTGGAAGAACCGAACGTGAAAGCGGGTTCCCTGGGTTACCTTTAATAATAATCTCTCTTCTAAGTTTATCTTTAGGATCAAGGTAGTGTACGTTACCTGTCGCTACTACCGGAATACCCAACTCTTTTCCTAGTGCAATCATGTTGTGCACAATTTCTTCATACATGTCATCATCTTTTATCATCTCACGTGCGAAAAGGTTATTGTATAACGATTTTGGGAATATCTCTAAATAATCATAGAAGTGTGCAACATCACGTGCGGCTTCATAGGATTTTTGTAACATTGCACTGAAAACTTCGCCGTTGTCACATGCACTACCGATTAACAACCCTTCGCGATGCGCTTCTAATACACTTCTTCGCACACGTGGTACTTGATAAAAACTATTTGTCAGAGAATCTGAGACAATCTTGAATAAGTTTTTCAATCCTTCTTGAGTCTTAACTAGAATTATTGCGTGATCTGGTAGCCCAAGTTTATATGCATCTTCTCTTGCTAAAGTGTTCAGTTCACTATGTTTCTTAATACCCACTTCTTTTAACTGTTGAAGCATTTTAATAAAGATGTAACCCGTCGCTTCTGCGTCATAGATAGCTCTATGGTGACTGACCAATTCAACGTTATAGTATCTAGAAAGCGCAGCTAAGTTATGTCGTTTTAAATCTTTGTTTAAAACTTTTGTTATCTCTAGAG
>NZ_JBHTBS010000071.1:0-747 GCF_042664875.1 Haloferula chungangensis | reverse complement strand
AGAGCCGTCAGAGAGTGAACCGATAATAGTAGATTGGATGTCAGGAGCGCTCCTTACGTTCAAACCACCTGCTGCATCCACACTATATTCATTTGATTCATGCGCTTGAACTGGGGAAGGAAGGGACCATAAAACAATTAGAATTCCTAATAGTCCTAAAGCCATAATTGAGTAAAAACACTTCTTATTTGGAACAGACGATACTCTGCAGTCACACAACACGTCCTATAAAACAAAAGCTTAATTATGTATAGCTGCCTTCTCAATTCGGAGAAGGCAGCTTTTTTATAATCTTTCTTTAATTCAATCCAGACTTTTATATTGTCATATGTCATGGTACGAAAAATTTAGCATGAAAGACTCTGTAAAATTTCCGTGTTGATATTCATATAAGCTCCCTTTAGTGGAAGACTCAGATTCGAGATATTCGGGCTGTTTCCGTTATGAGTGACAGCGTTTAGAGCTCCGGGAAATCACTCGCTTTCCGTGGGAGCGCAGTGAGCTTCCTCAGGCTGCCGCCTTCCGGGATCTCACCAATCACTCTTTTCCCACAGGAGTCTCGCCCATTCCTAAAACCACCTAACTAATATTAAGGGACGGAACTAAGACATGAGAAGCAAAAAACCCTCTTGTACTAACGTTTCCCAACCACCCTTTCATTATGAAGCGACTGCCGTGATCTCATCTCACCCGCGTATTTGAGCTTCGACGCTTAGCGGGTTAACGAGACTTCCTTCACTTCTGTAC
>NZ_JBHTBS010000070.1:0-747 GCF_042664875.1 Haloferula chungangensis | reverse complement strand
ACGTTATGCCAAGAAATCATGACCGACGACTGGCCGTTTGAAGTGCCCCGCAATGTCGCTTGCTTCACGACACACGCAGTCTTGGATGGGTCGCCGATCTTGGAGGTTTACCACGACTACGACGATGGAGCGTGGCAGTTTCACGCGGCGGAAGAAGGCGAACCCGCGATCGTTGCCCTCGAGGAGGTATATCGTAGAGACCCTTCGATCGGTGAACTTCACGATTTACCTGATGGATGGCGAGCACTGCGAACTAGTCCAACCGATGCTTGGAGCCGATCACTGAATCATCCTTATCCATGTTTCGTGAAGCACGGCTACTACCTTGATAACGCAGTCGAGCTGTCGAAGACCTTTCCCGCATCGTTCTCCATTCCGTCGGAGGATCAGCGGCTTGGAATCACGACAGGCGACGTTGTGAAGCTTGCGTTCTCATTTATCCCAGAGGGACAGGAGCCTGCCGACTATGACTGCGAGAGGATGTGGGTCATCGCCAAGGAGCGGATGGATGAGCATTGGATCGGAGTGCTGGACAACGACCCCCAGTTTCACAAGGAGATTTCGAGCGGTGACGAACTCTGCTTCCATCCGGATCACATTCTAGCCATCCAGACTCCACAAGAGCATAACAAGTCGTGAGACAGCGACGCCAATCAGCGGCTGTGTTGGAGATTGCCGAGCGTGCTTCGGTCTGCTTTCCTTGACTCGAAACCGCCGCCATCGGGGCGCGCGTCCACATCAAACGTT
>NZ_JBHTBS010000069.1:0-760 GCF_042664875.1 Haloferula chungangensis | reverse complement strand
CCACTGAAGGCGGAGTTGTCCACCGCCACACTCAGCAGCTGCCCGCGCTTGGCGGTAAACGACCAGTTATCACGGTCGTTGCTGTCAGTGAGGTAGCCGCGCCCATAGCCGTGAAGCACGCCATGGCTGCTGTCGTCAGCAGCGAGCAACGCGGTGGGCAGGCCTCTGAAGACATACAGGGTGCCCGCATCATAGGCGGCGGCCAGCAGGTCGATGATCCCATCGCCATCCAGATCGCCGGCGCTGAACCCCGTGACTCGACCGAAATTCCGGCGCGTCGAGTTGAAGTCGAACGTGCCGTCATGACGATTCGTCGCGATGGTGAAATGATCATTGCTGCCCAGCAGGAGGTCGGGCGCTCCATCATCATTCACATCGGTGGTCTTGAGGAAATGATTGTAGTAGGCGCCGTAGCCCAGCGCGGTCACCACGCGCGGACCGAAGGTGCCGTCACCATTGCCCGGCAGCACGGCGAACTCATTGCTGCTGTAGTGCATGACGGTCGCCAGATCGACATTCCCATCACCATCGAAGTCTGCCGCCGCGAAGCCTGCGGGATCGTAGCTGCCGCCCAACTCCGTGAAGGAAGGAGCGCCAAAGCTGCCATCCCCATTGCCCAGCCAGAGCGCGGCCCGCCTGCCGTTTTCCATGTCGCCCACCACAATGTCCGCCTTCGCATCGCCGTTGAAGTCCGCCACCGCCAGCGCCCAGGGCCGCACCCGCGGGCTGAGCGTGTCACCGAGTTTGCTCTCCGTGAAGC
>NZ_JBHTBS010000068.1:0-761 GCF_042664875.1 Haloferula chungangensis | reverse complement strand
GAGAATTATATCAAAGAAAAGGAAGTAGTTCAGAACTTGCCGAAAATAGTGAGTGAGTTGGAGAGACAGGGGGTTAATTTAAATGATAGAGGTTGATATTCAAGAAAACGTGAGTGGGGGATATGAGGTTCTTACTAAGTTGCCAACCAGGGAGTTCAAAAAAGAGTTTTCGACAATGGATGGATTAGAGAGACACCTTAAATACTTAGAGTTTTACGCTGTATGGAAAGATATTGAGGTAGTGAAGTCATGCCAGTGAAAAGGAGAGCGCAGCGGTGCATTTACGTGGAAAAGTCCCCTAGTATATCCTAGCGCAGCGGTGGAAGGTAAGGTGCTTTTCCTTGCCTTCTAAGGATTGGGGTTACTAGGGGGCAAAGGTTCCATGTCAATGCCGACTGGGAACGGTGGGACAAGCTGAAAAAATCGTTAAAATTTACCCGGTCTCTGTAACACCGGGTTATGGGTAAAAACCTTTTACCTTTTAGGGGGAAAAATATTGCTCGTTGAAAATGTTTTGATTGATAATTTAGTTGTTGTTGGTGAAGATTCTGGAAAGTTTGCAAACAGAGTAAATAATTATTCGTTTTCGTATATCGAAAAAGTTACACCTAGTGCTTTTCCTTATCGAAAATCATTTCATTGTGAAGATGGTTCGTTCCTTCAGTGGACTGATGAACACAACGTAAAACCTATACGATTTGATTTTAATCCTAGTAAATGCGACATAGAGGGTGCTGAGAAGGTTTTATCGACTATGAAGT
>NZ_JBHTBS010000067.1:0-767 GCF_042664875.1 Haloferula chungangensis | reverse complement strand
GTCCGGCCGATACGGTCGCTTTTGATGATAGTGGAAGTAGCGGTGGTTTCAGACGTAGATGCCATAGATCTCCAGTCTATGGCACTTATGCCCCGCTTGAATAGAGGGGTTCTGTTGGGCGCTTACCCCGAAGCTGGCGGCAAGAATTCAACAAAGCCGCTGACAGGGGTCGTCCTCCAGTGCCTTGTTGGGCTTGGTTGTTCTTCGGCTAATGCCTGCCAGCAGGTGGATCGGCAGCCGATAGGGAATAGAGAAAGGTCGACGCTCGATCACTCGAATCGAATCCGATCCAAAGCCCGTCCCCAGGTGAGTTGGAAGCCATCGTCCTCCAATCGGTGGGAAGTCCTCTCGCCTTGTAGTCATCCCACTGGAAGAGCCAAATCCAGACCTCACCTTCATCGTCGTGGTTCTGCGGGTCCCCAAGAATCCGGCGAATCTCCTGCTTGGTCTTACCCTCAAGGTTGCGAATCGATCCGCTGTCCCGGCGATCGCACATCTCCGCGCATCGCTCCGACTGTGGAATCTCAGCCAAAGGTGTCGGTCTCGTCAGGAGATAGCCGCCACCAACAAGTAGCCCGACCACCAGTATAGAGATGACGATCGGGTTCTTCATTTTGCTGCCCAACGTCAAAGAACAGGTGACCCTGGCGACGAAAGGCGGCGATCTCGAAGCACTAAGGTGATAGTAGTAATGAAAGATGATGTAACAAAACCGCTTATAGGGGTCGCCCTGATTCGCCTTGTTCGACTTTCTTTTTTGCTGAATT
>NZ_JBHTBS010000066.1:0-777 GCF_042664875.1 Haloferula chungangensis | reverse complement strand
GATGATATCAAGCACCTCATCTCGCCCAAGTCGCCCCAGCAAGACCCCACCCGATATCAGCACCTCGCGTGAAAGAAATCCTTGAACTACGGGGCTTCACGGCCCTACCCTCCCGCAATGTCACCCCAGATATCAAGATCTGAGGTGATGAGAATAAAACTGTTCGGCTGAAAACTAAGACTTCGCACTACAATCGATGGATGACGGAGAATATGCAGTAGATCACTCAAAGCGAAGAGAACGAATGGCGTCCCTCATCGTGGTGGCGGTCTGGTCTATTCTTGCATATTTTTCCCATGGGTTGCCTTTGGCGATACGCTTCTCGATCGGATCATTCCTTCCACTCGCTTGTATCTGGTTCCCTGGAGCGATGCAGAACTTCAAGGGTCCAGCCCCAGGGCGCGACTTCTACGTCCGCGAGCCTTCTCACCCCAGTATTCTGAGGATTCTTGGATGGTTCGGTATCACTGCGGGACCTGCGCTTTTTTTTCTCGTCCTGTTTCTTCGGCGATAGTCGCCAATAAACCAAATGCCGAACAAGCCGAATCAGGCGACCCCTCTCAGCGGCCTTGTCAGATTTCCGCTTTGATGATTTGCTCATTCAACGTGAATCGGAGCCCCGCCATGAGGGTCGGGATCGCCTGTTCTCTGACGTTCTCGTGGAATGTAGAGCCTCTGGGTTTTGAGGGTGTGGCAGCAGACCGAGTCGAAGATTGGTCGAGCTTATCGAGGTTTCCAAGCTCTCGGAGCTTTGCTGACCGGAGTGAGCATCATGCG
>NZ_JBHTBS010000065.1:0-787 GCF_042664875.1 Haloferula chungangensis | reverse complement strand
CCAGCGATGGCGACGCCTAACCGCGGCCTTGTTACGTTCCCGTTTTGGTGATTCAATCCCTTCAATCTGGCACGAAGCGCCGCCTTTGTTCGGGCGTCGCGCCATGCCTCAGACGTTCGGCAGAAAATGACTCGCGAGTTGATGCTTATCCAAGTGTTTGTGCTTCTCAGCGCTTGCGACTCCAATGACACCGTCAACAGGGAGTTGTCACCGGAGCGTGCCTTCAAGGTGCTCGCCGCGGCCGTGAACACCTACGCCAGGGAGGCAGGCGAGATCCCATCAACCGAGCAAGGACTCGCTGCATTAGTCGAACGTCCCGAGAATTTCGATGAGGATGCCCGTTGGACGCAAGTCATGACGAGGCAGATGCGTGATCCGTGGCTGTCGACCTACGGCTACAGTGCCAACAAGGATACCGATCCTCCCCAGTTCACGCTGACGAGTCGCGGACCTGATGGAGTGGTTAGCGCCGACGATATCTCGGAGGTGTTTTCTGTGAATCTGGGGGATGAAGAACGTTAAATATGTGGACAACAAATGCCGAACAAGGCAGTCGAGGACGACCCCTATCAGCGGTTTTGTTGCATGCTTGCCGCCACCATCGGAAGCTGCTTGGATGTCCGTAGCCTTTCCGGTTCGGTTACCGGGATCGCCTCACCATCGACGTTGCTATGGCTGCCTGGTTGTCAACGGCAAAAGTTCTACTATTTTCATCGTAATGGATGAGTTCTTCCGCGCCTTTCCGTTGCGCTGGAGACCGGGATGAGAAATGGCGGTTTGATCCAGT
>NZ_JBHTBS010000064.1:0-799 GCF_042664875.1 Haloferula chungangensis | reverse complement strand
CTCTTTAAATGCGTAGCATTTACTTAAATTAATCCAGTAGTTATTTAATTTAAACTGTTTTTCAGGAAGTGGAAATAATAAAAATCCATTATTTGTAGTAAAGATAATGGGAGTAAGCCTGTGGACGTTGAAGTGTATTTTTGCATGATATTTTCTTGCCTCTATATTGGTCGCGTAATATCTTTTCAAGGTATCATCGACCCATTTTGTCGTTGTTTTTGTACTATATGCCACTTGGTTCGTAAATACTGCACGTGATGTGTACTTTACATCCATAATTGGCTCTATGTAAATACAATGGTTTGTAAGTTCGATATGCATGTATTTTCCTTTCTGTCACTGAGCGTTCACTTCGTATATCTACCATAACTTTTAGTTATATATAAATTATATGACATTATCGCTTAAAATTCATTAACAAAAGTTAACTTAAAGTTAACTTTAGTTCGTTATGCGTTTGGCGTTTTGTTAAAGACATTCATATAATTTATTTATCCGGAAATGAAACGATCGATCAGATTGAGAAAATAAATGATTTAGGCGGGTTGCATGGAGTCGGCCGTATTGATCATACGGAAAATCGTCTAGTTGGCATCAAATCAAGAGAAGTTTATGAAAACCCTGCAGCGATGATTTTGATTAACGCTCATAAAGAACTTGAATTCCTAACATTAACGAGAGAAGTTTCTCAATATAAAGTCAATGTGGAACAGCAAATGTCCAAGATGATTTACGACGGCTTATGGTATTCACCATTGCAGCCAGCGCTGCAGGCTTTCATTGAAGAGACGCAGGATGT
>NZ_JBHTBS010000063.1:0-827 GCF_042664875.1 Haloferula chungangensis | reverse complement strand
ATACAATAGACTTATTTGAAAGTGAACAGTCTATTGAAAAGCTCTCATCAATAATAAATGTTGTACTGAGTTATGAAAATAAATTAATGACTGTGGATTCTTCTTCAGACAAGATTGTTATAGCTCTGCCTAAAAATCAATATGAGCAATATGCAACCTTTTCTAAAACAGTATTTAACAATATACTCATCTCGGTTGTAATTGTACCCGGATTAGTAGAAGTATTAAATAGAATCAAAATTGATCGACATGCATATGAAGATACTCGATGGTACATTTCACTTAAGCATTCCTTAGAAAGTATAGGAATTGATTTGAATTTATTTGATGAAACGCCATTGGAGATTGCTCAAAAACTATTAAAAGATCCAATTCAAGGAGCTATTAATGTATTAAAAAAAGTTGAGGAGAGTGGGGCTGATTGAAAACAAGATTAAAGTTAATCACTTCAGAAGCGTTAAATCATTTTACCGCTAACTTTGAGTATTTTATTAGAGGTATAGCTACAGGAGATAAAAATGTCTTAAGTGAGTTATATGATGAGAATAATTTTAGTGACAGTAATATAGAGTTTGAATATACACCATTAATTCAAAATGGTACTTATAATGTCACGGATTATAAGAATATCAAAATTCTTTATGAAACTTTTGAGAATTTAACTCCTGTCCAAGCTTCGCAAGAGAGATTATGGGTTAGTCTAACCTTAAATCATTATATGGACTATTTTAAGTATAGGACAGAATCCTATTTTAATAATCTGAAAGAAGGCATAAAAATAGAAGAATCTATTAAAGGTTTAAAAGCGGCTATATTGTATTCATGGG
>NZ_JBHTBS010000062.1:0-836 GCF_042664875.1 Haloferula chungangensis | reverse complement strand
GCCGAACAAGACGCGTCTGACCGACCCCTTTAAGCGGCCTTGTTACGCGGCGTCTCAGGTGGTAGAAAGTCGCCAATGAATCGCGCTGGCCGCCATGAGGGTCGGGTCGGCAGCGCTTCGACGTTCTGCAAGAAATGACCCAGCTCGACCGTGCGCTCTTTCTCTACGGGAAACTCATAGACAGTTTAGGAGTCGAACCGAATCATCATCTAGTTCTCCTCGGCGATCCATCGGTAGAGAGTGCTCGCATCTACTCATTCCCCGCGTTGTCCGGCGTGTTCAGCTACGACGAAGCGACAGAAATAAAATCCGACCAAGTAGACTACATCGAGGAACTTCTTATGGAGCACGATTCGCCCTATACTTTGGTCCAGCCGCTCTGCACCAAGCTTCGTGATGTGGCGCCGGTTTTCAACTCAGTTGGCTTTTCTGTTTTTGTTGGCTCGTGGGGCATGGGGCCAGAAGAGATCGGTTGGTGGATTCGCCACCTGAATAATCGCCCAAGCTTCGAAAAGTATCTTGCAACAACGGGAGTCAATGAATCGGCCGTCGAACAGATGACTCCGGCATGCACAGAGCAGCTAAATCGAGCAGAACTAGGCGTGTGACAGCGACGCCAATCAGCGGCTTTGTTGGAGATTGCCGGGGGTGCTTCAATCTGCTTTCCTTGAGTCGGAAGCGCCGCCATCGGGGCGCGCGTCCACATCAAACGTTCGACAATAATGAAATCCCTGGCTCTTTACATCCCTCACTGCCTTGGACTGCTATTGGTTAGCTGCGATCGAGATTCGTCCTCCCTCTCCAGTGACAGAGAGGTCGGAAACCTCCGTAAGCAA
>NZ_JBHTBS010000061.1:0-851 GCF_042664875.1 Haloferula chungangensis | reverse complement strand
TCGGCGAACAAGGCGCGTCTGACCGACCCCTATCAGCGGCCTTGTTACGTGACGTTTCAGGTGGTAGAGAGTTCCCCATGAATCGCGCTGGCCGCCACGAAGGTCGGGTCGGCAGCGCTTCGACGTTAGGTAGAAAATGGAGCATACCAGACGGGCATCGGTTGAAGGGTGGAGGATGCTTGCCACTGTGGCGATTGTTGCGCCGGCTTTGTGTTTCGCGACGATGCTGTTCGATATGGGTATCGTTTGGCGGCTGATTTGGAGTGTCGGTGTTCTGCTCGTGTCTGGATTGGTGGTGGCGTATGCGATTGGGAATATTCGCGCAGGCGGGATTTTCATCTGCCGCCTTACGGACGAGGAGTTTTTTCAGCTGATTCCCGACCCAGCTTGCGGAGAGAGCTTCCAGGTCAAGCTTTCTGATATCTCCAAGATTGAATGCCACGAAGGGTTCGGAGAGAGCCCAAGTGATGAATGGTATTTACACACTAAGGAAGGCCGATACCGGATCACCACGAATTATGGCAATCCCTACAGGAAGTTCGCTGAGACCATACAGAAGGCGCTTCCAGATCTCGAAAAAATCCAAACCTAACAAGACGCGCCTGACCGACCCCTTTAAGCGGCCTTGTTACGTTGCGTTCCGGGTGGTAGGAGGTCGCCAATGAATCGCGCTGGCCGCCATGGTGGTCGGGTCGGCAGCGCTTCGACGTTCTCGTGGAATGTAGAGCCTCTGGGTTTTGAGGGTGTGGCAGCAGACCGAGTCGGAGATAGGTCGAGCTTGTCGAGGTTTTCGAGCTTCCGGAGCTTTGCTGACCGGGGTGATCATCATGCGGTGGGCAGCAGAGGAGTGG
>NZ_JBHTBS010000060.1:0-869 GCF_042664875.1 Haloferula chungangensis | reverse complement strand
CCCGCAGCCTGCGACTTGAATTTCCCGGTGCTTTTTACCATGTGATGGCACGCGGCAATCGGCGGGAAAAAATTTTCGATGACGACGATGACCGCCGGTTTTTCCTCGCGACGCTCTCTGAGGCTTGTGCGATGACCGGCTGGCGGGTGCACGCGTGGGTGCTAATGGGAAACCATTACCACCTTTTCATCGAAACGCCCGAAGCCAACTTGGTCGCCGGAATGAGCTGGCTGCAGAATACGGTGACCCGCCGTTACAACGTGCGCCATCGGGCATGGGGCCGACTGTTTGGCGACCGCTACAAGGCGATCGTTGTGGATGGAGAAGATGCGTATCGCTACCGGACGCTCGTCGACTACATTCACCTCAATCCTGTGCGGGCGCGGTTGGTCAAGCCGAAGAAGGGTCAGAGCGTGATGGACTATGCATGGAGCAGCGTGGCCGGCGGTTGGGCGTTGCCGCCCGGGAAGCGGCCGAAATGGTTGGCGGCAGAGGATGGAATGAAACGCTTTGATTTGCCGGACACGGTCGCGGGGCGAAGGCGATTGGTAGAGCGACTGGACCGCTGCGCAGTGGAGGAGGATTTCAAGAAGTGCGGAGTGCCGGAGATTCCCGAGGAGGTGGACGCGCGATGCAGCCATTTGCGCCGTGGCTGGTATTGGGGCAGCCAGGAGTTCGCCGAGAAGCTGCGAGGGATTTCGGAAGAGCTCATCAATCAGAAGAAGCGATCATCGCGAGCCTACCGGAAGACGCCCCAAGTGACGTCGCATGGCGAAGAGCAGGCAAAGCGGTGGTTGAAGGAGGGGTTGCACGCGGCGGGTATGGTGCCGAAGGAGTTGCCTCAATTGAAAGGATCGGACCCGAGGAAG
>NZ_JBHTBS010000059.1:0-962 GCF_042664875.1 Haloferula chungangensis | reverse complement strand
TCTGCTTCGCTGGGGCTCTGCATCATCACCGCTCGGAGTGCTTCGTGGGATGGTGTCGGCGATCGATCGCGTATTTTCCCGTGGCGGACCGCGGCCTCCGCGAAGAACTCCCCGCCCCCAAGACCGCCCAACGAGAACAAGGCGCTCGAGGACGACCCCTTTCAGCGGCTGTGTTGCGTTCTTGCCGCCAGCTTCGAAAGCTGCTTGGATCCCAGCAGCCTTCCCGGTGAGCTCACCGGGATCGCCTCAGCTCAAACGTTCTCGTGGAATGTAGAGCCTCTGGGTTTTGAGGGTGTGGCAGTAGACCGAGTCAGAGATAGGTCGAGCTTGTCGAGGATTTCGAGCTTCCAGTGCTTTGCTGACCGGAGCGAGCATCATGCGGGGGGCAGCAGAGGAGCGTCTAGGAGCGATCAGACCGGCCACGTGACAGACTCTGTTAGATTGTCTGTCTGCTTCGCTGGGGCTCTGCATCATCACCGCTCGGAGTGCCTCGTGGGATGATCTCGGCGCTCGATCGGGTATCTTCCCGTGGCGGACCGCGGCCTCCGCGAAGATCTCCCCGCCCCCAAGACCGCCCAACGAGAACAAGGCGCTCGAGGGCGACCCCTTTCAGCGGCTTTGTTGAGTTCTTGCCGCCAGCTTCGAAAGCTGCTTGGATCCCCGCAGCCTTCCCGGTGAGCTCACCGGGATCGCCTCAGCTCAAACGTTGAACGAAAAGCGGAGCTTAAATTTCGTTCGCGCTATGAAGTGAAAGACAAGCTTGCGTTGGTCGCGACATGCTGTTCAGGTAGACAGCATGCGCACGACTGTCAATGATATCCTTCTCCGTTGGCGGGATGACTGGCCCGGAGGACTCGACGAGCAGGAGTATTCGACGCTCAATCTGCTCGCCCAGTGCCGACAGGGCACGCTCGGCTTCAACCAGGTCAGCTGCCAGGACTGCCACCACAAGGAATGGTATG
>NZ_JBHTBS010000058.1:0-1080 GCF_042664875.1 Haloferula chungangensis | reverse complement strand
ATCCTTGTCGCCCTTGCCCTTGCGGACCGTCAGCGTCCCACGCTCCAGATCAACGTCCTTGATCCGCACCCTGACCAACTCAGAGCGCCGCAACCCCGCCCCGTATTGAAGCCGTGCCGGCAAGCCATAGCAGCCATAGCGCCCCTCCTTGGCCCATCCCGGCATCTCGAGCTTTTCGAAAATCCGCTGCGTCTCCCCCTTCGAGAGCACCACCGGAACCCGCGTCCCCGTCTTCCTCAGCTTCACCTTGAAAACCGGATCATCCACCCCACAGACATGCTTGAAAAAGAACGCCAAGGCATTGAGCGCCTGCTTCTGCGTCGAATACGCGCAGTCCTCATCCTTCACCACCGACTCCAGAAACAAACTCGCCGTCTCCACCCTCATCAGCGCCCGCTCATCATCACCGAATGCCGCGTATCGAGCCGCCCAAGCCCCGTAGCAACGCTTCGTCGTCAGCGCCAGCCCTCGCCGCCCTCCAGCTGACTGCACCGCAGCCCTCACCCTCTCCGGCAAGCTCCGGTGGTCGGCATTGGCCTCCGCACAGGCATCCAGCCAATCAAAATACCACTGCATCGCCGCCTCCCACTGCTCCAACTGCCAGCCTTCCCGCGGACGATCCGCTGCCTTCACCTCGTTGCGCCAAAAGACCCGACCCGCCTCCTTGCCAGCCTCCAAGCCGTAGCGCAGGCGGAAGTTTTCAAACCATTCGAGGACCAGGAGGAATCCAGACCGCTGAAAGTCCGACAGGCCTCGAAACGCGGCGAGATCCTTCCGCCAACACCAGTGCACCTTGGAAACACTCATAATAGAGACATCGAAGCGGCGAAAGAGCCTTAGGTCAACCTAAAAGGTGTTCCTTAGAACACCCTAAATAGATTCACGCCCGAAAATTATCGCCTCAAACGATCCCGTGAGCTGATCTCGTGAGGCGCAGCCTTTTACGCGACGCGGATGATATCAAGCACCTCATCTCGCCCAAGTCGCCCCAGCAAGACCCCACCCGATATCAGCACCTCGCGTGAAAGAAATCCTTGAACTACGGGGCTTCACGGCCCTACCCTCCCGCAATGTCACCCC
>NZ_JBHTBS010000057.1:0-1110 GCF_042664875.1 Haloferula chungangensis | reverse complement strand
CGTGTAATGACACGTTTCATTTCGCTCAGTTCTTCTTTAGTTAATGGTGTATCGCCCATGATTTTAGTCCAATGCTTAAAATCATCGTTTTGCACTTCCATCATTATTGGAGAACCGAGTGTTTTACCATGACGAATTCCACTACCGAAAGTAAATGTGTCCTTTTCAATTTGCATTCTACGTCCGCGACCATAACCGCCTTGACGCTTAAATAGTTCTTTTTGCATTCGCTCTTTATTTATTGGTAAATTTGATGGAAAACCTTCTACTATCGCTGTGACCTTCGGACCATGCGACTCACCTGCTGTTAAAAATCTCATGTCATCACCTCGTAAATGTATGTAAAATAAAAAGCTGAGTATTAAATACTCAGCTTTTTATTTAATTAGTAGATCCAATCTTTGTTAATTAAGCTGTAGTCTACTAGTTCTGATTCTTCAAAGAATAAATTGATTTCTCTGTCTGCACTCTCGAGTGAGTCAGAACCGTGAATAATATTTTTACCTACTGTAAGACCAAAGTCTCCACGGATTGTTCCAGGAGCAGCTTCTTGTGGGTTTGTAGCACCAACAACAAGACGTGCTGTTTTAATGATGTTATCTCCTTCTAATACCATTGCGAAAACAGGACCAGAAGTAATGAAGTCTACAAGCTCACCGAAAAATGGTTTGTCAGCATGCTCACCATAGTGAGTTTTTGCTAAGTCTTCAGATACTTGCATAAGTTTAGCACCTACGATTTTGAATCCTTTGTTTTCTAATCTTGCAACGATCGGTCCAATTAGGTTTCTTTGGACGCCATCAGGTTTAATCATTAAAAATGTTCTTTCCATTAAGTTATTCTCCTTTAAAAGTTCTTTACTTATTCTATCACTTTTTTATGTGTTTTGTATATTAATTTAATCGAGTACGTAGTTTTTCTACCATTTCAATTAGGTATTGTTTAATTGGCTCATCAATCTCTATGATATTTACGAGCGCATTATCTAAAAATTCATTACTCACTCTTTTGGAAGCTTCAATTGCTTTTGAGTCTAAAAGATATTTAATTAATTCATCTTTTCCTGATTGTTCTCTAGAATATGTTTTCAACATCTCTTTAAACTCAGAG
>NZ_JBHTBS010000056.1:0-1199 GCF_042664875.1 Haloferula chungangensis | reverse complement strand
CGTCCGGCCGATACGGTCGCTTTTGATGATAGTGGAAGTAGCGGTGGTTTCAGACGTAGATGCCATAGATCTCCAGTCTATGGCACTTATGCCCCGCTTGAATAGAGGGGTTCTGTTGGGCGCTTACAGTTACCCACAAGGCCCCGTCACTCCGATAAGCTTCTTATGACCCATTCTCGCAGCGGAGCCATGTGGATAACTCCCTGCGAAACCAACCACTTGGCTGCGCTGCCCACTAAATCCTCTGATGTTCCACAACGGATAGCATCGGGGCTATCGCCCGAAGCTATCTTTGGGGTTTTGCTTCTTCGTTGGTATCCAGCCACCGTTGCTCCACTCACCCTCTTCACGATCAACGCGCACGACTGTTACGGAATCAGGAGTAACGTCCAAATATACTCGATGCTGAAGGGGATCCTTCCCCTTAAATGTAGGCAGAGGCGAACGAAAAATGCTGTAAATCAATCGCCCTTGCTCATCCCATCCAACAACTCGGTCTCGCCCCCGCGGACGAAGATCATCAGTATTCGGAGTTGGGAATCCCGTCATCTTCTCGTAGTCCGTTGGGGGTGCTGGTGCTGCGATAAACTTTCCGTCAGCGTTGAGCACGTAGATCACGCATGAAGAGTAGAGCCTGTCATCAATGGTAACACCAAACGCTTTTGAATCGGGTCGCCAGCTCACATGCACATGATCACGAAGCGGACGGGCGTCATCACCCGGCGATCCAAAATACCCAATGGACGCTAAAACCCGTCCAGAGTCCTTCTTGGTGATCTCGATCTGGGGAAAGCTGTCCCCCTTCCATTCGGGGGATATCTTTGGGTCTCTATCGAAATCCATCACCGCATGGATCTTGCCATCGGGTGAGAGGGAATTGGGCACTATGGGAATATCCGCACGCACGAATCCCAGGCAGGCAAGGACGGAGATGATGGCGAATGTCTTCATTCTTAGCAGAACGTTCGATGTGATGCCGCGTCCTCAGCGGACCGATAATCAAAGCAACTCCAATCCCGTGTTAGAATCCAAAATTCAACAAAGCGGCTTATCGGCGTCGGCACGCACGGCATTATAGGACATCCGGACTTATTCATCAAGCCGGGCGATGAGGCCCGGAGCGAGGCCGTTCGACTGCGCCCGGATTGTGAACAAGTCCGTCGCCAATGCCGCTTTTCATTCCCTTTCGCCATCACTCT
>NZ_JBHTBS010000055.1:0-1230 GCF_042664875.1 Haloferula chungangensis | reverse complement strand
GATCGACTGATGCAGCCGTCGTGTAAGAATGAATCAATGATACAGCGGACAGAATGAGTGCCGCGATCGAAATAGGGAGGCTCGCTTTCATTGTGCGTGATCAAAGGTCCATTTTCGAGCGAACGTTCAAGCTGAGGCGATCCCGGTGAGCTCACCGGGAAGGCTGCGGGGATCCAAGCAGCTTTCGAAGCTGGCGGCAAGAACTCAACACAACCGCTGAAAGGGGTCGTCCTCAAGCGCCTTGTTCTCGTTGGGCGGTCTTGGGGGCGGGGAGTTCTTCGCGGAGGCCGCGGTCCGCCACGGGAAGATACCCGATCGAGCGCCGACGCCATCCCACGGGTCACTCCGAGCGGTGATGATGCAGAGCCCCGGCGAATCAGACAGACAATCTAACAGAGTCTGTCACGTGGCCGTTCCGATCTCTCCTGGCCGCTCCTCTGCTGCCCACCGCATGATGCTCACCCCGGTCAGCAAAGATCCGGAAGCTCGAAAACCTCGACAAGCTCGACCTATCTCCGACTCGGTCTGCTGCCACACCCTCAAAACCCAGAGGCTCTACATTCCACGAGAACGTCAGAGGCATGGCGCGACGCCCGAACAAAGGCGGCGCTCCGTGTCAGATTGAAGGGATTGAATCACCATAACGGAAACGTAACAAGGCCGCGGTTAGGCGTCGCCATCGCCGACTTGTTCGCTTTGGTTGATTTAGTCGGCGAGGCACTCACTGGGTAGTCTAGAGCTTGTCGCCGTCGAACAGTGACCAACACTGTTCACACAGGATTCTCCCATCGTCAACCGTATACCCTGACGCCACCACCGAGGTCGAATGTGCGTTCTCCGAGGGAATAACCCAAGCTCCGCAATCCGAGCATCGTGTCGAATCCGGAATGATCTCAGTGCCCAGGTGGAGGAAGCACATCGAGTCGAACCGATGCTGAATATCCAGACGATTCAGCTCTTCCGCGATCACCTCGTGAATCCGGTCGGCTATACGACCAGTATACTCCCTAGTATCGTCGCCAGCTAGCGCTTCAGGAAAGAGGTAGTTGAAGGAGATCATCAACTCTTTAGGTGGCCGTTCGTCGCTCATGCTGGGTCAAGTATTTCTAGCGAGACCCTATGGCTGCCGGTTGATCCGGACACAGCATTTCAGGCCAAATTGAGGGTTGAGAGAGAGGTGGTGTGTCTGGTTCAACTCGTGGGCTATCGCCACGACACGGGGTCGCGGCG
>NZ_JBHTBS010000054.1:0-1234 GCF_042664875.1 Haloferula chungangensis | reverse complement strand
GTCGCTGTCAACATCCCGGACTCCGTGGATGAGGCGATCCGCGACCTCTGCCGTGCCCGCACCGATGCCGTCGACGACCTGCGCCGCGCCAAGTCCCGCCTGCTCGCCTTGCTGCGCCGTCTCGGATACCGCTACGACGGCAAGACCCATTGGACCCAAAAGCATCGCAACTACCTGCGGGGCCTCAAGCTTCCCGACGCCGCCCACAACCATGTGCTCGAAGACAACATTGCCGCCATCGATTTCCATGAGGAACGCATCGCGCGACTTGAGGAGGGAATGCTCCAGCTCCTCGAGAGCTGGCAGCGCCGGCCGTTGGTGGAAGCCCTGATGGCCTTCAAAGGCTTCCAGATCGTGGCCGCCATGATCACGGTTTCCGAGATCGGCACCTTCAGCCGCTTCGAGCATCCCAAGAAGCTCATGGCCTACCTCGGGCTGGTCCCCAGCGAGAATTCCAGCGGCACCAGCCGGAGGCAGGGCGGCATCAGCAAATGCGGAAACCCGCACGCCCGCTGGTTGCTCGTCGAACAGGCGACCCACTACCGCGTGCCGCCCAATGTCAGCCCGCAGCTCTCCCAGCGCCAAGGCGGTGCCCCGCGCTGGGTTAGAGAACTCTCCTGGAAAACCCAGACAAGACTGAGCCACCGCTTCGCACAGTTGAAGAAGCGCAAGCTCCATCACAACAAGATCAAGGTCACCATCGCCCGCGAACTGGCAGCCTTTGTCTGGGAACTCGGAACCCGATTCGAAGCCAAACAAAGCGCCAACTGAAAACCCCACTCCCATCTCCCTTTTTCAAAACCCCCTGCGTTCCTTGGGGGGGCTTTTGAAAAATGAAGATTTCCGTTCATTTCAAGGACAGACCAAGCACCTAGCCAAACCGACATACCCGACCGACTGCGTTGTGGTCCGGGATGAGAAGCGCCAGCCGGCTCGAAGTCTTCGATCGACGTTCTGGGTTACCCCGGCCCTGCCGGGTCAAGCACCCGCTACGAGACTGAACGAGGGAGCCACAAACGTGAATAAAGAATCTGTTGGATAGGCCTCGCCTCGGCGGGGTAGCCCACGAATAGCAGCATACTAAGCCGTAGGCGAACTGCTGATCACACTGGATCAAACCGCCATTTCTCATCCCGGTCTCCAGCGCAACGGAAAGGCGCGGAAGAACTCATCCATTACGATGAAAATAGTAGAACTTTTGCCGTTGACAACCAGGCAGCCATAGCAACGTCGA
>NZ_JBHTBS010000053.1:0-1238 GCF_042664875.1 Haloferula chungangensis | reverse complement strand
GAACAAGGCGCTCGAGGACGACCCCTTTCAGCGGCTGTGTTGCGTTCTTGCCGCCAGCTTCGAAAGCTGCTTGGATCCCCGCAGCCTTCCCGGTGAGCTCACCGGGATCGCCTCAGCTCAAACGTTCTGCAATAATCAAAACCTATGAAAACGACTGCTAGCATGTTTGCCGCGTTCACTCTAATCGCGGGCGCCCAGAATCTGCCACCGAGAGTCCCCAGTCAGCCCAATCCGGTCGATAAGATCTCGAGAGAAGTAAAGTCGCCCCGTTGGATTTGTTCGGACAATCACATCTTCGATGATGTCAAAGTTCTGGAGATCAATGGTGCATGGGCTAAGATCGAGTATTCTGTATTCGTCCCTCCGCGCCCTGTAGTAGTAGATGCCAACGCCAAACGTGAGCTTACAGGCCCTGCCCAACGTCCGAGGGCGCAAACATGGGTCAACACCCTCCATGTCATTCGAATTGAATCGTCCGCGAAGCTTGCCCCCGAAGAAAAATAGAGGCAGAACAAGCCGGCACATACGACGGCGGGTAGCGCTCCTGTTTGAATTCGGGCTTGCCACTCCGCCGCGTATGGCCTCTAACGTTATCCTGAAAAATGATTTCCTCCGCAGCAGAGTTCTATCGCCTTCGCGAGAGTTCGAAACCGGAAGAGTATCGCCGTGCCGCACACGAAGAGGCTTCAATTGAGACTTGGATGGAAGTGATCGGGCAGCGCCCTGATATGAGGTTCTGGGCCGCACAGAATAAGACTGTCCCGGTAGAAGTTCTGGAGATTCTGGCATCTGATGGCGATGTCACCGTGAGAGACATGGTCGCACGGAAGAGGAAGATTACCGAAGCAATCGCGCTCAAACTTGCCGAAGATCCAGACGAGACTGTTCGGGCGGCACTAGCGATTAACAGGAAGCTGCCGCCATCGGCACTAGCGAAGTTGAAGCAGGATCAATCGTCGCTCGTGTTGGCCGCACTCGAAAAACAATTTGGATAACAAGGCGGATCAGGACGACGCCTTTCAGCGGCCTTGTTGAATTTCCGTTTTGATGATTCAATCTTCCCATCTGGATCGGAGCGCCGCCATTGTTCACCGGCGCCGCCTGTCCTCAAACGTTAGCTTCAGAAAATGAACCAAGACGAACTCACCGAAGTATTCCGCAAGCTGGGCGTGAGCGATCCCGAATCTTGGGCAAGTTCCCAAGTGATCGAAGGCATTCCTCAACTTGGGCGATTCTTG
>NZ_JBHTBS010000052.1:0-1287 GCF_042664875.1 Haloferula chungangensis | reverse complement strand
GGCTCTCCTGAGATTTTAGTGGGTAAGCGGGCATTGATTTTTGAGCGTGAGATTACCCGCGATCCAGTAGGCGATGGCACGAAAATTCTCGAAACGACGGTATCCTCTAGCTCGTCTTTTGGCTAACTGTAGCAGTCCGTTTATTGCCTCGATGGCTGCGGATGTCGTGTAGTTCTGATAGTATCCGAGTATCCCGTCCCAGTGGCGCCGTAGGGTGCGCCCGAGTTTCACCATCGGTTCAAGTCGTGATCTCTGGCACCAGCTCAATACTTCCTTGAGGTGCACTTCTGCTGCGTCGCGCGAATCATAATGCCACGCATCGGAGAGGAAATCCCTGATGGCGTGAGCCCGTCCGAGCTGCGCGTGCTCTTCGCACAAGGATTCGCGAAGCTCCCTTTGATCGTCCTTGAGTCGCTCCGCATTTCCACGCAAGGCCCACATCGCTCCTTTGGGAAGCTTTCCATGCTCTCTGGCGACTTCCTTGCGGACCTGGTCACATGCTTCGCCGCAGAGCTTCATCACGTGGAAGCGATCGAAGCAGATCTGGCCGAGAGGAAATTCAGCTCCTGCGCCGGCGATGAAAGCGGGGCTCATATCCATGGCGATTTCGCCGACCTGTTCTCGCGGCACTCCCCGGCGATCAAGCTCCCGAGCGAATGCGTCGAAGGTTTCCTTGCCCTTTCCTGGAGTGAAGAAGAGTAACCGAGCTACTTTTGATCCACCCCGAGCCGGAGTGCTTTCCTTGCCGTCGATCTCGAGGAAGGCCGTGCCGTATTTGTGCCCCTTGCGGGTGGACGTTTCATCTACCCCGAGGCGTTCGAGCGAACTCCAGTCCGCATCCAGCCAAGCTTCATCGACCCGGGTCCTGATCAGATGCCAGATCCGATCCTCGCTTGCACCCGTCTGACGTGCGACCTCGGCGACAGGGAGCACCTTTGCCAGGCCTAACAGGAATGCTTCCATGAGCAGGGTGAATCCGCTGCCTGGTTCGGCCCAAGGAACCGCCACGGTCTTGACCTTGCCGTCGCTTCCTACGATCCGGGGAACTCTTGCCTCCAAGAGAGTCCGGTGCTCGAAGAATTTCAGATGCTCCCACTTGCGAACGCGGGTATCATGCACCGGGCAGGTTTCGCCGGTCGACTCGTCCACAAAGCGAGATCCGCGTTTGAAATCGATTCTAATCACCAAGCTCTTCGCCTCTGGATTGAAGTCGCATTCGGTGACCACCCAAGGATCTGCCAAACCCAACGCTTGCTTAAAAAGTGCCTCAACTGACATCCCCAGAAG
>NZ_JBHTBS010000051.1:0-1294 GCF_042664875.1 Haloferula chungangensis | reverse complement strand
AGAACGTTAAGATCTGCCACCCCGGGTTAGTTAGGGCGGACGCTTGAATCCTTGCAACTCGCGCTGGCTTCTTCAAGTCCGCATCGCCTTAAACACGAGGGGTTGGTCAGCATCGCTCTTGTTGAACGTCTGGGGCGCCCGAATCACTCGGCCATTAGCCGCTATCCGGAGGGCCTAGGGAATAGCTCGCAAGCTTCTCACCGATAGCGAGTTGTAATAGGATCGCGAGTGCCGGAAGCTCGAAGCCGGCGCGATTCCCGAGGCGTCGCGACCGAAGCTGCTTCGATTCGCAGTTGGGGCAGGCCCGATCCAGGCTTCTGGGGGCTTTTTCGTTGATGGATGTCTGGGGTGCGCCTTCGATTTCGCGGTATCGGTGGCGCGCGCCGACCAAGAGGCCGAAGCTGCGCAGGCGGCGGTAGCGCTTGGGCACGAGGTGGCGACTGAAGCGCTGGATGAAGGCCTTGCCGGACAAGGTGACGTCCCGCTTGCGACCGTCGTTTTTGTAGTCCTTGGTCTCGAAAGTGATGGTGCGCTCCTGCTCGTCGATGCTCTTGATGCGCTGGTTGCTCATGGCAATGCGGCTGGTGTAGCGGGCGAGGTAGCGCACGACCGCCCGGGTGTTGCCCAGCGTGGCGCGGCTGAAGATGTTCCAGTTGCGCCCGGCGAGGCGCACGCGCCAGTCGCGGCGGGCTTCAAGCGTGTCGAGCGCCTCAGGCCAGCGGACCTCCCGGGATGCTTCCAGGGCTTCGAGGCGGCGCAGGAAGACCGCCCGGAATACCTTCGACATGTTGCGCACGGGGAAAAGATAGTTGGGTCGCGCTTGGCGCCATTTGCCGGTGCTGCAATCCCGCCCGCCGGAGGACACCAGCACGTGGAGATGCGGATGCCAGTTGAGCGCGCTGCCCCAGGTGTGGAGTACGGCGAGGAAGCCGCTTTCGAACTTCCAATTGTTCTTCTGGAAGAGTTTGAGGATCTCTGCCGCTGCGGCAAAGAGGATGTCGGCGGCGATCCGGTAGTTCAGTTCGAAGAACTCGTGGATCTCCTCGGGCACGGTGAAGACGACGTGGAAATGGGGGCAATCGGGCAGGCGCTCACAGAGCTTGCTGGACCACTCGGCCTGGCGCGGGCCGAGGCAGTTGGGGCAATGCCGGTTGCCGCAGGAGCTCGCATACCATTCCTTGTGGTGGCAGTCCTGGCAGCTGACCTGGTTGAAGCCGAGCGTGCCCTGTCGGCACTGGGCGAGCAGATTGAGCGTCGAATACTCCTGCTCGTCGAGTCCTCCGGGCCAGTCATC
>NZ_JBHTBS010000050.1:0-1323 GCF_042664875.1 Haloferula chungangensis | reverse complement strand
CACGTGACACACCATGTTAGATTGTCTGTCTGATTCGCTGGGGCTCCGCATCATCACCGCTCGGAGTGACCCGTGTGATGGTGTCGGCGCTCGACCGGGTATTTTCCCGTGGCGGACGGCGGCCTCCACGAAGATCTCCCCGCCCCCAAGACCGCCCAACGAGAACAAGGCGCTCGAGGACGACCCCTTTCAGCGGTTGTGTTGAGTTCTTGCCGCCAGCTTCGAAAGCTGCTTGGATCCCGCAGCCTTCCCGGTGAGCTCACCGGGATCGCCTCAGCTCAAACGTTGGGCAAAGAAAATTGAGACAGATGCCAAGGAGTGTTATCGAGTTCACTGCTGCAACAGTTGAGTGCAGCGAAGCGATCGATTGGGAGATTGTGCAAGTGCACTTCGATACCATGGACTCAACTTTCAACGAAGAGGGAAGGACATCACCCTACCTGATGATTTCGGCAAATTTTGAGTTCAGCAACAGGGTTCAGGTCGAGTTTCACGACGGTTCGGACTACGCAGGCGACTGGCTTAGGAGAGTCGATCTCTGGAGGACCAGAGTCCTAGCTGGCTCAAGAGGTGGATACGACTTTGACATCTCTTTCGACCTTTCCGATGATGCCTTCGCTGAACTCCGTGAGTATTTGAAGATCCTTCTGCGCGAAGACTGCTTCCGAGAACAATAGAAGAAGCCCAACAAGGCGGTTGAGGACGACCCCTATCAGCGGTTTTGTTGAATTCTTGCCGCCAGCTTCGAGACCTGATTGGATGTTCTCAGCCTTTCCGGTTCGGTTACCGGGATCGCCTCACCATCGACGTTCTCGTGGAATGTAGAGCCTCTGGGTTTTGAGGGTGTGGCAGCAGACCGAGTCCGAGATAGGTCGAGCTTGTCGAGGTTTCCCAGCTCTCGGAGCTTTGCTGACCGGAGCGAGCATCATGCGGTGGGCAGCAGAGGAGCGCCCAGGAGCGATCGCAGCGGTCACGTGACAGACTCTGTTAGATTGTCTGTCTGATTCGCTGGGGCTCCGCATCATCACCGCTCGGAGTGACCCGTGTGATGGTGTCGGCGCTCGATCGGGTATTTTCCCGTGGCGGACTGCGGCCTCCGCGAAGAACTCCCCGCCCCCAAGACCGCCCAACGAGAACAAGGCGCTCGAGGACGACCCCTATCAGCGGCTGTGTTGTGTTCTTGCCGCCAGCTTCGGAAGCTGCTTGGATCCCCGCAGCCTTCCCGGTGAGCTCACCGGGATCGCCTCAGCTCAAACGTTCTCGTGGAATGTTGAGCCTCTGGGTTCTGAGGGTGTGGCAGCAGACCGAGTCGGAGATAGGTCG
>NZ_JBHTBS010000049.1:0-1353 GCF_042664875.1 Haloferula chungangensis | reverse complement strand
CCGGAAGACGCCCCAAGTGACGTCGCATGGCGAAGAGCAGGCAAAGCGGTGGTTGAAGGAGGGGTTGCACGCGGCGGGTATGGTGCCGAAGGAGTTGCCTCAATTGAAAGGATCGGACCCGAGGAAGCTGGCCTTGGCGGAGCTTCTTTGGAGCCGGACCACGGTTTCGCAAGAGTGGATCGCGGAAAAGCTGTCGATGCGCAGTGCGGCGAACGTGAGTCAGCAGTTGCGACGAATGAAAAAGCGGAAAGCAGAGACCCAGCTGCCTCCCGAACTGAAACGGTTCCTCAAAAATGCGCGGCAGGGCGAATAGCGATCAAACGTTTGTCAAATTTTGCACACTGACCCCCTTTTCCCTTTTCCAGAGCACCTCTCACCTATGCGAGAGGTGCTCTGTTTGGCGCTTACACCTGAGGGTATGAACCGAGGACATCGGTAACAGTCTGACCGGGGAGATGTGTGAAAGGAGTCAACCTCCGATCTCCACACTACCCCCCGGCCGTTGGGCAAGGTTCGGATTTTCGATCAAGTAACGCTCCAGCTCCTCCCAATCATATCCGTCCAGTGGAAAATTCATCCACTTCTCAGGCAAGATTCTCGGCTTCCCTGCCAGCCGGTCCTTCTTGTTCTGTTCCCAAGCCTGCCGACCCAGCAGGCGGAGAATATTGTAGATCGTGTCACGGTCTCTAGGAGGCACTCTTCTCGCCTCCATTAGTTCGAACATTACATTGTCCGCCGTCAGTCGGTCCACGGGCTGCTCCCAGTATAGGTAGTCGTGAACAACCGCAGCCGGAGTAAACCGGCCGTCCTTCTGAACGATAGATTGGGCCCTTGGCGGCACACTGGCAAAATCTGTCACGAATCCTCGAGGCACCTCGCCCTTGACCCTTGTTCTCGGAGCGCTGAACCCCATTGGCTTGGTCAAATACCTGTAGTCGCCATCGGAAAAGTGCTGAACCGCCGGATCATGGACTCGCGCATGCCCCAGACTCGCACATGACGACAGTAGAGCACACACAGGCAAGAGTGAGAGCAAAATCATCCTGAGCATGGTCTAGCCTTTGCAATCCTCCCTCATCCGTCAACCCTGCTAACACAGGGAACTGGGGTCAGGGAACTGGAACTGGGGAACTGGGGAACTGGGGAACTGGGGAACTGGGGAACTGGGGTCAGTGGGAACTGGGGTCAGTGTGCAAACCTTGACAGAATTCACCTCTCCCGTAGCATTCCAGCATGCCCCGCAGCCTGCGACTTGAATTTCCCGGTGCTTTTTACCATGTGATGGCACGCGGCAATCGGCGGGAAAAAATTTTCGATGACGACGATGACCGCCGGTTTTTCCTCGCGACGCTC
>NZ_JBHTBS010000048.1:0-1355 GCF_042664875.1 Haloferula chungangensis | reverse complement strand
GATAGGTCGCCGCGACCCCGTGTCGTGGCGATAGCCCACGAGTTGAACCAGACACACCACCTCTCTCTCAACCCTCAATTTGGCCTGAAATGCTGTGTCCGGATCAACCGGCAGCCATAGGGTCTCGCTAGAAAAATTGAAGGCCATAGGGTTATCAGAGCGCAACCAACCCCTATGCCTGTAGAACTGGCAAGAATTCCACATATTATCACATGGACCCACTCTTTTTAACTGCCCTTGTCTCCGTAATCGGATCTGTAAGTGGGATTGCTGGTGTCCTGATCGGATCTAGGATTGCAGCCAATGCCGCAGACAGAGCATCCAAATCCGCCGAGCGGCAGCACTTCCGAGAATTGGGGATGCAGTTCGCCATGGTCAATTTTGAGTGCTGCGTCAAGATGGCTGAACGAGCTTCCGACAACAGGGGTATTGATTGCTCTATCCCACCCCTTAGGTCGTTTGTCATACAGGGCCTCAAGGTCATGGATGTCGTTTCGGACCCAAACCTCAGCACGAAAGCGATGATCAAGAAGATCGCTGAATGTGAGGATTTTGCCGACGCCATCACTCGCGCAGCAATGGCCCGCTAACAAAATGAAGGAAGCGAACAAGCCGTGCATGCCGACGCCGATAAGCCGCTTTGTTGAATTTTGGATTCTAATACGGGATTGGAGTTGCTTTGATTATCGGGCCGCTGAGGACGCGGCATCACATCAAACGTTGGCCCAAAAAGATCCCCGGATCACTTCTCGTGGAGCCCTCCCTTAAAACTCAATGTATAGTAGGAGACAGCTAGCTAAGTGGGAACAAAGCCTCTTTGTGCGAACTGGATTATTTGGCCAACTTTGCGCAGTAGGGATTGGGTTCGCCTTTGGACAGATCGTGGTTTTCCCCTTTCTGGTTATCACAGTCTTTGTTGCGTCTCTTTTCTATGAGTTCCCAGGTCTTCAAGATGGGCGTAAACTTGGTCCAGAGTTTGTTGAGTATTGGATCATTATGGGATGCCATTTGGCCTTTGGGGTAGCTGGCTCCGTCTTCCTATGGCGGAAGTATTTTAGACGAGATGGCTACGCGAATGAAGAGACCGCAACCAAGCTTTAGTCGAAAAGTCCTGGCCAACAAGGCGTGCGACGACGACGCCAATCAGCGGCTTTGTTGGACATTGCCAGGAGTGCTTCGGTCTGCTTTCCTTGAGTCGGAAGCGCCGCCTTCGGGGCGCGCGTCCACATCAAACGTTCGGCAGAAATTTCGAAGCCAAGCCATGATCCTCTCCAAACCATGTCGGGAGCTTAAGGAAGCTGTGAAGTTCTCCTTCGCCATCCAGATCCCGCTGATGTTGCTGGCCGGATTTGCAG
>NZ_JBHTBS010000047.1:0-1363 GCF_042664875.1 Haloferula chungangensis | reverse complement strand
ACGTTAGCTTCAAAAATCCATGTATCGGCCCCTGAAGTACACCGAGCAAAAGTTGGCCGAGTTCGAGCAAGCTTGGGGGATAGTATTGCCGGCTCCGTATCGGAACTATCTCAAGGAAGTCGGTGGTGGAGCTGGAACGAGAAGCGCGGTCGATCTGCTTGAGGATTGGAGTTACCACCCCGAGGATTTACCGGCGGATTTTCTTCAACGGCAATTTCCGCATTCAGGGCCTTGGAATGACCGATCACTCCACTCTGATGCTGGATGGAGAGCGCCCTACTTTTCGGACGACCTCGTCTGCGGCAGCATTCGGATACGATCTACCGGGTGTGAAGGGCACGACATTCTGATCATTTCCGGGCCTCTCCGGGGCGGGGTTTGGCATGACGATCGGGCCTGTTGCGGCACCGGGATACTCCCGCTGACGGATGACCAGAATCGACGCGTTGAGATTGGGCGCTACCTCAAGCTTGGACGTAAGGATGCTGGCCTGGCGCGAAAAATCCAAAGCTAACAAGTCGAAGATGGCGACCCCTTACAGCGGCCTTGTTGCGTTTCCGTTTTGGTGATTCAATCCGGCAACGAGAATCGGGAGCCCCGCCATGAGGGTCGGGATCGCCATTTCTCAGACGTTCGCCTAAAAATGAAACATACCAAGTGGCTCATTCTTGCTTTTTTGGTAGTTATCTTGTTGGCCTACTTTCTTCTGAGGCCATCCAGCGAGGAACTGAATAGTGAATCGAGTAATAGAGCATCGGAGCTTATCGAGATGCTTGAAGCGCACAAAATCGCGAATGGTGAATATCCAAGAACACTTGCGGAACTCGGCGGCACGACGAAGGATTATTCGAAGTATGATCCTGTTCCAATGCTCTATTCCAGAGAAGGAGAGGAGTTCAGTCTAAGCTACCAGCTTCTGCCGATGGGACCATTTCGGGACTACGATAGTGCTTCATCAGGGTGGACGTTCTCGGAGTAGACGAATGGGCGAACAATGCGCAGCACCACAAATCCGACCGCGCTGGCGAGTCGGAGGTTGACTGGAGAAGGGAGCGTGATAGAACTATCGAAAGTGCGCTGAGTCGGTCGGATTGGGTGTGCTGAGACGTTCTCGTGGAATGTTGAGCCTCTGGGTTCTGAGGGTGTGGCAGCAGACCGAGTCGGAGATAGGTCGACCTTATCGAAGTTTTCGAGCTTCAGGAGCTTTGCTGACCGGAGCGAGCATCATGCGGTGGGCAGCAGAGGAGCGGCCAGGAGAGATCGGTCCGGGCACGTGACAGACTCTGTTAGATTGTCTGTCTGATTCGCTGAGGCTCCGCATCATCACCGCTCGGAGTGTCTCGTGGGATGGTGTCGGCGCTCG
>NZ_JBHTBS010000046.1:0-1448 GCF_042664875.1 Haloferula chungangensis | reverse complement strand
CCTGCAACGGCTCCAATTGCTCCTGCAGCTGCAGAGCCTAATACTTTAATAGTCTTAGTATATGCAGAAGATAAATAAAGTGTTGCAGATCCATCTTTATGTCCTACCCACTGTGTTTTACCTGCTCTAAGTTTATCTTGAGCTTTGTAATATTCAATCTCTTCTTGAGTGAATATATCTGTTAGTTTATATCCTTCTGCTTCTAAGGCATCGAATAACTGCTGGTTTGTAAATACTTTAATACTCTCAATCTCTTTAAAGTTCTCTCCAGTTACATCTTCATCTGATATTGTGATACTTTCTGAAACATCATCTACTTCTGAGGCATTCGCATACAACATAGGAACAACTGAAAAACTCGTTACCATTGTTCCAACAACAAGATTTTTCAAAACTTTTCCTTTGTACATTTCAAATATCCTTTCGAAAAAAATGAGTTACTTTATTATTTTTTTAGACTAATTCTTTTATTTTTAAACATTTATGATCTTTTGAAAGTAATTAAAGATTGCTATTTTATATAGCTACTTAAAGGGGCATGTAAGCGCTTGATTTCGAACGAAAATAACTTTTTGTTATAAATACACCTAAAATCATTTAAAGTCTCTTAAATTGGCTTAGAATAGCTTCTAACGGCTTTTTAAGTATCTCTAATACCTACAGAAATGATTTTAAGGTATCTCTCATGCATTTAAATCTTTTTCCTGATGAAATACACGTTTAAAACTTAAAGTTTCTCAAACACGCTTAAAACTGTTTTTAAAGCGATTAATCTTAAAGCAGCTTTTTAAAACTAAATCTACTTGAAAATTAATTGTTAAATCAGATCACAAAATGACTTATTTTCTACTACGATTTTCTTAAATTTTAGGTGTGCAATTTTATGTGTTTTCTCTTGCGCGCGCATACGCGCGTTGTTTAAATATTATTTAATTAATATTTAATACATATTTAGAAACGCTGTAACCCTTGATATGACTGTCTTTTTTGGACGTTATGAGAACAAAATGTCGGTTTATGAGAACAAAATGTCGGTTTATGAGAACAAAATGTCGGTTTATGAGAACAAAATGTCGGTTTATGAGAACGTTGTTGAAATTATTGTTCTTATAAGGATTTTCTGTTATTATAAGAACGTATTTAGAAAGGGTGTTCTTATGAAAGAAAATGTTCTTAAAAAAATAACTCGATTTAATAATGAAGTGAATACTATTCCGATGCGTGATTGGAGTACAGAAGAGATGAATTTCTTTTTTTCTGTACTTACTAGAATGCGTGATGAAGGTACTAGTAGTATTGTTATGGATAAATATGAATTGGCAGAATTAGCACGTTACACAATTGAACACAATAAACGCTATCACGATACTATAGAAAGCTTAACTAAAAAGCTGCAAGATATGACATATTTTAAAAAAACTAGTAATTCTTTTGTAATGATGCCTTTA
>NZ_JBHTBS010000045.1:0-1473 GCF_042664875.1 Haloferula chungangensis | reverse complement strand
TTATAGGACATCCGGACTTATTCATCAAGCCGGGCGATGAGGCCCGGAGCGAGGCCGTTCGACTGCGCCCGGATTGTGAACAAGTCCGTCGCCAATGCCGCTTTTCATTCCCTTTCGCCATCACTCTTCTACCATGAATCTCCACGCCTCCGCCGGTCATGACTGTCGCACGCCATTCGCTGCAATGAATAAGAACAAGCTGTCAGACCGGCGGAGCGTGGTTTGCTCAACAACGACTCCTCAGTGGTTGTCGCTCATGACACTCCTATAAAGCCGTCGCCCGAGCAAGCCCGCGTGTTCTCCAACCCAAATATGACATCATGAAACACCACCAATTCGTCGGCATCGACCGCTCCGACGCCACAATCGATCTGTGCATCCTCGACGCGAACGGAGATTGCCCGGCCTATTCGAAAATCAGCTCGGCACCCGAGACATTGCTCCCCTGGGCACTCAGTCTTAAAGCGAATCTTCCGCCGGGTGAGATCATCGCACTTTGTATCGAGCAGCCGTGTCAGAACCTCATCCACTTCTTCAGCCAGTTCGACTTTCTACGTCTCTACCTCGTTAATCCCGCCGTTCTCAAAAAATACCGCGAGTCCCTCAGTGCCTCGCGTGCCAAAGATGACCGAAGGGATGCCAATGCTCTCGCTCTCTTCGTCCACGAACGCCACGCCAGACTCGAGCCCTGGCTGCCGACTGATCCCTTGGCCGATCAAATCGCCTTGCTTGCCGAAAAACGGCGCCAGCTCGTCGACGTCCGCACCAGCCTCACCAACAAACTCACCCAGGCTCTCAAGGACACCTTCCCACAAGCTCTGCATCTTGTCGGACGCGACCTCTTTAGCCCACTGGCCTGCGCCTTCCTCACCAAATGGACAAATCTTCAGGCGCTTCAGAAAGCTCGCCCATCCACCATTACCCAGTTCTATTCCACGCATCGGAGCCGGCGGCCGAAGGTCATCAAGGAAAGGCTCGAACTCATTGACCAATCCGTTGCCCTCTGCGTCAGCGAAAACATTCTTGAAGTCTACCACGAACTCATCCTCGGGCTGGTCCGTCAGATCAGCGCCGCACAGACCGGCATCAAGCGCTTCGACCAACTCATCAAAGCCCGAACCGACCAACACAAGGATGCTCGCATCTTCAAAACCCTCCCAGGAGCAGGAGCCGCATTCGCCTCCAGGCTCCTCGGATTCTTCGGTAGCGACCGTGAAAAATACTCCAGCGCTGCCGCTGTCCAGAAACACAGCGGCGTCGCACCCATCACCAAACAAAGCGGTAAAATGCGCTTTGTTCACCGGCGCTATGCCTGCAACAAATTTTGGCGCCAGACCTTTGTGGAGTGGGCCGGTCAAACCGTCATAAAATCCCTCTGGGCCAAGGCTTACTACCAACAGCAGAAAGACAAAGGACAACGTCATCAAACGATTCTCCGCAGTCTCGCCTACAAATGGCAGCGCATCCTGTTTC
>NZ_JBHTBS010000044.1:0-1552 GCF_042664875.1 Haloferula chungangensis | reverse complement strand
CCCAAGGATCTGCCAAACCCAACGCTTGCTTAAAAAGTGCCTCAACTGACATCCCCAGAAGTATAGAAAGCAGCGACCGATACGGGAACATTCAAATCAGCCTACCCACCTCAGATCCGGTAGAGCCATTTTTGAATTACTGACCTCGGCTTCAGCCTGGAATCGAGGTTCAACCATGATGATGCTCAAGACCGCTGGATTTCGTCGCCTTCATCCGATCAATCTCAGCCATCCTGGTCCAATTTTTTCCCTTAGTTTGATCGCCTTGGGCCGGTCAGATTCGCCTTGTTCGGCTTTTCCTAGGCGCTTCCCTCCGCGATCTTCTTTGCTGACCACTCGTCCGCTGCCTTCCGGCAATCAGTGCAATACCGCCTCTCGATCCATCCCACATTCCGGGGATAGCCTCCGTAATTCATCCTGTTTGAATTCGGGAAGAGTTTCCTTTCGGCTTCTTCATATCCGTTCATCAAACTAATAGTTTGCCCTTTAGGGGCTTCGATCGTCTCGATACGCAGAGAGCTTCCGTGCAATTCACAGAGAGAAGCTTGACCTTGAGGAGATTGCACCCTGATCGTCCGCTTCCATAAGAGGTCTCGCTGGTATGAAATACCCAAAGCAAGGATAACGACTGCGAGAGCTAGGAGGCCCTTGATGATCTTACGTTTTCGCATTCCCTCGGTTTTTTCCAAACGTATGAGGAATGGCGCGACGCCCGAACGAAGGCGGCGCTCCCGATCCTCTCTGAGGATAAAAAAGCATCAAAATGCAAACGTAACAAGACCGAGGTCAGGCATCGTCATGGTCGGCTTGTTCTCCGGCTTTTGTTTTTGCGGAGAGCCTGCGCCAGCCACCCGGAACCCGCTCAAGTTCGTAGATCCAGATCTCATCAATGCCGTAGAGAGGCTTCGGTCCGAGCGTCACCAGAATTCGAGTTGGAGCAACTTTCTCGGGGGTAAGTCGATCTACCCTCACGGGAACCTGTGCGCCGTCTGCCTCGATGGTCCATGTTCGTCCGCCATTCTCGTAACGGGTTCCGTCATCGTCGGCCACTCTGGTTGGCGACGTCTCAAAGACTGGTAGAGTCAGGGCAAGGTCTTCGAGCGAGGGGAAAGTCTCATCTGCAAGAGGTTCTCGATCCACGATGAAGGGAGGAGACAGGGAGGAGAGCGGAGGCCCCGAATCCTCCACTGCGGGATGATGGCTGCACGATGTTCCAAGGAGGGCAACTCCGACTGATGCAGCGTAGAACTTCAGCATTTTCTGAACGAAACGGCTGCCGGGTTTGAAGTCGATGACGAGTTCGAGGGACCTCGCCTCGGGATCGAAGTCAGGGGAAACGACCTTCCATGTAGAGGTGAGTCCGAGTGCCTGGGTGAAGAGAAGTTCGACAGCCATGCGCCGGAGTATGCCAGAGGGAGAGTTACCCGTAAGCGCCCAACAGAGCACCTCTCGCATAGGTGCGATAATTCTGGGGGCTCCGGCTTCTATGCAACTCGGGCGACCGAGGGGCTTTGATCAGGCTGCTGGGATTCGATCCAGACGGAGGGCAGCA
>NZ_JBHTBS010000043.1:0-1881 GCF_042664875.1 Haloferula chungangensis | reverse complement strand
CAAGTTCTGCAGAAGAGATCAAGCCCGCTTATTCCCATCATCGCGAACCTCAAAAAAACCAACCCCAAACTCTGTGAGCAATTTACCTGAAATTTACTTGTCAGTCCGCCTCAGTGGTTTGTTGTGCAATTTTTTATTGGTCGTCATCGTCAGGGTAGGTGTTGGAAACGTAGGTCGGAGTTCCCGACAGCGCATTCTCGAAATACTCACGGTGGTGATCGTAAGGTTCGTAGTCATCGCAATCAATCTCGGAAACCTCATCCAGCTCCTTGATGAACCAATGACAGCTTTCAACATGAGCTCTCGCTTGAAGTTCAGCATCTTCTGCATCAGTGGCATGGTCCGAGGGAATCCACGCAACAATCATGGCACCATCGACTGTTGAGAAGTCGTCGTGCTCAGCAGTGGGAACTGCCTCGAAAGTGACGATGAAAATGGTTTTATTTTTCTGCACAACGTTTGAGGACAGGCGGCGCCGGTGAACTAAGGCGGCGCTCTGATCCAGATGGGAAGATTGAATCACCAAATCAGAAATTCGACAAGGCCGCTGGTAGGCGTCGTCCTGCTCTGACTTGTTCGACAATTTGGTTCAAGGATTGAACTCGGGCTGATTGCGAATCCAGGAGGCTAGATCCGTCCACACCTGCTTGTCTCCACAGATACAATCGTTCCAGCCCCTGATCTCGTCGTCATTGTCGTCGTAGTTAGCCTCGATAAAGGCTCTACGTGCATCCACGTCTCTCTCAGGGTTCGGAATCCCGAAGGTAGCTGCGGCATCTCGAATGGACTTGGCAGCCTCAACTCGCCCAATCCGCTCGTAGGCATCTGAAAAGACTGAGTAAGGCGGGTTATTGGGCCAGTCGCTCTCGAAAAAATATTAAAGTCCCCCGTTGTCGATTATCCCCTGCGCGGAATAGACGATTACGATCGTCTTGTAGGGCTCTTCGAGCTGCTCCATCTGGTCGTCCGCTTCCGTCAGCTTGCCGAAAGCAATCTCGCTTGCCTCGTCGAGTAGTTCTTCTTCTGACATTATCGTAAAGCTATCTCCTCGGCTTGGGCGCTCGCATCCTGCCACGAGTGCGATGATCACAGAGAGTGCGATTACTGCGATCTTCATTCTTTGGTCGAACGTCAGAGCACACCAACCGCCTGACGGCAGCCGCGCGCTGACTGTGTTTTTAGGGTTCTAATCACGGTAAAAATTCGACTCGGAGCGGGTCAGGCGGTTGGGTGCTGCGGCTTGTTGTGCCTCTTCGTTTCGTTCAGGCCGCAATACTCCAGCAAGCGCACCCGAAAGACTATAACCGGGACGGCCGCCACAGCCAGGAACGTAGCCAACCACTGCAGGAAGATGCCAAATGGTGGTTCGCTGGGATAAACGGAATTGCCCAAATGATACGCTCCCAGGCAGACCAAGAAACCGAGGCCGCAAGCCAAGGGAGATTCGTGCTTCCAGTGGTAAACTAATGCGGCAATCCAGAGCAATCCCGCAACGGTGGCAAGAGCCAAGTATCTCCAGTCTGCAAAACCCTCTGGAAACGAGAGGGGTAGAAGTAAGAGCGCGATAATCGCAAGCCACTTGATGAGGGCCAGACTGAATCTGGACTGCTCGATGTGCTTCGCGGAATGGTCGCTCATATTTTTGACACAACGTCGATGTGGACGCGCGCCCCCATGGCGGCGCGTTCGACTGGATGAAAGCAGATTGAAGCACTCCCGGCAATCTCCAACAAAGCCGCTGATTGGCGTCGTCGTCGCACGCCTTTATAGGACATCCGGACTTATTCATCAAGCCGGGCGATGAGGCCCGGAGCGAGGCCGTTCGACTGCGCCCGGATTGTGAACAAGTCCGTCGCCAATGCCGCTTTTCATTCCCTTTCG
>NZ_JBHTBS010000042.1:0-1944 GCF_042664875.1 Haloferula chungangensis | reverse complement strand
AGAACAAGGCGCTCGAGGACGACCCCTTTCAGCGGCTGTGTTGAGTTCTTGCCGCCAGCTTCGAAAGCTGCTTGGATCCCCGCAGCCTTCCCGGTGAGCTCACCGGGATCGCCTCAGCTCAAACGTTCTCCTGAAAAGATGCCGCGGCTCCTCGGACACTTTGAACTTCCGTCACTCGATGTGAAACGTGGCCACGCCGTATCGTTGCTTGTGGCAGGCGAGTTCTACGCAGAGGAGTCACTCCTTGATGAGATCGCCGCCCGGCTCCGAATCGATGGCTGGATCGTAGGCGTTGCGAAACCAGCGAGAAGACGTGGCGGTCTCTTCCGTTTCCTTTCTCCGAGTTCAACAGATCGATGGCTCTCGAATGAGGTTGGAGTCGACCAGCAATCTGCGCAGGAGATCATCTCCGAGCTTCCGATCGACGTGCGTCCCAAGCTTGAATGGAATGCTGGGAACCCACGCAACTTCCTTGGCGTCGCCGCAGCACTCCAGACTTCTCCAGATGTTTTGATTTATGCGAGTCTTGGCATGGATCCGGTCGGTGTTCTAGCGCTCCATGATTTCGTCACTTCGAGGCGCCAAGACTTCTTTGCAGTCTACGTTAATTGGAGTTGCGACCGCTCGAGCCACGATGCTGACTTCATGGCCCTACCATATTCCGAACGCAAGTGGCTGGAACCAACCGAGGAGAACAAGTCGTGAGACAGCGACGCCAATCAGCGGCTTTGTTGGAGATTGCCGAGTATGATTCGATCTGCTTTCCTTGCGTCGGAAGTGCCGCCATCGGGGCGCGCGTCCACATCAAACGTTCTCGTGGAATGTAGAGCGTCTGGGTTCTGAGGGTGTGGCAGAAGACGGAGTCGGAGATAGGTCGGGCTTATCGAGGTTTTCGAGCTTCCGGAGCTTTGCTGACCGGGGTGATCATCGTGCGGTGGGCAGCAGAGGAGCGGTCAGGAGAGATCGGAACGGCCACGTGACAGACGCTGTTAGATTGTCTGTCAGCTTCGCTGGGGCTCTGCATCATCACCGCTCGGAGTGCCTCGTGGGATGGTGTCGGCGCTCGATCGGGTATTTTCCCGTGGCGGACGGCGGCCTCCGCGAAGAACTCCCCGCCCCCAAGACCGCCCAACGAGAACAAGGCGCTCGAGGACGACCCCTTTCAGCGGCTGTGTTGAGTTCTTGCCGCCAGCTTCGAAAGCTGCTTGGATCCCCGCAGCCTTCCCGGTGAGCTCACCGGGATCGCCTCAGCTCGAACGTTCGCTAAGAAATGATCTCTTGGACCAAGTCGTATCGGCTTACTGCGCTCGTGTTCTTCTTCGGCAGTCTGCTGACGGGAGCGGGTCTCGCACTGCTGGCGGACAGGCTTATCGGGAATCACTTGGTGGCCTATGGCCTTGGGGGATTCGGGGTGTTTTTTGCCTTTCTTGCAGTTCCCGTTATTCGACGCCCACACCTGCGGGTCCGAGCTGACAGAACGCGTATTGAGGTTGATTCCCCCAGTTGGATTATTGGACGAAGCGTAAGGGTGGCAACAGATCAAGTTGACGGCGTTGTCTACACCAAGGGATTCGAGCATGAGGATCTGGCAGTATTGAGACTTCGCGATGGGACTGAGGTCATCCTGCCGAACGTGCCTGGATTTCCTGCGGCACAGATTCAGGGATTGTTAGCAAGTCGATGAAGCCAATCAATGAAGCGAACAAGCCGAAGATGGCGACCCCTCACAGCGGCCTTGTTACGTTTCCGTTCTGGTGCTTCAATCCGGCAACGGGAATCGGAGTGCCGCCATGAGGGTCGGGATCGCCATTTCTCAGACGTTAGCTTCAGAAAATGAACCAAGACGAACTCACCGAAGTATTCCGCAAGCTGGGCGTGAGCGATCCCGAATCTTGGGCAAGTTCCCAAGTGATCGAAGGCATTCCTCAACTTGGGCGATTCTTG
>NZ_JBHTBS010000041.1:0-2092 GCF_042664875.1 Haloferula chungangensis | reverse complement strand
TTTCGAAGCTGGCGGCAAGAACTCAACACAACCGCTGAAAGGGGTCGTCCTCGAGCGCCTTGTTCTCGTTGGGCGGTCTTGGGGGCGGGGAGTTCTTCGCGGAGGCCGCGGTCCGCCACGGGAAAATACCCGATCGAGCGCCGACCCCATCCCACGAGACACTCCGAGCGGTGATGATACGGAGCCTCGGCGAAGCAGACAGATAAGCTAACATAGTCTGTCACGTGGCCGGTCCGATCTCTCCTGGCTGCTCCTCTGCTGCCCCCCGCATGATGATCACCCCGGTCAGCAAAGCTCCGGGCGCTCCGAAACCTCGACAAGCTCGACCTATCTCCGACTCGGTCTTCTGCCACACCCTCAAAACCCAGAGGCTCTACATTCCACGAGAACGTTTGAGCTGAGGCGATCCGGTGAGCTCACCGGGAAGGCTGCGGGCAGCCAAGCAGCTTTCGAAGCTGGCGGCAAGAACTCAACACAGCCGCTGAAAGGGGTCGTCCTCGAGCGCCTTGTTCTCGTTGGGCGGTCTTGGGGGCGGGGAGATCTTCGCGGAGGCCGCGGTCCGCCACGGGAAAATACCCGATCGAGCGCCGACTCCATCCCACGAGACACTCCGAGCGGTGATGATGCAGAGCCCCGGCGAAGCAGACAGACAATCTAACAGAGTCTGTCACGTGCCCGGACCGATCTCTCCTGGCCGCTCCTCTGCTGCCCACCGCATGATGCTCGCTCCGGTCAGCAAAGCTCCTGAAGCTCGAAAACTTCGATTAGGTCGACCTATCTCCGACTCGGTCTGCTGCCACACCCTCAGAACCCAGAGGCTCAACATTCCACGAGAACAGTTTTATTCGTAGGCGTTCCGTGAAGGGTATCAGGAACGAACTTGAGGGGAGCTTGGCGGTGAGAACCTTGGTTTGACAAGGATTTTCGCGCCGGCGAGCCGGTATATCAGGGAGTTGGCTCGGAACGAAAAGGTCAGCTTGGACGGCGGGTGATATACCGGCTCCAAGAGCGGATTCGTGTTGGCGCTCCGATTTTGATGGGGAGGTTTTCGGGGAAACTTCCTTAACTTCAGTGAATGATTTTCGTCTTGGTGCTGAAGCGTCTTGTTCACAGAACTGTTCAAAAGTGCAGTTCCGAATTGACTCCTCCATTTTCCTCATTTAGGGCTGAACGTTATGAGTGCGTTGAAGTCTCGTTGGTGCTGGAGAAAGGATCTTTCGAATTTTCGTGGATTGTCGGATGGTGAGCGGTCGGGGTTTTTAGTGGCGCTGGAGTGGTTCGAGAATTTTCGGTTACGCTACGAGTTGCCGGCTGGAAGGGAGGCGGTGCGTGGGTTCTGGCGCTCGGAGGTTCTGCGCGAGGGTGCGGAGCGCGAGGACTGGTCGCGTAAAAGGCTGCGCCTCACGCGATCCCCGCGTAAAAGGCTGCGCCTCACGCGATGATTGTTCGAGTAAGGAACCTCGGCTCTGTTGATTCTTTTAAAGAAGAAGTTGGGTATGATTTACGTCTACGTGCTCCAGTCGGAGATGGATTCTGGTTTGTATATCGGGATGACCGCAGATTTGCGGAGGAGATTCGAAGAACATCAGAGCGGCGAATCTCAAAGCACCAAGGGGCGTCGCCCATGGATGCTGATTTACTATGAGGCCTATCTTCAGGAATCGGATGCTTTGGGTAGGGAGGTCTTCCTGAAGAGTGGTGGTGGAAGACGATTTCTCGATAAGCAATTGAGAAACCATTTCGCACGGTATCCGAGGCGGGAAACCTCGTGACCGGAGGTTCTATGTGTTTAAATTACGTGGCCGGAGGCTTTACGTGGGAATTGGTCAGGGTGCGGATCAAGGATGTGGACTTGGAGCGCGGAACGCTGACGGTGCGCAGCGGTCGCGTAAAAGGCTTCGCCTCACGCGATTTTGAGTTTGGATCCACGCTTCTCCGAGGGAAGCCACGTGACCGCAGGTTTTACGTGGGACCGAAAGGCGGGGCTGGCCGGTGTGTGGATGCCCAATGCGCTGGCGCGGAAGTTCAGTCGGGCGGGCGAGAGCTTCGAGTGGTTCTGGCTTTTTCCGGCAATGAAGACGGCGGTGGACCC
>NZ_JBHTBS010000040.1:0-2151 GCF_042664875.1 Haloferula chungangensis | reverse complement strand
GATGCGTGTTTAGATAGCGCTCAATCACTAACAAGATGACACCGACGATTATTGGTGCCACGAACAAATTTAGAAGTTCATAAATCATAGAACACACCCCCTTTTGGGGCAGTTGCCATATCTTAATTATACCGACGAAATTCTATATAAGATATATGTTAGGCAATTTGCAACATTAAACTTAAAGTTCATCAAAATTAGATAAAAAATCCATACTCGATTTTTCTTTAGTAAATTGTTTTTTTGTCAACTCATTCATCTTTTTTTCTTTATAATATTTATCTAATGCTTTCTGTGCTTTTATATAAATGACAGATTCTTTATAGTGGTCATCCATGCCTGCCATCTCATTATTAAACATAAATCCAACTAGCATTTGTAAAAGTAATTCTACATTTGAATCAATGTATTTTATCTTTTTCATTGATTCATTCTCTAATTCTTCTTCATTAGCATCAGATTTAATTTTTTGCAATGCAGCTTTTACAAAAAAGTCCGATCTAGACGTATACTCATTATTCTCACTCACATACTTATTTATTTCTATTAAGTCTTCTTTTGGAATAATGATATTTATTCTATCTTTTTCTGACATTTCAATTTCTCCCTTTTTCATTAATGTCAAATATATCTCCTAATAAATTGACTATAATCTCATTGGCTTGGCTTAATTTATTCAATTCTATGGTTTGTTTGTCTACAACATTTACTAGATGATTTATACGAGATAAAACCTCTATGTTATGATTTTTTTGTAGTACGTTCGAAATTGACTCTTCGATTAATAAATTAATATATTCATTTTTGGATATTCCTAACTCTTTCGCTTTTGTAACCAAAATTTCATTCGTGATATCTGGAACACGTAAAGTGACTCGTTTTATTTTAATCTCCCCCTAAATTAGTTAAAACAGCTAGAAACTCATACATATCAAGCGCTAGAACGTGTTTTAGCATACAACTATGTATGTAGTCATAGATAAATGGCTCTAAATGCGCTTATTTGTCATTAAAAGTTCTGTTTCTAATGTACTTTAGTGCGTTAATCACTTTAGAATCATTTTTATAATCATGCCAGTGCATATATCCATTCTCTGCAATATGCTGTTGAATAAGCATGATTGCCTCAATCAGCTTTTCAGATTCTTCAATGCTATTTTGCGACTGTTCAAAATTAACAATTGTTGGCTTAATTCGATGTTTAAGTCCACTCATCCTAAAATACTCCGATAAGTTTAAATCACGTTCTTCAGCAAAAAATTCTGCTCTTTTCTTTTCATCATCAGTCAACTTTATTGATACATTATTTCGTCTTTTTTTATTCATAATCAACGCTCCTATAGTAGTCTATATAGATTTCATATAATGATTTTAAAGTAGTCTATATAGACTACTTTAATAAAATAAAGAGTAATCTTTGTAGATTCGATAAAAAAGCATTATTGGCGCATGTGAATTTTTGAACACCCCTTCTAAACTCCATTGAAATAGTTACACATTTAGTGTGTATATGATAACATTTTAATACACATAGTGTGTGTAATCAATATATATTTACACTAACGATGTAAAAAAAGAGTGTGTAAACAGTGTGTTTTATAGTTAATTTATGACTCCATAAAAACACATTCATTACACACTATAAAAATGCTTTTATAGCAATGGTTGGCACTGCCAACCCGTCACTCACTCTTTGAGAAGTGACGTCATTGCCCCTTATGCTCTTTTTATAAATTGAAGTATGAGAACACAAAAAAAGTTCAAAGCACTCGAAACAATTCGAGTGCTTTGAACTTTTTAATCTATCATTTGGTTACTAATCTTTGTTTTTTTTGAACATGTTTTAAATTACAAATTCTTTTTTTCTCCAGTACGCGTAATTAACACAGAGAACAGAGTGGTTAATATTACTATCGTTAATACATTTAATAAACTTTCATAAGCAAGATTATTAAACGGAGATATTAGCTCGATCAATAGGACTAAGAGACCTACAAAAATTCCTATCGATATGGCTCTTGAAATTTTACTCATAACAACCCCTCTTTTAATTTTGACTTATTGATAGCCCCAACCACTAGGATAAAAAATATGGTTCGGATCTTGAGAAAACTCTATATAAATTCCCTTAGAACCGTCTATATTTTCAGC
>NZ_JBHTBS010000039.1:0-2160 GCF_042664875.1 Haloferula chungangensis | reverse complement strand
TCTCCAAGTTCTGCAGAAGAGATCAAGCCCGCTTATTCCCATCATCGCGAACCTCAAAAAAACCAACCCCAAACTCTGTGAGCAATTTACCTGAAATTTACTTGTCAGTCCGCCTCAGTGGTTTGTTGTGCCTGTTTTGTTTCGTTACCGAAGGGGCACAATCTGCGCCTCCCACAACTTGGGGCACCGGTCCGTGAACTTGCCGAGCTTGCTCAGCGACCCATCGACTTCGCCAGTGAGATTGAAACAGATTACGAGTCGATCATCGCCGAAGGAATCTGCTGCGTAGGTTGCTCCTAAATCGGCAGCTACCAGGAAGTCGTCCAGTTCATCAACAAGGAGGTCAAAATCGAGGTCTGCTACATCCTTAAGGATTGTGAAACCGTAGTTCTTCATTGTTTGGGTTTCGCGCTTCAGTTCCAAGATGCTCCTACTGACTATTCGACTTCCCACTGTTCTCTCAAATTCTTTGGCACAACGTCTAGGTCTGGCACCGCCTACAGGTAGCGCCACTCCGACTGTGGGTTAAAGGTTGTAGTTACGGGAATCATTCAAACTCGGAGCGAGTAGGCGGTTGTCCAGCACCGTCTTGTTGGGCCTCTCTTTTGAATTCACCGAGGTTGCCAAATCTCAAAACGCACGCCCTGGTGAACATCATGAAAGCGCCCACAGTAGCGAACCCTAACGCAAGCCCCTGTATTTCTTGGACTTGGTTCTCCAGATTGAAGAACGAGTAAGCAATACTTAGTGAGCTTCGACAAACCACTGCTGTGATAAGGAAAAGCAGGAAGCTGTTGTGTCTCCAAGTCAGCGTGATCAGGACGAGCCAAAGTAACCCTAATGGGATCGAAACAGCCAAGAATGTGTGAGGAGCTGGGTCGTTCAGATACAGCGCTGCGAATAGCACGACCCAGATCCAGATCCAATATTGAGCGGTCAGAATTATCTTCTTACCGTTCTCTTTCCATCTGGCGTTATGATCGCTCATCTTTTTCTTGCCCAACGTTTGAGCTGAGGCGATCCCGGTGAGCTCACCGGGAAGGCTGCGGGGATCCAAGCAGCTTTCGAAGCTGGCGGCAAGAACTCAACACAGCCGCTGAAAGGGGTCGTCCTCGAGCGCCTTGTTCTCGTTGGGCGGTCTTGGGGGCGGGGAGTTATTCGCGGAGGCCGCGGTCCGCCACGGGAAAATACCCGGTCGAGCGCCGACACCATCCCACGAGGCACTCCGAGCGGTGATGATGCAGAGCCCCAGCGAATCAGACAGACAATCTAACAGAGTCTGTCACGTGCCCGGTCCGATCTCTCCTGGCCGCTCCTCTGCTGCCCCCCGCATGATGCTCGCTCCGGTCAGCAAAGCTCCGAGAGCGCGGAAACCTCGACAAGCTCGACCTATCTTCGACTCGGTCTGCTGCCAAACCCTCAAAACCCAGAGGCTCTACATTCCACGAGAACGTCAGAGAAATGGCGATCCCGACCCCCATGGCGGCACGCCGACTCTCGTTGCCGGATTGAATCACCAAAACGCGAACGTAACAAGGCCGCTGAAAGGGGTCGCCATCTTCGGCTTGTTCGCTTAGTTAGCTTCGTTTGGGCGCCGATCACTTGCGGCGTGAAGCAAGCCAGCCTCGGTTGAATGAGCCCTTCCTCTTCGACGCCACCAGACCATGAATCCAAGCCAAGGTAGCAGGCAACCGAGAATTGCGAGCCAGTGCACGAAATCGCACGTCCACGAATCCCAGGTGCCGGACCCTGGAACGGAGACTGTTGTGATCCCAGCTGGACGACTGAACTTCGACCACGAGTGCCTCGAGTGTTGACCTCGATGCAGAGTAAAATCGACGGTTTCGCTGGGAGTGTTGGATACGACCAGACGGACCCGCCCATTCGAGCTCCTGAGCCAGGCATGCCGTTCGTAACTCCAACAAGTAAGCGAGCTCTCCTTCCGATACGAGTCAGCCCAAAGCCAGGTCACCATGAGGAGCGGCGCTAGTCCAAGCCAGAGCGGCCAAGAGCAGAGCCGGGTTTTCATAGAGCGAACGTCTGAGAACAGGCGATCCCGACCCGTATGGCGGAGCTCCGATTCTTGTTGCCGGATTGAATCACCAAAACGGAAACGTAACAAGGCCGCTGAGAGGGGTCGCCCTGATTCGGCTTGTTCGC
>NZ_JBHTBS010000038.1:0-2209 GCF_042664875.1 Haloferula chungangensis | reverse complement strand
CCGAACAAGGCGGCGATGGCGACGCCTAACAGCGGCCTTGTTGAATTTCCTTTCTCATGATTCAATCCCTTCAATCTGACACGGAGCGCCGCCATTGTTCGGGCGTCGCGCCATGCCTTCGACGTTGTGCAAGAAATTGAGACCGACTGAAGACATCGCCAGTCAGGTTAAAGCCCCCATCGAGGGAGTCTTCTCCGATGCCGTTCAATATTGGCTCATTCGTCCGATTGAAGAGTGGCTCCAGGATTCCAATCGGGATTGGACGTGTATCGGTGGTCCTGGTGTAGACGGAATCGAATTCGGAGTGCTGGACGGATCTGAGGGCGTCCACGCCTATTTCCCAATCGAAGGCGAATACAGAAGGCTCGCAGGCGATGTGCCCACATTGATCGACGAATGGGAGGCAGGGCGGATTGTCGTTTGATCGGTCGTCCTCTCCGAGCGCCCATGATGCAACTCGAAAACCATCAAGCACAACAAGCCGAAGATGGCGACCCCTCACAGCGGCCTTGTTACGTTTCCGTTCTGGTGATTCAATCCGGCAACGAGAATCGGCGTGCCGCCATGAGGGCCGGGATCGCCATTTCTCAGACGTTCGATAAAGAAATGAGACCCTGCCTTCACAGCGCCTCCCAAGTAAGAGTCATCACGGAGCGGAGTGGATCGAGCGTGTCGATTCCCATTTCTGAGTATTCGCCTCGTTTCTTCCTTGAGAACACCTTCGACCGGATGTTTTCCCGTCAAGAGATGTTGCTTATGGAGCGCCGTGAAGAGGTTCTTTATCGCGCAACCATTGGTGATCATAGCCTTGCAGGAAGTGATGATCTCCTAGTGGCGGGACTTTACGGAGGGAGGAGCGCTCTTTCAGTTATACCCAAGCCGTTCATAACGATATCAGTGAACTTGTCCGACATGTCGAGCAGGCGCAGGATCCGCGTCCAACTTCATTTCGACGACGAGGAGTCGATTGCCGATTTAGGACTTAAGACACTATTCCCGAAGCAGCATCGGCTTCTATCCGGCCGCTCAAAGTCCTACTACTTCATCTGGGAGGTTGAGGAGTTCCTCTCGAAGGTTGCTGAACGGACTGACTCGATTCCCATCATTCAGGGTGTCGATCACGTTTGGGTGACCGACTCCGCCAGAGAGGGCACAAGTTTAGATAGTTTTGAGTTCGTCCCCGTTGTGCCGCTCGCGCCACTACTCGGCAAGAGCGACGGCACGACCCTAAAATTCATTGTGCGTGCTGGCAGTAGTTTCGGATCACCAACACTCTGTCGTGTCGATTCGATCCAACATGAGAAGGCGGTATTCGACTTCTACTTTCCCGAGTCACAAGCTCAGCTGCCATACAGCAAGTCTCCCTCCCGGTCTTGCTTTACAGCGAATGGATTCTTGGTGTTCCACGAGATTCCAGGGTCTAATGCCTACGAGTTCGCGCAAATTAGCCGTGAACAACAAGAAATCGAACAAGTCGGACATGGCGACGGCGAATAAGCCGCTTTGCTGAATTCGAAGCTTCTCATCGCCGCGCCATTCCTCAAACGTTCTGCCAAGAAAATGCGTTTCACCACCGTAGGAGCACTTCTCGCCTGTTGCCTCTCATGCTGTAGTGAGCGTAGACCAGCAGGCGGAGCCGAAGGAGGAAGCTCGTTTAGCCTCACCATTCCTGAATCATTCACTCTGGCTGATCCGATTCCACAGGATGACGAATGGCTTAAGACGTTTCGAGAAGGCAATGGATATGAGAGCACTTGGGAGACGTGGGTATGGCGCCTCACTAACATCGAGGTGGCTCCGGGCATTCAGGTCTATGCTCGTGATCGTGACGAGAGGCAATTCCTTGTGACGGGATGCGACGAATTCCAGTTGCTCTCCGTTGACTTTCGAATCTCGGAGATCGGCGAGACGGGATTCTACTCCGGAGAGCACAATGTGAAACTGACTCCCTCGAAGAACTATATCGTATGCCTTGCGGCTAATCCTCACGCGTTTCTTCACGGCCTCCCAATCGACGACAAGGTCAAGAGGAACGGAGATTGGATCGTTAGTTTTGAAGATGACACAGTGAACTGGCACAAGGCAGAACAAACCACTGAGGCGGACTGACAAGTAAATTTCAGGTAAATTGCTCACAGAGTTTGGGGTTGGTTTTTTTGAGGTTCGCGATGATGGGAATAAGCGGGCTTGATCTCTTCTGCAGAACTTG
>NZ_JBHTBS010000037.1:0-2473 GCF_042664875.1 Haloferula chungangensis | reverse complement strand
GTAAGCGCCCAACAGAACCCCTCTATTCAAGCGGGGCATAAGTGCCATAGACTGGAGATCTATGGCATCTACGTCTGAAACCACCGCTACTTCCACTATCATCAAAAGCGACCGTATCGGCCGGACGCGTTACAGCGACTCCTACAAAGCCGAGGTCGTGGCCGCCTACGAGCGAAGCGGGATGAGCGGACAGGCCTTCGCCGAGCAATGCGGAATCAAGTATCCCACCTTCGCAGCATGGGTCGCCAAATCGAGGAAGCCCGGTCACGAAGTGCCGTCGAGGAAGCCCGAGCAGCATTTCCTCCTCGCCGAACTATCCGGATCATCCTCCGACACCCCACTGAGGGTGGAACTCCCTGGCGGAGCAATCGCTCACGTTTCGAGCGCCAGTCAAGCCGGACTGCTCGCCGCTTTGCTCAAGACCCTCGCCTGAGATCCGCCATGCTTACCTTCAACGGCAACCTCAAAGTCTACGTCGCGCTCACGCCCTGCGACATGCGCAAAAGCTTCAACGGACTCTCCGAAATCGCGCGTCACACCATCGGCATCGACCCCGCCAGCGGAGCCGCCTTCCTCTTCACTAACAAACGACGCAACCTCATCAAGATTCTCTACTTTGATAAGACAGGGTACTGGTGCGTGGCAAAACGACTCGAGCGGGGAACCTTCAGCTGGCCCGAAGACATCGAGGAGGGCCGTGAAAAGCTCATCCTAAGACCCACCGCTCTCGCCATGCTCACCGATGGCATCGACCTGCGTGACGGACTACGCAGACCCTGGTATGAATCCCCGTAATTTCCATGAAAGGAGCTACGATGCCTGACGTAGTTCAGAGCAGCAACGATGACCGAAGAACAAGCAGCCCAACTCATCGAGCAGAACAAGAAGCTGCTCGATAAAGTTGCTTCTTTGGAAGCCGAACTCCAGCAGCAGAAAGACCTCGTCGCCGCCCTGCTCAAACGCCTTTACGGCACCAAAAGCGAACAACTCAGTCACGACCAGCTGCTCATGACCTTTCTGGAGAGCGAGGCAAAAAAGCCCGCCGCCGCCGATCCCCTAGACCAAGGACCGGCGGCTGAAACTCAAGCCAAAGCACCACGCGCCAAACGCACCAGCAAGCTGGCCGAATCACTCAAAGGACTGCCAACTCGAGAGCGAATCATCGTATCGCCCGAAGTCCTCGACGATCCTGACGCCTACCGCCTCATTGGCGAGGAAGTCAGCGAACGTCTCCACGTCAGCCCCGCCGCCTTCACCCGCGAAGTCATCCGTCGCCAGACCCACGTCCTGCGCAACGACCCCGACGCCGTCCCCATCACCCCACCACTCGAACCCTGCCTGCTACCCGGCAGCGTTCTAACACCCTCGCTCGGAGCCTACCTCCTCACCGAGAAATTCTGCTATCACCAGCCATTTTACCGCTTGGAATGGCGGCTGCGAGCCACTCACGGCATCGAGCTTCGCCGCGACCTCATGTGCAGCTGGCACGACCACCTCGCCGACCTGCTCCGCCCACTCTACGAACTCATCGCCGGAAAGATCCGCCACAGCGACCACATCCAGATCGACGAAACACCCATCCGCTGCCTCCAGCCCGGAACCGGCAAAACTTCTCAAGGATACCTCTGGGCCTACCATCACCCCGAGCACGGCATCCTGTTTGACTGGCACAAAAGCCGCGCCAACACCTGCCTCGATCACATCCTCATAGGAAAAGACCGCAACGTATCCTTCGAAGGTCATCTCCAGAGCGACGGCCTGCGCGGCTACCGCACCTTCATCGAGCGTCACCCCGAGCTAGCCATCACCCCCGTTAGTTGTCTCGCCCACATCCGCAGGAAATTCACCGAAGCCAGCGGCGACCACCCGCGCATCACCGCCTGGATCCTCCTTCAGATCGGAAAGATCTATCACATTGAAGCCGAACTCAAACGTCGCCGGGCCGGCCCCGACTTACGAAAGCGCGCCCGGCGACTCCTTCTCAGGCGCATTCACCAGCATCTCGCAAAACTCCTCGATCATCTCCAAACAAGACGTCGAATCCTGCCCAAAAGCAACCTGGGCAAAGCGCTGAACTATGCCCGCGCCCAATGGCCGCATCTCGAACCGTGCTTCGAGGACGGCCGGCTTGAATTCGACAACAATCATACCGAAGGAGCGATCAGGCCCACCAAAGTAGGCATGAAGAACTGGATATTCGTCGGCGGCGAGCACACCGGCTGGCGCAGCGCCGTCGTCTACACCTTCGTCGAGCAAGTCCGGCGTCACGGCCACGATCCCCACGCCTACTTCGAATGGGCCTTCGGCAAGCTCATGCATGCCCCAGGACCGGACGAAATGCCAGCCCTGCTGCCCTCCGTCTGGATCGAATCCCAGCAGCCTGATCAAAGCCCCTCGGTCGCCCGAGTTGCATAGAAGCCGGAGCCCCCAGAATTATCGCACCTATGCGAGAGGTGCTCTGTTGGGCGCTTAC
>NZ_JBHTBS010000036.1:0-2759 GCF_042664875.1 Haloferula chungangensis | reverse complement strand
CTGCAAATCCGGCCAGCAACATCAGCGGGATCTGGATGGCGAAGGAGAACTTCACAGCTTCCTTAAGCTCCCGACATGGTTTGGAGAGGATCATGGCTTGGCTTCGAAATTTCTGCCGAACGTTTGAGCTGAGGCGATCCCGGTGAGCTCACCGGGAAGGCTGCGGGGATCCAAGCAGCTTTCGAAGCTGGCGGCAAGAACACAACACAGCCGCTGAAAGGGGTCGCCCTCGAGCGCCTTGTTCTCGTCGGGCGGTCTTGGGGGCGGGGAGTTCTTCGTGGAGGCCGCGGTCCGCCACGGGAAGATACCCGATCGAGCGCCGACACCATCCCACGGGTCACTCCGAGCGGTGATGATGCGGAGCCCCGGCGAATCAGACAGACAATCTAACAGAGCCTGTCACGTGCCCGGTCCGATCTCTCCTGTCCGCTCCTCTGCTGCCCACCGCATGATGATCACCCCGGTCAGCAAAGCACTGGAAACTCGAAAACCTCGATAAGCTCGACCTATCTCCGACTCGGTCTGCTGCCACACCCTCAAAACCCAGAGGCTCTACATTCCACGAGAACGTTTGAGCTGAGGCGATCCCGGTGAGCTCACCGGGAAGGCTGCTGGGATCCAAGCAGCTTTCGAAGCTGGCGGCAAGAACACAACAAAGCCGCTGAAAGGGGTCGCCCTCGAGCGCCTTGTTCTCGTTGGGCGGTCTTGGGAGCGGGGAGATCTTCGTGGACGCCGCGGTCCGCCACGGGAAAATACCCGATCGAGCGCCGACTCCATCCCACGAGACACTCCGAGCGGTGATGATGCAGAGCCCCAGCGAATCAGACAGACAATCTAACAGAGCCTGTCACGTGCTCGGTCCGATCTCTCCTGGCCGCTCCTCTGCTGCCCACCGCATGATGCTCACTCCGGGCAGCAAAGCTCCGGAAGCTCGAAAACCTCGATAAGCTCGACCTATCTTCGACTCGGCCTGCTGCCACACCCTCAAAACCCAGAGGCTCTACATTCCACGAGAACGTTTGATGTGGACGCGCGCCCTCATGGCGGCGCTTCCGACTCAAGGAGAACAGATCGAAGGACTCCCGGCAATCTCCAACAGAGCCGCTGATTGGCGTCGTCGTCACACGACTTGTTAGCCTTGTTGGTTTAGTTTGGCTCCGATTACCGCTTCCAATTCCGCCGAAGAAGGGATGATCGCTTCTTCGGCTTATTGGCAGGCTTGGCTGCTTGAAACCACGATTGAACCTGAGCGGTGTCGTAGAGATGATCTGAGGTTACCTCAATCATGTTAGGATCGAATCGACTAGCAATATTGGCCGCACAAGGAGCGCAGCCACAATCACTCCAGGCTCGTTCGAACACTTTGACGCTTGTCACAACCTTCCCGGTCTTCTCATGAACTTGCTTCGATTGGCTCTCGTTCAGATTCAGGGTCGCTGTGTAAAGCCGCTCCTCGCCCTTGCGCTGGTGCTCCAATGTCTCGATCTGTTGTGCAGTTAATCGGATCTGTAGCCGAGTGCCTGAGACGAACCGAAAGCCTCCGGTCATCTCGATTCCGTCAGCGAGAGCCGAAACAGCGGTCATGATGACCGCCAGAAGAACTGGAACTAGGGTCTTCATTCTTGGGCTAACGTCGAAGCGCTGCCGACCCGACCACCATGGCGGCCAGCGCGATTCATGGGCAACTTTCTACCAACTGAGACGCCACGTAACAAGGCCGCTGATAGGGGTCGGTCAGTCGCGCCTTGTTCGGCTCTTTGGTATCTTGTGAAGAACGTCATCCGCACCATCTAGAGCAAGGTCGTCGAAAGCTCTATCTACACCCGCTGATCTGATCAACCAGTGAGATGGTGAGCAGAAAACCTCATAAGGGGTATGCCAAGGATCAAGACCGTCAGCGACCTGCTTGCCCGACAAGAATATGATCGAACGTCGGTTGTCTCCAGTCAGCGCATCGAAAAATGCTTTCGCTTCTGACGGTGGATCTTCGCCGAATTCATCGCGATAGTTGTCCACGGCGGACCCAATCCTCTGCATATCCTCTAGTATTTGTGGATGTGGTCCTGCCTTTTTGAAAGGCTGGTATTTCCAATACCAGACTGCACAACCTACACACAATGCGAGTAGGCCAATGACCGCCCGTACTGTGGATCTCATAATTTCTGCCGAACGTTATAGGCCATGCGCGGCGGAGGGGGAAGCTCGAATTCAAACAGGAGCGTTACTCGCCGTCGTATGTGCCGGATTGTTCTGTGTCTTTTTCACGGAGCGCCAAGAATGGTCGAACCGAGTTCATCCGTGAGTTGATAGGGCGCTGCAACATCTTGAAGGAATTGTAGCTTCTCGTCCCAAGTGAGAGTATTCAAGCTGAACCACTCCTCGCATCGGGCCTTGATCGCTGGGAGAATCATCGAGTTAGTCTGGAGGACGCGATGGGATCTCCAATCTTCCGCAACCTTCTCGGATGGTGCTTCGGCAATCAGCAGATCAAACACCTTGTTCGCAGTGTCGGCTACGAATGGGGATCCCTGAACCTCTTTGCGGTCAGGATCGAGATGAAACTTCGCCTCGCACATCGCTAAGTGGAGGAATCGCAACTCATCGTAGCTTGAAAACGCGATCTTCATTTCTTCACAGAACGTTCGAGCTGAGGCGATCCCGGTGAGCTCACCGGGAAGGCTGCGGGGATCCAAGCAGCTTTCGAAGCTGGCGGCAAGAACTCAACACAGCCGCTGAAAGGGGTCGTCCTCGAGCGCCTT
>NZ_JBHTBS010000035.1:0-2800 GCF_042664875.1 Haloferula chungangensis | reverse complement strand
GAGCGCCTTGTTCTCGTTGGGCGGTCTTGGGGGCGGGGGGGCTTCGCGGAGGCCGCGGTCCGCCACGGGAAAATACCCGATCGAGCGCCGAGATCATCCCACGAGGCACTCCGAGCGGTGATGATGCAGAGCCCCGGCGAATCAGACAGGCAATCTAACAGCGTCTGGCACGTGGCCGGTCCGATCTCTCCTGGCCGCTCCTCTGCTGCCCCCCGCATGATGCTCACTCCGGTCAGCAAAGATCCGGAAACTGGGAAACCTCGACTAGCTCGACCTATCTCCGACTCGGTCTGCTGCCACACCCTCAAAATCCAGACGCTCTACATTCCACGAGAACGTTTGAGGAATGGCGCGGCGGAAGGAAGCTTCGAATTCAACAAAGGAGCTTATCCGCCGTCGCCATGTCCGGCTTGTTCTGCTTCTTCGTCTTCTTCTGGGTAGTTATACAGATCGAAATCGATGCTAATGCCCAACCGAGCGCATCTGCCGATCAAATCGGCAGAGAGATGGAACCCCGGATTGGAGTTCCAGTAGTATCCCACGCAGTTGATGCCGACCTCGCAGGACTTCTGGAGTGTCCGAAGCACTTCAGAATGTGGCTCTACCGCTTCCAGAATATTCGCAATGTGGGAGCTCTGAAAGGTCTCGGTGATTGGCAGCCTGCTGCGAAACTTCCAACAGCTCTTGGGCCAATAATGCTTCTGTCCTGTACGATCAAATCGCCGTTGGATTAGGTCGCCTGCATTGCGAGTCTCGTATGGTTCAAGTCGCATTTGTAAACTGATCTCAGACGGATCACAGGTAAACCCTTCGATCCAAAGGTAGGCGTATGTCTCGCGTCGTTCGCCCATTGTGTTTTGCAGAACGTCGAAGTCATCCTACGCCTGACCGAGGGCGCGACTTCGATTGAGGGTTGATGGTTGAATGGTCATGACGGATTGAACTCGTAACGGGTCAGGCGTTAGGATCGACGCCTTGTTCGCCGTTGGTGATTGTTTAGCTACAGCATTCTCTTTGTTTGGTATTCTGATTCTACCAACTGGAACGCTATCTCAGCCGGATCTTCCGTTCGATCATAGAACCGATTATTCAACTGTGTAAATGCATCATCAGGCAGCGCTTGAACGGCCGCCCAACGTTCCTCTCGAACGATCGGATACTCACCATCTCTCTCCACCAGTGCGATTGCGTCCGACAATACATCAATCACTTCTTCTGAGCCTATCGACTCCAACGCCGTAAGAGCCTGCAGCGCATCGTCTCCGGAAGAATTGTCGAAGTATACCGCGAACCCACCGTTGTTAACCTCGGCGACAAGACTCCATATATAGAGATACTGCTGCTCTGAGGAGAAAAGGCTGGGAAAGGCGACGTCACGCCATCTCTGGTCGAATAGCTTTCGAGATGGCGGAGGCTCAGGAGGAACATAATCCCGCATTACTTCTTCCGCGCGTTTTCGGTCCTCGGCGGCTTCTTCAGCCGCAGACAACTCCTTCAAAATATCGGGCAGGTTCCAATTCTGTGGCTCCCAAAGGTGAGATGACCGAGGGACATTGTTGGCCAGAAGCTGATATTCAGTTTGCAACCGGGTCAGCTCCTCCAGCAACTTGCTCAAGCGCCTGAGAACCTCTACACGATTCTTGCCATCCAGTGCGATCACGAGCGCTTTTCGCTCACGCAGTAGATTCAGCACTGTTCCCATTACTAGATTTCTGTCGAATGCCTTGACTGCCCGAACTATCTCCGTAGTTCTGCCACCCGCATCGATGGTGAGCTCTAGACTGTAGGGCATAGTATTTATTGGCGAACGTTTGAGCTGAGGCGATCCCGGTGAGCTCACCGGGAAGGCTGCGGGGATCCAAGCAGCTTTCGAAGCTGGCGGCAAGAACGCAACACAGCCGCTGAAAGGGGTCGTCCTCGAGCGCCTTGTTCTCGTTGGGCGGTCTTGGGGGCGGGGAGTTATTCGCGGAGGCCGCGGTCCGCCACGGGAAAATACCCGATCGAGCGCCGACACCATCCCACGAGACACTCCGAGCGGTGATGATGCGGAGCCTCAGCGAATCAGACAGACAATCTAACAGAGTCTGTCACGTGCCCGGACCGATCTCTCCTGGCCGCTCCTCTGCTGGCCGCTCCTCTGCTGCCCACCGCATGATGCTCGCTCCGGTCAGCAAAGCTCCGAGAAATCGGAAATCTCGATAAGCTCGACCTATCTTCGACTCGGTCTGTTGCCAAACCCTCAAAACCCAGAGGCTCTACATTCCACGAGAACGTTTGAGCTGAGGCGATCCCGGTGAGCTCACCGGGAAGGCTGCGGGGATCCAAACAGCTTTCGAAGCTGGCGGCAAGAACTCAACACAACCGCTGAAAGGGGTCGCCCTCGAGCGCCTTGTTCTCGTTGGGCGGTCTTGGGGGCGGGGAGTTCTTCGGGGAGGCCGCGGTCCGCCACTGGAAGAATCCCGATCGAGCGCCGACACCAACCCACGAGACACTCCGAGCGGTGATGATGCAGATCCCCGGCGAAGCAGTCAGACAATCTAACAGAGTCTGTCACGTGCTTCGGTCCGATCTCTCCTGGGCGCTCCTCTGCTGCCCAACCGCATGATGCTCACTCCGGTCAGCAAAGCTCCGGAAGCTCGAAAACCTCGATAAGCTCGACCTATCTCCGACTCCGTCTGCTGCCACACCCTCAAAACCCAGAGGCTCTACATTCCACGAGAACGTCGAAGCGCTGCCGACCCGACCACCATGGCGGCCAGCGCGATTCATCAAGGTCCTTGTACCACCTAGAACGGAATGT
>NZ_JBHTBS010000034.1:0-3122 GCF_042664875.1 Haloferula chungangensis | reverse complement strand
TGGGCCGGTCAAACCGTCATAAAATCCCTCTGGGCCAAGGCTTACTACCAACAGCAGAAAGACAAAGGACAACGTCATCAAACGATTCTCCGCAGTCTCGCCTACAAATGGCAGCGCATCCTGTTTCTCTGCTGGAAGAACCGCGAGACATACAATGAGAAGCACTATCTCCAAGTTCTGCAGAAGAGATCAAGCTCGCTTATTCCCATCATCGCGAACCTCAAAAAAACCAACCCCAAACTCTGTGAGCAATTTACCTGAAATTTACTTGTCAGTCCGCCTCAGTGGTTTGTTGTGCTTAGTTTTATTCACCTAAGACGAACTTCTCACGATACAGGCGGATGCCCTCGTTGTACTCATCGACGATTTGCTGATCCCACTCGAGCGACTGCACAACCCACTCATCCTCGGAGTCGTAGTTGAGCACGAGGTTTTGGTGGTACTTAGCTTGTGCCTGGTCTCGATAGAAGAGTGCTTGAGCGTAGCAGTAGTGCCGTAGATGGAGATTCAGACACGAAAAGCCGAGGGTGATTGCGACAAAGATCCCTACAATGATGAGTCTCTTCCAAAGCCTGGGTGTGCGCCAGGTCCCGACCGATACCGCACACAGCGCAAATACTGAAAGTGCAATCGAGAACGCAAGGAATGTCTCGGGAACGCTCAGGCCAAAGGTCTCAGGTTCTAGAGCGTAGAACCAAAGATTGCGTCCGGAATAGGAAAAGCACGAGAGCGTGATTACGAACTGGAACCAGGTGAGTCCCCAAAGCAAATAGCAGTTCACGGTCGTCAAGAGCGTCGCCCGCCACGGCCAAGGGGAGATCATCGCCGGCCTCTTGATGCCTTGAACGAAGGGCCTTGAATTTGCCGTGCGATCTAGCGGCGGAAATAGCAGACGGAGGGGCACGGCATCAGGGTTTTTCCAGCACAACGTCAACGCTATGGCGATCCCGGAACCGGACCGGGACGGCCTCAAGCACTCAAGCAGGTCCCGACGCTGGCGGCAAGATCGCAACTAAGCCGCTTGTAAGGGGTCGCCATCAGCATCTTGTTAGCCCCACGGTGTTTCTTCGAAGCCAATTGCGACGGAGGCGATATCACCATGGTCACCAGGACAAACATGGATGCTTGGGCAGTCAAAATCAACGCTCACCAATTGTTCGTAGGCGGAATAGCTGACATGGGGCGCCAGCGTGAACTCACCCAAACGAACTGATCCAGAAAACAAGGCCTCTGGCTCCTCTTGCACTATCGCACCAAGTCTCTCCCGTCTGTTGAAGGTAACGATCAACGATACAAGCTCTCCAGAATCGCTCTCAGAAATCGCTGACAGACCACGGCCATCGAACACAGACTTTGTCCGATCAAATGGTATTCCGTTGGCTTCGCCGGTCTTCTGAAACTGCCTTTCTAAAGGTGAATTCAGAGCTTCTCTCAATGACGAAATGGTTGGGGAGTCACCAAGGTCTATCCCGGCGACACTGACTCGTCGTGGTTCCGCAAGGACGATCATTTCTTGGGCTAACGTTTGAGCTGAGGCGATCCCGGTGAGATCACCGGGGAGGCTGCGGGGATCCAAGCAGCTTTCGAAGCTGGCGGCAAGAACACAACACAGCCGCTGAGAGGGGTCGTCCTCGAGCGCCTTGTTCTCGTTGGGTGGTCTTGGGGGCGGGGAGTTCTTCGGGGAGGCCGCGGTCCGCCACGGGAAAATTCCCGATCGAGCGCCGACTCCATCCCACGAGACACTCCGAGCGGTGATGATGCAGAGCCCCAGCGAATCAGACAGACAATCTAACAGAGCCTGTCACGTGGCCGGTCCGATCTCTCCTGGCCGCTCGTCTGCTGCCCACCGCATGATGCTCAATCCGGGCAGCAAAGCTCCGGAAGCTCGAATACCTCGATAAGCTCGACCTATCTCCGACTCGGTCTACTGCCACACCCTCAAAACCCAGAGGCTCTACATTCCACGAGAACGTCAAAGGCATGGCGCGACGCCCGAACTAAAGCGGCGCTCCGTGTCAGATAGGAAAGGTTGAATCATGGGAAAGGAAATTCAACAAGGCCGCTGTTAGGCGTCGCCATCGCCGTCTTGTTCGGCATTTTCTAGTTCCTGAAGGCGCTCTGAAAGCACCACGATATTCTTATGAATCTCCTCCCTCTTTGAGGCGTAGTAAATTGATTGATAGCGATCTGCCAAGACTCGTATCGCATAGGCAATAGTTACCTTCTCCGGAGCCGAGTCACTGAGAACGTATGCCTCAATAATCGCCTCAGCTTGGGTTGAAGCCTTCTCCGCTTGCACCTTCTTGGAATCAACGTAGCTAACCGGTCTTGTTGCGATCTGGAGCTCATCAGATTTGTCCCTGATTACTCGCTTGGCCAATGAGACGGCGGAATCATCAGCTAGACAAACGCTACCAACTAGGAAGATTGAGAGAGTAAGTATTAAGGGTCTCATGATTCTGCCGAACGTAAAAGCTGTGGCGACCCGGTAACCTCACCAGTTCAGCCACGGACAATCAAGCAGCTCCCGAATCTGGCGGCAAGAACGCAACAAAGCCGCTGATAGGGGTCGTCCACCAGCGACTTGTTCTGCGTTGCATTTCATTGGGAATACTCTGTCCACCGGCCAGCACTATCCCGATGTAGCTGGGCAAAGGGGGATCCATCTCCACGACGCAAAACTAGCTTGGATCGCCCTTCCCAGTCAGCTGATACCTGATCAAGCTCTGACGTCGTTCGAAATCTAAAACGCTGGGAGCCAGGAAAATCCCTCTCTGTCATCGTCACACGAACATCGAGATCGCGGGAGTCGGCAGCTGGGCAAAGCCCGTGCTGAGCAGAGTAGATTGCCGCACGGGTCTCAATGTCCGGTCCGACGGTATACTGGCGCTTCGGCCAAGTCAGAACACCTCCCGAGTATGGCTTGGAGCAACATCCGACGAGGGTGAACAACGAGACAAATACCAATGTGAGTGACCGCATCTGATATTCTTGCAGAACGTTAAGATCTGCCACCCCGGGTTAGTTAGGGCGGACGCTTGAATCCTTGCAACTCGCGCTGGCTTCTTCAAGTCCGCATCGCCTTAAACACGAGGGGTTGGTCAGCATCGCTCTTGTTGAAC
>NZ_JBHTBS010000033.1:0-3605 GCF_042664875.1 Haloferula chungangensis | reverse complement strand
TGGATCAAACCGCCATTTCTCATCCCGGTCTCCAGCGCAACGGAAAGGCGCGGAAGAACTCATCCATTACGATGAAAATAGTAGAACTTTTGCCGTTGACAACCAGGCAGCCATAGCAACGTCGAAGTGGTGGCACCCGCTACCGGGAGCGCCAGTCCGATCTAGGGTAAAGGGTTCTAATCATGTTTCAATCTCCAACTCGCGGCGGGGTAGCGGGTTGTCCACCCACGTCTTGTTAGCCTTGGTTTGATGCACGCTCTTGCCAGAAGGTGATCTCGTAATCCATCAGGTCGTCCGAGTAATCTTCTGGAAACGATACCACCATCCTTCGGTCAGGGAAGTCTCGATTAAGCTTCAGCTGCCACATATCCTTCAAGGTCCTCCCAAGGTAAATGACCTGCTCTCTAGTCGGCCTAGCTTTTTCATTCGGGAAAAGATCGAGGAGATGTTGGTTATTCAGAGTCACTTCTGTTCTCGTCTTGTCATCATCGCACCCAGTCGGAAGGCGTTGGTAATTCTGGGCGTCATGATCTCTAAATGGAGCCATGAACACGCAGTCATCATGAGTAACGAATTCTGGCCAGAATAGTGAAGAGAAGGCCACAGCCAGATTGAACGAACCCATGCCCGCGAGCCAACCGTCTGGGCCGATTTCGCAACTGTTGTGAGACTCCCAATCGTCCAGATCGGTGATGAGGTCGTTATAGTCGCGCATTTTCAGGCTAACGTCGAAGGCCTGGCACCCGCTACCGGGGGCGCCCCTCCGCTTCTAGTTGAGGTTTGTCGCCACCCACCGAATCCAACTCGGATCGGGTAGCGGGTTGTCCAGCGCCGCCTTGTTCGGCTTGGTAATTCCGCCACACGGGATTCGGCCGAATTAACTCTCCGTTGCCCCGGTAATTCCCGTGGGTCGCATGGAGGGCAACAGGGACAAACTCGGACTCTCTAGCGATCAACGCGTCCACCTCATACCAAATCCGATCCTGTGCAAAGGGGTGAGGCTCATCCCCCTTGGATAAAGGGATACATTCGACTCGCAATAGGCTTCCTCTCCATTCAAATGGCCTGATTATCCACTTCAGATCCGAGCTAAACTCTCGGTCCTTTTCCAGGACCTTCAGGAAAGGCTCCTTGGTTAACTTGACATCTGAAAACGTGGTTGCGGACTCCTTCCGTTCCAAGCGGTAAAGCTCACACCCACCATGGGTGCGGTAAACATGCCATCTAATTGCAACGTAGTCGGATGTGTCGTTCCAGGTCACCCAAAGGTAACCCTGCGGTGCCGCCAGCGAGCTGATGACTTTGCCGTCTTTGGTGGTGGCGACGACTTCAGAACCTTCTTCCATGCGAACATCAGTATCATCTCCTCGATCAAAGACTGTAGGAGGAGCCTCCTTAGGATATCGAATCGCGATGCTGAATCTGCCATCAGGAGACGTCGAAAGCGGATGGAGAAGCTTGGCATCCTCCGCAAACGCTCCAACAATCTGGGCATTCAGAACTAGCAAACATAGAAGGAACTGGCGCATGTCGTTTTTTCTGCCGAACGTTTGAGAAATGGCGATCCCGTCCCTCATGGCGGGGCGCCGATTCTCGTTGCCAGATTGAATCACCAAAACAGAAATTCAACAAGGCCGCTGAGAGGGGTCGCCATCTTCGACTTGTTGGGCTTGTCGGTTTCACCCTTTGAGCCACAGCAACCCGAGGAGGACTGCAGCGACGACTATTGACGCGAATGAGACTCCCAAGCCGATCCGGTAGGCTCGCCGGTGACTGCAATCTACTCCACCACATCCGAGACGGAAGAAGTGCCCCGCCCGATACTGAGGAATCTTCGCCCAAGTCATGAGCCCTGCGCCAGAGATCGCGGTGATGCAAGCCACAGAGATCATGTATCCGAGCAATACTGAGGGAAGAGAGAAGAGCCCACCAACGACGGCTATAAACAGGAACAGGGGAATCCCTGAAGCAAAGGCGAGATCCCACGGAATCTGACGAGCTATCGAATCCTGTGTAGTCTTCATTTCTTGCCCAACGTTTGAGCTGAGGCGATCCCGGTGAGCTCACCGGGAAGGCTGCGGGGATCCAAGCAGCTTTCGAAGCTGGCGGCAAGAACTCAACACAACCGCTGAAAGGGGTCGTCCTCGAGCGCCTTGTTCTCGTTGGGCGGTCTTGGGGGCGGGGAGATCTTCGCGGAGGCCGCGGTCCGCCACGGGATAATACCCGATCGAGTGCCGACACCATCCCACGAGACACTCCGAGCGGTGATGATGCGAAGCCCCGGCGAATCAGACAGACAATCTAACAGAGCCTGTCACGTGCTCGGTCCGATCTCTCCTGGCCGCTCCTCTGCTGCCCATCGCATGATGCTCGCTCCGGTCAGCAAAGCTCCGAGGCCTCGAAAGCCTCGACAAGCTCGACCTATCTCCGACTCGGTCTGCTGCCACACCCTCAAAACCCAAAGGCTCTACATTCCACGAGAACGTCAGAGGCATGGCGCGACGCCCGACCTAAGGCGGCGCTCCGTGTCAGATTGAAGGGATTGAATCATGAGAAAGGAAATTCAACAAGGCCGCGGTTAGGCGTCGCCATCGCTGACTTGTTCTGCAGCTTCGTTACTGCCCTTGGGCTTCTCCGCGACCTGGCTACCAACGATAAGCATGCCCACGACTGTAAGTAGCATTGTGCCGAGTGACCCGAGCAGGAATCGCCTGTGTAGATCGCCTCGATGATTCAAGGCCGTCAGACCCTCAGTTAGGTATCGTCGGGAAAGAATCCAGAGCGTCGATCGAAGACCTGAAGACAAGTTGCCGCGTAAGAATCCAGGAGCATGGACTTTTGCGATCTCCGGATGCTCACGCCGGAGGAACCTCCCGAATAGTATGGCATCGACTGCTCCGACGGCCCACGCGACTAGATACACGGCGAATAGCCCCATAAACGTCGACTCAAGAATCATATTCAGCAGAACGTAAAAGCTGTGGCGCCACGACCCCTTGCCCTGACGCCATCTCCAATCAATCAGGCTCCGATGCTGGCGGCAAGCACGCAACAAAGCCGCTGAAAGTGGTCGTCCACCAGCGACTTGATAGGCCTCTTCATGTTGGGAGCGGGGAGGAAAGTTCGACTCGATGTCCGTCGGGATCTACAGCGACGGCACGCCTACCCCACGGAGAATCGGCGGGTTCGGTAATGAGGGAGAAGCCTGCCTCTCGCAGGCGGTCCGCGACCCCATCACATGACCCAACAGCAAATCCAATCCGGGTCGAAGTGCTCGCGGGAAACTTCGTCGATGCCGGATAGAGCTCGAAGGTCCAAGTTCCGTCCGAAGCCGCATAGTGCTCGGGCCCTGATCCGTGTCGGTGCTTCTCGAACTCAAGGCCGACGATGCGATAAAACTCCGCCGATGCCTCTATGTCCTGGCAGCGAATCACCGTCAGATTGGGGCGCGGTGTCGTCATTCAATTTCTTGGCCTATCGTCAAAGCACACCAACCGCCTGACGGCAGCCGCGCGTTTACTCGGGGTTTAGGGTTCTAATCATCTGAAAAATTCGACACGAAGCGGGTCAGGCGGTTGGGTGCTGCGCCTTGTTGGCCTTGTTGA
>NZ_JBHTBS010000032.1:0-3649 GCF_042664875.1 Haloferula chungangensis | reverse complement strand
ACAAAGCTAACAAGCCGCAGCACGACAACCGCCTGACCCGCTCCGAGTCGAATTTTTCCCGTGATTACAACCCTCAACCCACAGTCAACGCGCGGCTGCCATCAGGCGGTGTGTGTGCTCTGACGTTGTGTCTAAAATCGAAATGAAGAGGATATTCATCGTTGCGATATTGTTCTGTAGCGTTGTTTCCTGCGATTCATCCTCGCAAGACGAAGGAGGAGAATCCTCGGAGATGAGCCAGAGCACTGATCAGGAGCAGCTAGAGCTCCATGAGCGAAGTGCGATTCTGGGTGACCATTGGACTCTTGCTGCGTTGAGCAACTTCTTTGATGAGGATCTGACGCCTGAACAGGTGAAATCAAGAATGGGCCCCAAACCTTTTGTGAATGTGGACGGAAGTGACACTGAGCTGATGTATGAGGTGTTGACCAAGGAACGATTCCAGAATGGCTGCAGGATTTCGTCGGTATCAATGGTGTTCCGCGATGGGAGATTTTTGTATGCGGAACTGGGTATGGAGGGCGTTTCATCACCCTCTTCAGGGGCAAACGAATAAGCGGCGTTCAGAACAAAAAACAACACAACAAGTCGGAGCAGGACGACGCCTTTCAGCGGCCTTGTTGAAAATCCGTTTTGGTGATTCATTACCACCAACAGGACTGGGAAGCGCCGCTTCAATTCACCGGCGCCGCCTGTCCTCAAACGTTCGGCAGAAAATGGAATCCCCCGTCCTAGATGAGCTGAAGGCCGCGCTTGCGAATCTTGAACTCACTGACGAGCAGTTTGAGATCCTTCCAGCCAATAGAGGTCGCGTAATTTTCGACGAGATGCTCCAAACTTTTACGAATGGTGTCGATTGTCGATGGTGGTGGGAGAGATTCTCCAGTGATTCATTCTCAGTCACGTTCGAGGACGGACAATCATATACCCGGATTTGTTCGATTGTTCCTGATCCCGATCAGCATGTCTATTTTGTGGTAGAGGACGATCGTGCTGATTTCTTTCCGGTATGCCTGACTACTCCACGAATTGCCCAGAAGGTTATTGGCGACTGCTTCGGCTTCGAGTATTACCTAGTTCCGAAAGATCGTTCGTGGCTCCTCTGCGAGAATCATCATGATGCGATGATTGGCATCGGTGAGAAGATCACAGCGCAACTAAGAAAACAACAAGCCGAACAAGACGGATCACGACGACGCCTTTAAGCCGCTTTGTTAGAGATTGATTTACCATGATTCCTGCACTTTCATTCCACTCGACGCGCGGCCATAAGGGCGGCGCGTGTGTCCTCTGACGTTCGCCAGAAAATACCCGATGCAGGATCCAATCGATATAGATGCTCGCACGAAAGGCGAAAGATGGTTCAAGTCTGCAATCTCCCAGACTTCGAATCTTGGCTGGTCCAGATTCTTTTTTGTGAGTGGGTTATTGCTGACTTTGATTTATTTTATCTATTTCTATGAGCCGACAGACGGATCAGTATTTCTCATTTTGGGGATAGGTTGGATGGGAGCTGGCGTTGTGTATTTCGAGCGCTATCAAGCACGCCAGATCATCCGACGACTTATCGACTCTTCCAATGGCAAGTAGAGCTGTGGACAATGCTTGCTGATTCTCCTCAACTAGCAAATGGCGAACAAGCCGGATCAGACCGACGCCTATCAGCGGCCTTGTCAGAAATCCGTTTTGGTGGTTCATTCTGTCTAACGAGATCGGAGTGCCGCCTTAATTCACGGCGCGTCTGTCCTCAAACGTTAGCTCAAGAAATGGGAGACCGGCTCATCATTACCCACATCCCGTCGTTGGTAGCCACACTACTCAACAAGGAACGTGCGAAGGGTGCACCTCTAACGAGAAAGGAAGTCGAATCGATTCGAGACGAGGCTCCCGCTCAAGTCCTGACGCCCGAGCAACGCGCAGCGATTGACGAACGTCGCGAATACGATGACATCGTTCCCGAGCGCGCCTGGGAAGACTGGCAGGTTGCACGCTTGGAACTGATTGCGGATGAATAATTCCTCCGACATGACCGGATTTGAGACGTTTCCGGAGCTCATCTCAGGCCGGAAGTTTGATCGTTATCAAGACGGTCTGAGGTCGCGTTGGCGGGCTTGGCGAATAGACTACCAGCTGACATACGGAGATCCGACACCCAAGCCTGCTTTATGGATGGATTTCACTATCGATGAAGCTTTGGCACGTGTCACACTTTGGGAGTCCGGCGAATGCGATATGGAGGTGCTGGACGCTGAATCCGGTGCAGACTTGTTTAGGGAGCACCACGAGTTTCGTTCATCGGCGGAGTTCTTCGAGACCTACCCGAAAGTTCCGATCTTCCTTCGACAGTATCGAGGTGACGACTGGCCAAGAACCGACAAGAGCTAACAAGGCGTCGCTCTCAACACCTGCCCCGCCACGAGTTCAATTCCCCATGATCATTCAACCTTTAACCCACAGTCGAAGCCTCGCTCTCGGGCAGGCGTGAGAGGACTTCGACGTTCTCCCAAAGAAAAGATGGATCGGCCCTATCCATATGCCAGACCGGAACCGGACGGATACCACCTTGAGTTGGTCGAGTTCGACAAGTGGGTAGAGCATAGTCACCTGCGTCATCCAGTCCCCGCTGATGAACATAGATTCGGCATTAAGAAGGGCGAACTTGTGAAGCTGATTTTCTATTACGAGAAGCCAAATCTCCTAAACGACCAGGTGTATAGAGCGGAGCACATGTGGGTCGAATATCTCGGGAACGGAAAAGGATGCATGATGGGCCGACTCGATAGCGATCCGGAGCACACCACTCTACTGCAGGCAGATGATCTTGTCGCCTTCCACCCAAAACACATAGTTCAGATATGGGGATATGATCCTGACGAAGGCGTCAAACGTGGAACGACGGCGCTCCCACCAAAAAGTGGGGAGAACAAGCCGGATCAGGACGACGCCTACCAGCGGCCTTGTTGAAATTCCATTTTGGTGATTCAATCTTCCCAACTGGATCGGAGCGCCGCCATCGTTCACCGGCGCGCCTGTCCTCAAACGTTCGCCAAGAAAATGATCCAGTTAGGACATCCAGCAACGCGAATTGCGCGACTTCAAGTCGTCGCAATCATTGGAGGCGTGTTTCTTACCCGGGCGGTCTTCATGGTATACGGATACCCGAACAATGGGGTCGACTTCGGCACCGTCCCAACTTTGATCCGGAACTTTGGATTTCTTCTCCTCGCCGTCCCGGTATTGTGGACCATCTTGAGTGTGTGGCTTGAGGAGCGGCCGGAAGGATTCTGGACCCGCCGATGGACAATCATCACAGGGGTCGTGATCCTCGGCATATTGGCTTCGCTTCTCTACTACTCTTTTAGCTACCCGGGGAGCAGGCGAGTTGGGCCGATTCAATCGGTCTCTCAAAGTTTGACTCCGCATACTCACTCCAACCAAAACAAGGCGAACAAGCCGGATATGGCGACGGCGAATAAGCCGCTTTGTTGAATTCGGAGCTTCTCTTCGCCGCGCCATTCCTCAAACGTTCGCTCGAAAATGGACCTTTGATCACGCACAATGAAAGCGAGCCTCCCTATTTCGATCGCGGCACTCATTCTGTCCGCTGTATCATTGATTCATTCTTACACGACGGCTGCATCAGTCGATC
>NZ_JBHTBS010000031.1:0-3917 GCF_042664875.1 Haloferula chungangensis | reverse complement strand
CGTGAACCCAGAGCCAAGAAGAAACGGCCGAAACCCTTCAGCTATCTGACGGCTCCGAGAGCGGAATACCGGGACCTCCCTCATCGAGGAAAACCCCGGTCTCTCGCTTAAAACAGTGCCATTCTCACCTGACACTTTTTTTCGTGACACCTTTTTTTGACACCTTTTTTGGGTTGGCCAGAACGCAGGCGTCGAGGGTGACCCGGTAATCGGCTCTCATGCTCGATCTCCCGTGTATTCGTTGTCGTAAAGTCCGGCCTCGTCGAGATCATCGAAAGCCTTGTCGAGAGTGGTCCGCCGTACGGCATCCCGTTTTGATTCAAATTCCAACAGATCCTCAAAGGTGACCCGGCGATGGGTGCCGACGCGATGGAAGGGGATCTTTCCGTCTTCCAACAAGGTGACCAAATGCTGGCGCGACATACCGAGGTAATTGGCGGCCGCCTGGGTGGTGAAATTCTCTTCCTTGGGGACCATTACAATGGCTCTGCCTTCGCGCATGAGACGGGTGATCCGCGCGAGTTGCCGGAGGAATGGCTCCGGGATTTCAGTGCGGTTTCCCTGATCGTCGATCAGCGCGATATGTCCGGGCCTGGTGAAAGCGGAGGCTAGCAAATCCAGCTCGCGAGGGGGGACCAGCGAAGGATCGAGGCGGTTGCTTCTCGTGGTGATCATGGGGGGGGGATTCTCGTTCACCAGTGCTCCAACCGCAACTGCAGACTCAATCCTTCGCCCTCGGCAATCCCAGCCGATTGAGGGTCATTCCAATCCACGAAGCTCTCGGTTAAGGCGAGGAATCTCCGACGGCCGTCCGCAGTACGCCGCGAAGGCCCGCGAACTCGAGGAAGAGTCCGGTGTCGACATCGGTTGCGAGGGACTGATGCTCCGAGTGCTGGAAGAGAGGCTGCCGACCTTGTAGTCCGGTGGTCGAGAGGGGCACTTAAAAAGCGAGCTTGCTAAGCGTATCTTTTTTGATACGTTCCACGCATGGCCAAACCCGCCCCGCGTCCTCTCGCCGTTCATTTCTTCCGAACGGAATCAGGAAACGAGCCGGTAAGGGAATGGCTGAAGGATCTTACCGATGATGAGAAGAAGACAATTGGTGCCGACATTCTGACCGTCCAATGGGCGTGGCCTGTCGGCAAACCCTTGGTCGATTCCATGGGAAAAGGCCTTTGGGAGGTCCGTTCGTCGCTTGGCGACCGGATCGCCCGTGTGTTCTTCATCATGGTCGATGAGAAGATGATCTTGCTTCACGGGATCATCAAAAAATCCCGGACGGCCCCCGTCCAGGAGCTGAAGCTGGCGCGAAAGCGGCAGTCCATTTACGTGCAACCTATTGAGCAAACTAATGAAAGCAAAAGCACAAGAAAACGCCCACCTCGGAAGTGACTTCCGGGATTTTCTCGCGGAAGAGGGACTCTTGCCAGAAGTGGAGATCCTCGCGCTCAAGCGCGTGGTCGCCCTCCAGCTTCAGGAGATCCTCGACGAAGAACATGTGACCAAGACGCAGCTTGCGAGCCGGATGAAGACCAGCCGCGCCTCGCTGGACCGTCTGCTCGACCCGCAGAACCCATCGCTGACAGTCGCCAGCCTCGGGAAAGCAGCGGCGGCGCTCGGGCGCAAAGTCGAGGTCCGCTTCGTTCCCGCATGAGGAGCGCGGGGCTGCGATCGAACCTTGCCGGATTTACCGGATGGTGTTGGCTTTCCGCATGATCGGACCGAGCGAAGGGCAGGGGGGCGGAATCGACCCCGCATCGATGATGAGATCCATGGAACGCTTCCTTGCGGGGATGGGCTCCAGTCAATCAGGTGAAAACGTAGCGGATGACCTCTACTTCGACGCGATGGAGTCTCCGACGATCGAGGAACAACGGCGACTGCTGGATGAAGCCCTGCAGGTCGATCCCGGCCATGTCGATGCGAACCTGTCGCGCCTCGACCACCTCGATCTTTCGTTCGAGGAGGAACTCAAAATGCTGGAGAAGATCGAAGCGATCGCCGCGAAGCAGCTCGGTAAGGAGTTCGAGACCGGGCGCGGGCACTTCTGGGGAATCATCGAGACGCGCCCCTACATGCGGACGAGGGCACGGAAGGCCGATGTTTTATGGAACCTAGGTCGTGTCGGGGAAGCCGTGGAGGAATGGAAGGGGATGATCGAGCTCAACCCCAACGACAACCAAGGGGTTCGTTCGCAACTGCTTTGTTCGCTCCTTGAACTCGGTCGAATCGACGAGGCGGCAGCGCTGCTGAAACGCTACGATGAGGCGGCCTACAGCACCGCAGCGGCCTATGGCGTGGTTCTCGAGCGTTTCCTTTCAGGTGATGAAGATTCCGCGACTGAAGCCCTCGGGTCCGCCCGAGGTCAGAACGGCTTCACCGAGGCCTACTTGAAGGGTCATCGGAGAATCCCTCGTCGAATGCCGCACAGTTACTCGATGGGAAGTCGCGAGGAAGCGGTGTGTTTCGCGGAGTTCCTCCAGCGTGCTTGGCAGGCACACCCGGAGGCCTTGCGATGGCTGACGACCATGAAGAAGTGAACTGCGAGATAGCTCGCGTTACAGGGCGCGAGGGTACTGGATGACCCATCCGGGCCTTCAGGTAATAAAGGCATCGGGGCGGATACCGAAATGCTTGCCGAGAAGGACGGCGTGAGCGGCGGTGATCTTGCGCTCGCCGCGCAGGATCATCGGACCGAGCGGCAGCGACCTCCCCAGAATGCGCGAGAGGTCGGCACCGGAAAGGCCGTTTTCCTCGACGAGGTGCTTCAGGAGAGCGAGCGACTTGAGCTTGGGAGCGGGAACCGTTTTGGTTTCGTACTTCTCGACAAGGTCGCAGAGCAGATCGAAGTAGTCGTTCTGGCCGTCGCTCATCCGGTCCTCGTGACCGGCGAACACGTCGGCGATCTCGACGGTGTTCTCGTAGCCGGCCCGATCATGGATCGGACGGGGCAGGAATACGCGGCAGAGTCCCGCGTAGTCGCGAGGCATCGAGTCGAAGCTGTGGGTGTATTTCGTTTTCATAGCTCCTTTTTCCATCTGTTTTTGTCGTATTCGGCGTGGGTGAGGAAGCGCAGGGTGTAGAGGCGCTGCTTGTCGTAATGGATGGCGGTAATGAGGCGGTAGTCTTTGCCGCAGACGTTGAAGATCGTGACGGTTCTTCCGCTATCGACCTTCACCGGATCGGCGGAAGGATAGGTTTTGCGGACATCCTCGATGTTCTTCCAGTCGGCGGACCTGACGACGGTCCGCCAGACTTCGAGCCATTTTCCGGCCTTCGACTTCGGCGATGCCGCTTCCCTGAGGAACTGTTCTTTGATGTCGCGCAATCGATACAAAATGTATCGATTGGGCTCGATTGTCAACCCGGAACGATTCGGAGATTTCGTGGCCTACCCAGACACCCCGTGCCTCGCCTTCACGTGCTGACGATACTGTTTTGCTGTCATCGTCCCCTCCGGCCCCGGCTCGCAGATCAGCCAAGGCCTGCGGGCCGGGATTGATTCCCTCCAGCACGGCGTGCATGAGATCGTCCAGATTTGCGTTTCGCCCATGGCACCGGGGTCCGGGCGCGGGCCGTCGGTCGTGGCCGCACTCACGCCAGCAGAGCTGTCACTCGCGTGGCTATCACGCACGAAGCCCCGCTTGATCCCGGTCCTTCCGGCGGTTTTCCGGTCGGAGGTCTCACCCTCTCACTCGCCGAGTGATGAGAGGGAATGAGCCCTCCTTAGAAACCGGAAAACTACACCATGAACGAACCGAAATTCCCGCTTGGCCGAATCGTCACCACTCCCGCCGCCCTCGGGGCGCTCGATCCCCAGGAAATGCTGGCCGGCCTCACCCGACACGCAACCGGCGACTGGGGCGACACCTGCGAGGAGGACGCCGAAGAGAACGAACTTTCCCTCAAGGAAGGGT
>NZ_JBHTBS010000030.1:0-4371 GCF_042664875.1 Haloferula chungangensis | reverse complement strand
GATCCCGGTGAGCTCACCGGGAAGGCTGCGGGGATCCAAGCAGCTTTCGAAGCTGGCGGCAAGAACACAACACAACCGCTGAAAGGGGTCGTCCTCGAGCGCCTTGTTCTCGTTGGGCGGTCTTGGGAGCGGGGAGATCTTCGTGGAGGCCGCGGTCCGCCACGGGAAAATACCCGATCGAGCGCCGAGACCATCCCGAGAGACACTCCGAGCGGTGATGATGCAGAGCCCCAGCGAAGCAGACAGACAATCTAACAGAGTCTGTCACGTGGCCGGTCCGATCTCTCCTGGCTGCTCCTCTGCTGCCCCCCGCATGATGCTCGCTCCGGTCAGCAAAGATCCGGAAGCTCGAAAACCTCGACAAGCTCGACCTATCTCCGACTCGGTCTACTGCCACACCCTCAAAACCCAGAGGCTCTACATTCCACGAGAACGTTTGAGCGCTGGCACCCGCTACCATGAGCGCCAGCCCGCTTCAGGGTAAGAGATTCTCATCGGGGTTCAATCTCCGACTTGGGGCGGGGTAGCGGGTTGTCCAGCCGCGACTTGTTGTGCTTGTCTTTTTGCTTTGGATAGATGGCTGGCATTTGGATCGTGATTACACCCTCCGATGTTAACGAGAACCGAAGCTCTGCGGAGGGGAAAAGATCATGCGTCACGCGATAATCTCCTGGCATCGAATACTCGACGCGATCATCATGGAATGTCGCCGAGAGACACACGAACTGACTCAAGCTGAGTTTGAGCTCAACGGAGCTCTTCGGATCAATCTCGAGAGGATCTATGTCTTTGGTTGGAAAGCTTGAGAACATTGGGACAGCCTCCCCTGACTTGACGTCATTCATATCAAGCCAGTCGCCGCTAAGAAACCAGTGCTTGTTAATAACGACGCTATCCTCGGTGTGATTGGCGATCGTGACCATCCATGTCGGATCAATACGAGGATCCAAATCAGTCTTGTTGCGAGGGTGCATCAAATCAGGCTTAAGCCAGAATACCATATCGATTACTCCCGTCTTATTCAGCCGCGAAAGGGTCTCCACCGGGGTTAGCCTGATCGTCGCTTCGTCGGCATCAGCAGCCAACCCGCCCAACAGAATAATACTGATCAGGAGAATCTTCATTTTCTGCACAACGTCGAAGTCATCCTACGCCTGACCGAGGGCGCGCTCCGACTTCGGGGTCAATGGTTGAAATGTCATGACGGATTGAACTCGCGGCGGGTCATGCGTTAGGATCGACGTCTTGTTGTGCCTTGGTTGGTTTGGGCGCTCCAACGCCGTAGACAAGAGCCTTGAAGTCGTATCGATATTCGTAGTCTCCCGCATAGACGAGGGCAATCTTACCTTCCCAGTGAATGTCAAAATCATTGGAGTCGTTCCGGCGGGAGAACTTGATCTTGTGTCCTGCTACAGAATCGTGGCCGAGAAGATAGGTGTGAAAAGCCAGATCGTCCCAATCTCCGTCAGGATTGATTGGCAACGGATCGACAATCGCCTCATAGCCATCTAACGACTCTATCGAATACTCGGAACAAGGACAAACGGGAAAGCCGCCATCGTGCCAGTCCGTGCTCGAAATGGTACAACTATGATAGTTGCCCCATACGATCGGAGCTTCCCATGAGGAGTCGAAATCCTCCCCTTCATCATCGATGTCGCGTTCAGAATAGTAATCGGCGGTTTTCAGATGCAGGAAGAACCAAACGATTCCCTTTCTCACTTCCGCAGTCCACGCGAAGTCCTTGATGGGATGCCCTTCTGGCCAGGGATTACCGGGAAACCAGATGCGATTTTCTTCAGGCATATTTCTTTGCACAACGTCAAAGTGATGCCGCGTCCGGGCGGCTCCGATAATCAAAGCAACTCCGAACCCGTATGAAATTCTCGAATCCAACAACGGAGCTTATCGGCGTCGGCATGCACGCCTTGTTAGCCGTTTCTTTGTCATGGGTCGATCTGCTTGTCATAAGTCTTGGAGCACTCGGGGTTTTGGCATGTGTAGTGACCTATCTTGATGCCCATGACTCTCAGAAGATGCTCATTGTGAGGTTCAAGCCTGTCGAGGGCTCCTGTGGGCTTTCGACAGTAAGGGCATTTGTCTCCTGGCTCCTCGGATGGTATAGGATTGGCAATCTGATCCTTGAGGTTGGAATTCTCCGATTGAAGTTCAGCGTTCTTGCGCTGGAGAATCGCTATCTCCTCACGAAGCAGCGAAAGATGCTTGGTCTGGATCGTGGACGACCCATGTTCTTCGATAAGCTTCTCTATAAGTGCCAATGGGTTCATGAGGAAGATTCTTCGGCTAACGTCAAAAGTGCGCCCACCGGCGCGGTTGAAGGGAGAAAGTTATGAAATTGAAACGCTTATGGCCGGTTGGCGCGCCACGCCTTGTTCGTTGCTCTTCATTCTGTTATGAGGTAAGGGAGCGAGGAGTCACCGCTCTCTAGGCCGCATGGCAGATTGCTGAGGACTGGAATCGCGAGGGGATGGTCGGGCCAATCCCGATCATTCGATCAGGGGGAGGGCTGTGGGTCATCAAGTGTCTCGAATCAATCGGAATCCTCGTCAATGGGGTTCAGGTAAACGCGGATCAGGTGCATATAAGAGTCCGAACCGAACTCGCCTATCATGTGGTTGATGTGTCCGACAACGCCGAGAAACGAAAGTCCCGGTCCATCCGTGATGCTGTCGCCAACGGAGATGGCTCCCATCGGCGTGCTTGTGCTGAACGCAATGAGCGAGCAGTCATTGGGAAGTTCGTCACCGGGTTGATAGATCGAGTCAAGGCGGCGAATCTCTATACTGTATTGTGTGGGCTTCTCCATGGTTCTAAAAATTCTTCAACGAACGTCAAAACTGAGGCGATCCCGGTAACCGAACCGGAAAGGCTGCGGACAGCCAATCAGCTTTCGAAGCTGGCGGCAAGAATTCAACAGAGCCGCTGATAGGGGTCGCCCTCCAGTGCCTTGTTAGTCCTTGCTTCGTTTCAGCTTTTGGAGTGGGCGATCAAGGTAAGCGCACCAGGGACGGAATCCGGAAACTTGCCAGCCTTGAAGCAGTTGTAGAGCTGAAGTGCCGGGAGATTCGCAACTTCTGGATGAACGTGAATCAGGCCTTCGAAATAGTTCAGAGCCAGCGCCAAATATCTCCTCTCCGGATCTGCGACCCCCAATCCAGTCCAATCACCTTGCTGGGCCACGATCCAATCCCATCCGAACTCCCTGCAAATCTCTGAACCCCAGAGCGCACCTAGGGCCATTGGGCAATCCTCGCCCATGGGCATCGCTGGACTGCGTCGTAGCAAGCCACTCTTGGTGTTCTGTCGGCAAAGGAAATCATGAATCGACTGATGCACGGTATCGCTCGAAGTGTCTCCGCTGATTCCGAGCACCTGCCGAGCTGCCGCTGACGCCTCGGAGATCATCTGGTCGTCCATCTCCGATGTCGGGTTTGCAGTGGTCATAGATTTTTTGGACTAACGTCAACGCTATGGCGATCCCGGAACCGGACCGGGACGGCCACAAGCAATCAAGCAGCTCCCGACGCTGGCGGCAAGATTGTAACAAAGCCGCTTATAAGGGGTCGCCATCAGCATCTTGTTAGGGCTTGGGTTGTTCGTGACGGACCATTTCATCGAATTCTCCTTTATCGGTCTGAATGGCATCGAAAATCCCTCCGTCAGTTTTCTCATATTCACCACTATCAGGCAGGTAATATCGAATCACAGTGTATGGGGATTTCCTCCCTACGGCTAGGTTGCACTGGTCAGTTCCGAACCCAAAACAGACAAAATCGTCGATCCATTCGGGAATCGCATCACCATCAGGGCGCCAGAACAAGTTTTCGGAAACGAGCGAAGTCTCTTCATCCGGCCCATCGATCAAAGGAAGCAAATACCAAGTGTCGGTAGGGCCGACGATTCCGCCGCAGAAACCGTAAATTTCTTTCAGTGGTGGCGGAAGCTCGTATCCCAACGTTTCAATCGCTGTAGCGAAATCCGATTCGGTCGGTGGTGGCAGTGTTCGCTCGGGATTGAGAGCGCGCAGTATGTCGGATTCCGATTCCATTCTTTCTCTGCCCTAACGTTTGAGCTGAGGCGATCCCGGTGAGCTCACCGGGAAGGCTGCGGGGATCCAAGCAGCTTTCGAAGCTGGCGGCAAGAACACAACACAGCCGCTGAGAGGGGTCGTCCTCGAGCGCCTTGTTCTCGTTGGGCGGTCTTGGGGGCGGGGAGATCTTCGGGGAGGCCGCGGTCCGCCACGGGAAAATACCCGATCGAGCGCCGAGATCATCCCACGAGGCACTCCGAGCGGTGATGATGCGGAGCCCCGGCGAATCAGACAGACAATCTAACAGAGCCTGTCACGCG
>NZ_JBHTBS010000029.1:0-5443 GCF_042664875.1 Haloferula chungangensis | reverse complement strand
TGGGCCGGTCAAACCGTCATAAAATCCCTCTGGGCCAAGGCTTACTACCAACAGCAGAAAGACAAAGGACAACGTCATCAAACGATTCTCCGCAGTCTCGCCTACAAATGGCAGCGCATCCTGTTTCGCTGCTGGAAGAACCGCGAGACATACAATGAGAAGCACTATCTCCAAGTTCTGCAGAAGAGATCAAGCCCGCTTATTCCCATCATCGCGAACCTCAAAAAAACCAACCCCAAACTCTGTGAGCAATTTACCTGAAATTTACTTGTCAGTCCGCCTCAGTGGTTTGTTCTGCATTGGGTTATTCTGGGGTTGCAAGCCACTCGCGTATTGCGCGCCCACCTGCTGAGTTAGCGTCCAAAGTGTCTCCTCCGCACGCCTCGACGACCACCGAGAGGTCTTCCGTTGCGGGGCCGCCTAGCGACGCCCAGTGCAGCAAGAATTCCGGCAATCCGCGCCCAACGAGGCTTTTGTGCTCATCGCCAGCAATATCCGAGAAATACCAACAGAGTTCGGACTTCAGGAGGTGGATCTGGAGTGGGTCGGTATCCAATCTGATTGCGAGCGAGTTACCTCCGCCATCAGTAAGGAATAGAGGGAAGCATCGACGAATTATCGCGATCTGCGCGCCGTCCTCAACGTCAAACCCTTCGTAGTGCTCTTGAAACTCACGATATGCTTCAGCAAGGGTGAGTTCCTCGGATCCCCGAAGAAAATCCACTTCAGAGTTTCCTCCGTATGCGATGTCGTCGAATGGGCCTGACTCCGCTTCCCAATCAAATCTGAATCCGCCTGTAATGGCGAGAAACTGACGGAAAGTCTCCGGCAACTTGATCCCCATCTCACGCTCTAGTTCATCGATCTGCTCAAGTGGAGGCGGATCAAAATCCTCGAGATCAGAGACTTCGACTTCTTTCGCCCTGAGTTGGGCGAGTGAAGTGGTCAGGGCGGAAACAATTTGCTGCCAAGCTTCAGTGTGCATGTTGTTCGATGGTGGTGGGAAAGATGGTTTGGAGGATTCAGGTTCAGACTGTATTGCAGCCTCCCGGTCGCCTGCGGTTTTAGTCTCTCGCTGGCGGCATCCAATGAGAGCGACAGACACCGCGACAGCTAATCCAGTGTTGAGATACGGCTTCGAGAGCATTTATTGCAGAACGTTAAAGGCATGGCGACGCCGACCCCACAGGGCGGCGCGTTGCCGAAGGTGAAAGGAAGCGAATCATAAGTGAAAAACGTAACAAAACCGCTGAAAGGGTTCATCCATCGCCGACTTGTTAGCCGATTTTGGTTTCAACACTTGTTCGGCCCCTCGTCCTCCAGCGGAGGGCGGCCAACAATAGCGTTGCGAACACCCAAAAGCCGATTGCCGAGAAGGCTGGCCAGGCCTCACCCCAAGTCTCCCCATCGTGGGACGATGTGAGGTAAACAGGAAACTTGAGTCCTACTAGAAGAGAGAAAGGGCAAAGAATAGTCGGAACCACAATCGCAGCCAGAAGGACGTAGTTCGATGACCGTTTATCCCCGAAGCACGCAAACGCAAGGCAGGTCAAAATCGAGAAAGGGATGAACCATAGGAATCCCATCGCGTAGTCATCTTGGATTACACTTGTTAAAGGGATGGCAATCGACCTCTCAATGGCCTGAGAGAAGGACACGCCGATAGCGTCATACTGCATATCGACCGAAGCCGCCACGCCAACGTAGTAAATGGGCACCAAGATCAGGGTGAAGAGAAGAAATCCGATTGATTGAAGTCGCATGCTCACAGTCATATTCTTCGGGGCTAACGTCTGAGAAATGGCGATCCCGACCCTCATGGCGGGGCCCCCGATTCTCGTTGCCGGATTGAATCACCAGAACGGAAACGCAACAAGGCCGCTGTAAGGGGTCGCCATCTTCGACTTGTTAGCCTTTGGATTTATAGTGGAAGCGTCCGTCGCGCCAGAAAATCGTGCCCGTAGCCTCGCCAAACTTGTAGGCGTAGCCACGGCTATCGGGGCTCGAAAAACGCTCGTAGCGCCCGCATGGAATAGCGTCGCCGGGCTCATTGAACCGGAACCACGAACTCCTCGGCACCTCTGTGGGCAGCACGGAATCAGTGATGTCTGTCCATTGCCCGGACTCGAGACGATAAACGGAAGTATCGGTCTTGCTCGGGGCGCGGCCATCCGCGAACGGTCGCGCTGAATGGGATGCTGCAATCGTCTTGCCATCGGCATCCTCGAAAAGCCTGAGAAACAACATAGATTCAGCGTCTCCGCCTTCAGGGGAATCGCTGAACAAGTGTAACCTTCGATTCAACTCGTCGTAGTCACCTGGCTTCACCTCAAGGTATTGCTGACGCCCCTCCGGGCTCATCCCGGCAACAGCTTGAGACGGAAGTGTCGTTATGGCATCCGAAAGGGACACGGGTGACTCGATCTTCGGAACGCTCGCACAAGAGGCAAATACGAGAAGGATCGGAGCAGCAATGAGGAGTTTCATTTTGAGGGTAACGTCTGAGAACAGGCGATCCCGACCCTCATGGCGGAACTCCCGATTCTCGTTGCCGGATGTAACCACCAAATTGGTAACGTAACAAGGCCGCTGAGAGGGGTCGGTCAGACGCGTCTTGTTCGCTTTTGTCATCCATGTAGGCGCCATGATTAGTTGCTGGCACGAATACTGCGAACCATGCAGACGCAGAGCGAAGAAGCCTCCCTGTCCGATTCCTGGCGGGCTTAGCGCGCCAACGTAGATCACTCCTTCAGAGCGATCATGGTTCCATCCAAACGCGGAAATCTCAACCACACCAATCGCCTCTGGAAACTCCTTCTTGAGCTCCACCCAACCCTCCTTGCTTGATCGCTCATCTGGCCAATAGCTTCGAAATCTCTCCTCCGATATTGGCCGGATCCAATCTACGTTGCTGAAGCTGTCGCTATTCAGAGCTTCGGGTACCTGGTTAGCGCGAATGAAGTCCTCGGCCGTTGTCCGATCAAGTAATCCATTACCTTGGTCCGGCTGGCAGAGCTGATCAATGAACTCTTCCCGAGTAAGATTGTCGAAGTCAAGAAAGTCGTGGGTCGAGGTTGGGGTCCGCGCAAGGACGATAGCACCGGCATAGTAGTGACGATCCAATCGAGCTTCGATAGCAACGCGCCGCAGATCGGCCTCGATGTCTGATGTGAGCGTGGAGTCAGCGATAGGAATACCATCGCGTCTCTCGCATCCAGCCAGACCTAGCAGCATCAATAGCGCGATGTGTCGAGGTCTCATATTTGTAGCGAACGTCAAAGGACACGCGCGCCGCCCGGATGGCCGCACGCTGAATGAAATGAAAGGGTAGGAATCATGAAAAATCAATCTCTAACAAAGCGGCTTAAAGGCGTCGTCGTGATCCGCCTTGTTCGGCTTATTGCTTTTGGATGACCTTCGGGAAACCAAGCCCGCCCAAAAGGTCGGTCCTCTCGCTCTCGTCGCCGAGGACTTGTCCATCGGGTTGCAGCACAATCTCGAAAGACTTCCCGTGGGAGACCTGCCCGTCGATGAAAATATGATACTCAGGCTTGTGCTCTTGAACGAGTCGAGAGAGTTCGAACAGAATCTCGGCGGTTAGCTTCGATCCATTGAATGTTACGAGGACAAGTGTTCGGTCATCTGGATAAGAGTCTTCAGTCGGCAGCAAAAAATCTGCGGCGTCTGGAGCACTCTCACTAAAGACCGCTGTAGCTCCGCACTCCCGGATCGTTCCCGCCACCTTCTGACAAAAACCGCCAAACTCCTCGGAAAAGTCCGCATGATCAGACTTGTTCTGGTAGCTCTCAAGGACAGCGTAACAATCCGCTCGTGATACTCTCTTTAGCTGCATAAGTTTTCTGCCGAACGTTTGATGTGGAGGCACCGGCGGAACAAGCTCCGATTCAACTAGCGACGTTATCGCCGGTTGCCTCGCATGACTTGTTCGCCTTGTTTTGTTTGGGTTCGGACGGACGGACAAATGACAGAGAACCTGATCTCGCGCGAAACTCACCACAGAGGTCTGAGCCCATGGCGGAATCTAAAACCACCGTGAAGAATCCTTGCTTCTGGCGCTCTTCGTCGGACGACAAGCCGAGTTCGAAGAGAATATTCTCCGGGATAAATTGGTCGAGATCGGTAGAAACGATGTCCTGAAACTCCAATCCTACGGCATGTCTCTTGGTGAGCTTGAAAAAGCCTTGTGCGTCCACCTCATCCGTCATTTCCCACGCCTCGACTTCAAGGATGATCAACTCGGCATCGGCGCGAAAACTCAAGACGGGCGAATCATGAAAATCAGGCCAATACCCGAAGGCATCGATCACCGCTTGGTGGTTTCGCAAATATTTGGGGACAGATGGCATGATTGTTTCTGGCGAACGTTTGAGGAATGGCGCGGCGAGTGGAAGCTCCGAATTCAACAAAGCGGCTTATTCGCCGTCGCCATGTCCGGCTTGTTCGGTTCTTGATCCCATCATTCAAGGATCTTCGCTATGCCTATGTAGATTCTGAAAAACGCCCTGTGCAAATCAGAATTCATTGAGTGCGTCACGCTAATATGTCGTCCCATCAGACTGACTCCATAGATATCGAAGGCACCGGACGAACTCTGGCCATGGAAAAACAACTCGTCCCGCAGCGAATCCATCGAAACCAACCGCAACCCGATCGTCTCACTGGCATCGACATTATAGTCAAACCAGAAGGTGGCCAACAAAAACGCGGTGGTAACCCCTGCGGGAAACGCAGAAACGAGGGCCAGACGCTTGAGCTTTGTTTTCAATTCTACCGAGACCCTATGGCTGCCGGTTGATCCGGACACAGCATTTCAGGCCAAATTGAGGGTTGAGAGAGAGGTGGTGTGTCTGGTTCAACTCGTGGGCTATCGCCACGACACGGGGTCGCGGCGACCTATCCAACATCAAATGCTTAGAACAAATGAAAACGAACTCAGACACACCGCAGAAACTCTACATCGGACTCGACGTCCATAAAGAAGAAACCGTCATCGCCCTGCTCGAGGCCGATCGGAACGCCGAACCCCGCCAGTACGGCAGCATCACCACCTCCCAACACGCACTGGAGCGGGCGATCCGCCGCATCGCCAAGCAACAGAAGCGCGAGCTCTCGGATCTCGAGGTCTGCTACGAGGCGAGCGGATGCGGATTCTGGATCGCCAGACGCCTTCTCCAGATGGGCGTGAAATGCGAGGTCATCGCCCCTTCGCTGATCCCCACACGCTCCGGAGACCGTGTGAAGACCGATAAGCGCGATGCCGCCAAACTCGCCAGAATGCACCGTTCCAACGACCTGGTCGCTGTCAACATCCCGGACTCCGTGGATGAGGCGATCCGCGACCTCTGCCGTGCCCGCACCGATGCCGTCGACGACCTGCGCCGCGCCAAGTCCCGCCTGCTCGCCTTGCTGCGCCGTCTCGGAT
>NZ_JBHTBS010000028.1:0-5578 GCF_042664875.1 Haloferula chungangensis | reverse complement strand
CGGTGAGCTCACCGGGAAGGCTGCGGGGATCCAAGCAGCTTTCGAAGCTGGCGGCAAGAACACAACACAGCCGCTGAAAGGGGTCGTCCTCGAGCGCCTTGTTCTCGTTGGGCGGTCTTGGGGGCGGGGAGTTCTTCGCGGAGGCCGCGGTCCGCCACGAGAAAATACCCGATCGAGCGCCGAGATCATCCCACGAGGCACTCCGAGCGGTGATGATGCAGAGCCCCAGCGAACTAGACAGACAATCTAACAGAGCCTGTCACGTGCTCGGTCCGATCCATCCTGGCTGCTCCTCTGCTGCCCACCGCATGATGCTCGCTCCGGCCAGCAAAGCTCCGGAAGCTCGAAAACCTCGATAAACTCGACCTATCTCGGACTCGGTCTGCTGCCACACCCTCAAAACCCAGAGGCTCTACATTCCACGAGAACGTCTGAGAAATGGCGATCCCGACCCTCATGGCGGGGCTCCCGATTCTCGTTGCCTGATTGAATCACCAAAACGGAAACGCAACAAGGCCGCTGAGAGGGGTCGCCATCTTCGACTTGTTGGGCTTGTTCAGTTTTCCTCGCGGATTGCTCTGGTCCTGCTGCGCACTACGCCATGCACGAAGGACTTATCGCCAGTGTCGGCAGTGCCTCGGATCACTTTGCCGCTCATCATCACGGGCACCTCTAGGGTCGATGGAGGCCCTGTGCTGAGTAAGTCTGCTCGGCTAAACACCACTACGTAGCACCATACCTCTCTTGGCTTGCTTCGGATGCGCTGCAAGCTGATGTCGTTAAGGTGCCAGTCGGTGACTTCCGGTTCGATTCGCCGAACCTCCTCCTCAGCGAGCGCAACGGCCTTCCGTGGAGGGAGAGGTGGGTAATCCCGCTCAGATGTCCACTCGGGCGAACCGGCAATGTCCGCATCCGATATTGGGAACACGTATGGATACCCTCGGGAGTCGCGCAACGGAGGCAAAGCCATCACGGCCTCGTAGTCCCGGAGTGCGGTATCCTGGCAGGAACTCAGCACAGCGGCTATGAACGAAACGGATAGGAAGCGGATTCTCGTGGTCGGCACAGTAGATTTATTGGCCCAACGTTTGAGCTGAGGCGATCCCGGTGAGCTCACCGGGAAGGCTGCGGGGATCCAAGCAAGTTCCGAAGGTGTCGGCAAGCACTCAACACAACCGCTGAAAGGGGTCGTCCTCGAGCGCCTTGTTCTCGTTGGGCGGTCTTGGGGGCGGGGAGATCTTCGCGGAGGCCGCGGTCCGCCACGGGAAAATACCCGGTCGAGCGCCGACACCATCCCACGAGGCACTCCGAGCGGTGATGATGCGGAGCCCCGGCGAATCAGACAGACAATCTAACAGAGTCTGTCACGTGGCCGTTCCGATCTCTCTTGGCCGCTCCTCTGCTGCCCCCCCCCCGCATGATGCTCACCCCGGTCAGCAAAGCACTGGAAGCTCGAAAGCCTCGATAAGCTCGACCTATCTCGGACTCGGTCTGCTGCCACACCCTCAGAACCCAGAGGCTCTACATTCCACGAGAACGTTTGAGTGGTGGTACCGGCGAGATCAAACTCCGATTCCACTAGCGACGTTGTCGCCGGTTGCCACTCACGGCTTGTTAGGTTTTTGATTTGATTGTTCCCGCGAGTCGACGGGCAACTTCCTGAACCCCGAGCGCAGAGGAAAGGCCCACCTTGTCGGCAAGTCGAGGACTATACTCGTAAATCTCCTTAACACCAACATTATGCCAGACTGGAAGAATTACGTTTGACTGCTCCAGAATCTCACGGGTAAACACCGAATCAAACTCCGCCCGTCCCCATCCTTTGTTACCTAGAAAACTCGGCGATAGCACCAGAACGCACTTCCGCGCCTCCTTCAATCCGGTCTCTATCGATTGGCGTAAGCTGTCACCAACTTTGAGCGTGAATTCGTCATACCAAACTGGACACATGAGCTTCACCAGAGAATGAGCAAGTTCGCGGACCAATTCATCTTTGTCACGTGAGTCGTGAGAAATGAAGGCGAGGGGCGATTCGCTTTCGGCACGCTTTCTTGCGTATTCTCGATCCTTCACACAGAGATAGATTCCCTTCGACTTGGCTAAAGCGACCAACTCCCTCCTTTGATCAACGGATAGTTCAGAATCGGTGTAGAAGTGCATGCGCTTCGTGAACATAAGCGTCGATGCGCTTTGTCGTTCCGAGTAATCGCTGTGCCCCATCAACACCTCGACTCCATCACCTTCGTCCTTTAGCATGCAAGCATCGACAATTGGCATCCCGAGGAGCACTGCCAAAGCCTCACGGGCATCAAGTTGATCTGGCACGAACATATACCAGAACTTGGCGTTAGCATCGAAGTCGTAGGCAACCTTCGCCCGAATCTCCCCGAGCACTGTCCCTTCCTTCGTCGCAAACTGCCAGTCGGCGTGGACGGTGAGATCCACTGGGTCAGTATCGTAGTATTCGCGGATGGTCGCCATAGTAGCCTGGAATTCTTAACCTAACGTTTGAGCTGAGGCGATCCCGGTGAGCTCACCGGAAAGGCTGCGGGGATCCAAGCAGCTTTCGAAGCTGGCGGCAAGAACACAACACAGCCGCTGAAAGGGGTCGCCCTCGAGCGCCTTGTTCTCGTTGGGCGGTCTTGGGGGCGGGGAGATCTTCGCGGAGGCCGCGGTCCGCCACGGGAAAATACCCGATCGAGCGCCGACACCATCCCACGAGGCACTCCGAGCGGTGATGATGCGAAGCCCCAGCGAAGCAGACAGACAATCTAACAGAGTCTGTCACGTGGCCGTTCCGATCTCTCCTGGCCGCTCCTCTGCTGCCCCCCGCATGATGCTCGCTCCGGTCAGCAAAGATCCGGGGCCTCGGAAATCTCGATAAGCTCGACCTATCTTCGACTCGGTCTGCTGCCACACCCTCAAAACCCAGAGGCTCTACATTCCACGAGAACGTTTGAGCTGAGGCGATCCCGGTGAGCTCACTGGGAAGGCTGCGGGGATCCAAGCAGCTTTCGAAGCTGGCGGCAAGAACACAACACAGCCGCTGAAAGGGGTCGTCCTCGAGCGCCTTGTTCTCGTTGGGCGGTCTTGGGGGCGGGGAGATCTTCGCGGAGGCCGCCGTCCGCCACGGGAAAATACCCGGTCGAGCGCCGACACCATCACACGGGTCACTCCGAGCGGTGATGATGCGGAGCCCCAGCGAATCAGACAGACAATCTAACATGGTGTGTCACGTGCCCGGTCCGATCTTTCCTGGCCGCTCCTCTGCTGCCCACCGCATGATGCTCACCCTGGGCAGCAATGCACTGGAAGCTCGAAAGCCTCGACAAGCTCGATCTATCTCCGACTCGGTCTGCTGCCACACCCTCAAAACCCAGAGGCTCTACATTCCGCGAGAACGTTTGAGGCATGGCGCGACGCCCGAACAAAGGCGGCGCTCCGTGCCAAGTTGAAGGGATTGAAACACCAAAACGGGAATATAACAAGGCCGCGGTTAGGCGTCGCCATCGCCGGCTTGTTCTGTTTGATTGGTTTCGCTGTTGAAAGCTGCGAGGTCTCGGAGAAAACGACCTCTTGCAAGAGTCATGTAGGCTCCAGTGCAGGCAAACGCTAGAAGCACTCCTTGGACGTCTTGATACTGGCTATCAACCCTAAATAGCCGCTCCGCAATGGTTGCAGTCGCGCTGACATATACGACTAAAACGAAGAAGAGCACCGTAGATCTCCTCCGCCAAACCATGGCGAGAAACACCGAATACGACGCCCCCAAAAACGCCATGGTAAGAAGGTAAAAATAGGGAGCGGGCTTGATCACAAAAAGAACGACTGCTGCGACCAAGAGGAACCCTGCCCAAATCTTCGCTGATCGAACTATGACCAGAGCCTGGCCTCGCCAACCATCTTGATCTGTTTCCTCCATTTTTTGCAGAACGTTTGAGGCATGGCGCGACGCCCGAACTAAGGCGGCGCTCCGTCCTCGATTGAATGGATTGAATCACTAGAAGGGAAACGTAACAAGGCCGCGGTTAGGCGTCGCCATCGCCGACTTGTTGTGCTTGTTTATGGTCTGAGGTCAGGCGGCCATTCTGGGTAATAGTGCCGCACGTAGGTTTCGATCTCGGCGTCGCTAGCAAGCCAGTCTGCACCACGCACTTCTCGCATGAGATGCAGGCCCAAGATCTCTAACGGAGACGCACCGGAAATCTCTTCATCATCTTGGCGGGCGATCCAGATCTCCGCATCCTCGACGATCGCCCCCTCGCCAATCGACTCACGAGTCACCTCGTACCCCAACTGGCGCAAAGCGAGGTATGCCGGAACTTCAGTATTACCTGCGGCTGTGAGCTTCCTCATTTTCTGCACAACGTCATAGGACAGGCGTCGCCGGCGAACCAAGGCGGCGCTTCGGCCCTAGGTGGAAGGATTGAATCACGGGTGAAGAAACGCAACAAGGCCGCGGTTAGGCGTCGCCCTGCTCCGACTTGTTGGGCTTGATTGTTTCATTGTCCGCCTTGGCTAAGAAAGGTCCGAATCTCGTAGAGGCGGGATCGAGCGAATGCCGGATTGGGATAGTCTAGGTTCAGGAGGCCCGAATGCTGATTGCTCCGGACAGAAATCCGTGTCGAGTCGCCACCTATGGCCTCTACTCGGATGACCGTCTTGCGTGATAGAAGCTTGGCGTAGTTGTCGATCTCGACCTCGAACGCCCCTGAATCCGTGTCACGATATTCGACATCGAGGTCCCAGCCCGGCTCGCCCCAGCCCGCATATGCTGGATGCTCTTGGATCTCTCGGGTGTTGCCGTGGACGTAAGTTCCGTTACCGGTCACAGTCTTGAAGTCGTGCTTCGGGTAGAGCTCCTTCAGCGCGGACCTCACATTGCGGGTCGGTTGGCTCACTTCCGTTCGTACCGGAATCAAGAAATACAGGAGTGCGGCAACTACAGGTACACCAAGAATAGTGAGCCAGATCAGGAGTTTCTTCCGGCGTCTCATTTTCTTGCCCAACGTTTGAGCTGAGGCGATCCCGGTGATCTCATCGGGAAGGCTGCGGGGATCCAAGCAGCTTTCGAAGCTGGCGGCAAGAACTCAACACAACCGCTGAAAGGGGTCGTCCTCGAGCGCCTTGTTCTCGTTGGGCGGTCTTGGGGGCGGGGAGATCTTCGCGGAGGCCGCGGTCCGCCACGGGAAAATACCCGATCGAGCGCCGACTCCATCCTACGAGACACTCCAAGCGGTGATGATACGGAGCCTCGGCGAAGCAGACAGATAATCTAACATAGTCTGTCACGTGGCCGGTCCGATCTCTCCTGGCCGCTCCTCTGCTGCCCCCCGCATGATGATCACCCCGGTCAGCAAAGCTCCGGGCGCTCCGAAACCTCGACAAGCTCGACCTATCTCCGACTCGGTCTACTGCCACACCCTCAAAACCCAGAGGCTCTACATTCCACGAGAACGTTTGAGGAATGGCGCGGCGATGAGAAGCTTCGAATTCAACAAAGCGGCTTATTCGCCGTCGCCATATCCGGCTTGTTGTGCTTCTTTGGCATTTTCAGTTGGCAAGTGCTTCGGTGATT
>NZ_JBHTBS010000027.1:0-5605 GCF_042664875.1 Haloferula chungangensis | reverse complement strand
ATTCCGGGAGACGGTCCCCGCCTGCCCACGGTGCCGCTCCGCTTTATCGCCTCCCGGATCACCGCACACCCCCAAACCACCGCCCGCAGGCGGGCCGGGAAAGAAGGCGCATCGGGTGACTCTCCAGATGAAGCGAGCATCACCGGCTCGCGCCGCCGCCGGGGAGCCGCCGCGTCCGAGCGGAACCTTTTCGACGACCGACCGCTATTCCGCTCGACCCACCGGCCCTCCCGACGGCCAAGAGCACCTATGGGTTTTTCCCATGGCAAAATCCCTCGGATCAACACCACGATTCACGCACCGACCCCTTTTCCAATTACAGCGGCGCGGAGCCTGGTCGCCATCTACCAGAAACGCCGTAATTGGCTCAAGGATTGCAAGATTTATCACCTGACACCTTACTCTCCGCCGTAATTGGCTCAAGGATTGCAAGATTTATCACCTGACACCTTACTCTCCGCCGTAATTGGCTCAAGGATTGCAAGATTTATCACCTGACACCTTACTCTCACCAATGGTAACAAAACTCGATGATATCGTGGAAATCCGACCGAAATCCGTACAGTCACAATTTGAAAACCATGTACGATGTCAATTTGGTGCGTAACACCTATTCTGCCGCCAGTTACACAGACCGATCTGGTTCTACAGATCCTATTCATCTTCCACCGTCTCCGTTGCACCTTCTCTGCGGTCACGCACTTGTTGGCGTATAATCTCGCGTGAGGGCTCATGTGAATTGGGAAAATCAGTTTTAATGCGTTCTAATTCAGAAATATTCACCTTGCCTTCCCTGTACACTATTCCTTTCGCGGAATCAGCTTGATCTACCGTGCGCACGATCACCCGCAATTCACCCTTGGCGACGGACATAATATCGATGATCTCAGAAGATTCTTGAAGGAGTAACGGAAACAAAGCCAGTTGGGCCCCGCCGCGCTCTCTCTTCTCTAACGATGCACTCACCAAGAACTTCGGTTGTCGACCCAGCCTAGTAGCCTCCCAAAGGACACACCAGATTTCACCGCGCTTTTCATCTGTTACGGTCGAGCGCATCGAAGCCTCAAATCCCAGTTGGATTTCATCCGCCACACCGTCAGTAGACTTCGCGGAAAGAAGCGATCCGCCATGTCGATTCAAAATCGAGACAAGCAGCCTGCCATTAGACAGTGAAATCACATCACTTGATTTTTCAGGAAAAGGAATTTCTGCGGGAGACGGATCAATTAATTTCGGTTCCGAAGCAAAGCTAGAGATCGAAAGCACCGCCACTATCAAAAGACCGTATTTCATTCTCTAGAAAGGGTTGGGAGACAACCCTCTAGGGGGCGCATTTGGAGGGACATCAGGGGTGTCGAACGTTCCGTTTGGGCTGAGCTGTAATGTTAGCTCGATTGTATCAGGACAATAGTCATCGAGTAGGTTATGAGAGGAACCGCGATTTAGGACATCCGGGCCGCACTCCTTGAAATTAAACCGGATGTCTGTGAAGGGAGCGTCACTAGGGCTTCCTGGTGCCGGAGTACACTCATAGACGCATTTCCCCTCGACGCAACATTCGTCATTTTCATCAGGATTTGGAGGGATTGCACCTCCATCGTATGTCCCGTCACGGCGACAAATATACCTTCCCTCATAGCCGCCTCGTGGAGGATACGGATCGGATGAAGGCTCAGGCGGATCCAGAATATCCAACAAAGGATTTCCCGGTTCAGGGCTAGGATCAGGACCAGGTTCCGGCCCGCCAACCGGACCGTCTGGATTCATGATGTCCAACAGTGGATTCAATCCCAACTTGTCCACACCACTCGTAGGGCGATTAAAAATGAATGCGTACAAATTGCGCCCACCAGCCTCTTGAATCGGGTCCCTAGATGGCCAAAGAGGGATACCCGACGCGGTTTTCCACGACTCACCGTAGTTTTCCTGATGCGTTTCTAGGGCGGCACGGCGAGTCTCTAAGCTCTCCGAAACACTTTCAGCAAAAAATCCCCAGACGCGGTTTTTCGCGGTGGGGTCGCTTTTGCTCGGCGCGGGTTCTGACAGGTAGTAGCCCAAAATTCTGGGCATAGTCTTAGCGGCTTTAGGCGGCTAAAGGAAGAGGCTTTTTCAGACCTAGCCGGTGTCCCCCGTGCTCCAGGGGCGTCGCCCTAGTCGGCGTCGATGCAGCTCTCAACTACCCGCGTGAAAGCAATGTCTAAAAGTTTTGACCGACCCCTATTCTACTATTCGTTTCTACGGTTACCCACTTACACAGAGAGACTTGTGCTCGTTTTCTAGGACCGACCCCAGACACTCGTTTTCTAGGACCGCCCCCAGATACTGGTCAGACCTGTCTTTTATGCCCCCTTTTAATGCCTACACCCTCAACGCCCATACCGCTTACTGAACTCACGGGCAAGTTCTCGATACTCGTTCTCCTCAAGTATAAGATCCGTAAATAGCGCTGAACTTACCTCTTTATCTTGCCAGTCAAGCGGGTCTTCAATAATCGCTCGATCGATGTTCGACTTCTCAAACATTTCCTTAACATGATGCTCAATTGCCTTGTCCGCATCGATCAGACTCCTTGAACGCAACACAAAGTAGGTGAAGGCCATGATTACTCCATCCTTAATGGCGCGCTCCTTATTGGGGCCGACGGACCTCTCGATTAGCTGATTGGTCAAATGGTAAGATCGATACAAATTCCTGCGGTGGTACTCCTCGACATGCGAATTTTCTTTTATCTCTTCTTGCTGGGCTCGAGCTACTGAACAAGGACAAGAAAAAACAACTGCCAAAAACAATAGAGTGGTAGTCTTCATGATGAATTCAGGCCGAATAGAAAAAATCAGTCACTTCGGCAGCTGTGCTGAGTGATCGTTCGCAGCATCGATGCTGGCACCGAAAAGCGCATCAGCATATTTCTCTGGCTCACTCATTAGCTGGAAACCTAAGCCCTCTCGTATACCGTTTCCTTCAATCGTTTTCCAGGCGTAACCTGTCGATCCCTCCTCGCTTTCTTCGAAGCAAAGATCACCTTGTATCCGAACTCTGATCTCCATTATCGGAACACCCGACCCAATTTCTTGAGCAAGTTTCGCCCATTTTCCTGCTTTGGATATATCATCCGCAATATCGTCCAGTTTCTTTTGAACGTCTCTCTTCTCAGAAATATCCGGCTTCTTTGGGTTTTTCGCTTTATCCAGATGATCGCGCACTACGTCGCCGATCGTAGAGGCAGGATCTTTAACTTCGAACTCTGAACCATGGTAAGTCAATGTGAGCACACGAAACCTGAGATTCTTCTGATTTCCTACGTCCTCGGGGCACTCACATGAGGAATCGTCGTCATCACCAGAAGAAGGATTGTAACCGGTAGTAGGATAGGCCATGTGTGGAGACAAGAGGCCCATGAAGTCCCAAAGGTTGACCGCATCATTTTCGATCATTCCGTACAGGTTCATACCGCCCCTTTCTCCGATCGGATCCCTGGATGGCCAAAGAGGGATACCCGACGCGGTTTTCCACGACTCACCGTAGTTTTCCCGGTGCAGTTGGCGGGCTGCAGGGCGACTCTCTAAGTTCGCCAAATCACTTTCAGCAACAAATCCCCAGACGCGGTCTTTCGCGGTGGGGTCGCTTTTGCTCGGCGCGGGTTCTGACAGGTAGTAGCCCAAAATTCTGGGCATAGTCCTATCGACTTTCGGCGGCTAAAGGAAGAGGCTTTTTCAGGCCTTGCCGTTGTCCCCCCTTGCTCCAGGGGCGTCGCCCTGGTGGGCGTCGATGCAGCTCTCGGCTACCCGCGTGAACGCCATGTCAAAAAGTTTTGACTGACCCCTATTCTGCCGCAGGCCGCCGGTGAACTCCGGGAGACGGTTCCCGCCTGCCCACGGTGCCGCTCCGCTCCACCGCCTCCCGGATCACCGCACACCCCCAAACCACCGCCCGCAGGCGGGCCGGGAAAGAAGGCGCTTCGGATGACTCTCCAGATGAAGCGAGCATCACCGGCTCGCGCCCCCGCCGGGGAGCCGCCGCGTCGAGCGGAACCTTTTCGACGACCGACCGCTCTTCCGCTCGACCCACCGGCCCTCCCGACGGCCAAGAGCACCTATGGGTTTTGCCCATGGCAAAATCCCTCGGATCAACACCACGATTCACGGCCCGCTCCCTGATGCAAATTGCCTCTAACAGGAGGCTTCTCTGTCAAGATTTGTCGCCTGACCCCCAGTTCTACCCTTTGACAGAAACCGCCGTAATTCACCTGACGACTACAAGATTCTCTTCCTGACCCGGTTTTCATTTTTGTTTCCCCTCCATCAAATCTAAAAGAAAGTTTCTGAAGTCCTGATTAAAGTTCCGAACATCTTCTATCGTTTTTAGTTCTACCACGTCATTAGCTCCTTTTTGGTCGAATGGCGTCCTCACTACCGGATGGTGAGCATCCGACCCCTCCTTGCTGTTTTCCGGCGGATCTACTTGAGCCCAAAACTTTTCAGATTTCCCGATAGCTTGAACTAAACTTTTCGCTGCGATTTCCACGTGCCTGTTCTTCTCGGCTCCCAATTTGCGGGTTCCCACCCAGTAATTTCTCAAAACGAGATAGGCTACCTGTTCGATTCTCGCGCGTTGCTTCGGACTTCCTTCTCGATACAGGGGCTCAAGCATGCTGAGGGTCATAGCAAAATTCTTCTCATAGAAGCCTGTTCTATGACGCTCTTCGCCAACACCTCCGACCTCAACTGGCTGCGACGACGCGTTGTTACTTGACTCATCATTAGCATATAAGTAATTGCTCATGGGAACAATAACCATACTGCTCATACACAAGGCTATTAGCCCCTTTGGGCGTGGCCCAGAAATCAATGTGAACACTGTCATTCTTGTTACTACTCTTCCTTGGGGCACTCTTTAGCCAGTTGTTTAGCAACCGACACCGAAACATCACGAATATGGTCAGCCACGCGCTGCCTTCCTGACTTCTTGGTAAGGGCCTCACCAATACTTAGAGCGTTATCCTCGCCATGAACTTCTTTCCAGAAATATTTTTTCTCACCACCTTCTTCTTCACTTTCGCAGACGCAACACATCATTGACGCCTCCATTTTGTAGGTTTCGAGCAACACGCCTGATTCTAATTCTTTAAGCAAGCCTGCAACATTCAGAAGAACCCCCATATTCTGGAGCGACTTAACTCGCTCACCGAAGAATTTTTCAAGCTTTTCAAGAGGGCTATCTCCTTCCGGATTTTGCGAGTCTTCCAGAAATCCCTCAATCGCATCTCGCACTTGTGAGACTGGATCACTAATCGGATATTGGTTCGCCAGGGTCTCTACTAATATATCAAATGACAGTTCTTTGAAGTTTCCTAGATGATCCTTGCTGCTGCACTCCATTTTGGAATCACTTAGGCCAAGCCAATCAAACAGCCCTAACGGACGGTTCTTTACAAATGTGTACAGATTGACGCCTCCGCTTTCCTCGATCGGGTCCCTGGATGGCCAAAGAGGGATACCCGACGCGGCTTTCCGTGACTCACCGTAGTTTTCCTGATGCGTTTCTAGGGCGGCACGGCGAGTCTCTAAGCTCTCCGAAACACTTTCAGCAAAAAATCCCCAGACGC
>NZ_JBHTBS010000026.1:0-5937 GCF_042664875.1 Haloferula chungangensis | reverse complement strand
TCAAAAAACGTCCCGAAAGGTATTGACGTAACGGGGTGAAAATGTAGTTTCCCCCCGCCGCGCCGAACAGCGCAGCGCGAGAGACGAGAGTCGATCGGAAGTCGGGAACGGACCCAAGGGTCACCCTGACAATCTGATCGGCTTTTTAGTCCCCTCGATAACGGATCTTTTACAGCATGGCTCGGAGCCCTCGAAGATGAGGAATTGAAAGTGTGAAAGCACCGACAGTGCCAAATCGGGGAAGAGTTTCCGAGTGGAGAGAATAGGCTAAATTGTGTGCTGCATTACTGGATGGACTAAATCCTTGATGCAGTTGGGATTTTCCTGAGGCCGGGCTGAAAGGTTTCGGATCGAAGGAATTTCCAAGGTCAATTTTGGTCAGTGGTTTAAATCACTGGCATACGTTTTTTACGGAGAGTTTGATTCTGGCTCAGAACGAACGCTGGCGGCGTGTTTAAGACATGCAAGTCGCACGGAGAATATGAATAGCTTGCTAATTGTATTTTTAGTGGCGCACGGGTGAGTAACACGTGAGTAACATGCCTCATAGAGGGGAATAGCCCACCGAAAGGCGGATTAATACCCCATGGTCCCTCCTGGAAATGGAAGGGTAAAGGTGGCTTCGGCTGCCGCTATGAGATTGGCTCGCGCCCTATCAGCTTGTTGGTGAGGTAACGGCTCACCAAGGCGACGACGGGTACTTGGTCTGAGAGGACGATCAGGCACACTGGAACTGAGACACGGTCCAGACACCTACGGGTGGCAGCAGTCGAGAATAATTCACAATGGACGAAAGTCTGATGGTGCAACGCCGCGTGGAGGATGAAGGCCCTAGGGTCGTAAACTCCTGTCATTTGAGAGTAAGACCTGGGTGTTAATAGCACACAGGGTTGATAGTATCAAAAGAGGAAGGGACGGCTAACTTCGTGCCAGCAGCCGCGGTAATACGAAGGTCCCGAGCGTTGTTCGGAATCACTGGGCGTAAAGGGAGCGTAGGCGGTTTGGTAAGTCAGATGTGAAATCCCAGGGCTCAACCCTGGAACTGCATCCGATACTGCTAAACTAGAGTAATGGAGGGGTAACTGGAATTCTCGGTGTAGCAGTGAAATGCGTGGATATCGAGAGGAACACTCGTGGCGAAGGCGAGTTACTGGACATTTACTGACGCTGAGGCTCGAAGGCCAGGGTAGCGAAAGGGATTAGATACCCCTGTAGTCCTGGCAGTAAACGGTGTGCGCTTGGTGTGAGGGGTTTCGACCCCCCTTGTGCCGGAGCTAACGCGTTAAGCGCACCGCCTGGGAAGTACGGTCGCAAGACTAAAACTCAAAGAAATTGACGGGGACCCGCACAAGCGGTGGAGTATGTGGCTTAATTCGATGCAACGCGAAGAACCTTACCAGGGCTTGACATGTATCGCTAATCCGGTGAAAGCCGGTGAGACTTCGGTCACTTTACACAGGTGCTGCATGGCCGTCGTCAGCTCGTGTCGTGAGATGTTGGGTTAAGTCCCGCAACGAGCGCAACCCCTGTGATTAGTTGCCAGCACGTAATGGTGGGGACTCTAATCAGACTGCCCAGATCAACTGGGAGGAAGGTGGGGATGACGTCAGGTCAGTATGGCCCTTACGCCCTGGGCTGCACACGTACTACAATGCCCAGTACAATTAGAACCGAGACCGTGAGGTGGAGGAAATCTGAAAAACTGGGCCCAGTTCGGATTGGAGGCTGCAACTCGCCTCCATGAAGCCGGAATCGCTAGTAATGGCACATCAGCTACGGTGCCGTGAATACGTTCCCGGGTCTTGTACACACCGCCCGTCACATCATGGAAGCCGGTAGCACCCGAAGTATCATTTAATTGGTCCTAAGGTGAAGCTGGTAACTGGGATGAAGTCGTAACAAGGTAGCCGTAGGGGAACCTGCGGCTGGATCACCTCCTTTCTATGGAGTAGTTTCAAGCCCTCACAGGCCGCTGAAACAGGTCGAGTCCAATTTATCTGAGTGATCAGAGGTTGGATTCTGTGGGAGAGCAATTTCCCACAAACAATGTTAGTAGACTGACTGTTGATAGGTTTTGTGAAGTTTGGTGCTGCAGTGCACAATTTAGTCCTTATTCTCTCCTTTTTGTTCTCCTTTATTAAGGGGGTTTAGCTCAGTTGGTAGAGCGCCTGCTTTGCAAGCAGGATGTCAACGGTTCGAATCCGTTAACCTCCACCAATATCTAAATGGGCCTGTAGCTCAGTTGGTTAGAGCACACGCTTGATAAGCGTGGGGTCGCAGGTTCAAGTCCTGCCCGGCCCACCATTCTTTGCTCAACGAGCTGCGAATGGCAGGCCATCGATCAAAAGATGGCCAGCCCCCTTGAAGAAAACGAGAAACGAAAAACATGTAAGTGGAAGCGACGATGAACCGCTCTTTGACATCCATATGGAGAAAAAGAATATAAGTTTTTCAAGATTGCAAAATACGATTACTCACTAAGAGCCATCAACTTGAGCAGTCCTTGGAAATACTCGATTTCTAATAATGGTCATGAAAGTGACCATATTAACGGCAATAAGTCCGTGAGGGTAGGAGTGGTTTTCGATTCGTTGAAGACCGCAAGCAAACCTTACGGCAAGCTGATTTCGTTTTAATTGGAATCAAGCTTTAAAGGGCACAGAGTGAATGCCTTGGTGCTAACAGGCGATGAAGGACGTGATAAGCTGCGATAAGCTTCGGGGAGTGGCAAATACACTTTGATCCGGAGATTTCCGAATGGGGTAACCTAATGGTGTTAATACATCATTGTTTCTTCCTGAATACATAGGGAAGGATACGCGATACCCGGTGAAGTGAAACATCTCAGTAACCGGAGGAAAAGAAAGAGAATCGATTCCGTAAGTAGTGGCGAGCGAAAGCGGAAGAGCCCAAACCAGGAGCTTGCTCCTGGGGTTGTAGGGCCCCGACATGGGACCAATGAGGATAGGTGAAGGACCTGGAAAGTTCCGACATAGAGGGTGAAATCCCCGTAACCGAAATCCGAATTGGCCCTAGGGAGTCCCTGAGTAATGCAGCACACGTGAAACGTTGCATGAATCTGTGCGGACCACCGCATAAGGCTAAATACTAGTTAGCGACCGATAGTGAACCAGTACCGTGAGGGAAAGGTGAAAAGTACCGCTGTGAGCGGAGTGAAATAGAACCTGAAACCCTGTGCCTACAAGGTGTAAGAGCAGCTTCGGCTGTGATTGCGTGCCTTTTGCTTAATGAGTCTGCGAGTTGGTATCTGTGGCAAGCCTAAGTCCTTCCGGGACGGAGGCGAAGCGAAAGCGAGTCCGAATAGGGCGGAAATAAGTTGCAGGTGCCGGACCCGAAGCGGAGGTGATCTACCCTTGGCCAGGTTGAAGCGTAGGTAATACTACGTGAAGGACCGAACCGGTGAATGTTGAAAAATTCTCGGATGAGCTGAGGGTAGGAGTGAAAGGCTATTCAAACCCCGTGATAGCTGGTTCTCCTCGAAATGCATTGAGGTGCAGCGTCGCGTGTTGACTACTGGGGGTAGAGCACTGACAAGGCTAGGGCCCATACCCGGGTACCAAACCTTATCAAACTCCGAATACCAGTGGGTAGAACGCGGCAGTGAGACGGTGGGGGATAAGCTTCATCGTCAAAAGGGAAACAACCCTGATCAGCAGCTAAGGTGCCTAAATAATACTAAGTGGAAAGGATGTGGGATTTCACAGACAGTGAGGATGTTGGCTTAGAAGCAGCCACCATTTAAAAAATGCGTAATAGCTTACTCATCGAGAGATCCTGCGCCGAAAATGATTGGCGATAAGTATTATACCGAAGCTCTGGGTGTCATTGTCCTTCGGGACATTGGCGCGGTAGAGGAGCATTGTCAGCAGCGTTGAAGGTGGATGGCGACTGAAACTGGAGTGCTGACAAGAGAGGATGCAGACATGAGTAACGATAAGCCGGGTGAGATCCCCGGCCGCCGCAAACCCAAGGTTTCCAGGGCTACGTTTTTCGTCCCTGGGTTAGTCGGGACCTAAGCCGAGGCAGATATGCGTAGGCGATGGACAGCTGGTTAATATTCCAGCACTTCCGATCCTTAAACTGGGAGGACGCATGGTGAATGATGACTAGGTAATTGAATTCCGAGGTGAGGCTACGGCCGATCCGCATCATCTGAAGCTGTGCCTAGAAAAGTCCCAGTGTATGCTAAGGAACCCGTACCGTAAACCGACACAGGTGGGTGAGATGAGTATTCTAAGGCGCAAGAGTGAACCCTGGTTAAGGAACTCGGCAAATTAGCCCCGTAACTTCGGAAGAAGGGGTGCCCCTAGGCTTCGGCTGTGGGGGCCGCAGTGAAATGGCCCAACCGACTGTTTAGCAAAAACACAGCACTCTGCCAAGACGCAAGTCCAAGTATAGGGTGTGACACGTGACCAATGCGGAAAGATTAAGGTAAGATGTTAGCCCTTGTGGCGAAGCTTTGAACCCAAGTCCCCGTGAATGTCGGCCGTAACTATAACGGTCCTAAGGTAGCGAAATTCCTTGTCGGGTAAGTTCCGACCTGCACGAATCGTGTAACGAGTTGGGCACTGTCTCAACCAGGTGCTCAGTGAAATTGTAATGGCGGTGAAGATGCCGCCTACCCGCAGAAGGACGGAAAGACCCTATAGACCTTAACTGTAAGCTGTCATTGGCTTTTTGATTTACATGCTCAGCATAAGTGGGAGGCATTGAACCTGATCTTTAGGGGTCAGGTGAGCCATCAGTGAGATACCACCCTTGTGTATTGAAGAGTCTAACCTCATGCCATGAATCTGGCTGGGGAACAGTGTCAGCCGGTCAGTTTTACTGGGGCGGTATCCTCCTAAAGAGTAACGGAGGAGCGCGAAGGTGGGTTCAGCACGGTTTGCAACCGTGTGTCGAGTGCATAGGCATAAACCCGCCTAACTGTGAGGCAGACAAGCCGAGCAGATACGAAAGTAGGCCTAAGTGATCCGGCGGTTGAATGTGGAATTGCCGTCGCTCAACGGATAAAAGGTACCTTAGGGATAACAGGCTGATTTCGCCCAAGAGTTCATATCGACGGCGAAGTTTGGCACCTCGATGTCGGCTCGTCGCATCCTGGGGCTGGAGAAGGTCCCAAGGGTCCGGCTGTTCGCCGGTTAAAGCGGCACGCGAGCTGGGTTCAGAACGTCGCGAGACAGTTCGGTCCTCTATCCTCTGTGGGCGTAGGAAAATTGAGGGGTTTGCTTCCTAGTACGAGAGGACCGGAAGCAACGAACCTCTGGTGCACCGGTTGTCGTGTCAACGGCATGGCCGGGTAGCTAAGTTCGGTCTAGATAAGCGCTGAAAGCATCTAAGCGCCAAGCTATTCCCAAGATGAATTTTCCCTGAAGGATCGTGGGAGACTACCACGTTGATAGGGTGTAGGTCGAAGTCTGGTAACAGGCGTAGCCGAGCACTACTAATCATCCGTATGGCTTGATTCCTTTTACGAAATCATTATTTCCGAAGGACTATTAAGCTCAGGTGAATCTCGAAGTATAAGAGTGAATCGGGGCTCTCGTGGAAAACTTATCATACACTCTCTCCATATGGATGCCAGGGAGCGGCTCAGGCCTTAGCGGGCTGGTTATCGATGACCAATTGATGGTGATCGGCAATCAAGGAGTCGCGACCAAGTCAGACATCAATAGAAAACAGCCTGCGCGTATGCTCAAGGCACTCAGAAATCGGGTTTAGTGGAAACCAATTGTAGGAAACTATGAGACTCGGATTCTGGTGGTCATGGCACGGTGGAACCACCCGGTCCCATTCCGAACCCGGAAGTGAAACGCTGTTGCGCCGATGGTAGTGGGACGACAGGTCCTGTGAGAGTAGGTCGCCGCCAGGTATTTGCCTCGCACTAGCTAACGCTGGTGCGAGGCTCTTTTTTGC
>NZ_JBHTBS010000025.1:0-6264 GCF_042664875.1 Haloferula chungangensis | reverse complement strand
GCCGAACAAGACGCGTCTGACCGACCCCTTTAAGCGGCCTTGTTACGCGGCGTCTCAGGTGGTAGAAAGTCGCCAATGAATCGCGCTGGCCGCCATGAGGGTCGGGTCGGCAGCGCTTCGACGTTCTCGTGGAATGTAGAGCCTCTGGGTTTTGAGGGTGTGGCAGTAGACCGAGTCGGTGATAGGTCGAGCTTATCGAGGTTTTCGAGCTTCCGGAGCTTTGCTGACCGGCGTGAGCATCATGCGGTGGGCAGGAGAGGAGCGGCCAGGAGAGATCAGACCGGCCACGTGACAGGCTTTGTTAGATTGTCTGTCTGATTCGCCGGGGCTTCGCATCATCACCGCTCGGAGTGTCTCTCGGGATGGTCTCGGCGCTCGATCGGGTATTTTCCCGTGGCGGACCGCGCCCCCCACAAAGAACTCTCCGCCCCCAAGACCGCCCAACGAGAACAAGGCGCTCGAGGACGACCCCTTTCAGCGGCTGTGTTGTGTTCTTGCCGCCAGCTTCGAAAGCTGCTTGGATCCCCGCAGCCTTCCCGGTGAGCTCACCGGGATCGCCTCAGCTCAGACGTTCGGCAGAAGAAGAATGCGAAAGATTCCAGCCATCATTGGTGCATCGGCTACTCTTTTCAGCGTTCTCTCAATCGCAGTTGCAGTCCACGCCAACTCGCAATCGGATCCGAATCACACTGCGTGGTGGGATCTAGCCATACTCCGAGAAGTCGGTGACTACCTCGCGTACCAGACCTACCTTCTTTTCACCCGACTCGATTCTAGCGGCGGACAGAACCCATTTTTTAGTGGCACTCTCTACCACTACACCACTTTTGCTGTCTCGAGCATCTGCATCGGACTGATTGTCTGGGCTTCGACACACGTCGTGTTCCGGATCTTCTGCGGACACGATCCCAAGAGACAAAACGAAGAAGCCGAACAAGACGCGCCTGACCGACCCCTTTAAGCGGCCTTGTTACGCAGCATTTCAGGTGGTAGAAGATCACAAATGAATCGCGCCGGCCGCCATGAGGGTCGGGTCGGCAGCGCTTCGACGTTCTCGTGGAATGTAGAGCCTCTGGGTTCTGAGGGTGTGGCAACAGACCGAGTCGAAGATAGGTCGAGCTTATCGAGATTTCCGATCTCTCGGAGCTTTGCTGACCGGAGCGAGCATCATGCGGTGGGCAGCAGAGGAGCGGCCAGGAGAGATCGGAACGGCCACGTGACAGACTCTATTAGATTGTCTGTCTGATTCGCTGAGGCTCCGCATCATCACCGCTCGGAGTGTCTCGTGGGATGGAGTCGGCGCTCGATCGGGTATTTTCCCGTGGCGGACGGCGGCCTCCGCGAAGAACTCCCCGCCCCCAAGACCGCCCAACGAGAACAAGGCGCTCGAGGACGACCCCTATCAGCGGTTGTGTTGCGTTCTTGCCGCCAGCTTCGAAAGCTGCTTGGATCCCCGCAGCCTTCCCGGTGAGCTCACCGGGATCGCCTCAGCTCAAACGTTCTCGTGGAATGTTGAGCCTCTGGGTTTTGAGGGTGTGGCAGCAGACCGAGTCGGAGATAGGTCGAGCTTGTCGAGGTTTTCGAGCTTCCGGAGCTTTGCTGACCGGGGTGATCATCATGCGGTGGGCAGCAGAGGAGTGGCCATGAGAGATCGGAACGGCCACGTGACAGACGCTGTTAGATTGTCTGTCTGCTTCGCTGGGGCTCTGCATCATCACCGCTCGGAGTGTCTCTCGGGATGGTCTCGGCGCTCGATCGGGTATTTTCCCGTGGCGGACCGCGGCCTCCGCGAAGATCTCCCCGCCCCCAAGACCGCCCAACGAGAACAAGGCGCTCGAGGGCGACCCCTTTCAGCGGCTGTGTTGAGTTCTTGCCGCCAGCTTCGAAAGCTGCTTGGATCCCCGCAGCCTTCCCGGTGAGCTCACCGGGATCGCCTCAGCTCAAACGTTGTGCAAGAAATTGAGATGGCGACTCGGACCAAGTCCTTTCCGTTTCCCTTTCCGGTCGCGGACACCGAGGCGGGGCCGGTCTTGAATTGGGATTCTCAGACCCTTTCCCTGAACTTCACTGACTACCAGAACATCGCGCGGACGGTCCGCTTCGTTGAGGTCTCGCATTTCGAGTTGCTCGTTGAGGACGAACTCGATTGCACGATCTACCATTATGACGGAGCCGTCGAGGTGCTGGATTCTCCGCTGATCGCGAAGTTGGTGGAGATCGGAGAGATCAATCAGGGCGATTCGGTGTCCTTCAAGCACCTGGTGATCGGCTTCAACGAGGTTGGAGCGTTTTTGGTCGTCGTCTGCCGAAGCCTCGAAACTGGATAAGCACAACAAGCCGAAGATGGCGACCCCTCACAGCGGCCTTGTTACGTTGCCGTTCTGGTGATTCAATCCGGCAACGAGAATCGGGAGCCCCGCCATGAGGGTCGGGATCGCCATTTCTCAGACGTTCGGCAGAAATCAGAATGCATTACTACTGAGGATGACTAAGTTTGAGCAATGGGGCCGAGGAGTGGGGATTGCGATCCGGATATACGGGGCCTCCGTAGTTGCCGCAATTGCACTGGCACCGCTCTATTTCATCCCTGAAGAAGCTGGCTGGCCGCTCAAGCTACCAGGATTCGTCTATGCAGTCATCGTTGCACCATACGCGTTCTATCGGGGGTTGGGAATCTGTGGGTTGGCAGTAAGGGTCCTCAATCAAGGCCCGCTGAATTCCGCAACGAAGCGTAAGAATGAGGAGCTTCGGCGAGAGAATGAGCGACGATCTGCGAGAGCGAGATAACCTGAGAACCAACGAAAGCAGAAAGCCGAACAAGACGCGCCTGACCGACCCCTCTCAGCGGCCTTGCTGCATGGCGTCTCAGGTGGTAGAGAGTTATCCATGAATCGCGCTGGCCGCCATGAGGGTCGGGTCGGCAGCGCTTCGACGTTCTCGTGGAATGTAGAGCCTCTGGGTTTTGAGGGTGTGGCAGCGGACCGAGTCGGAGATAGGTCGAGCTAGTCGAGGTTTCCCAGTTTCCGGATCTTTGCTGACCGGAGTGAGCATCATGCGGGGGGCAGCAGAGGAGCGGCCAGGAGAGATCGGAACGGCCACGTGCCAGACGCTGTTAGATTGCCTGTCTGATTCGCCGGGGCTCTGCATCATCACCGCTCGGAGTGTCTCGTGGGATGTTGTCGGCGCTCGATCGGGTATTTTCCCGTGGCGGACCGCGGCCTCCGCGAAGATCTCCCCGCCCCCAAGACCGCCCAACGAGAACAAGGCGCTCGAGGACGACCCCTTTCAGCGGTTGTGTTGTGTTCTTGCCGCCAGCTTCGAAAGCTGCTTGGATCCCCGCAGCCTTCCCGGTGAGCTCACCGGGATCGCCTCAGCTCAAACGTTCACCATAAAATGAGACTCCTCTGCTTGCTCTCGATTGTTTGCATCGGTCTCCTTGCGAGCGCACGTGGCGGCGAGGGAGGTTCAGGCCTCATCGATGAGGCGACTGAAATCGTGATCGGGCCTGTATTTGGCACAGATTTCGATCCAGCGACCGAGCACGTTGCGAGGATTCAAGAGAAGAAGCTGATACGACAGGTTCTTCAATCGACGGCTGGAAAGAAGCCTGAAGAGATCGATCACTACCTAATGCTACCTCACCTGCAGGTCGCTGTATTGAACGATAGGGGCGAGATCATCGCTGCATTTGCACTCGACCGAACGCCTGCGAAGAACAGCACAGGCTCTCGGGTTGTTCTCCGGACAGCGAAGGTGGTTACGAACAACGGGAAGACGACGATTGAGTTCGGTGATCTATTCAACGGCTTCCCGTGTAAGGCACTGGAACCCTACAGGACAATGGACAAGGAGCTTCCAGAAACGAAAGAGGTGAACAAGCCGGAGCAGGACGACGCCTATCAGCGGCCTTGTTGAAAATCCGTTTTGGTGATTCATTACCTCCAACAGGACTCGGAAGCGCCGCTTCAATTCACCGGCGCCGCCTGTCCTCAGACGTTCTCGTGGAATGTAGAGCCTCTGGGTTCTGAGGGTGTGGCAGCAGACCGAGTCAGAGATAGGTCGAGCTTATCGAGGTTTAAGAGCGCCCGGAGCTTTGCTGCCCGGAGTGATCATCATGCGGGGGGCAGCAGAGGAGCGGCCAGGAGCGATCGGACCGGGCACGTGATAGGCTCTGTTAGATTGTCTGTCTGCTTCGCCGGGGCTCCGCATCATCACCGCTCGGAGTGACCCGTGGGATGGCGTCGGCGCTCGATCGGGTATCTTCCCGTGGCGGACCGCGGCCTCCACGAAGAACTCCCCGCCCCCAAGACCGCCCAACGAGAACAAGGCGCTCGAGGGCGACCCCTTTCAGCGGCTGTGTTGTGTTCTTGCCGCCAGCTTCGAAAGCAGCTTGGATCCCCGCAGCCTTCCCGGTGAGCTCACCGGGATCGCCTCAGCTCAAACGTTCTCGTGGAATGTAGAGCCTCTGGGTTCTGAGGGTGTGGCAGCAGACCGAGTCAGAGATAGGTCGAGCTTATCGAGGTTTAAGAGCGCCCGGAGCTTTGCTGCCCGGAGTGATCATCATGCGGGGGGCAGCAGAGGAGCGGCCAGGAGCGATCGGACCGGGCACGTGATAGGCTCTGTTAGATTGTCTGTCTGCTTCGCCGGGGCTCCGCATCATCACCGCTCGGAGTGACCCGTGGGATGGCGTCGGCGCTCGATCGGGTATCTTCCCGTGGCGGACCGCGGCCTCCACGAAGAACTCCCCGCCCCCAAGACCGCCCAACGAGAACAAGGCGCTCGAGGGCGACCCCTTTCAGCGGCTGTGTTGTGTTCTTGCCGCCAGCTTCGAAAGCAGCTTGGATCCCCGCAGCCTTCCCGGTGAGCTCACCGGGATCGCCTCAGCTCAAACGTTCGCGAATGAAACTTCTGCTTTGCTTGATCTTACCTTCGCTCATGCTGGAAGCGAGTTTCGGAGATGTCCTCTGGCGGGGTGGGAGCCCCGATGCACGACTGAGCTTGGCGGCTGGGCCTCCTCCTCTCGGCAACTGGTTTGGAGCAGAAGGCGACGAACTTAGTTTCACCCTGAAATCTGGAGATAGCTTTGTCGCTTTTCAAGTAGGGATGGTTGGCCCCGTGACCGGGTTGCTTCGCGAAGGGTTGGCAGCGAATGCGCGGAATCGCGGCAAGACCACGTCGGGGTGCACGATTAAGTTTCGGGAGGATGGGGCTATAGATCTAACCTTCAAACAATCCAAAGAGTTGACCGTGAGGATTTCACGAGAAGATGCTCGTGAACTAATACGGGTTTCGACCGCTTTTCTTGATGAACGGATGGCCAAGCATGCGAAGCTAGAGAAGAACGCTGACCTAGACTGAATTCATGACGAAGACGCCAATCGAATCTGACAATGCGAACAAGGCGTGTGACAGCGACGCCAATCAACGGCTTTGTTGGAGATTGCCGTGAGTGCTTCAGTCTGCTTTCCTTGAGTCGGAAGTGCCGCCATGAGGGCGCGCGTCCACATCAAACGTTCACCCCAAAATATGCCGACTAGAAGGCCCTTCTCAGATAGCGCACGTTGCAGTGGACTTATCGCGACGATCGTGTTTCTGGCGCTGAGTTGCAGTAGTGCACTGGCCAACCCGGTTAGAGACCCAATGGACCAGATGAGCCAAGGGCTCTGGATTGCGGTCGCGGTAGTAGCGTTGATCATCGAGATTGCGATTACCGCCGGATTGCTGATTTGGATCTTCAGGGTTGAGCGCAGACTCCCTGTCGTCGCTGGGCTGGTTCTGCTGAACATCGCTACGTTTTGCGTCTTCGTAGTTTGGCTCCAACCGATGATTCACAACACCCTGGTCACCGAGACGCTGATTTGGCTGACCGAGTCCTTCGCGATCGTTTGAATTGCCGGTGTGCTGGGTTCCACAGCTGTAGCTCTACCAAGAGCCTTAGGAGTGGCGTTCGTTGGGAATCTAATTTCCTACCTCGTGGGATTCTCGGCGTAGTCAATCCGTGAAGGTGAAGACAAACAATCGGCGAACAAGGCGCGTCTGACCGACCCCTTTAAGCGGCCTTGTTACGTTTCCTTTCAGGTGCTAGAATGTCCTCAATGAATCGCGCAGGCCGCCATGGTGGTCGGGTCGGCAGCGCTTCGACGTTGCTATGGCTGCCTGGTTGTCAACGGCAAAAGTTCTACTATTTTCATCGTAATGGATGAGTTCTTCCGCGCCTTTCCGTTGCGCTGGAGACCGGGATGAGAAATGGCGGTTTGATCCAGT
>NZ_JBHTBS010000024.1:0-11060 GCF_042664875.1 Haloferula chungangensis | reverse complement strand
GGGGATTTTTTGCTGAAAGTGTTTCGGAGAGCTTAGAGACTCGCCGTGCCGCCCTAGAAACGCATCAGGAAAACTACGGTGAGTCACGGAAAGCCGCGTCGGGTATCCCTCTTTGGCCATCAAGGGACCCGATCGGGGAACGCGGCGGGATGAATCTTTACGGCTTCGTTTGGAACGATGGAGTGAACTGGTTTGACTACTTGGGAATGATTGAAGTTGGAGGCGATGAGCTGCCTGATCCGACGAAGATCGAGCCACTATGGGTCAGCACGCTTCCATTCAAAAGGGGCGGTGAAACAACGTACGTTGCTAGAATTGGATTCACTTGCAACGATAGAATAATTAAGGCTCGTTTGAATGTCTTCAAGATTGAGATCGTGCTCAACTGGAACTGGGACAGCGACCTCTCCGATATTAAGGGTGAAACCGACTGGGAGGGTATTTACGGGCATGAGCAGTTACATGTGCTCTCTGTGAATGAGGCCCTTGAGGCGATCATCGAGGAAATTGAGCAATTAGATGAAGAAGGCGACAATGAACGTGCGAAGAAGTTGAACGAGGAATACGCGAAGAAGGTTGCCGAGGCCATTCATGAGGCGCTGCAGCACGATCCCGAGCCTGGAGATCCCAATAGCACAAAGCCGCGCGAGGGGGTTCCCTATCCGCCGCAGGATGGATCCAAGCCTGTTCCGCCGCGACCCGAGAAGGATCCTAATCCAGTGACGCCACAATGAACTCGCCTCAAATAGGTATCGCTTTGAGATTGCTCTTCTTTTTACTGCTTTTGCTAAGTCCGCTCTCTCTTAAAGGGGAGGTTCCGAATATTTCGCTTAGCATGTTTCAGCGTCGTCTTTTTTATCTCGGCGGTGTATCATCAGAAAATGCTAAAGCGTTGTTAGTTCGATTAGACGATATGCAGCTAGAAGAAATCGGTTCGAGTGAAGGCGCAGAGCGGATTTGGAGAAAGTGGTCGTTTGGGGAGAAGATTGGAACATTGACTGAAGTCGTGGTGACTTCGGACGAGATTTCCTTTCGCAATGTTGTTGTTCGGTGGAATGGTGAGCAATGGAAGGAGGCGGAAGATGCAATACCCTTTAGGATTGTAGATGCCGATCTTCGTGGAGAAGTAATTCAACTCTTCGAAAGAGTTTTCGAGAAACCCATTGTGATTTCACAGGATGGTTCTCCTTCAGGTAAATCTGGTGGAGGTGTTGATATCTATGAAGAGGTTTTCAGGTCGGATGAGAAACCGAAGCGTTGGGGTTTGCGGTCTGATTTTTTGACGGAAAAAGTGACGATGAGGCATTACGAGGCACGCGTGAGGGCTATTTCGCGAGGGGTGTTGGTCCCATCTTTCTAACGCGAAAGGTGTCAGTCAAGGTTTCCAGCTTTTCGGTCTGCGTCTACGGAATTCGCAGTAGTTTTCCCGGTGCTGATGCCGTGCCTTTCGGCGCTCCATTGTGCGAGTCTGTGAATGGGGTCAGTGTGAATGGGGTCAGTCCCGGAAAACGAGCACAAGCCTTTCCTGCTACGGCGGAAAGAGTAGCGGCGAAGTCCCTCCGGACCGCCTCCCCGGAATTGCCTTCCCCCTTAAAGTCAGGCTCCGCCCCTCCAAACATGCCGCTGGCGCGCCGTCACTAGTGCTGCTGGCCTTCCGGGGCCATGTGACGTTCGCGGCGTAATGCGGAGTGCCCGCCCCGTCACGGGTCCCCCGTGTCGCCCGCACTCCGCAATACCGGGACGAAGTCACAAGCACTCTCCGGCGAGGACCAAATTCCCTCTTCCTTTGGCCCACAGAATTGCTATTATCCGTGCAACCCGTGATGGGATTCCTAACCACATGCCCGCTTTCCGCTGACCCGTTCCCAAACCCGAGGAGACGTGTCAGGAGATTCGCAGGTAATCCACCTCCGTCACTCCGACTTGCGACGGATGGGCCCCAACGAACACCCTGGACGAAACGGCCTTCAGTCGCTCACACTGAGACCGGTGTCGCCTACTACGGCTTCCGCTACTATGATCCAATGGCCGGGAGGTGGCCATCCAGGGATCCGATTGAAGAACAAGGGGGAGTGAACTTGTATGGGTTTGTGGGGAACAACGGCGTTAATGGGGTCGATCTCACTGGCTTGAGCCCATTTATTGCAGAGGGAATTGAAACACTCTCTGACGGAAGGCCTGGGTTTAGAATCATATTGCAGCATCATCTTACCCCCGGCGAATATTACATTCAAATGGTAACGATTACGGAAACGTACAAAGAGTGTGACGGGACAAGCGGGGGGGATTCCCGCTTGGCAGGCGATCTCTGGTATCCATTTGATCAAGACACATTCCCCCAGCATGGGGGCAAAACAATGTTCGAGGATGTATGGCAACGGGGAAATCTTAACGAGAAATGCTCTTTTGGAACCTATTGGGAGGCCGAATTATTCAAAGTCCCAAAGGCCGAGTTTCAGAATCACGAAATTGCTCAGGCCAAAACTGGCTTCAATGCGAACCCCGATTCGGGGATGTTTAATATGCCGATAACTCCCGGACCCACCCAGAACTTTTTTGACAAGAGATTTGACGCAATACCAGGTAGAATTAGCGAGGGTAAGTACACGCTTGCATATTCATATTCCGATAATTGCGATGGAGACGGACAGGTGACCGAGCAATACGAACTTGGAGGAGACCTAAAGGAGGGATCGTAATGAAGGGCCTTTTACTGTTACCCCTGACTGTTCTGTTTTTTCAGTTTATTGGCACGGCGCAGTGCGCTCAAAAATCAAGATATGCTATCTTGTTCGAAGTTTTTGAGCTAGGCATCCCTGATCCTAATTTAGAGTTTGAGATGGGTTTGGTAATTGAAGGTAAGTGGGGAAAAATTTCAGTAGACCGCTTGTCTTATTGGGCGTCGATCATGAAGCCAACCAGCTTAGAAGAGACTCGGATTGCCGCTGCTTATGCTGGCTCCAAAATACCAGAAGTAAGAATGATTGCGGCTTGGTCCGTATTGAAATCATTTGAGATTCGTAGATCTGACTACCCGAACGATGTTACTCCTGTTTATGCGGGCGAACCTTTAGGATCTGTCAAACACAGGAAATTTAGGGCGTTTTTCGAGCAATGTTTGAAGCAAAAAGGTGTCAGGTGAGAATGGCACGTGATTAAGGCGAACTTCGTGCCGACAAGCCGCCTAGAATCAGGGCTTCAGCAGATGTTGGCGGGCTTAATCACGAATGACTGAATAGGGGTCAGTGACTGAATAGGGGTCAGTCAAAACTATTTGACATTTACTACGCCGTTTCCAGTAGCTCTCAGGAAACTGGGGTCAAGGAAACTGGGGTCAGGCGACAAATCTTGACAGAAAAGCCTCCTGTTAGAGCTAATTTGAAAGGGGTGGGTGCGTGAATCGTGGTGTTGATCCGAAGGATTTTGCCATGGGCAAAACCCATAGGTGCTCTTGGCCGTCGGGAGGGCCGGTGGGTCGAGCGGAAGAGCGGTCGGTCGTCGAAAAGGTTCCGCTCGACGCGGCGGCTCCCCGGCGGCGGCGCGAGCCGGTGATGCTCGCTTCATCTGGTGAGTCACCCGACGCGCCTTCTTTCCCGGCCCGCCTGCGGGCGGTGGTTTGGGGGTGTGCGGTGATCCGGGAGGTGGTGGAGCGGAGTGGCACCGTGGGCAGGCGGGGACCGCCTCGCGGAATTCACCGGCGGCCGGTGTGGCGGGTTTCCCCGAGCCGTGAGGCGAAGGCAAGGATTGCGGCCGGGCGCGGGGCTGCCTTTTTGCCGAAGGTGACTTGTGACTGCGCGGTAATGCGGAGGTGGGGGCGGCACGGAGGGGACCGCTTGGCGGCAGGGATCGTGACGGTCGGAGGGCACTGCGCATTACGCCGCGCACGTCACAGGACCCCGGAGGCCAGCAGCTCACGTGATCAGCACGCCAGTGGTGTGATTTGGCGGCGCGGAGCCTGATCGCAATCTACTAGAGACGCCGTAACTGGCTCAAGGATTGCAAGATTTATCACCTGACACCTTCTCTTGACACCTTCTCTGCTATTCCTCTTCTTTCTCGCTCAGACCCGGAATACCTTCTCGATTCCTTCTGATTTCCTCTTCCGAAAACTCCCTTTGCTTCTCGAGGATCGGATCAGATATTACCTTGGTGCGCACTCCTCTTTCTTCGCTCCCTTCACGTTGGGAGTCCGAGTCATCAGTATTCCGATCACAGCTGTAGCCGAAAAACGACATCAGCGCTATTGTCAGAATGAGCATCCAAGGTGCAACTGTCGTTAAACTCCCATTCATGTTCACTCACAAGTAGGGGGATCAAGAGGAGAGTTATCATATGGCTCGCCTTCCACATCAACTCCTCGATAGAAATCCAACATTTGCTTTAGGTCTGCCAGCTGTTCAAGCCTCTTAGACCCTAGTCCATAGGCCCTATGATCAAAAATGAGTTGCCAAGTGTCATTAGTGGTAGACCAAGCATCTGCTACTGCGTGAATCCACGTTACATATTCTTCACAACATTCCGAAGAAGAAAACTCGTGCCCATCGATCGGGTTGATCGTATCGGCAAGCTTATTCCAATGGAATGCTTCAACTTCCTCATGCCCTCGTTCGTGGTCTAGTGTCGATGTGTAACCCAAGCCATCTTTACTCCTCACCACATCGCGCTCCGCCTCCAGCACTTCAATCTCTATACTAAGATTACCATTCACGCTGAGAACGCAACCATCACATTTGGCTATCTCTTCGGGCCATTCTGATCTATGAATCCCTCTGGTCTTATAACCATCAATGCCGCGACCCAAGTCAGGAACATATTTGACTGGCGCTGATCCGACAGTGTATTTCTCTAACTTAAGTCCGAGATAATCCCACCGGTTCACCCCATCATTCCCCACAAAACCATAAAGGTTCACCCCACCATGCTCCTCAATGGGATCCCTAGATGGCCACCTCCCTGTCACCGGATCGTAGTACCGAAAGCCGTAGTAACGGATACCGAGATCGGTGTGCGGGACTGGAGGGAACTCTCTCAGGTTTGGCCGATGGGGCGAATTCGCCGCAAGTCGGCGTGACGGGGGGGTGTCACCTGCGAATCTCCAGTCTCGTCTCCTGGGACTTGGAAACGGTGCTGTGGAAAGTGAGCATGTGGCTAGGAATCCCATCTTGGTTTGCCCGGATACTAGCGTTTCTGCGGGCCGAGGAAAGAGCGTTCTTAGCCCTCGCCGGAGAGTACTTGTGACTTCGGCGCCGTAATGCGGAGGGCGGGCGAAATGGTGGGGCACCTTTAGGGGAGGACCCATGACGGTGGGGGGCACTCACCATTACGCCGCGAACGTCACATGACCCCGGAAGGCCAGCAGCACACGTGACAGCACGCCAGCGGGGGTTTTTGCAGCGGTGCGGAGCCTGATCGCATCTATTGGAGACACCGTAGCCACCTCAATGATCACAAGATTTATCACCCGACACCCTTTTTTGCGCTCATTCGAGAAACAGTAATTTTCGAGTTTTACCATTACGAAACTTTAAATGAACAACGGCATTTGGCAGGCGCTCCTTTCTGAGACTGAACGAATATTTGAAGTTCCCGTCCTTTCCAGAGGATTTCAAAGCAGTTTTGAGGACTAGCCCGCCATCATTACTCAGAAAGAAAAGGTTTGATCGATCTTCAACCTGTTCACCATCACAAATGATTGTTACAGAAACGATCTGCTCCCGGTCAGGTATCTCAGCCCGAAAGAGGTCTTCGATTTGTACTGTGACTGATTTCTCTGTCGTTGCTACATTCCCATTCTTCGGATCAAGCCTAATTTCATCAATCAATGATTCGCTCGCATTTGAAAGAGAAACACTAAGAAAAAGGATTACACCAAATGGTAGTCTCATAAAAATACCTATCCGTTTGCGGATTACAAAGAAGTCTAAGAAGTCTACTCCTTCCTACCCCCCCAGACTGGGAGGAAGTGGCCGCAAAGGAGGCACCCCACCTTCCCCCGGGGCAGGCGGAATCTCTGGATTCGGATGTTGATTCGGTGGCGTTCCTGGCACTTCACCTGGTCGTGGTCGCTCTGGCAAAGGAGGTGATCCCGGGCGGGGTGGATAACCGGTGTCTTCAGCTGGATTGGGATTACTCGGATCGGATGAATGCCCTTTTGAGCCATCAATAGCTTCATTCATCTTCTTCTGGTATTCTTCCTGAATTCGTTTGGCCTCTTCTTCTGTATTCTCGTTCGGAACAAGAGCCCTAAGTGCCTCCTCTATCTGCTTAGCCGCTTTTTGGGCTTCATCGATGTGCATCTGCTCATGACCATAAACACCTTCCCATGTTGGATCGCCCCCTCCCTTCATCTGACCACTAGGCTTATTCAATGAGTTGTTTAGGCGGATCTCACCTACTCCTTCGACATCGCACGTGATTTCGCCATCATCACATCGACAGCTAACGGTGACGGTATAGGTGTGGTGGCCTGAGCCTAGGGCTCCATCTCCAATAAATGGAAGGATTTTGCCGCCGTCCTGCCATTGTGCCGGAACATCTTTTCCCTTTGGGAGATTCGTCTCCCCAGGAACTAGCCCCAAAAACTCCCACCAATTCACCCCGTCATTCCCCACAAACCCATAAAGGTTCAGTCCCCCACGTTCCCCAATGGGGTCCCTGGATGGCCACCTTCCCGTCACCGGATCATAGTAACGGTAGCCGTAGTAGCCGAGCCCATCCGGAGGGCCGGAGACTGCCGCTGTAGGATGCATGGAGTAGAAACCCATTCGCCAAAATCATGGGGTTTTTGCCGGGAATTGGAAGCGGATTTATTTACTCCCTGATCTCCTTATTCCCTGTCCAGTTCTTCAGGGGGGAGCTCCACTGCAGCACACGTGATCAGCACGCCAGTGGCATGTTTGGCGGTGCGGAGCCTGGCTTTGAGGAGCGGAGCATTTCGAGGCGAGGTCTGGAGGGACTTCGCTTCTACTAGATTTGTCGTAAGAAAACCTGCCAAATGCAAAATGCAAGGACTGACCCGAGTCACGGAGCCTGGCTTTGAGGAGCGGAGCATTCACCGCCGGGGTCCGGAGGGACTTTGCTTCTACTGTAATCCCAGTAGGCAACGCCGCGTTTAACGGACCGACCCTATCCAACTCGGGTCTGAATGGGGTCTCTGAATGGGGTCTGCTTTGCTTTCAGTGATTCTTTGTAGCTGGAATTCCCGTCACCTCCCAATGAGCCCTCATGTCCTCTGCTGCAATCAATCTGTCAAACCGAAACAGCGACACCCGAGACCTTTCGATCTCCTCTAGCGAATAGGTTACTGATCCCGTCTTGATATACCTTACCCGTCCCCCGAACGGCTCAAGCATCACCTCTAATTGCCCCTCAGGAAAAGAATCCTCTAATGACGCAGGGGTTGAATCATACGAATAAAGGTAGTCATTGATGGCGAAGTTAATAGCGACAAAATACCGCTCTCTTTGCCTGGCTTGAAACTCGATTCTCGAAGACATCCTTGATGCAGTCCTGACACCGAATCCAATAACCAACAAAGCAAAACTTAGAGCCAGAACTTTAAGGACTCGACTCTTCATTATCGAAGATCCCTTTCAATAAACGGTGCTTGGGTTGAAGTATCCCTTTTAAATCCGCCCGCCTCATCGATGTGCCATTCATAATGTAGGTCGTCGTCATGCCCAACACCCACTCCTCGGACTTCGTCATAGTCAACGTATCGCTTTCTGGTCCACACTTTTCGTCCAGTGGGCAACCAAGTTTGAGTATCTATCTCACATTCGCACGAAAGGAAATGAAATCTCAGCCTCGTGTTTTGCGGTTCACTCGCAAGCCATTCGCAATCACCGTCGTCACACCAAGGAAGATGCCGCTCACCATGCGGATCCGGGAAGGGCTGGCCTTCTGCCCATCGCTCGCAGGTCTCGTATGTCCACCGAGGTCCAATTACCGGGCCCTCAATTTCATATCTTACCCATGCATAAACAGGCACCTTATGGTCTCTTGTCCAGGTTGCCTGGAGAGCGATAACCAAATCTAGCTCAATCAATTTCGCAGAAGGTACGTCACACTCCATTCCTTCTTCCTCAAAAACGGGCCACGGAGCACGCTTTTCATCAAAAAGCGGGTAGCCGTCTTCTGTCTTCATGCCGCGTGGGTTGTGGACACGTTGTCCTAATGAATCGATATTCGAAATTCCGTTATTGCCTACGAACCCATACAGATTCAGCCCACCCCTCTCCCCGATCGGGTCCCTAGATGGCCACCTGCCCGTAACGGGGTCGTAGTATCTGTAGCCGTAGTAGGCGATAGCGGTCTCGGTGTGAGCGACTGAAGGCCGTTTCCTCCAGTGTGTTCGTTGGGGCCCATCCGTCGCAAGTCGGCGTGACGAGGGTGAATCACCTGCGAATCGCCTGACACGTTTCCTCGGATTTGGAAACAGTTCTGCGGAAAGTGGGCATGTCGCTGGGATTCCCATCTTGATTGTCCCGGATCGTAGCGATTTAACAGGCCAAAGGAAGAGAGATTTTAGTCCTCGTCTAAGGGTACTTGTGACTTCGTCCCTGTAATGCGGAGTGCAGGGTGGCATGGAGGGGCCCCTTAGGGGAGGACTCATCACGGGGGCGGGCACTCCGTATTACGCCGCGAACGTCACATGGCTACGGAAGGCCAGCAGCACCCGTGACGGCGCGCCAGCGGCATGTTTGGAGGGGCGGAGCCTGACTTTAAGGGGGAAGGCTTCCGGCGGCGAGGCGGTCCGGAGGGACTTCGCTTCTACTGGAGTCGCTGTAGTCAACGCCGCATTTCACGGACCGACCCTATTCAGACCCTCGGACCGACCCTATTCAGACCCTATTCACGGCATCAGCACCGGAAAAACTACTGCGAGTTCCGTAGCCGCAGACCAAAAATCCGGAAACCTTGACTGACACCTTTCCCCCCGTGGGTTCATTTCCCCGCCCCCCTATTTCCCCTTTCTCTCCTTTATCGATCTCTCGAACATTCTCACTAGATCTCGATCCAATACTCCTCGTTCGAGCGGTCCAATCAGCGCACCCATCTTAGGCCCGAAATACCTCGCTTTCTCGTCATAGTAGGTCGCTATGATATGATAACTGACTCCGCTGACGAGACCTTCATTGCTTTGGCTCTTATTGCTCTTCCCCGACATTACCAGCGAGCAAATTTCCGATGCTTTCGACCAAATCTGAATAATTGATTCTTGATCAAGTTCAATCCGCCTCAAAGGAGCAGCCTCTCCCTCAGAAAAGCTCCACGAATACAATCGCAGTTCCACCTCTTTGGGTTTTCTGTTCTCTGGCCCACCGAAAGGATCCTCCAGTCCGATAGGAGTAATAATCAACAGATGATCCTCATTAGCTGCTGCGGAGCTACTACGATAGATTACAACTATAGGTTCATTCGAAACATTCTTTCTTAGGCCTGCTATGCACTCTGATGTCCTTTCTGCCCATTCGGAAGGAAACACAATATCGCCTTGATTGAGAAAACCGGCCTTTGTCTCTCGTGAATAGCAAGACGATATAAATGCTATGAAAATCATCGGAGCGAGCGCCATACGATCTATGAAAGTCCTTTTACTCAACATTAGGTTCGTGAGTTTTAATTTCCCCATTCAAATAGTAGACTGTGATAACCTTTCCTTCAAACACTCTCGTCATCGCTAAAGGCTTCCCGTCGGGATTATGACGACGCGGGAGATGCTTTCCAGTGTTTGGACTAATCATCCCATCAACGAAATTCTTATCCATTTGATTAAACGGCCCACCTTCAAATATGCGAAGCACCTTTTTCTTCTCCTCATTTGTTCGCCCTTCGGTTTCCACTCTGGTTCTACCTGGATGGGTATGCCACCAACCAATCTCTTTGTCATCGTCTTTACATTCGGGGGATTTCTCGGGAGAGCATCCTAAAGCCAGACCTTTCGACCATGACCACTTTCTAGCCGCAACAGTTGCATAGAAAGTTTTCCCATCTTCTTTACAGCAAATCCTTCCGCATCTCTCCAAAAGAACCATGGCAGTTTCATCTTCTTCAAATTGCTTCCTAGCTGCATCATGTTCATCCTTGATGAATTTTTCCCCAGCTGCGTGAGCAGCTGCAGCACCAGAATCGTGCTCTCCAGCAGCATCCGCTGAGGCGCCAGAAAGATCCTTTTCTAGGCCAAGCCGATCAGTCCAATTCACTCCATCATTTCCGACGAACCCATACAAGTTCACGCCACCCCGTTCCCCGATCGGGTCCCTAGATGGCCAAAGAGGGATACCCGACGCGGTTTTCTGGGGTCCATCGTAGTTTTCCTGATGCGTTTCTAGGACGGCACGGCGAGTCTCTAAGCTCTCCGAAACACTTTCAGCAAAAAATCCCCAGACGCGGTTTTTCGCGGTGGGGTCGCTTTTGCTCGGCACGGGTTCTGACGGGTAGTAGCCCAAAATTCTGGGCATAGTCCTAGCGACTTTCGGCGGCTAAAGGAAGAGGCTTTTTCAGGCCTTACCGCTGTCCCCCCTTGCTCCAGGGCGTCGCCCTGGTGGGCATCGATGCAGCTCTCGGCTACCCGCGTGAACGCAATGTCAAAAAGTTTTGACTGACCCCTATTCACTATTACCGCGCAGCAACAAGTCACCTTCGGCAAAAAGGCAGGCAGCCCCGCGGCCGGCCGCAATCCTTGCCTTCGCCTCACGGCTCGGAGAAGCCCGCCACACAGGCCGCCGGTGAACTCCGGGAGACGGTCCCCGCCTGCCCACGGTGCCGCTCCACTCCACCACCTCCCGGATCACCGCACACCGCCAAACCACCGCCCGCAGGCGGGCCGGGAAAGAAGGCGCATCGGGTGACTCTCCAGGTGAAGCGAGCATCACCGGCTCGCGCCGCCGCCGGGGAGCCGCCGCGTCGAGCGGAACCTTTTCGACGACCGACCACTATTCCGCTCGACCCACCGACCCCCCCGACGGCCAAGAGCACCTATGGGCTTCCCCCATGGCAAGACCCCTCGGATCAACACCACCATTCACGCACCGACCCCTTTCAAATTAGCTCTAACA
>NZ_JBHTBS010000023.1:0-11664 GCF_042664875.1 Haloferula chungangensis | reverse complement strand
TCCACTCCACCGCCTCCCGGATCACCGCACACCCCCAAACCACCGCCCGCAGGCGGGCCGGGAAAGCAGGCGCGTCGGGTGACTCTCTAGGTGAAGCGGACATCACCGGCTCGCGCCGCCGCCGGGGAGCCGCCGCGTCGAGCGGAACCTTTTCGACGACCGACCGCTATTCCGCTCGACCCACCGGCCCTCCCGACGGCCAAGAGCACCTATGGGTTTTTCCCATGGCAAAATCCCTCGGATCAACACCACCATTCACGCACCGACCCCTTTCACATTACAGCGGCGCGGAGCCTGAGAGCTACCGAAAACGTCGTAGTAAATGTCAAAAAGTTTTGCCTGACCCCTATTCTGCGCATGACCCCTATTCTGCGCACCCCAAAGAGTGAGGTGGAATCTGTCAAGATTTGCACACTGACCCCATTTGCCCGAGGCCAGCAACTCACGTGATCAGCACGCCAGTGGTGTGATTTGGCGGTGCGGAGCCTGGCTTTGAGGAGCGGAGCATTTCGAGGCGGGGTCCGGAGGCAATTCACTTCTACTAGATTTGTCGTAAGAAAACCTGCCAAATGCAAAATGCAAGGACTGACCCCAGTCACATGACACTTTCTCACCTGACACTTTCTCGGCTAGACCGCACGCTTGGCAACCCCTCCATTACCCTTTTATATTTGGCATCTATAGACCTCAAAACCGATGCAACCATCGGAGAGAAACCATCCTCGAGCCTTCCTTTGAGTCCTGAAAAATCACAGAGATACGATTCTTTTCGATCCCTTCGCCAGAGCCGCCCCCAAACAGTTCCATCTCGGTCAAAAACCACAAAACCTTCAATATTACTTCCAGCAAAAGGAATCAATCCGATCGCATCGGGGCATATCCTTAAAAAGCCTCCGGGATCAAGCAAATCTTCACCAAGCTCCGGCCCTACTCCAACTCTCCTTTCCCAATGGCTAATATAGTTATACGGTGGATCTTCGACGGCCTTGAATAGGGCACCAACGTCAGCACCGTCTATTGTTATTAACATTCTATCAGATTCATTTTTAAATCCTACCGACGAAAGCTTCTCATCTTCGGGAAAACTGGCATTTCTCAACACCTTAATCGATCCGATCTTCTTCTTTCTATCTTCTATTTTCTTATCCAAGATAGAACCACGCTCAACTTGGATGTTTTTTTCTCGCTCGCAAGAAACCACAATCGACGCTACACAGGCCAAGCTAACATAAAAAAGGGCGGCAGCGTTTCCTTTTCTAGACATACTCATCACACTTACTAACAAAAAAATCTGACTTTAGAAGGGGCAACACTTGAAGATTCTTATCTAGCCAAACACTCAGTGAGTATACTGACCGGGGACGGTATCCAAAGCGCTGTTCTGACGAGGACAGAAAATGCTACAAGCGACATCAGCGGCCTCGAGCACGAACTTGGCTGAAATACTTGGCTTTTTCTCCCAAGGGTTGATATTCACATTAAGATCTCTGCCAAACTCAATGGAGTGACGATCTGCCTCGTCTTCTTCTCCAACCTTGCAAACACAAATAACGGTCACCGAAAGGTAATAAGCCTTTTTCTTTTTGCGCAGAACCTTTTCCGCCTGCCGCGTTCTTTTCTCAAGTTCTTTCAAAGCCTCGTTTGCCTGGTGTTCGGTGAAATCTCCGGCATCATCAATAGCTTCGGTCAGCAAGTGCCTGAGAACCTCCGCCGCAGTGCCTCCCCTAGGTGTTTTCCGTCCAGCTTTCTCAGCCATTTTCTCTGCCTGTTCCTCGATTTTATCTCTTGCCTCATTTGCATTCTCCGCCCCTTGCACCATTTCGGTCATGAAATCTGTCAACGCATCAATTCCAGACGTGTCCGGTGTACTTCTCTCAACAATTTCATGGGAAACCAACTCGCATATCTCTGAAAGACCTAGGTAATCCAAATGCCAAATGGGCTCATTACCCACAAACCCGTACAGGTTCACCCCACCAAACTCCTCAATCGGATCTCTAGATGGCCAAAGAGGGATACCCGACGCGGGTTTCCGTGACTCACCGTAGTTTTCCCGATGCGTTTCTAGGGCTGCACGGCGAGTCTCTAAGTTCACCGAAACACTTTCAGCAAAAAATCCCCAGACGCGGTTTTTCGCGGTGGGGTCGCCTTTGCTCGACGCGGGTTCTGACGGGTAGTAGCCCAAAATTCTAGGCGTAGTCTTAGCGGCTTTCGGCGGCTAAAGGAAGAGGCTTTTTCAGGCCTTGCCGGTGTCCCCCCTTGCTCCAGGGGCATCGCCCTGGTCGGCGGCGATGCAGCTCTCGGCTACCCGCGTGAACGCAATGTCAAAAAGTTTTGACTGACCCCAGTCACATCTATGACTGACCCCAGTCACATCTACTAGATTTGCCGTAAGCAACCGGCTAAATGCAAAATGAAAGGACTGACCCCAGACCCGACACGGAAAGTCTGCCAGAAGGGTTTGGATGTTCACACTATACCTACCGTACTTCGGCAGGCTTTCCGTCTTAGATTTTCAACGAAATCGGACTTAATCACGCGCTATTTGGGTCAGTCAGTGTGTAACCCATCTTCCCGGTTCAGACAATTTCTTCACGGATCGACGTCAACCAAGACTGGTTTCCACAATAGATCGTCAAAGTCACCTCCCTTAACAAAAACCATGTTCTGAACCCTTCCCAGATCAATCGCGTACCCGCTTGGATCTGCAACAATTTTTGCAGAGAAGCGATAATAGCCACTCTTTTTAAGACGAAGTATCGCGAAAATTGGCTTCTTCTCGCCATCAAGGAGAATCGCTCCATCTCTGTAACCGACTCCAAAATATGACGACAACCGATCTTTGCCTGATTCCCGAATTTGCTCTCTCAAATTCTCACCCAATATATGATCAATTTTTAAGTCTTTCGTGGTTCGACTCCATCTCTCCACCAAATCAGGAGAAGCACTAATGTCTTGTCTTTCGAATGGATCACTTTCAAAGCCTTGTGGCTCGGGCCTGCAGAATACAACCGACTGCGGAACTGGTAGATCTACGAACTCCATGCCATCCGTTGTCTTGCCCGAAGGATCAGCTTCTATAGAGCTAGTCTGTTTGTCATCAACTTGGGCGTCTCCCTCACTGTCACTACAGCCCAATGCACCCAAAATGGCTGCTATTAGTATTGTCCTTATTGTCCAGGCTGGCTCCAATTTCATCACGGCGAGCACTCGATTTTCTCCATTGAGCCGCATTTCGGATACTTCTGGAATGGGGCGCTGAACGAGGCTGTAACGTCCTGATCGCGGCAGACCACTTGCACTGTGATACTCTTGCAGCAACTAGGAGATTTATTACACGCATTCTTCGCCTCCTCGATCGCATTGTACCATAATTCTTTTAGTTTAGTCCACATATGAGGAGCGGGTCCGATTGTCGGATCTGACCCAGCTTGTCCGCCGAAGGCAACCTCTTCATCGCACTCAAGATCAACACCTGGAATTAAACTACCTGGCCACAACTCATCTAAATATTCATTCATCGACTTTGGATAGCATCCGACGAACCCCATTCTATTTCCACACGGCAATTCAGGGTAGGTCTTCTTTAGTTCATCCCACTTTTTCCGTCGGGGACATTGATTCCGTTTATAAGCTGGTTGGCCGTGCCCTAAAATAATTGCCCATACGCAATCCCTCTTCTCAATCACTGTAGTTCCAGTCAATTCTCCGCCTACGCTGACTACAGCCAAGCCCAAGTAGTCAGTTCGATTAATCGAGTTACTTTCCACGAACCCATACAGGTTCACCCCGCCCCTCTCTTCGATGGGATCCCTGGATGGCCAAAGAGGGATACCCGACGCGGTTTTCTGGGGTCCATCGTAGTTTTCCCGATGCGTTTCTAGGGCGGCACGGCGAGTCTCTAAGCTCTCCGAAACACTTTCAGCAAAAAATCCCCAGACGCGGTTTTTCGCGGTGGGGTCGCTTTTGCTCGGCGCGGGTTCTGACAGGTAGTAGCCCAAAATTCTGGGCGTAGTCTTAGCGACTTTCGGCGGCTAAAGGAAGAGGCTTTTTCATCGCTCTTCCGGGCACTCCGGGCTTGCTATACGCGTATAGCGGAGTAGCGTTCCCGCATGTTGGCCATCCGACTGCAACCCGATCTTGAGGAGCGTCTGGCCCGGCTTGCCCAAAGGACCGGACGGACCAAGACTTTCTATGCCCGCGAGGCCATTGAGCAGCACCTCGAGGACCTTGAAGATTATTACCTCGCCGCCGACGCCTTGAAGGCCCGCGGCCGCACTTATTCGGCGGAGGAAGCGAAGCGTGAGCTGGGGCTATAGGATCGGCCCGAAGGCCATAAAGCAGCTGCGCAAGCTCGGCCACGAACCGGCCCGGCGCATCTTCGCGTTCCTGGACTCGCGCATCTCCGGCTGCGAGGATCCGCGCCAGTTCGGCAAATGCCTCAAGGGCGATCTCGGCGAGTTCTGGCGCTTCCGGGTCGATGACTACCGCATTCTCTGCCAGCTCAAGGACGAGGAGCTTGAGGTGCTGGTGGTCCGCGTCGGACACCGGCGAGACGTTTACGATTGATCCCCACTCCCCTCTTCACGGGGCTTCTTCGGCTTCTCGGCGGGATGGGTGCGGCGGTGCACGTCCTTGAGCTGCTCGATGCTCACTTGGGTGTAAATGGCGGTCGTTTCGAGCTTCTCGTGGCCGAGGAGCTGCTGGATGAAACGGATGTCGGCCCCGCCTTCGAGCATGTGCGTGGCGCAGGTGTGGCGCAATAAATGGCAGCTTCCGGGGCGGTCGATGTCGGCCTTTTTGATGTATTTGGTCACCATGCGGCTGATCACGTCGGGGTTGAAGGCTTCGCCGTAGCTGGTGAGGAAAAGCGCGGGCTCGTTGGTGCGCAGCATCAGGCGCGGGCGGACTTCGTCGAGGTAGCGTTCCAGCCACACGAGGGCGCGGTCGCCGACGGGGACGACGCGGTCCTTGTGGCCTTTGCCTTGGCGGATTTGCAAGGTCTGGCGCTCGCGGTTGAGGTCGTGGAGTTCGAGCTTGGCGAGTTCGCCGCGTCGCAGGCCGGTGCTGTAAAACAGCTCTAACATGGCGCGGTCGCGGATGCCGAGCGGGTCGGCGATGTCGGGCACGGCGATGACGGCTTCGACCTGGTGCAGGCCGAGCGGTTCTTTCGGTAAGCGTTTTTCGGGGCGTGGCATTTCGAGTTCTGAGGCGGGGTTGGCCGTGAGGATGTCTTGTTTCGTGAGCCATGAAAAAAAGTCCCGCAGGGACCCGAGCCGGCTGCGCTGGGTGGAAACGCCGAGCGGCTTGCCGTTCTTCTTTCGCCATCGCCACAGGTGCCGCTGATGGCTTTCGAGGATCGGTTTGGTGATCTCCGAGGGTTGCCGTAGTTCGCGCTCGTGCGCCCACAGTAGGAAGAATTTGAGGGCGTCGCGTCGACCTTCGATGGTGTCGGCCGTGTAGTTGCGAACGGCGAGGGATTCGAGGTAGGCGGCGGCTTCGTGGGCGAGGCTTCCGGGTGGGCCGGTCGGCAGTTCGACGGCGCGGTTTCCGCCGCGTTTGTCCTGATCGCGGTTTCGCAGGTGCTTGCCGCGTTGGTGGCCTTTCTTGCGGTTCATGGGTCGCTTCGCTCAGTGCCGAGTGAAAAGTAAAATGTGAAAAGTGCGGTTACGTTACGACGAGGGCTTTTTGCGGTCCTGATGTGCGATTTCGGCGAAGCGGCGAAGTTCCGGGAAAAGCCTTGTGCCAGCGGGCTTGCAGCTTCGCGGGGCGGGTCCGGCGAAGGGGCGCGAAGTGACCGGTTTCCCCCGCGAAGTGCTTGGCGTAGCTTCATTTTGTGGCGGGTTTTCGTGACTGCTTGCGGCGAAGCTTGGCGACGTCGATCAGGCCGACATGCCAGCTTCCTTCGGGTTCGTCGGCGTCGGTGATGAGGTCGTATTTGCACGCGCTGCCCTGACGGCCGCCGCGCCGGTGGACGTATTCCATCGCTTCGAGCCGTTCGAGGTGGAGCCGTGTCTGGGTCTCGCTCCAGCCGGTAAACTCGCGCAGCTCACGGCGGCTAAAGATGGAAAGACGTTGCTCGACCTGCTCGGCTTTCATCTTGGCGCGGACGAGTGTCTTGATGCTTTCGAGCAGGCGGCGCGTCTGTGGCGGCAGTTCGTCGAGCGAGCGGCCTAACACCTCGGGGGCGATGCGGTTGGCGGCTTCGATGTCGTCGAGTGTGACGGGCAGCATGGTGACTTCCCGGCCGTTCACTTCGTGCGTGATCGCTTCGCGCTGGTGCTGGTGGAGTAACGCGATGGTGTCGATGAGCGTCAGGTATTTCTCGTGGTCGCGGCGGGTCCGGGTGCGTCCGCTGGTAAAGGTCAGTTCACGGGCGAAGGGATTGGCGATGCGCATCGGCTCAAGCAGGCGCTGGGCGTTCTGCATCACGCGCACGATGTCTTTCCTTCGTTCGTTGGAGAGGATGCCTTCGATGGTTCGGGCCTCGCGCTGGAGCTTGTGGATGCGTTCGGTCTGGTCGCGGGATTCATCGACGGTCAGCACGAGACAGCGGTTCATGAGTTCCTCGTCGATGTCGATCGAGGTCGTCGTGAAGACGATCGCGACGGGGCCTTCGACGTGGTATTCCTGCGTTTCCATGCGTCCGCTGTGCGGGTCCTTGCCGGTGCTGGCAATCGTCAGTTCGCCCTCGCTTTGCAGCAGTTTGAGCGCGTAGGAGGCTTTCTCGGCGCCCTCTTCTTCGACGATGGCGAGGATCTTGTGTTTCAGGTTCGACTCGCCGAGGTAGTAGAGGCTTTGCCCGGTCATCGCGGAGTATTTCACTTGTTCCTCGTCGGGGAAAAACGCGAGCACGGCATCCATGAGCGTGCTCTTGCCCGCCGCGCTAGTGCTTTGGATGATCACGGCGAGAGGTTTGTTGAGCTTGCGCGACGCGCACGCGAGATACGCAGCTAACAGGTTGGTTTCCTCGCCGACGATGCCGGCTTCGTCGTAGGCCTTCACGATGCGCTTGAGTAGGTTCGGCGAGCGTAGCAGTTCGAGCGCTTCGACTTCGTCCTCGCTGGATAGCTCGATGCTTTCGGCTTCTTCACGCGGGGCGTTGAGGCGCGATTCCTGGAGGACTTCGAGGGCAAGCAAGAGCTTGCCGAGGTCACGTTTGATGAGGTCCTTTTCGAGCGTGGTTTCCTCGGCGGCGCGGTCGATGAATTTCCGGCGCTCGCCGTCGCGGTAGAGGTCGAGTGAATCGACATGCATCAGGCCTTCGCAGGTCATCCGCAGCGTGATTTTGAGCACTTCGAGCGAGTTGTTTTTCTCGAGTCCGCCGATCCGATAGACTCGCGAGCCGAAAACCGCTTCGTGATAATCCCCGACCTTCACCAGTTCGAACGCGGGTGCTTTGCTTGGGCCATCTTCCTTTTTAGCAGCCGATTCATCCGGACAAGCAGCTAAAGATTTAGCAGCTAAAGAAAGAGGCTGTACCACGTGTTGCGTGTCTTCTGAGGGTGCCGAGACCTCCGGCTTTTGAGGCTCGATGGCATGGCCGTTGACGACGGTTTTCCCGATCCACGCGGCGCTTCTCACGGCGTGGCGCAAGGCTTCCGGACCTTGTTCCAAGGCATACTGATTCACGTCCATTCCCCACGGCAGTTTCACCGTGTGGCACTCGATGCCGACCGCCTGCAGTCGCTTCGAGGCCTCGGCTTCCGCAGCTTGGCCAGCCTCGTCGGCATCGAAAGCGAGCCGCACCGATTCCACCTTTGCCGCCCGGATTGCTTCGAAGAGTTCGGCGGTGAAGTTCGCCGTGCCAAAGGTGCAGGTCGCCGCTTCCATGACCGCCAGTCCGGCTTCGGACCCGTGGCGGATGAAGGTCAGGGCATCGAGGATGCTTTCGGTCAGGATGATTTCACGATGTTTGAGTGCGTCGGCGTTGAAGATGCCGCCGAGCGGTCGGGCCAGGTAAAGATGCCGCTGGTTCTTCGGTGTCGCCGCGCCGATGCGTCTTCCATAGAGCTGCACGATGTCGCCTTTGACGTTGCGCACCGGCACCACGAGGCAGCCGTTCAAGTGCTCGCGTCCGGTCTTGCGATACACGCCGAGCACTTCGAGCCGTTCGCGGATCTCCGCGCCCTGCTTGCGGTTCTTGCTGGGGATCCGTAGGCCGAGTGTGCGGTCGGACAGCCCGATGCCGAATCGTTTCCACAGCGCCGGGTCATCGAGGCCGCGTCCGGCAAGGTATCCGCGGGCCGCTTCGCCCTCGTTGCCTGAAAAACGGGAGGCGTAGTAGTTCGCGACCTGCTCAAGGAGCTTCGCATCCCCCGCCGAGTCTTCCAACGGACACGGCAGGCGCGGCACGCTCGCCTTGCTCCTGGGGCCGTCCGGCGCGTGCTCGAACGCGGCCTTGCCGCCGTTGGCCAGCAGCTCGAAGGCATGGCGAAAACTCAGTCCATCGAAGCGCTCGACGAACTGGATCGCGTTGCCCGTCGCCCCGCAGCCGCTCGCCATGCAGCGAAAGAGGCCTTTGCCCGGCGTCACGATCAGATTCGGTGTCTTGCTGTCCTGGTGAAACGGGCAAAGCCCGGTCCAGTTCGTGCCCTGCTGGCGCAGACTCACGCCGCGCGACTGGATCAGCGCCACGAGGTCGGTCTCGCTCTTGATGCGGTCGATTTCAGAGTCGGGGATTCTCGCCATGGTCTTTACCAGTTGGAGGATTGCTCGAAGCCGGCCAGCTCGATCATCTCGCAGCTTCGAGGATCGTCCTCGGCCAGCGCGAAGCGCAGGCCGTCGGTTTCCAGCAGCACCGCGCAAAGCCGCTTCGCCAGATCCGGAGAACGCAAAAGAAGCGCTTCGAGCACTTCTTCCGAGCAAAGGCAGCGAAGCTGTGGGCACCACGCATGCTGACCCGCCTCGCGGATCACCGCTCGACCGAGCGTCGCCATTTCCTTGCTCATCCCGCGCTCGATCGCCTCGCGTTCCCAAAGATCCCACTCCCAGCACGGCGGCTCGTAGTCGATTTCGAGGTCGGTCGGCGGCTCAGGATTCGGGTCGGTCGGATTCATGGCTTCAAAAAAGGCGTCAAGTCGGCATTCGGGTTTTTAATTCGCGTCTTGCGATACTCCCTTTTGGAGTATTGATTGCCTCGCGCACCGTCAACTCCAAAAAGAAGTATTATGATCCGGCCATACTCCAAAAACGACATCGACCCGATGAAAGACGAAGACTTCTTCCGTGAGCTTGGCGAACGCATCGCATCCCTTCGGCAACAGACCGGCCTGACCCAGGCGGAACTGGCCGAGCGCCTCGGCATCCGCCAGCAGGTTGTTGCGACCTATGAAAACGCGACCCGCCGTCTGCCGTCCTCGATGACCCTGCCGCTTTGCGAAATCTTCGGCGTGACACTCGATCAGCTCTTCGGCGTCAGCCAGTCTAAGGCGAAGCCCGGACGCGCACCGAAACTACAGCGGGTTTTCGATGAAGTTTCCGAGCTGCCCAAATCCCAACAGCAGCGCATCCTCGGCACCGTCGAGGACATGCTCATTGCTCAACGGGCCAAGGCATCCTGACATCACCGCCCAAGCCGTGGGCGACCCCATATCATCGCTCCGCACCGCTGAAATCATCCCACTGGCGGCCCGGCACGGGGCTGCTCGCCATCGCTGACATGTGACGTGCGCGGGGTAATGCGCAGCGCCCTCCATCCGTCACGGTCCCTGCCGCAAGCGGTCCCCTCCGTGCCGCCCCACACCTCCGCATTACCGCGCAGTCACAAGTCACCTTCGGCAAAAAGGCAGGCAGCCCCGCGCCCGGCCGCAATCCTTGCCTTCGCCTCACGGCTCGGGGAAACCCGCCACGCAGGCCGCCGGTGAATTCCGGGAGACGGTCCCCGCCTGCCCACGGTTGCGTTCCACTCCACCGCCTCCCGGATCACCGCACACCCCCAAACCACCGCCCGCAGGCGGGCCGGGAAAGAAGGCGCATCGGGTGACTCTCTAGGTGAAGCGGACATCACCGGCTCGCGCCGCCGCCGGGGAGCCGCCGCGTCCGAGCGGAACCTTTTCGACGACCGACCGCTATTCCGCTCGACCCACCGGCCCTCCCGACGGCCAAGAGCTCCTATGGGTTTTGCCCATGGCAAAACCCCTCGGATCAACACCACGATTCACGCACCCACCCCTTTCACATTGTCCGTCGCTCCTCGATCTCCCTATTCCCTATCCAGTTCTTCAGGGGGACGCTCCAGCGGAGCATTTCGAGCCGGGCTCCGGCGGCTGTTCGCTCCTACTGGAATTGCAGTAGTCAACGCCGCATTTCACGGACCGAGCCTATTCAGATCGGAGCTCCTCCCAAAACTCCTCAGCCAGACCACATAATTTGTTCACTTGTGGATATTTGTCGTCTGCATTCCCGCGGTGTGCCCTAAACAAGGTTTCGCCGCTCTTCAAAATCTTTGCATACATCACAACTCTACCATCTTCCATCGCCTCACCTGTGAACCTCTGATTAAAGGCCCAAGTTTCCTCCTTGTGCAGCTCGGCAATGATTGCCTTCGCGACCGTTGAATCGTGACGTTTTTCGAACTGAGCCTCAGTCACCGCGCCAAATCTTACGTTTTTATATAGCCCATCCCGCCAAAACATGTCGTTCTTCCCATCTTTATATTGAATCACGACCAAGTCCTCTAATGAAAAGCCACTCGATATTATTACGCGAAAAGCATGATCCACCGTCTCTCCATTGCTCACGTTGCTAGCAATCTGGCTCAACGTGAACAAAACCCCACCTCGTTTAAGCGAGCCCATGCCGCTTCCGATTAGTTCATCTGCTAAACAGGATGAAATAGGTGACAACAAAACCACGGCATAAACCAGCGCTCTCCCCGTTTTCATAAGAACTTAAATAACAATACAAATCAAAACCCTGGACCGTGCGCGGAACCTGGAAGAGGAGGAAACTCCTCGCCACTTCCAGGTCGAGGATCGTCAGGATTGTTGTGACGATCATCATGCGATTGATCAGTCACCCGATTATCGTTCGGGAACAAGCGCATGAATTCATTGTACAATTCCGTCTCCCACTGCTTCATTGAGTCCTTACAAGAAGATGAACCCTTGAAAGGCCCACCCTTCTTTGATTCAACTTTTGCAATGATTGCATCAACGCTTCCGACTTTCTCCACCACATGTTGTTGTTCGTGACCATAAATTCCAGAGAGTGACGCCCCCCCAGCTTTAGGCTGATTCAAATCCAGCGTGATGACCGCCGTAAAGGTGATGTTGCACTTGATGTAGTAGCATTTCTTCCCTTCTTCATTTTCTTCCTCCTCACAACTGCAATCGAACGTTTTTTGGGGATAACGGGTGCCAGAATCTCGTCCTGAGCCATGAACAAAGTTTGGCCGAATTCCGGCTGGGTCAGGCAGCTCTGGATCACTTTCGACTTCAACGTTTTCCAACCCAAGACGATCAACCCAACCCACTCCGTTATTCCCCACGAACCCATACAGGTTCACCCCGCCCCGTTCCCCGATCGGATCCCTAGATGGCCAAAGAGGGATACCCGACGCGGTTTTCTGGGGTCCATCGTAGTTTTCCCGATGCGTTTCTAGGGCGGCACGGCGAGTCTCTAAGCTCTCCGAAACACTTTCAGCAAAAAATCCCCAGACGC
>NZ_JBHTBS010000022.1:0-12008 GCF_042664875.1 Haloferula chungangensis | reverse complement strand
GAGCGTCGCGAGGAAAAACCGGCGGTCATCGTCGTCATCGAAAATTTTTTCCCGCCGATTGCCGCGTGCCATCACATGGTAAAAAGCACCGGGAAATTCAAGTCGCAGGCTGCGGGGCATGCTGGAACGCTACGGGAGAGGTGAGATCTGTCAAGATTTGCACACTGACCCCATTTCTCCCAAGCCTCAGAGAGCGTCGCGAGGAAAAACCGGCGGTCATCGTCGTCATCGAAAATTTTTTCCCGCCGATTGCCGCGTGCCATCACATGGTAAAAAGCACCGGGAAATTCAAGTCGCAGGCTGCGGGGCATGCTGGAACGCTACGGGAGAGGTGAGATCTGTCAAGATTTGCACACTGACCCCAGTTCCCCCGGGAGAGGTGAGATCTGTCAAGATTTGCACACTGACCCCAGTTCCCAGTTCCCCCAGTTCCCCAGTTCCCCAGTTCCCACGCGGGCATGCTGGAATGCTACGGGAGAGGTGGGATTTGTCAAGATTTGCACACTGACCCCAGTTCCCACTCTGACCCCAGTTCCCACTGACCCCAGTTCCCACGGTTGATGAGTTTCAAGGGAGCCCTGGATACCATCGTGGCGAACACCTCGCGCTATCTGCGACGGCAGAAGCACGCCAGGAAGATCCGTGAGATCTGGGACTCAATCATTGCGATGATCGGCGAAAAGGTCATCAAACTAAGACCCTTTCGTCGTGAACCCAGAGCCAAGAAGAAACGGCCGAAACCCTTCAGCTATCTGACGGCTCCGAGAGCGGAATACCGGGACCTCCCTCATCGAGGAAAACCCCGGTCTCTCGCTTAAAACAGTGCCATTCTCATCTGACCCCTTTCACATCTTCCTATCGATTAGTCTGGGAAGGCAATCGATGATTCAGTCGTAAATAGCTTATGAACAAATCTCGCACTAGTAAAAGCAGCCAAGTCCTGCGCATTGTCGCCTTTCTTGGAATCAGCAAAGTCGCAAACCGACTTCGCAATCAAGACTGATGGTTTGGGCTTGCTTGAGTGCCGCCCTGCCAGCGCGACTGCGTATGCTTCCATTTCCAAACCAACCGTTTTCCTCGACTTGGCTTTTACTTCTTCAACCAAAGAACCGTCTTGAACGACTGCGGCACCCGACGCGATTACGCCCATGCTAAGTCTCGGGGTGAAACGCCCAGCCATCCCGGACCAAAGCTCTCCAATTTCCGTCATGCCCCGCTGCTCATTCGCCCAATCCTTGAGAATTGCACGCAAGTCAGGCGAAACCGCTATCTGCTGTGGGTCGGGAATCAGTATCCGTTCACCATCCTCATTGCGGATAATCTTACCGCTTCCGTAGTCGAAGAAGGAACTCCCAACGATGATGTCACCCAGCTCTTGATTATCATCTGTGCCAGCCAAAATTCCACACATCACCAAATAACGGGGTCGCTCTCTTTCGATAAGCTTCATAGCAGTAACACACGCTGCAGTCATTCCCATTCCCGGGGCCTCGCAAGCAACCACACCGAGTTCTTTCACGCAGCCCTCCCACTGACCACGATAGAGAATCATTTCAGTCTCCGGACAGAACTCCTTAACCCAACCACCTGGCAACTTTAGCACCTGCGCAATCTCGACATCGGGCGAAGCGGTCAAAATTGCTACATCACATCCATAGGATGCGCGCTCGCTCTTGACTTTCTCAACCCTGCGCTTGATATAGTCCAGCTTCCTCTTGAGGCCCTCAATCCACAACTGATCGCCCGCTCTATAGTCTACTAAATGTATTAAGTAACTAGCTACTTTTTCTCTAATTTCTAAATCATCTGCACAAAACTCGGACAGGCAGATAATATGATTAGGTTGATGGCAAGAACCGCCATCGACAATCTCCTCGAGGATACTCATACCCACTGAAGATGTGGGCATAGAATCTCCCCTCATTGGGAGAAATATATCCAGAACCAAAAGTTCAAGATCATCGTGCTCCCCAAGAATTTTGACGGCTTCAAAGAAATTCCGGGCTCTGATCAAATCAAGATCTCCTACGTTTTTAGCGAGAATAGACTCTACCTCGTTGTATTTCTGATCACTATCCTCGACGACTAAAACTTTCATTGAGATTGAATATCCTTTAGGATTTTCTCGATTTCTACGACCCATCGATCGGAGATTGACGTATAAAAAACTGTTCCTATCAGCAACCCTTGAAACTCTTGTTCCAGTTTATTCATAAGATCACGAAACTCGATCGTCTCAACCCCGTCATCGAAGCGATCAAACTGAGTCACAATTACTACCTTTGCATCATAATCCAGCAAATCCATCTCCCCCAGTAACTCCCTACCTCCAAAATATCGTGTTCTACCCTCGAATCTTCCGTCGCTTCTTTCCGTGGTGGGTATTGTCATATCTAGAAGCACGATATCGTAGCTTTCTCGCTCAATCTCTTGCAGCGCTTTCTGAAAAGATCTTCTGACGACGACTTTGCTTCCATTCAGCGATTTAAAAACAACTTCTCGCAAAGCAGTAATTTTCGCGTTAGAGTCGTCTATGATTAATACTTTCATTCCGCGATTCCTGAAATCATCATGGTTATCTTTACAACAACATCTTCCCCGTCGGACACAGCTTCAAGATTGTGTGTGCCTGCTTTAAACTCATACCGGAGAGCTGCTAGTATCTTGGCAAAGCCACTGCCCTTCTCCTTGATCGCAGAGTCTGGGTCCTTATCAAGATTAATTTCTCTTATCCGTCGGTTTATGACACTTGTCGCCCGCTCTACAGATTCACTAGAGCTCATTCTCGAAAAGACCCGCAACTGCAGTTCTCCATCTAAGTTGGTTAACTCAATTCTCCCTCGAAATGCGTCTGCATCGACATCCGTATGCTTGATACCATTTTCAATAAGGTAGAAAATAACATGCACAAATGAGGTGAAAAATCGCCCTTTTAGCCGCATTCCCGCAGCGACTTCTTTCGAATATATCCCCTGCAATTCAGGATGGAGCCTTTCGAGCATACCCACAGCCGTATTGAGCGCGAATGAAAATTCCACATCTTGACCGATAGCGCCCGTAAGATCTTGAAACCATCGTAACATGTCATCACATGCGCTCTCCAGTTCTTGCTTCGCCTGCAGAATACGAGTTCGAAGCGGTTGCACCCCGTCAATTGCTTCAATATCTTTGACGCATACATCAAAATAGTTCAGAAGCGAGGGCTTAATCTCCGCTGAGATTCGCTCGCGCAGAACAGGAAGGCAATCTCGTGTGCGTTCAGCAAGAACTGAAAACACTTCAAAGGAAAACGACTTCCAGTCAACCCCCTCGGAATCTTCGAAGTCATGATGCTCAAGGAGCCACTGGTCCTTGAAAAAGTAGTTAAATACAGCACTGGCATCTCCTTCCTTCAGGTCTGTCTGTACAACCTCATCTCTGAAACGACGCGCCTCGTCCGCCACATTGGAGGTAAGCTTTTCTAGCGCCTCTAGGGCAACCTCTTGCTGTTGCGGTTCAAGAGACGCTAGAGAGTCAAACTCAAAGAAGCTTGTGCTCTTGACTTGATCCGAGACTCTCTCAGAGACCAGAAGAGCATGCGCTTTCAGCGGCTTTAGAAGATGCTCAACGACAATTCCGTGCCTAATTCTACCGCTCAAGCATGCCTCGAATCCGAATTGCGGACTCCGGATAAAGATCTTTCTTAGTCGATTGAAAGCCGAAAGATACGCATCGTTATACGCTTGGAGTAGTGCATCTTGACTAACTACAATAGTCTTACCCTCGCCAGACGCCGAAACCTCGCTGAATACCTTTTGAATTGTTTCTGCGAATGCAGCTAGCGCGAGCTCTTTTCTTGAGACGTAATCTTGATGGATTTCTTCGATCTGCTCCCCCTCGACATCTTGAAGGCTCGCGAGGTCTAGTACCAATTTATTGTCATCAATTCTGTTGAGACCTGCTCGCAGTTGTGAGACCTGAATCAGATTTAGCTTTTCTCGCTCAACCTGTTTAGCATATTCGGGATAGTTCTCAGTAACCCAACGAAGAAGCCGCAGACGCTCCTCGTCCACCTTATCGTTCGTGTCTAAAGCGCTGATTGAATCTAGGTTCTCCGCAGTACACACCCGGAATACGAATTCACGTACGCGCTCTGAGCTAAAGGGGAGAGCGAGCTTTAAAAACTCTGATGGCAGAGCTACTCCCCAATGTTTCAAGAACCGCTTTATCGCCAAACAATTCTCGTGCGGACCAACCCTAGCCAGCCATGCAAGGATTGGGAAGTCGATTGATTGGCTAAGTTCTTTTCGATTACTATATGATAGTTCGTAAAATTGAGTCAGATTTAGGCGTTTTAAGGCAGATGCTCCGTTGATCTGAAGGTCAACCAGCAATGCCTGTGCAGATTCAGAATCACCCATCAAACGAAAAACCTCGGCCCGCAGAATAAGTGCCTGGTCCAGTGCAAAGCGGACAGTTCCGTGAACTGGATCATCTTTGCACTCTTCGATGAAGCTAGTAATTGACGTGAGCGCTGTCGGCAAAAAGCCCAGTTTTAGAGCAATAAGGCCCTTGAAATATTTTCTTCTGATTTCGGCAACCGGATGTTCATCCCCGAGCCCTACGAACACTTTGTAACTTTGTGCCGTTGCCAGAGTATAGAGAAATTGGGCACTGCATGAATCCGGCTTCCTTTCGATCAATAGAGCGAGGTAGTTCCGCCACGGCACAATGTTTGTAATACTTTCATTGTGACGTGGTGAAAAATGGTAACCACGGAGATTTGCAAGTCGTACGAGTCGGGGGGAGGTCCCTTGACCGGAGTAAGAGCGAATAAATGCTCTTATCTGTGATCCTAATGAAAAGAAACCGGCTCGTAGGGAAAATCGGTCTAACTCATCGTACACGCGATCTCCGATGTTGTTATCGCGAAGTACCTTAGCAAGTGTTTGTGCCAGCCAATTTTCTGGAGAGTCATCGACTTGCTCCTCACTATTTTGGTAAAGATCTGCCTTGACCTTTAGATCAAGTAGATTGAAGTCATATGGAGCATCAGATTGAAATTTAGCAACTTCAATAGGAATTTTTGTATAGTCGCCGGTGAAGTAGTAGTCCCAACACTGGATGCTCTCAAAGGCATCGCTGTTCAAGCGGGATTTGACGCGGCCGCAGTGATGTTTTTCGAGTATTATCCGTGCGTCATTTCCGTCGATGGCGAGAATCTGAAGTGCGCGTGTCACGTCCCGCTCCCATGTGCGATCCGCAGTCAATAAGTGTGTGGCCAGTTGGATAAATGCGCCGTATCGATCGACCAGAGGCAAGTCTTCCAGACATTCGAGAAGAGAGTTAATTCGACCGATCTCCATTTCTTGAGGCAGTTCGTCAAGCAGGAGCAGGCCTAGCATATCGCCAATTGGCTCCATGTTTATCGCCTCTAGTGATCTACGGAGGCTTCTCCGAAGTATTCTCGGGGGTGTATCGGTTCTCGTTAGGTAGGAGCGCAGGTTAAGAATTGGCACGGCGAGAGAACCCTCTGCTTCATTCAGCATCGCTTGTTGATACTCAGCGAGCTGCACCTCGGATGCGGATGCTGAGAAGGCTAGGACCCGCCATTGATGCGACCATAGAGATTTTCCAAATTCTAACTCATGCTGGTCAAGGAGCTGATGCGTTGCTTCAACCTGACCCCGCATAAAGTTTTGTTCGACGCCATCACGTATTTTCTCGTGAGACGCGAGAAGGAGAGGCTCGGCGGAACAAATAGTAGCGAACCAATACAGGGCCTTGGATCCAATCGACGTGAATTCTACCTCCTTGTAACGCCCGAATTCGTTCCACGTTTCAATACGATAATTTGGTGAGAACTCCTTGCGAACGTGGTCGGGCTGCTCCTTAAGTCTACGCCCTAGTTCCTCAAAGTCGCCGATGCCAGCTTTCTTTAAGAAAGTGACAAGTGCATTTCCTGAGTTTGCATCAAGTTGTAAGACCTGATTGATGAGCTGTGCTGTATTCATGTCTTCAATTTTGTCGAAGTCCCGTGAGGCCTGAAGCGATTGAAGGCAACATAGATCTTTGAGGTTAGTTCGACTATCTAAGATCCCCTCTTGTTCACCTCGCAGACTTTCGGTTACAACGCTATCCCGCGTGTCGATGTTCAGCAATCGTCTGAAAGGGGTCGGTCCGTGAGATGCGATATTCTCTAATTTTTGAGAAAGCAGCTAGGGTTGTCCGCCCCCTAAAGTGGTCGCCTCGGCGAGGCGACCCTGCCTTACTGGCATGCTTCGCACTCTCCGCCGTTCATCCTCCTTCGCCTACGGCTTCGGCGGACAAGTCGGCAGCGGGTTGTGATTCATTGACATGCCTCGCATTCGCCTCCGTTCATCATCGCATCGAGCGAACAGGCGCTCTTCTCGGCTTCGGTGAAGACTTTGGCTGCTGGCGCGGCCCCCCCTCCGCCGCTCATGACGCCGCGGATGGCTTTGTCGACTTTGCCGGTGGAGCTTTCGACGTCACTGGCTTGGAGGGTGCGGAGGTAGTAGGTGGTCTTGAGGCCCTTTTCCCAGGCGCGGCGATACATGTGAGAGAGGCTCTTCATGTCGGGCTGGGCGAGGAAGAGGTTCACGCTCTGGCTCTGGTCGATCCACTTCTGACGGCGCGCGGCGGCGTCGATGATGTACTCGTAGCCGACGCTGAAGACGGTCTTGTGCTTCTGCTTGAGCTCTTGCGGGATGGTGTCGATGTCCTCGAGCTCTCCCTTGAAGTATTTCAATTCGTCGACCATTTCCTGGTTCCACAGGCCGGCCTTCTTGAGGTCGCGGACGAGCTCGCGGTTGAGGACGATGAAGTCGCCGCTGAGGTTGCTCTTCACGTAGAGGTTCTTGTAGTTCGGCTCGATGCAGGGGGTGGTGCCCATGATGTTCGAGATGGTGGCGGTCGGCGCGATGGCGAGGACGTTCGAGTTCCGCATGCCGTGGGTGGCGATCTTTTCGCGGACGACGCTCCAGTCCATCTTGCCGCCGCGGGGGACGTCGATCTTCTTGCCGCGCTCGTCTTCGAGCAGGTCGACGGTATCCTGCGGGAGCAGGCCGCGGTCCCATTTGGAGCCTTTGAAGGTCGAGTAGGTGCCGACTTCGGCGGCGAGGTCGCTGGAAGCACTATAGGCGTAGTAGGCGATGGCTTCCATGAACTCGTCGTTGAACTCGACGGCGGCATCGGAGGCGAAGCTGAGGCCGCGCTTGTAGAGGGCGTTCTGCAGGCCCATCACGCCGAGGCCGATCGGGCGGTGGCGTGAGTTGGCGGTCCTGGCGGCTTCGGTCGGGTAGAAGTTGATGTCGATGACGTTGTCGAGCGCGCGGATGGCGACGGTGATGGTCTCCTTGAGCATCTCGTGGTCGAGCGCGCCATCGGCGGTGACGTGGGTGTCGAGGACGACGGAGCCGAGGTTGCAGACGGCGGTTTCTTCCTCGGAGGTATTGAGGGTGATCTCGGTGCAGAGGTTGCTGGAGTGGATGACGCCGCAGTGGTCCTGTGGGGAGCGGACATTGCAGGGATCCTTGAAGGTGATCCAGGGGTGTCCGGTTTCGAAGATCATCTTGAGCATGCCTTTCCAGAGCTCGATGGCGGGCATTTCACGCGACCAGATTTTGCCTTCGGCGGCCATGGTCTCATATTCGGTGTAGCGCTGTTCGAAGGCCTTGCCGTAGAGGTCGTGGAGGTCGGGGGTTTCGTTGGCGCGGAAGAGGGTCCAGTGGCTACGTTCCTCCATGCGCTTCATGAACAGATCGGGAATCCAGTTGGCGGTGTTCATGTCGTGGCAGCGGCGGCGTTCGTCACCGGTGTTCTTGCGCAACTCGAGGAAGTCCTCGATGTCGTTGTGCCAGGATTCGAGGTAGGCGCAGCCGGAGCCGCGGCGCTTGCCGCCCTGGTTGACGGCGACGAGCTGGTCGTTGTGCAGCTTGAGGAAGGGGATGATGCCCTGGGACTCGCCGTTGGTGCCTTGAATGTAGCCGCCGGTGCCACGCACGGAGGTCCATGAGCCACCGAGGCCGCCGGCCCACTTTGAAAGGAAGGCATTTTCGGCGATGCCGCGATACATGATCGATTCGATGGAGTCGTCGACCTTGTAGAGGTAGCAGGATGAGAGCTGGCTATGGAGGGTGCCGGAGTTGAAGAGTGTCGGGGTGGACGAGCAGAAGCGGCGGCCTTTGTAGAGGTTGTAAAGGCGGATGGCCCAGTCTTCGCGTTTGGTTTCCTCGCCTTTGAAGAGGCCCATGGAAACCCGCATCCAGAAGAACTGCGGGGTCTCGATGCGGCGGTGCTTTTCACCAGTCTTGTCGACGATGAGGTAGCGGTCGTAGAGGGTCTGGATGCCGAGGAAATCGAAGTCGAGGTCGGCGGTGGGGTCGAAGGCCTCGGCGAGGGTGTCGAGGTTGTAGAGCTTGAGCAGCTCGGGATTGAGGCGCTTGATGGCGATGCCGTGCTTGAGGTAGCTCTTGAAGGCGGCCTTGTGGGCGAACTTGAGCTTTTCCACGCCGTCGCGCAGGATCGACCAATCGAGGACTTCCTCGTAGATGTAGGAAAGCAGGATGCGGGCGGCGAACTTGGCGAAGTCGGCGTCCTTTTCGATGAGCGACTTGGAATTGAGGATGACGGTATTCTTGAGGTCCTTCTCCTTGATTTCGGCGCCGACGGAGCGGCGGAGTTCGCGCTCGATTTCCGAATCGGTGAGGCAGAGGTCGAGGCCGATGGAGGCGAAGGCGATGCGCTTCTTGAGCTCGGTGCCGTCCCAGAGTTTGGTCTCGCCGTCGTCGGTGATGACGGTGATGAAGAGCTCCTGATTGGTTTCATCGGGTGCTTCCTCCATGTCGATGCGCATCCGCGAACGTTCGTCGCGGTAGCGGATGTAGTGGGCGGCGGCCTTGAAGTGGCCCTGCTTCATGAGCTCCTCCTGGACCATGTCCTGGACGTCCTCGATGTGGACGAAGGAGTTGTCGCCATTGCGGACGCGCTCGGTGACGCCGCGGGCGACGTCGGTGGCGGCCTCGGGGATTTCGTGGATGGTGAGGAAGGCTTTTCTAACAGCGATCTCGATCTTGGTTTCGGACCAAGGCACGACGTTGCCATTGCGGCGGATCAGACGCACCGGCAGGGCGTGTGGGGCGGTGCCGGCGGAGATGCTGCCGCCCTTTTCGATGGAGCGGCGGAAAGCGAGCGACTTGGCGACATCGTAGGCGTCGTTCTCGAGCAGGGCCTTTTCGATGAGCAGGTAGAGGTCGCCTTCGGAAAGACGGAGTCGGCCGCCTTCGTCGAGGGTCTTGGTGAGCGAGTTGGCGACGGCGTGGGCGACGTCGGAGACGAACTTGCGGTTTTCCTCGGTGAAGATCGATTCGTCATCGTGTTTGCGGGCGATGAGCAGGTCGGTGAGGGATTCGCCGATGGCATCGGCGACGTGTTCGAGGGAGAAGTGCTGTTCCTCGTTGCCACGGGTGACGGTGATGTCGGTGATCGGTTTGCGGCGATCGGCGTGCAGGACCTCGCGCCACTGGTAGGCGCTGCCGCGGGCGTCGTCGGACTTTTCGGAGCCGAGGGAGAAGCGGTCGGTGATGACTTGCTTGAGGTTGAGGTCTTCGTCGAGATTGAGATTGGTGTACATGTTGGAGAAGGTGGTTTTGCTTTTTAGCGGGCGGGCGAGGTGGCGTGCGGTTTAGTGCCGAGTGAGAAGTGTGAAGTGAGAAGGGGAAGAGATGCGAGGCGGAGATGGATAACTGTTTGGGAGCCGGAGGGTTAGGACTTCTCTTTGAGGGAGTCTAGGCGGCGTTTCAGGGAATTGATGAGGCCGCGGAGCATGCGGGAGATCTCGCGGGTTTCTTTGATCATTTCGCGGGAGCCCTCCAAGGGGGGCAGGCCGACGCGCTGGCGAACGCGGTCGTGGACGTAGAGCTGGGTGCGGAGTTCGCCGCAGGAACCTTTGCTGTAGCGGAGGAAGTTGATGTAATCCTTGGTGTTATCGCGCTCGGAGCCTTCGGCGATGTTCGATGGAATCGAGAGTGATGAACGCTCCATCTGACTGCGAAGCGCGAAGTCCTTCGACTCATACAAGGCCACATGAACATCGACTGACAACTGGCAGCTGCGCTTCCAGACGTCCAAATCCTCAAATGTCTCAATTTCACTCATCGCTACGAAATCGTCGTTAGTCTTCTGCCTTTCACTTCTCACTTCTCACTCGTCACTCGGCCCTGGAGCGAAGCGACTCACAGATCATCGTCGTCGACGTCTCCGAGTGCGCTGGCTTTCTGGTACTCGGTGACGCGGCCTTCGAAGAAGTTCTGCTCCTTTTTGATGTCCATCATTTCGGCGAGCCAGGGGAAGGGGTTCTGGGTGCTGCCTTCTTCGTTGAGCGGGGCGAGGCCGCAGGATTGGAGACGGCGGTCGGCAATGTAGTCGATGTAGGTCTCGAAGTCCTTCGAATTCAGACCGATACCGGCGACGGGCAGGCAGTCGCGGATGAACTCCTTTTCGAGACGGATGCCTTCGGCCATGGTGTTGCGGAGGTCCTGCTTGAAGTCCTCGGTCCAGATGTCGGGGTTCTCGTCGATGAGATCCATGAGCAGGTTGCGGAAGACTTCGATGTGGTTGCTTTCATCGCGCAGGGTGTAGCGGAACATCTGGCCGATGCCCGGGAACTTGTTCTGGCGGTAGAGGCTGAGGATCATGCCGAAGAGGCCGTAGAACTGGGTGCCTTCCATGACCTGGCCGAAGAGGAAGATGTTCTTGGCGAGATCCTGCTTGTTCTTGGTCACCGTGAGGTCGATGTCGCGGCGCATGGCGCGGCTGTTCGAGGTGACGAAGTGGTTCTTGGCGGTGATCGTCGGGACGTCCTCGAACATCGCTTCGCACTCGTGCGGATTGAGGCCGATCGAGCTGAGCATGTAGACCAGCGAGTCGGCGTGAATGTTTTCCTCGTGGGCATGGCGGCCGAGGACGAGCTTGAGCTCGGGGGCGGTGACGACCTCGCGAACGACGTGGAGGATGTTGTCGCCGACGATGCCTTCGGCAGCGGAGAAGTAGCCGATGCCCATCTTGATGATCCAGCGTTCGACGTCGGAGATTTCGTCGCCATTGCGCCACTGCTCGACGTCTTTCTGCATCGGGATGTCCTCGGGCTCCCAATGGTTGTTCTTCATCGTCTTGTAGAGGTCGTAGGCCCAGTGGTACTTGAGCGGCAGGATGTTGAAGAACATCGTGTCCTTGCCGTTGATGACCTTCTTGGCGTTGAAAGCCTGTTCGGCCTTTTCCTTATCTAAGACAAATGTGCGGGAACCGAGAGTAATGGTGGTAGTGGAGGCCATGGTAGAGTGTCGAGAAATCAGGGGAAAGAGAGGGGGTGCTTTGGGTCTCTGAAGTGGTTTTGCTGGTGTCGCGCAGCGTTTCGGAGACTGCCCGAAATGCCGAATTCGCTCAAGATCGTTTTGCTCATATGGTATTCACAAATCTATTAACATACCATATGTGGTATGATTTGTTTACTTAAGGTATCTTGACAAATTGGTGGAACGGTGCCATAGGCCGAGAAATAAGGCACTTGTGGCGAATCGGGGGAAGGGGGTGTTCCACGGTCTAGCCCTACGAATTATTGCGCAGGCTTCAGCAGCGGGAATGTCGCGGCTGGAATTTTAAAATGTTAGGCGGAAAACGGGCCTGGTTTCAGCGCGAGTGCTGATAGTGAGTCGCTTATGCTTCTAAAAACTTTATTGGGCGGGCGGCTCGGGGATCCCGGGGTGGGAGGGGATTATCGGGGAAATGGCGGGGGGTGAGGGAGTTGTGGCTGCTGAGTGGGGAGTGCCGAGTGAGCAGTGCCGAGTGAGCAGTGCCGAGTGAGAAGTGAGAAGTGAGAAGTGAGAAGTGAGCAGTGAGCAGTGAGAAGTGAGCAGTGAGAAGTGAGCAGTGCCGAGTGAGCAGTGCCGAGTGAGCAGTGCCGAGTGAGCAGTGCCGAGTCTACAGCGCCGAAAACCAGTTGCTCGAAGCTC
>NZ_JBHTBS010000021.1:0-16009 GCF_042664875.1 Haloferula chungangensis | reverse complement strand
TGCCGTCCCACAGGAAGCGCCGGGACAGCGTGCCGTTGACGCTCTCGCTGACTTTCCGGCCCATCGCGTCGTAGCTCCACTCGACCCGCTGCGCGCCCCAGTTCACCGCCTTCAGCCGATCCGCCGCGTCCCACTCGAAGCTCCGCAGCACCGTGCCGCCCGGGTCCTTTTCCCACAGCAGGTTGCCGTTCAAATCGTAGCCGTAGCTCGTCTGCGTGCCGCCGACCTGCACGCTGTAGCTCTGCGTCGTGCGGTTCGGTGGCGGCGATGCCGAAGCTGTTCGCGCCCTCCTGCACGGCGATCTCGCGGCGGAAGGTGAAGGTGTTCGTCCCCGGGATCCCGGTCACCGTGGCAGGCTGGCCTTCGACGGTGACGATCCCCGGCTCAGCACGCCCTCGACCATCGCCCGCCCGGCCCCGCCGATCGGGTTGAGGCGGTTCATCGCTGGAACCACCGGATAACTAGCAAGAGACCCGTAGCGGAGGTAGCCGCCACCACGAACACACAACCGGAAGCTAATGCTAACTCAAGATACCTTGGATCCCCTTGAATGAACCAAAACAATCCACTGCAGCAAGCAACGGCAATCGAAACGACGCCGGCAACGAGGATCATTAGTCCTAGAACATCGACAACCTTCATTTGATACAACGCTGCCCAAGGAGACCGGCGAGATTTCCGCTCGCGCCAGGTGGTGGAGTCAGACTACTTGCTGGAAGGGTTGCCGATGCGCTATTGGCGTACGGGCAGCCACGAACCGCAGGACCTACCTCAAATCCCCAGCTCCTCCAGACTCCCATAGTACCCCGAGTAGAAACTCACCAACTTCCACACTACAAAGGCCACGATCAGCGCATATCCCAATTTCGGCAGCACCACCGACAAGGTCCGCACACGGCTCGCCGCCTCGTCCTCGAACAACTTCGCCCAGCGCAGCAAGTCTTTATCTAACATCCCTGACTCCTCCGCCGTCGCATACGACTTCGCGAAAGCCCTCGGAAATGCCTTTTCCGCGAGAAATACCGGACCCAGCGCATTCCCCTCCTTCGCTGTGGACTTCAATCGCTTCGCCGCCTCACGGATCGCACCGCTGGCCGAGGCATCACCCGCCATCGTCGCCGTCTCCCCCATCGAAAGCCCGGCCAGAAGTCCCGCATGATAGACTTTGGTAAAGCGCGCCATCGCCAGCTTCTTCCGTGCCCCGCCAATCATCGGCACTGCATTGATCATGCGATCCACCGCCGCATTGTTAGGCGCCATCCGCAACAGCCCCATCACCAGCATCGCGACCCCAAAAATCAGCGCATAAGTCACCAGCAGGGAAATCACCAAGCTCTTCAAAACCCCAGCCGCACCGATGCCCCCACTCATCACATCCGAAGGAATCGCCGCCAGCAGCAGTCCAAGATGCAGCAGAACCAGCGGATAGATCATCGCCTTGAGGGCATCCCTTCGCGCCCCCGCTACGAGCTCAAAATAGTCTGCCAAATGCTTGAACGCCGGCCCCAGCTTTCCGCCCTTCTCTCCCGCCGCAATGATGCAGCGTTCCATCTGCGTCAGTTCCTTCCCCTGGAACGACTCCGCGATGCTTCGTCCCTCCCCCAGTCCCGCGAGCAAATCCTCCAACAACTTCCGCTCCCCACCCGAGGGCCTGCTTTCTAACAGAACTCCTGCGGCCTCTCTGATCCCGAAGCCCGCCTCAACGAGCTTCTCCAGCTCGACATAGAACAGGTATTTTTGTTTCGCCGAAAGTCCAGCCATAGCCGGAAGCCTAGGACTCGCTACCGGATTTACCACTCAATTTCCACCCCTTCACCAGCAGGCCGATCAAGCTAGGGAAGAAATTGGACCACGATGGATGGGATCAATAGAATGAAGACAACGAAATCCAATTATCCTGGTGATGATCGTCATGGTTGAACCTCAATTCTAGCCTGAACTGAGGGCAATGATTTCAAAATCCTACCCACCTGTCCCGCCATAGCCTTGGCGACGGGGGATCCTATCCATCTTGGTCCGAAAAAATTCAGCGGGAGCCGATTCTCTCCCTAACTTGATCGCCCTGCCTTCACCAGGCGAATACCACCGGTGGGATCACGATCTTGACTCTTCCCGCGCCCTCATCGGTCTCGGTCTGCTCAATCGCCGTCACGACATCGTCTTCAAACTCGATCACCGTCTTGCCGATTTCTTCCTGAGTCACGTGGGAAAACTGCCGGAAGCTCCGACCCGTTACCGGATCGCGCACATAGGTGTAGTGCCGGACTTCCTCATAATCGACGAACTCCCACTTGCCACTTCGCCCCTTGGCTGTCTGGCGAACTTTCGTCTTGTTAGGTGAACCGAGCGCCTTGCCAGCCTCCTCCAGTGTCATCCCGATCGCCGCGCGGTTCTCCGCCACCAGCTTCGCCACTTCCATCTGCCGATCATAGAGCGCCTTCAGGTTCTCCACGAATTTCGGGTCTTTCGAAGCAAAGGCCCAGGGTGCGACCCAACCCGTCACCTTGTTGCCCCCCGTCTGCGCCGACACCCGGTAAGCCCGATCCGTCATCGCCTGGAGAAGCACCTTCTGATCCTTCACCAAATTTCCCAGCGGGCGCTTGCCCTCCTTGTCGGAAAAGACCTGAGCCTCCTTGATCACCAGCAGCTCGATCGGCTTCTCGACGTGCTCTTCCAGATAGATCACCTCCGGATCATCATCCAAAAGCGAGCGCTTGGGCGCGGAAGGTGCCGCCACAACCAGCGACATCAGCAGTATGGGGACGACGAACTCCTTTTTCATGGCATTAAGATAGACTGCGGCCCGCGAAACGAAAGGCCGCTTTTTCAGACGAATGCCCGCCTCAGTTTATTCGGAAAGTTCTTTCGCCCTCTGAAACCATGCGTCGTCGAGAGGTGCCAGGGCGGCATATTCCGATCCCGCACCTTGCCACAAGGGACCGGTTTTCACCGTTGCCCTTCCCGAAGGTCACCAAATTCGTAGGCTTCCACCATCTCCTCCAGCACCCGGATCTGTTCGCGAATTCCCTGACCGACTTCGGTGTCACCAACCAATCGTGGACGCTCGTACTCGCGCAGCATGGTGCGCGTCGGAATCAGATCCTCACCTTCCCGCACCGCCGCAATCGGATCAGGAAAGGCATGATGCTCCGCCAGGACCTCACCTTCCGGACCGAGAATCAACGTGAACCCCCGGTCGCCATAGGCTTCGGAAAATGCGCCATCAATCGTCACGGCATTCCCTCCGTCCTTCAGCGGGCTCTCCCCCGCCTCCACCTTCACCGGCACGTGCCCATTGACCACGATCCCACCTTCCTCAACGCCCATCTGTCTGCAGATCCTGTCACAGAAATTGAAATCGTGAATCCATTTGAACCACGGGTTCTTGATCTCCTTGTGCGTCGATTTATCTGCGACGAAATAGGTCTCGAAAGTCGCCATGCGATCCTTGCCGAAAAGCGGCGACTTCGGACCCGCCCACAGATAGTAGAACCAGTCCTTATCCTCCTCCGTCGCTCGGGTGCCTGCGCGGAAGGCCCGCTTGATCACCCGGTTGAGCGCCTCGAACTGCTCGGGGCCGCGGCGCTCCTTGTTGTCGATGGTCAGAGGCAGATACTCACCCTCATCATCCACCGCCAGGCACGCATGGAAGATCACCGCCTTGTCGCGCACCGTCGCCATCTGGCCGCGCTCTGCCATCCACTGCATGTGATGCCACAGGCGCGGCGAAGTCATGAACGATTCCTTCAAGCGATCAATGCACTGCTGCTCTTCCTCCGACAACTTGTTAGGGTCCTGCGGATCAATGGTCGGCAAATGAGTATCCCGCATCGGGAAGACGCCGTCCTTCAATTCCACCGTGCCGTTCTCGAAATCGATTTTCTTGAGCAGGTTCCGATCATCCATCTCCCATTCCGGGTGGCGTTCCACCAGCTGCCCTTCGAGCTTGAACTGCAGCACCGCCACCGCCTTGTGCATCCGGGCAATGAGCAGCGGATCACGCTCACCGGTTCTCTTTGAAATGAAATGCTCTGCCGGATCATCAGCATAGGCGGTATTCGCCAGCTGTTCCAATGCCTTCGTCAAAAGACCATAACCTTCCTCAAGCTGATAGAGCCTGCGGTAGCGCAGTGAAATCCGCAGCACCAAGGCGATCAGCGCCTCCTGCCCGAGACAAGCGCCCATCCAGCTCACATCGTGATTTCCCCAGATCAGCGAGACATTCGGGATGGGCAAGAGGTAATCCACCACCCGGTCGAGCCGCGGTCCGCGATCTCCGAGATCGCCTGCCACGACCAGTTCCTCGACGGTTAGGTTGCGGATGAAGCGCGATGCATTCCGGATCGCCGGAAAGCCGAGACGACGCTTCACCATCTCGCGCAGCTGCACTTCCAGAAACACCTCGGCATGGCCGCCTGCCGGATAGTTCAGCAGCACCTCGAACAACTCGCGATTCTGCTTCGGAGCCATCAGTTTGACCGTCTTGCGCCGACGATTCCGAATCATCACACGGATCAGATCGAACTGGCGGGTCAAGGTCGCAAGCACCCACTGATAACGCGCTTCCTCATCATCATCGAGCGCCTCCGATTTGATCTGCAGAATCTCCGCCGGATAATAGAGCACGTTGAGAAACTCGCGGAACTCCTCATCACTCAGCGAATCCTCGAACAACTCCTCCACCAACGGCCGCAGGCGGCCCGAAGCATTGTTGATCACGTGGCGCAGCTTTTTTGCCTCACCATGAATATCGGAAATCACATGAATCACTCCCTTTGGAAGCTCCAACTGCGCCTTCAAAGCCGCAATCTCAGACACCGCCGATTCAATCGTCGGAAACCTATCTGCCAACACACGATGCACCCACTCGGACATGCCGGAGTAAAACCACAGGATCACCGGATACCCAAGCCTCATCAGCGGTCATTTCTGAATCCCGTTTGGCCTCATCATGAATTTGATTTGCCGACGCCACCCTGAACCATCTAGTCTGTCAGACATGTTTGCTAGAATCATATCCCTATCCGCAGCACTTGTATTACCACTTCTCGCCGATCCCGTAAAACTCGATGATCTCGGCACTCAGATTGTCGGCAAACCAGCCCTCACTCAGAGCGACCTCGAGGGCAAACTCCTCGTCGTTCATCTGTGGGAAGCCCACTGCGGCGCGTGCAGGACCGCCGTCCCCGCCTTCGAGAAGGAAATGCGCAGCAAGAAAAAGTACGCCACCGCGGTCATCGTCCACCGGCACGATAAGCAGGAGCTCGCCGAATCCGTGGCCGACGACCTCGGACTTAAACTTCCCGTCTTTCACAACCCGAAAAAAATTCCCCAACTCAAGATGAAGACCTGGCCCTGCGCCATCATCATCACCCCCGATGGCGAAGTCGCCTACAGCGGCTCTCCCGGCAAGGATTTCGATAAGGCACTGCGGGACGCGAGAAAATCCCTCCCCTAAGCCGTGCAACTCCAACCTTGCCTTGACTGGTCAAAACCGGCAGCCTTGAAGCTGTTCACATGATCAGCCGTCTCTATTCTGCCGCCCTGCGTGGCGTCGATGCCATCGAGGTCGAAGTCGAGGTCAGCGCCCACAGCTCCGAAGAGCCCCGAGTCGTCATCGTCGGCCTGCCGGATGCCGCCGTGCGCGAGTCATCGCAACGGGTCGTCTCGGCCATCACCGCCTCCGCAATGTGTCTCGCCAAGGGCGTCAAGACCGTCAACCTCGCCCCCGCCGACCTTAAGAAAGAAGGTCCTTCCTTCGACCTCCCGATCGCCCTCGCCATGGCCGTGGCCGCAGGCGAAACGCCGCTGCCCACCGAGGATTGCTGCATCGTCGGCGAGCTGGCCCTCGATGGCACCGTCCGTCCGGTCAAAGGCGTGCTCCCCATCGCCATCGAGGCCAAAGCCCGCGGTCGCACCCGCCTCCTTGTCCCGGAAGCCAACGCCGCCGAAGCCGCCGTCATCGAGGGCATCGATGTGTTCCCCATCCAGAACCTCCACCAGGCCTGGTGTTTCCTCAATGGCGACGGAATCATCCAGGCCTATCACCTCGACCGCCGCGCCTTCTTCGAAAGCCAATCCACCTACGACGTCGACTTCGACGAAGTCAAAGGCCAGCACCACGTCAAGCGCGCACTGGAAGTTGCCGTAGCCGGAAACCACAACATCCTTCTAACAGGCCCGCCTGGAACCGGAAAATCGATGCTCGCCAAACGTCTGCCGACGATCATGCCGGCGATGAGCGAACAGGAAGCCATCGACGTCACGAAAATCCACTCGATTGCCGGCTTGCTCGACACGAAAAAAGCCTTCCTCACCACGCGTCCCTTCCGGGCTCCGCATCACACTATTTCCGATGCCGGACTGCTCGGCGGCGGCACCAATCCCGGCCCCGGAGAAGTATCGCTCGCCCACCACGGCGTGCTCTTTCTCGACGAACTGCCCGAGTTCCGTCGCCAGACTCTTGAAGTCCTCCGTCAACCGCTCGAAGACGGCCACGTCACGATTTCCCGAGCCGCCGGCTCGCTGACCTTTCCGGCACGATTCATGATGGTCGCCGCCCTCAATCCCTGCCCCTGCGGCTACTATGGAGATAGTAAAAGGGAGTGCCGCTGCTCGCCGCGCCAGATCGAGAACTACCGCCAGCGCATCTCCGGACCGCTTCTCGACCGCATCGATCTGCACGTCGAAGTCCCGATCGTCGAATATCAGGAACTCTCCTCCAAAGCGAAAGGCGAGAGTTCCGCCTCGATCCGCGAGCGCATCCTCGCTGCTCGTGAGATCCAGTACCGGCGATTCCGGGACGGCAAGACCATCACCAATGCCGCCATGGGCCCCCGCCAGGTCCGTGCCTGCTGCCAACTCGATTCCGAAAGTTCCTCCTACCTCGAGCAAGCCATGGAAACGCTCAACTTCTCGGCCCGCGCCCACGACCGCATTCTCAAGGTCGCCCGCACCCTCGCCGACCTCGAAGCCGCCGAAGACATCGCGCCGAACCACATTCTGGAGGCGATTCAGTACCGCTCGCTGGATCGAAACTTGTTTCTCTAGCTTCTCGCCAGAGCCCCCGTCATTCGGCATGCTGTCTCCTATGATCCGCATTATTTCATTCCTGTTGCTGGCTACACTCCTACCACTCGCTGCCCAGAGCGCCCCCAGATCTGGAGAAGAGAGCGTCAAACCCGGCATCAACACCCGCTACCTCGACCCGGAACTCCAAGTCGACGAGTGGCTGAAACGATTCGAAGTCGAATCCCGCGAAGTTTTCCACAAGCGTGAAGAGATCCTCAAGGCATGCGGAATCAAGCCCGGCATGAAGGTGGCTGATATTGGTGCCGGAACGGGACTCTACACCCGACTGTTTTCGAATGCCGTTGGCGAGCAGGGATGGGTCTACGCCGTGGATATCAACGGGCGTTTTCTCGAGCACATCCAAGCCCGGGCCGCCCAGGAAAAGCAGAACAACATCACCACCGTCCTCTGCCCTCAGGACTCAATCTCGCTTCCTCCCGCATCCATCGACTTCGCCTTCCTATGCGATGTCTATCATCACTTTGAATTTCCCAAAACAAGCCTCGCATCCCTGCACCAGGCCCTCAAACCCGGCGGCCGCATCATCCTTATCGACTTCATCCGGATCGATGGCGTTTCGAACGAATGGACCCTCAACCACGTGCGGGCAGGCGAAGATGTTTTCCGTCAGGAATTCGAGGACGCGGGCTTCCGATTCGAGGCCAGGCTCGATCTCCCCGGACTCAAGGAGAACTACTGCCTGCACTTCGTAAAACCGGAATAGCAGGACGAACAAGCTCCCTTCAGACCATCTCACCTCTCAGACCTTGTCGAAAAACGATCCACCAACCACCAGATGATCCGGGTTATAGCATTGAGCTTGCTGACATGCGGCATTCTCCCCGGCAGTGAGCCAAGCGAGAAAGGGGTGACCTTTGCGAAGCTCGGAGAAAGGGAGCTGAAACTGGATATCTACCGACCCGATAGCCAGACAGCCGCAGCCCATCGGCCTTTGATTGTCTGGGTTCACGGCGGCGCATGGCGAGCTGGCAAAAGAGACTCGGTTCCCATCAAGGCCCTGGTCGAAAAAGGATTCACCATCGCAAGTGTCGATTACCGCCTCAGCACCGAAGCTCCGTTCCCCGCAAATGTTCACGACCTCAAGGCGGCCATCCGGCATCTCAGGTTCCATGCACGGAAGTATCAGATCGATCCCGAGTCCATCTGTATCGCCGGCATCTCGGCCGGGGGGCATCTCGCTGCACTCGTAGGACTCACCAATGGCAGCCCTGCCCACGAAGGAGAGGTCGGCCATCAACTCGAAACTTCTTCCGATGTGCAATCCGTCGTAAGCTTCTTCGGAGCGTCCAATCTGCTCTCGATCCTCGATCAATCGACTCCCCATGGCCTGAAAGTCCGTGTCCCGGCATTGAAGTTACTGCTCGGGGGATCTCCCCGTGAGAAACCCGCTCTGGCGAAACTCGCAAGCCCGATCGAACAACTCGACAAGTCCGACCCCCCGGTCCTTCTCATCCACGGAGACGCGGACCCGCAAATGCCCATCGAACAGTCCATCGAACTCCAAGCGGCTTGCAAACAAATCGGAGTCCCCTGTGAAATGGTCACCATTCAGGGCGGACAACATGGCGGCGAGAAGTTCTTCGATGAAGCCCGGCTGCAGCTCGTTGCCCGCTTTCTCAGCGAAGACGCAGCCGATCGGAAGTGATCAGCCCGAGTGAAAATACGTCAACCTTCGGAACGGCTTTCACTCAACTCCCCCGCACACGAAACCACCCGGTAATGCTCATGCGCGTTTCGTGAGCCGGCAGCACCTCATGCCAGTGGTCTCCGGCAAGGAATGCCACCAATGTGCCCAGCTGTGGATCCAGGATCTCCGCTTCGCCTAGCTTGTCGCCGGGCGTCGTCCAGAGCTTCAGCTGACCTCCATGCTCCGGCATCCAGCCGTCGTTGAGATAAAGAATCACCGTCACCACCCGGTCCATCGTCTCCCGGTGCCGGTCAAGGTGAGGCTTATAAAAGGCTCCCGGCTGATACACCGCGAAGTGGCCTTCAAAGTCAAAGAGCCCCAGAAAGAGCTGCTGATTGATCGCCCGACGCAGCTCTTCCAAGCGCTCCATGTAGCGGCTTTCCGCAGCACTCATCGATCCCGGCTCCAACCAGCGCACGTGGTCACGGCGGATGTCCTCACGGATCACCTTGGCCGCGCCTCTCCCGACGCCAGCTTTGCGGAAATCCCCATCCTCCCAGGCCGCCATGCCATCTTCGGCAAGTTGTACACCTTCGAAATGCTCGAGAAAGTCAGGCACACAGACCCATCCCTTCTCCCGCAAACCTTCGACGACGACTGATGATAAATCAAAATGGCTCGTGCTCATTGAACGGCCACGACGACGGTTGAGTCGTGCAGGCCTGTGGATTGGCCGGGGATAAATCACAGCCGCCCCTCCTGCACAAGCGTTTCCCGCACCGGCGTCGAACCCCGGACCACGAAATCTCCGAATGAGATTTGTCAGCTCCCGCCGACCAGCCCATAACCCGGCGAGCCGAACGATGATAAGTTTCCACGAAATCCCCCACCTCAGCCCGGCCTGGAGGGAAGTGCTCATTCACCGGGATCGAATCTCGAGGCGCCCATTGGGCATCAACTTGAGCGATGAGGATACTGTCAATGAGTCAAGCCAGCGGCACTTTGTTCTCCGCGACGGATCCCACATCATCGCCGGCCTGATCAGCTGCCCTCCTGAGAATAAGACAATCAAACTGCGTCAGATGTGGGTCCACGAAGACCAGCAGGGAAACGGCATGGGGAGCCGCTTGCTCACAGAGATCTCCGAACAATTTGCCCGCGAAGGCATCGAGCGCCTGAGGCTACACGCCCGCGTCTCGGTCCGCTCGTTTTACGAGAAATGCGGCTACCTCGCGGAAGGCAGGATTTTCACCGAAGTCGGCATTCCTCATATCATCATGGAGCGGCAACTCACTCGGTAATCAGCTGCACAAAAGCGAACCCATTCCTCACGGCTTGGCATGTCAGCCGATGACCATTAGCATTCATCGGAATGAAGCGACTCTTCCTCGGTTTCCTCGCGTCCGCGCTCCTGACCCCCGCGCTCCTCGCACAGGTCGGCACGACCCGCGACTGGTCCTCCGCCGACGGCCGGGCAATCACGGCGGAACTCGTGCGCGTGGATGAGAATCAGATCGTGGTCCGACGCGATGGAAAACTCGTTACCATCAAGCTCGCGCTCCTCTCGAAGGAGGATCAGGATTTTGTCGAATCCCTCCGTGAAACGGACGGTGACACCGAGCTTCGCGCCGCAGGCTTCAAGCAGGGAAAATATGCCGACGCCGTGAAGGATGAGTGGGTGAAGTTTCCCGCGACGGAAGCGAGCCTGCTGTTCCAACTCTACATCGGAAAGGATGCGACCCGAAAAAAAGCCGGCCCGGAGGTCCCGCTCTTCATCCATCTTCACGGAGCCAGCGCCCGCGCAGATGATGTGAAAGCGGGCAAAGTCGAGATCGCCCCCCAGAGGATTGTGGCCGACGGCTTCTATGGCGATCACCCTGGCGTCGTCTGCGTTCCCACCTGCCCACCCGACCCGGAAACATGGGGCAAGCAGACGGCGAAACTTGAAGCCTTGGTCGATGATCTGGTGGCCAATCTCCCCATCGATCGGACACGCATCTACCTCTCGGGCTACTCGCAGGGCGCTCAAGGAATCGCGAAGATGTTAGAGAGCCGACCCGACTTCTATGCGGCTGCCGTCTTCGCTGATGGCGGACCAGATGAAAAGTGGGTCGGGAAAGTAAAAACTCCGATGTGGAGTTATTATTCACCGGAAAGAGACAGCTCGAAAGCGGAGGCCATGCAAAGCGGCTTCAAAGCCGACGGCGTGGAATACCGCTTCAATCGAATCCAGGACTCGGCGCACAACAACATCCACTGGAAGCTCGCAAATGATCCGCAAGTCTTCGAGTGGCTCTACACTCAGACGAAAAAGAACTAACGTTTCCTCATCGCGTCCGCGCTTCGAAAAATTGCGAGTTCAGCACCATCTCAGTAAGCAAGGGCCCAGCCCGCTCGATGAGGGTTTCAAGCGGCAGTCCGCCATCGGCGAGCGCGTGCAGGGAATCGAATATCCCGCTCTCGCGGGCCACCTCGTCAGACATTCCACAGAAGCCCGTGACGGCTACCCCATGAGAGCGGGCCATCCTCGCCAGCGCCACCGGACCTTTGCCCGACAGACTCTGGAAATCGATCGAGCCCTCACCGGTGACCACATGATTGACCGCACGCACGCGTGCTTCGAGACCCGTCAGATCCGCCAGGAGCTCGAAGCCCGAGACCAGTTTCGCATCGGCAAATTGCAGCAAACCAAAGCCCAATCCCCCTGCCGCTCCCGCTCCGGGCGTCACCGACTTCAGCTCTCCACCACTGCACTGGACAAGTTTTTCCAAGGCTCCTTCCAGAGTCACTTTCGCCTCATCACTGGCTCCCTTCTGAGCCGAAAAAACCGACGTCGCCCCCGTGGTTCCGAGCAAGGGATTATCGACATCGCAGGCCGCCGTGATTTCCGGAAGCACCATGCGTCGACCGATATCAACGCGACTCAAACACTCGAGATTCACTGGGATCGGATCGATCTCCTTTCCCTCATCATTCAGAAAGTTCACCCCAATCGCCGAGGCCATACCACACCCCGCGTCATTCGTGGCGCTCCCTCCCAGACCCAGAATAATCCGCTGGACCCCATGCTCCCTAACAGCATGTGCCATCTGAAGGCCAACCCCACGCGTGGTCGCCACCAGCGGATTCCTCTCATCGGCCTTCAATCGCCACATGCCCGCCGTCTCCGCCATTTCCATCACCGCAAGCGGACCCTCCGGAGTTTCCGCCAGCACATAGCGGCTGTCAATTTCCCGGCCGAGCGCATCCACCGCCGGACAGGGAATCCATCGCCCCTTGAGTGCCGCCGCCAGCGACTCCATGAAGCCCTCGCCACCATCCGCAATCGGGCATAGGTCGCACTCCGCCGCAGGATCTAACAGCGCAATCCCTGCGGCAATCGCCTCAGCCGCCTGCAGGGCGGTAAGCGAGCCCTTGAATTTATCGGGAGCGATGAGAATACGGCGGGTCATGAATGGCAGTCCGTCTGGACCCGAAGCTCACCGGGGATCTCATCGCCCGTCAAGACTCCGAAATGAATCCCAACCATGAGCCGCATCAATCCAGCTTCATCACTCTCACCTTACCGTTCTTCTCGACCATTGAAAACTGGCCGCCCGTGCGCTTCGCCAGCTCCTTCATCGCCGCCGCAGCCCGGGGTTCCATCATTGCTACGGTATTGATCGTGATCCCCTTGGTCTTGGCCCGATGGCCGATCCGCTTCGCAAGCGCGACCATATCGCCCCCGACCACCCCATCGGTCATGAAGAAAATCATCTGAGGTGGTGGTTCCATCGCAATCGCCATATCCAGCGGGTTCTCCCAGTTCGTTCCGTAAATCAGCCGCGTATCCTTCACCAGCTTCAGTGCTTCATTCCGAGTACTCGGACTCGCGGGGAGCCACTCGGCTTTCTGCTTCTTGCCGGACGGGCTCCAGTTGTGCGCGCCTTTCCCGCCCTTCCAGTCATACTCTTCTCCCTGCAGAGAAACCACGGCGGAGCGATTTCCTTTCGCCATGTTCACCTCGCTCGCCGCCACCCATGAAGGCCCGGCAAAGAAGATCATCTGAAATTGCATCCCCACCTTGACCTGCTCAACGGACTTGGTGAGCTCTTTCCGCATCAGGCGATCCCGATCACCCTTCATCGAGGCCGAATAGTCGATCACGTAAACCACGCGCTCGGCCGTCACCGTCTGGTTGAAGAAAGTCGTGCCCCCTCCGCCGGTGCCGTCCCCTGATCCGCTGCCCCATCCGGCACCGAAATCATCGCCCGTTCCAAAATCGAGCGAGGGCTCCGTGAACTCCGTCTCAGGCACGGGAATCGCCATCGGCGAACTCGTATTCGCCGCAATCACCTTGGTCATCGCTGACGAGGGCGCTGACGGCTTGGAGCGGACTTGAGAAAAGGTCTTTTCCTGAAGCTCCTCATTCATCGTCACCGGCATCTGGTAAGACACCATCACCGTCTCCTCCTTTATCCACGATGGCAGCAAAACGAGCGCCAGAATGAGCATCACGAGCGCCACTACCAGAAAGGCGACGAAGATACTGGCGACCGATGCTTTGCGTTGCTGACGAAGCGCAACCGCTTCTTGTGCTTTTAAAATACTTAATGGGACTTTGGACATGGCATGTTTGAGTTTTCTCAAGGGTTCAGGAAACCAAATGGAGCGCAAAAGGAGAGTGGGACCCCTTCTCAGGATCTCATCCATGGAAACTCCTCAGATCCGCGAATCTTAGCACTGATCTCCACCCTCTGAAATGCCACGAAAGACCCGAGTGTTATCAATAAACTGAATTTTTCTGCCCAATCGTGACTCCCCACCTCCTCCATCCCTCTGTTTCTGACCATCTTGTATTCCACTCATCCCAAGACCAACCGAACGGAATCTCCGCCCCGGATCACTGCAAACATCCGCCTTTCCCCGACGTATGCCCGCAAGCCCCCAGCTCATCATGAAGCCCCTGGTCTCCATCCTCTCCGCCCTAGGCTCCCTCGGCATCGCCGCCGAAAGTCCGCGCCCGAATATCGTCCTGATCATGGCCGACGACCTCGGATTTTCCGACATCTCCTGCTATGGCTCGGAAATCGAAACGCCGCAGCTCGACGCGCTCGCCAGGGAAGGGATGCGCTTCTCCCAGTTCTACAGCACCGCCAAATGCCACTCCTCGCGCGTCTCGTTGCTCACCGGTCTCTACTGCGACCAGGCAGGAGCCGAAGAACTCTCCCGAGGTGCCACCATCGCCGAGGCGCTCACCCCCACCGGCTACCACTGCATGATGGTTGGAAAATGGCATCTCTCCAAACAACCGACCGACTTCGGATTCCAGCGCTACTGGGGCCACCTCTCCGGCGCCACCAACTTCTTCACCGGCGACGACACCTTCCGCCTCGACGGCAAACACTGGACCGTCCCGAAGACCCTCAACGGCAAACCCTTCTACACCACCAACGCCAACATCGACTTCGCCACCGATTTCATCGACGAACACCTCGCCTCCCCCGCCAAGCAAGACCCCTTCCTTCTCTACGTCGCCTTCAACGCCCCCCACTACCCGCTGCAAGCCCCGAAGGAAACCGTCCAAAAATACCACGGCCGCTACGACCAAGGCTGGGACGTCCTCCGAAAACGCCGCTACCAGCGCCAACTCGAATCCGGTATTCTCTCTAACAAACACCAACTCTCCCCCCGCCCCGACCATGTCCCCGCCTGGAACTCGCTCTCGAAGAAAGAGCAGCATTGGCAAGCACGTCGCATGGAAGTCTTCGCCGCGATGGTCGATCTCCTCGATCAAAACGTCGGACGCCTCGTCGCCCACCTCAAGGAAAAGGGCCTCTACGATAACACCCTGATCCTCTTCTGCAGCGACAACGGCGCCTGCCCCTTCGACCGCACCCGCGGAAAAAACAAGGAGCCCTGGGATCCCGACTCCTACTGGTGCTACGACACCGGCTGGGCCCACATGGGCAACACCCCCTTCCGTCTCTACAAACAGAACCAGCATCAAGGCGGTATCAGCTCACCCCTCATCGCCAAAGTCCCCACCTCCTTCCACCTCGAAACCAAAGACACCGTCGTCAGCGAGCCCGGCCACCTCATCGACGTCATGGCCACCCTCCTTGAAATCAGCGGCGCCGAGTATCCCGAAAAAGTCGCTTCGCGCATCATCGACCCCCTTCAGGGAAAATCCCTCCTGCCCGTTCTCAAAGGCAAAACCCGCACCGCCCACGATCAACTCTACTTCCACTTCTCCACCGACCGCGCCCTTCGTCAGGGCGACTGGAAACTCGTCTCCGCCAAAGGCGGCCGCTGGGAACTCTACAACCTAACAGACGACCCCACCGAACTCGACGACCTCGCCAAAGAGCACCCCGAACGCGTCGCCAAAATGAGCCGGGAGTGGTTCCGAATCGCCCGCGATATCGAGCGACTTCCCGAGAATCAGCTCAAGCCCGCGAAAGACAAACTCACCCCCCTCTTCTCCAAGAAGCCGGGGAAAAAGAAACCCTGAAGAACCTTACTATCTTATTCCCCGACATTCCTACTCACCCCACTAATCGCGTGCGCGCCTAAGCTGATCGCGTGAGGCGCAGCCTTTTACGCGACGTGAAGCAACGCCACAGAGCCCTTTCGGCGCAGCGACCTTAGTCCGCGCAACCGATCGGACGCCTAGCGCTGGCCCTAATCTCCTGCCTTTCCGCAGACCCAGAAGCACTCAGTCCAATGGACTCCAACTTCAGTTATCAAGTAGAACCAAGCCCCCCCCCAATCCCGTGCCTTTCCCTCAAGCGATCAAGCAAGGGAAGGAATGGGACCAGCATGATGAGATCGATAGGATGAAGGCAACGAAATCCAACGATCTCAATAATCATCATGGTCGACCTCAATTCCCGCCTAAAGCCGAGCTCAACGCCTCCAAAATCCGATCCACCTGTCCCGCCACAGCCTTGGCGGCGGAGAATCCCATCCATCCCATCCATCCCATCCATCCCATCCATCCCATCCATCCCATCCATCCCATCCATCTTGGTCCAAAAATATTCAGATCGAACCGCGGGGAACCGCGTGAGGCGCTGCCTTTCACTTTCTACTTTCTACTTCTCACTCGTCACTGCCGCACAGCGGCCTCGAACCCATCCAGCGGACTCGTCACCCCCAAACCGCTCACCCCCATCGCCACGTGCAGATAGATTTCTGTGGTGGTAATGTCCTGATGGCCCAACAACTCCTGGATCCTCCTCAAATCCACCCCCGCCTCCAAGAGATGCGTCGCAAACGAATGCCTCAGCGCGTGACTCGTTACCCACT
>NZ_JBHTBS010000020.1:0-32297 GCF_042664875.1 Haloferula chungangensis | reverse complement strand
TGCTGCCCTCCGTCTGGATCGAATCCCAGCAGCCTGATCAAAGCCCCTCGGTCGCCCGAGTTGCATAGAAGCCGGAGCCCCCAGAATTATCGCACCTATGCGAGAGGTGCTCTGTTGGGCGCTTACTTTCAAACAGACCTTTATTCCGGTCATTGTGATTCGCCACTCGGAAAGGCGTGAACATCCTCAAGAGCCCCCGGCACTTCCAACAGGATCCTGTTAGCGTCTTTTCCTGCCTGCGAGCGTGAAAGCAACTGACCAGAACATTAACGCTGAAAGACCTGGTTCTGGCACAATTTTAAAGCTGTCGATGGTCGTGGAGAATGAGGGCGACGAAGAAGTTATGGTGAGGTAGACACTCCCAATATCTGTGATCAGCGAGGGCTCGATACCCGATGCATCGAGTGAAACGAACAACGAACCGGGGTCCGTAATCGCTCCGGCAAGTATCACGCTCTGGTTGAATCCTCCCCTTAACTCAATCTCGACAGCCGCATGCCCGGCAACGCTCTCTAGAAATAGAACAAAGCCGTTCTCCCCAGAGAGATCAACACGTTGGGGGAAGCTCCATGCGGCGAAGAACCAAGCGCGGGTCATCAGCGGCTCCGTGCCGCCGGACGGGGCGGAGAATCTAAGCCCTGGAGCACCCACAGAAACGCTCGCCGTGGTGGCAAAATGTGATGAAGCGCTGCTAATCTTGGTGTAGCGATCACCCCCAAGCATTGAACCATCTTGGATGTCCTTGTCTTCACGTCCCTCGCCAATTGAGCTTAGGCTGAAGTCCCCGTCATCAAATTCGTCAATCACCAGTGTGGCTCCACTTGCCTCAAAGACCGCACAGATAATCAGTAGCATGAATAGTGCGGGCACTGGCATCGGATTCTTCACGCGATCAAGGTAGGGACCTCGCTTGCCCAACGGCCCCTCGCAGATCCCGGCGTGCGGAATGACCGCTCCGGGCTCCTCGGGAATGCGCGCAGGTGGAACTTCGATCATGACTGACTTCCTGTTAGTTGACTTATTCATAGGCCGATCGCTCGGCATTGTCCAGCAAGTCGCGGCCATGGCTTCTCGAACACTCGGAGAGCCGGGAGCCGCCGGCGCTCCCACGCAGGCGCAAAGGTTGCCCACGTGAGGCTCTTGCTTCGACTCCGCCGGTTTGAGCTGCGTCGTCCTCAACCGCCTTGTTAGGGCCTCTTCATTTCTGGACTGAGCCCGAAGCTCGACAAGCGGGAAGGATTCTCTAGGAAGGCCTGAATTCGATTCTTAGAAACGTAGAGATAGAAATCGTATTGATCTCCCCGAATCTCAATATCGTAAGTCGGTTCGATGGTGTTGAGGAGCATGATGATCCTTGGAATCAGCCCGGGGCACTCAAGGGAACTCTCCCCACCAAGTTCGAACCCAAGGCCCCGCGTCCTACCGAATCCATTTTCTAGGTAGAAGTCACCCTCGCCATAGGCATCTTCATCTCCGAATTCTTGAAGAACTGCCCGGAGCCGTTCCTCGACCTCGAAGTATTCCACTCGAAACTCGTCATCGGAAATCGACTCATCTGGCGGATTGAAAGGACAGTCCACAAATTGCTCCCATTCCGTTCGATCAAGTAGCTTCACTGTATCGTCCATTTTCTTGCCCTAACGTCGAAGTCCTCTCACACCTGCCCGGGGGCGAGGCTTCGACTCTGGGTTGAAGGTTGAATGATCATGGCGGGTTGAACTCGTGGCGGGGCAGGTGTTGAGAGCGACGCCTTGTTCGCCTTTTGATTACTCTACGACGGCTAGGCTCCTCAGATCGCCTGGATCCTCCAATTGAGAGACTTCAAGAAGGTCACTCGCAGGCTTCTGGACGATCCGATAGCAAAACCGGCGCCCTCCCATCATTCTCTCGTCCAGAGTGAATTGGATTCCGGCAAAGCGCTGGCAAGTAGATATTCCTTCATCGCTACGGATCTCAACGGGCTGGCTCAAGAGATCGATCCCCTTAATGGGACCGTATACCAAGCCGACACTTCCAGTAAGATCTCCGTCGTATTCGGAAGTCACCCGCAAAAAGTTGTATGTCAGGCGCTCATCGTAAGCCGGCTCGACTCCGTCCTCTCCTGTGTCGCATGGCGGGTGGTGAATCGTGAATACCTCTTGCACATCGGCCACGAGGGTCACGGTGGACTCCATCATGGTCACCAACTGTAGGGCCTTGGCCGTAACCTTGCCATCAACTAGGTCAACCGAAAGCCCTTGTGCACGAAGGCCGATGATCATCCCCTCGTCCATGAGTGGCGCGATAAGATCACGGATTTGCGGATAGGTCTGCATATTCTGGCGATTAAGGTAGGGACGTCGGTTGCCCGACGCCCCCCTCGCAGATCCCGGCGTGCGGAATGACCGCATCGGGCTCCTCGGAAATGCGCGCAGGTGGAACTTCGATCATGATTGGCTTCCTGTTAGTTGACTTATTCATAGGCCGATCGCTCGGCATTGTCCAGCAAGTCGCGGCCATGGCTTCTCGACCACTCGGGGAGCCGGGAGCCGCCGGCGCTCCCACGCAGGCGCAAAGGTTGCCCACGTGAGGCTCTTGCTTCGACTCCGCCGGTTGCATTGTCGGGTTCCGTTCTTCACTCCCTAAACAAGGGAATGCACAAAAGACGGGACCGACCCTTCCGCCTGATAAGAATCGCCTTGTTTGGCTCGGCGCACCCGATGTGGATGCGCGCCCCCATGGCGGCGCTTCCGAGATAAGAAAAGCAGATTGAAGCATCTTCGGCAATCTCCAACAAAGCCGCTGATTGGCGTCGTCGTCACACGTCATGGTGTGCATCTTCGTTGTCTTGGGATTCCGTAGAACGATGAGCGAAGACGCTCCCGCCCAACGCTGAAATCATGGCAACCACATGCGGTCTTAGCTCAAATGGGTCAGCGTGCAATCCCCCCAACAACGATGTGGAACTCGAACTCGGCGCTACTAAGACTCTTGGCTCGCATCAAAGCTCGGAACTCGGGGGCGATATCGTCTTCGAGGTCTCCTTCCGCAACGTTTTCCGATCCAGAATATGAGAAAAACACATCGATTTGCCAGACGCCGGGTTGAACCTCTGCAAACTTCTTCTCGTCGACAACGGCGAATGTGAACTCTTCGGCTGAGATCGATTCATAGGCATCGGCCTGAGAGGTCGCATTCAGGCGGATTCTAACGAAACAATGAGTGGGAGCCATGGATTTTCTTGCACAACGTCTGAGAAATGGCGATCCCGACCCACATGGCGGGGCTCCGAATCTCGTTCCCTGATTGAACCACCAAAACGGGAATTCAACAAGGCCGCTGAGAGGGGTCGCCATCTTCGGCTTGTTGGGCTTGGCTCGAATTATCCCACGTGCTGTAGAATCGATGAACCTGCTCGTGCCATCGATGCCAAAACATACCAGCCAAGTGCGAGCCCCACCCCGACGCCCGTGGCCACGGTCCATCGCTTGGAAAACCATGCAGCCTGGTGGCGTTCGAGCCAGATCGTCAGAATGACCCAACCGAGCGGAATCAGGATCAGCAAGAATCCCCAGTTGCGGACGAATGCTAGCTGGGTAGGAAGCTCCGAAAACTCAGCAGGATATCCTCGTGCCTTCAAGATGACTCCGGTGAAGAGACAACCTCCGACGATCAGAAGAGCCTGAAGAAGTCCGAGGATTCCTTGGACTCGGTATTCGCTGGAGAAGGTCATCGGAATGGAATTTCTTTGCCCAACGCTTGAGGTGACTCACGCGCGTTAGCGCGTTGAGTCCACCGACTTGTTCTCATTGTTTTTTATCCACTGGACTTTGCCAGACCATCCGCCCGAAAACTTATCGTATGTAAATCCGTCAATACCGATCATACTGGAATCCAGATTGGAGAGCTCAATCCGAATGTCAGTTCTTTCCGACGGGTTCCGTAGGCGGCGAAAACGAGATTCGGGAGAGGATGCTGAAAGATCTACATTATCGATCCAATATCCCGGTGTAGCCGCGATCGTGAAGCGTCCTGCGTCGTCAGAGAGCGTTCCCACATGAGTAGGATTAGAATCCCAGAAGCCATAGTCCCAGGTGCTGAGAATTACCTTAGCATTCGGGACAGGTTGCCCGGTAGCGGAATCCACCACAACCCCCTCGTATCCCACACTCTTTTTCTGCTGACCAAGCCAAAAAGACACCACCAATACTCCAACTCCCACTAGAGTGAGCAGGATTTTTGAGCGTGTGTGGAGAGAGCGCTTCATTTTATGGAGAACGTCGAAGTCCTCTCACACCTGCCCGGGAGCGAGGCTTCGACTGTGGGTTGAAGGTTGAATAGTCATGACGGATTTGAACTCACGGCGGGGCAGGTGTTGAGAGCGACGCCTTGTTGGGCTTCTTGTTAGTCGAATGGGCGGCGGAAGTCGATCTTGGAAAGCTTGCCGAACCGATCGCGCCTCCAGTCAATCCCTTCCGAATCGGTGTATTCCAGCTCAATGATCGGAAAGCCGAACATCTTGCTCTCCAGCTTCTCGAAGTCGATGGTGTCATCGATGGTCTGCCTGGGAGGAATGGTCCCAAAGACCACTTCGATGTCGGCGAACGGTTCATTCAGGTGATCGACACGGTAACCATAAACGACGCAGTCATAGAACGGGGCGACCGTGGGATTCTTCACGAAGAGCTTCCACTTCCCAGAGGCTTCTTCACACCAGCCGGCAAGCCCCACTTCGGAGGTTCCAATGGAAAGCTCAGTGAATGTCCTCAACTCGTGATCTTCCTTCCAACGGCGCAGCAACTCCACGGAGAAATCAATCCCCCCATTCTTGTCCACCGTGTCCGCACATGTCGCGCAGAGCCAAATCCCATTGCTGGCTGAAGCGCGGTCTTCGGGACTTTGTGCATGATCGTATCGAGGTCCGCCTTCACTTGCTGCGCAAATGTGTGCCGCAACCCCCGGCTTCAATACTTTCGAATCATCCTGCTGTGAGGCACCAATGGTAATTCGTCCGCAATCAGGGTTGCTACACCGGTAGGCGGCACGCTCACCCAAAAGTCGCTTTACTGGGGCTGAGAACTCGTCGCGTGCCATGGTTTTTTGCCCAACAGTCTTATTCTCATCACCTCAGACCTTGATATCCGAGGGCGACAATGCAGGAGTCTAGAGACTCGGACGCCGGGATTTTAAGGAATTCCTCCCTTCGGGGTGGAGATATGAGAGTGGTTCCGGTGACCCGATTCGGAGGGAATCAGGAGCCTGATATCAACAGGCCACGATTCGAGACCAGATTGGCCGTGGCGAGCTCACCGTCCTCACACAATCAAGGTTTCCACCACTCTCAGCACCTCCGCGAAGGGTGTGCCTTCGAGAAGCCCGAAGGCGTCGTGGCGAGTCAGCCGAGCACGCTGCGCGGCGGGGCTGGAGATGCCGCAAAGGAAGCGCGCGAGCTGACGGGCGGTTTTCAAGGAGGCATGCTTCTCAGCACACAGACTCTGAATGATCGCGAGCTGCTCTTGATCCACTTCAGGCCAGTTGGAGCGGGGAATCTTGGCCGGCTTTACGCCCCGACAGCGATCGCAATGCCCGCAAGGTTCCGCCAACTTCTCGCCAAAATGTCTGGTGATGAAGCCGGTCAGACATCCCTTGGTCTCTGCCAGTGCCACCACCTGACGCAAGCGCTCCAGGTCGGCCGACTCCCGAAGCCGGAATCGTTCGTCCAAACGAGTCGCCAGCTCGCGAAGGTCGATGTCCTCTTTGATCAAGCGATAGCCCTGCCGAACTCCGGACTTCTTCAGAATGACATCTCCTGCCTCTTCAAGATAAGTCAAAGCCGCAACGATCCGATCCCGGTCCTCACCGGTCTCCATCGCGATTGTTGCGATATCAAAGTTCAACCAACTCCGCCCTTCCTTGGCCGCAGAGAAGATCTTTCGCAGGAAAGTCTTCCGTCGTGCATCGTAACCCGAGAGCAGCTTCTCCATGTCGCGGATCAGACGCAGCGAGTAAGTCGAGTAAAACGGCCGCGTCGCCTCGATCGCTCCTTCGAGCTCAAGGTAGGTCAGCAAGGTGGTGACCACCAGCGGACGAATGTCGTTCACCGTCGAAAGTTCATAGACCGAGACATCGAACTCCTTGCCGATGCGCAGCACGTGATCAACCAGATGCCGGACCGCCGCGGGTGTCGGGGTGTCACCGTAGGTGAAATTCTCCAAGGTCACCAGGTCATCACCGCAGGCCAGCAGCTCACAGGTCGATTCCAGTCCATCGCGACCAGCCCGACCGGTTTCCTGCGAATAGTTCTCGATCGATTTGGGAAGATTGAAGTGAAAGACCGCACGGATGTCGGCCTTGTCGATCCCCATGCCGAAGGCAATCGTCGCGACGATCACGCGTGTCTCGCCCGCCATGAATTTCTCCTGTGCTTCCTCGCGAAACTCCGGCGGCAAACCGGCGTGATAGGCCTGTGCCGAAACGCCTTGGCGTTTCAGAAAGGTCGCCACCGACTCGGCGCTGTGCTGGAGCGTCACATACACAATCGCCGCGCCCTCCACCGCCTCGATCCGCTTGAGAAGATGGCCCATCCGCTCGCCCGCCTTCAGCGGCGTCACGCGCAGGTCGAGATTCGCGCGATGGAAGGAAAGCTGCACATGATCCTTTTTCCTGATCCCAAACTCACGGCGGATGTCGGCGGAAACCGAAGGAGTCGAAGTGGCTGTTAGACACAGCACGCGCGGCACTTTGAGGTCACGGCAGACCTTGGCCAGCTTCAGGTAGTCCGGCCGGAAATTGTGGCCCCACTCGGAAATGCAGTGTGCTTCATCGATCGCAATCATCCCGATCTTCAGGCGTTTCAAATGATGGCGGAAGCCTTCATTCGAAAGTCGTTCCGGCGCCACGTAGAGCAACTTCAGCGATCCGGCCCGCAGACTTTCCATCACTTCCGCATACTCCTCCTGACTCAGCGTCGAGTCCAGGCGAGCGGCATTGATCCCTTTTTCGCGCAGCGCATCGACCTGATCCTTCATCAGCGCGATCAGCGGGGAAATCACCAGCGTCACGCCCTCGATCATCAGCGCCGGAAGCTGGTAGCAAAGCGACTTCCCGCCCCCTGTCGGGAACACCGCCAGCATTGATCGTCCCTCGATCAATCCCTCGACCACCTCCTTCTGCCCGCCACGGAATCCCCCGTGCCCGAACTTCTCTCTCAACACACTTTCCGGCATCGACTCAGCCTGCTTCCTCACTGAGCCACTGACAAGCGACGGAATATCTTTCATCGTCTCTTGTCCTTCCCAGGAGAATCCCAATTCCTAAATCCAGAAGAAGCAAAGCACTGGATTGCGACAACCCAAAATGCCCTCGGACAATCCGACGTCTCCCAATTTTTTGTTTCTCGCCGGTCACAAGCTTCACCTCCTCAGGCGTGGAAAGCAGGCGGAGTCACTCTGCCTCCGTGAACCTGACCTCGCTCTTATTCGCACGCGGCAATTTCTTGAAGCCATCGCCGCCGAGGTTTCCCATATATCTCGTGATCCGGAGAGCCCCCCTGATTTTCACACCGACCTCACCCAATCGCTCCTCGCCAAAGCCTTCCGTGGTGAACTCGTCCCCCAGGACCCCACTGACGAACCCGCTTCCGCCCTGCTCGCCCGTCTCAAGGCCGAACGCGAAGCGGCTCCGAAACCGAAGCGCTCCAAAGCTTCCAAAAGCGCCAGGAAACGTTAGGCTCCGGAATCGCCATCCGCCATGACCGACGATCTTTCCTCCCCATCTCCCTTCGAAGCCATCCGCCGCGTCAACGACGCCGGCAACGAATCCTGGTCCAGTCGGGAGTTCTCCAAGGTGTTGGTATACAGCGACTAGCGAAATTTCGAGCGGGTCATCGAAGACGCCCGAACCGCCTGCTTCAACAGCGGCCAGAGGATCGAAGACCATTTCGTTGAAGTCACCGAAATGGTCACCATCGGTAGCGGGGCCAAGCGCTCCCTGCGAACGGTCATGCTTTCCCGCTACGCCTGCTATCTGGCGATCCAGAATGCGGATCCGAGCAAGGAAATCGTCGCCGCCGGCCAGACCTATTTCGCCGTCCAAACCCGCCGCCAGGAGCTATCCGACGAGCAGATCGAGGAAGAACGCCGCCTCCTGCTGCGCGAGGAAATGAAGAAGCACAACACCCAGCTGGCCGACGCCGCCAAGGCCGCCGGGGTGATCAAGCCACTCGACTACTCCATTTTCCAAAACCACGGGTACATGGGCCTTTACGGTGGCATCGATGCCAAAGGCATCCACCGCCGCAAGGGTCTCAAAAAGAGCCAGCAGATCCTTGATCACATGGGCAGCACCGAGCTTGCCGCCAACCTCTTCCGCGCGACGCAAACCGAGGAGAAACTCCGTCGCGAAAACATTCGGGGCAAAAGCAAGGCAAACGCCACCCACCGTGAAGTCGGTGCCAAGGTCCGCAAGACCATCGAAGAACTTGGCGGCACCATGCCCGAGAACCTGCCCTCTGCCGAAAGCATCAAGAAGATCGAGAGCAAACAGAAGCGCCTCGGGAAAAAACCAAACTCAGATTGAGATGTCATCCGAGGAGGAACTCATCGCCGCCGAAGCGAACCGGATTGGACGTCTACCCTTCTCACTCCGTCATTCCAGAAAAGATCGATAAGCGGCTGACGAAACCGCAGATAGGCGAAATCCAGAAACCTTAGAAACTTGGCATCCCATTCAGAAAATCTGCGTCTATCCGCGTTCATCTGCGGTTAAAATATCACGGAGTTTCGTGCAATAGCGGGATAAGCGGCGCATTCGAGATTCCCCGCTTGGCGTTGATCCGCGGGGCGGTCCATCTTCCGCCAACTCATGGCGACCTGCGAACACTGCGGCACTGCATTTTCCCCAACCAGGGAGGACGACAAGTTTTGCTGCCAAGGCTGCGAGTTCGTCGCGGAGATGATCCACGACAGCGGCTTCGACCGCTTCTACGACCTCAAACAAGGCCTTGCCACCGCACCCGTACGCTCGAGGCCATTTGAAGAACACGATTTTTCCTGGGCTGCCCCCCTCGTCGCCAAGGGCGAGGAAATTGCCGAGGCGAAAGGCGGCTCGGCAGCCATGGATTGCTCGCTTGAAGGCATTTCATGCGTCGGCTGCGTATGGCTGGTGGAAAAGCTATTTGAAAACCACCCCGGCGCGATCCGCGCGGCGGCACATCCGGCGAGCGGTCGACTCCATCTCGAATGGCAGCCGGGAAGCTGCGACGTCCCCGCTTTCCTCAAAGAACTCACGCGCTTCGGCTACGTGGCCGGTGCACAAACCAGCGGCGCACCCGACTACGAGCGCCGGCGACTTGCTGCCCGACTCGGGCTCTGCGGAGCCTTCGCGCTGAATGCCATGGGCTTCACCCTGCCGACCTATCTCGGCATGCCGGAGGACTTCGAGTTTGCCGGGCTCTTCCGTCTCATCGCCTTTCTCTCCGCCACCCTCGCGATGCTCGTCGGCGGTGGCTATTTCATCGACCGCGCCTGGCGCTCCCTGCGTGCGGGAAGCCTCCACATCGACCTCCCGATCGCACTCGGCCTGATCTCCGCCTACGCCGGATCGATTGCCGGCTGGGTCATGAACATCGAGGAGCTTCGCTACTTTGATTTCGTCGCCACCTTTGTCTTCCTGATGCTCGGTGGGCGCTTTCTCCAAACCTCGGCCGTCGACCGCAACCGCCGTCGGCTGCTGCGCGCCTCGCCTCTCCCTAACAGCGTCGCCTCCGGCGAAAAGTCGATCCCGCTCGAGGCCATCACCCCCGGCCTGAGCTTTCAGGTCGATCCGGGCCGCGCCATCCCCGTCGCCTCGACCGTCAGCGCCGACGAAGCGGAAGTCTCGCTCGAATGGATCAACGGCGAAGCCGAACCGGTCGTCGTCAAGGCCGGCACACGCCTCCCCGCCGGCGCCATCCTCCTCTCGCGAAAGGCTCTAACACTGCGTGCCGAGGAAACCTGGGGCGACTCGCTGCTCCAGCGCCTAACAGCTCAAGACCACTCGGAACGCACTTCGCCGGTCCTGCAAAAACTGCTGCGCGTCTACCTCATTGTCGTGCTCATCATCGGCATCGCTGGGCTGATCGGCTGGATCATGGCCGGGCAGCCGATCACCGGCGTGCAGGCGATGATTTCGATCTTCGTCGTCTCCTGCCCCTGCGCTCTCGGCGTCGCCGTGCCGCTTGCCGATGACCTCGCCGCCGCCCGTGCCGAGCGCGCCGGTGCCTTTGTCCGCAGCCCGACCCTGTGGGCGCGCTTGCGCAACGTGCGCCACGTCATTTTCGACAAGACCGGCACTCTCACCCTCGAGAGGCCCGTCCTTCTTTCCCCTGAATCCGTCAGCTCACTGCCGGACGAGGCTGCGCTCGCGCTTGCCCGTCTCACCGCCGGATCGCTTCACCCGATCGGCCGCACCTTGCTCGAATCCCTCGGTGCCCGCGGTCAGCGGCTGCTGTCTCACAGTTCCTCCATCGAGATCATCGAGCACCCGGGACACGGCGTTTGGTTTTCAGAGGACGGCCACTGCTGGACGCTCGGCAAGGCCGGTTGGTCCGGAGACGCGTCCGATGGCTCCACCTCTCTGTGCCGGGACGGCCAACGCATCGCCTCCTTTCATTTCCGCGACACCCTGCGCCCCGGCACCCGCGAAGCTCTCGCCACGCTTCGCGCTCGACGTCACCAGCTCTGGATCCTCTCCGGCGACACCGCCGAGAAAGTCCGCACGCTCGCCGAGCAGCTGGAGATTCCGGACAGCCACGCCCACGGCGTGCTCGACCCTGGAGAAAAGGCCCGACGCGTGAAGGAGATCGACCATGGCGACACGCTCTATCTTGGTGATGGCGCCAATGACTCACTCGCCTTTGATGCCGCCGCCGTCACCGGCACCCCGGTGGTCGATCGCTCGCTGTTAGAGTCGAAAGCCGACTTCTATACCCTCGGTTCCGGGCTCGGATTCCTGAGCACTCTTTTCCGCGCGGCAGACGCGCGAGCCAAGGGTGTCAGCAGCGCTTTCACCTTTGCCCTGATCTACAATCTCAGCGCGATCGTGCTCTGCCTGATGGGCCACATGAGTCCGCTTCTCGCCGCCATCCTGATGCCGCTATCCTCCATCATCTCGGTGCTTCTGGTCAGCGTCCCGAAAGCCCGGTAGATGGCCGAATCCAGCGTTCGGGAAACCTTGAACGCGCAAAGCGCCAAATTCGCGAGTTTCGCCGTGCGTCTCTCGGCGAAGTGGATAATATGCGTCCTTTTCCGTCTCGGTGTTGAAATATCCCGGACAACTCCTAATCTCAGACACAAGCATGAGCGACGCCGCCAAAGCATTCGAAGCCAATCTTCATCAAAGATTGAAGGCTTCCGACGCCTTTCGGAACTACCAGCAGGCCTTCCGCACCGCGACCGGTCTGCCGCTGCGGCTTGTGGGCGCGGATCCGGACCAGTGGTGCCTCGACGAGCAATCCGTGAACCGCAGCCCGTTCTGCGAAAAGCTCAACCTCTGTGCATCCGCCTGCAGCGCCTGCATCGACACCAACCGAAAGCTCATGGAGGTCGCAGAAGTGAAGGGCCCGAGTTCCTGCCACTGCTTCGCCGGTCTCACCGCCACGGCCGTGCCTGTCCGCATGGGGGCGACCACCATCGGATTCCTCAAAACCGGACAAGTCTTCACCAAGGTGCCTGAGGAGTCCGACTTCGTCTCCTTTCTGGGGAAACTTGGTCGTCGCTCGATCGAAGAGGGCACCGAAGCGTCACTTCGGGAAGCCTACTTCCAAACCCGCACCGTCGAACCGGAACGCTACGCCAGCATGGTCACGCTTCTGGAGAGCTTCGCCGCCCAACTCAGCCAGCACGCCGAGTCCCTCGCAATCATCGAAGAAGGCAGTGAGCCCGCCGCCATCGCCAAGGCTCGTAAGTACATTCACGAGCATCTCGACTCGCCGCTTCCCCTCGGCTCCGTGGCCCGGGAAGCCGGTCTCAGTGAGTCACACTTTTGCCGACTTTTCAAAGAAGCCACCGGCCTAACCTTAACTGACTACGTGAACCGCTGCCGCGTCGAGTGGGCCAAAAAGGAGCTTCTTAAGCCGGAAATGCGGGTCTCTGAGATTGCCTTCCTCGTCGGTTATCAGTCGCTTTCTCAGTTCAACCGCAGCTTCGCACGGATTGTCGGCAATTCTCCAACCCATTGGAGGCAAGAGAATATCCGCAAAGCCGCCTCGTAGGATCACGCGATTCTTCGTTGCACCCCCAGCCTCGGAGGGCCAGTTTTTGTGTAACCCATCATGCAGGACCGCTATGAAATTCGGGACAAGCTCGGCCAGGGAGGCTTGGGAGCTGTTTACCGCGCCTACGACAGGACTCTAAAGCGGGAAGTTGCGATCAAACGCATCTCAACCAGTGACGATGTGCCTCACAACGCGGAGGCCACCAAACAGATGACTCAGGAGACCGGTGCCCTCGCCGCCCTCCAGCATCCCCATATCGTCACCATCTACGATGTCGGCACCGACGAAGAAGGTCCCTTCGTCGTGATGGAGTTGCTCAAAGGCAAGACGATCGATGAAATCGTCGAATCCTCGGCGCCGCTCACCTGGAAAGATTTCCGTGAGTTTGCCATGCAGGTGCAGGAAGGTCTCATCGCCGCCCAGGATCTCGGCCTCGTCCACCGCGACCTGAAGCCGTCGAACCTGATGCTCAACTGGCTGCCTTCCGGAAAGTTTCAGGTCAAGATCGTCGACTTCGGTCTCGCCAAGTTTGCCGCCGAACCCATCTTTCAGGACGTTACCGATGGCGATGCCGTTTATGGCTCGATCTTTTTCATGGCGCCCGAGCAGTTCGAGCGGAAGAAAATCGACAAGCGCACCGACATGTATGCGATCGGCTGCGTTTACTATTTCGCTCTAACGGGCGTGATGCCGTTTCAAGGGGAAACCGGTCAACAAGTCATGGCCGCTCACCTCGAACACCGTGTCGTTCCGGTATCGGAGTTACGCCCCGACATCCCTAGCTGGGTCTGTGACTGGATCATGTGGCACATGAACCGCTTGCCCGAAGATCGACCTGAAAATACCCGCGAAGCCCTTCAAACCTTCATCCAGCTCGACGTCCCCATCACTCAATCCATGACTCCCGACCCGCAACCGCCCGCTCCGAAACGTCCCCGCCTGCTCGTTCCCGGTGCCGAGCCTGTTGCCCCCGCGCCTGTCGCGCCCAGCCCCGCATCCGAGGTGCGGCCAGCACCGCCAGTGACGCAGACCATGCCCAAGCCACTCAAGCCGCCCGAAGACGCGCCGCCAAGTCTGCACACCACGGACCAACAAACCCTCGTCTCAGCGGGTCCTGAAGCTTCTCCCGATGCACCGCCGCCAGCGGCAGCCGTTATTCCCAACGTTCCTCCGAAAGTGGCGACCGCCTCGCCAACGGCCGAAGTTGTTCCGACTTCCACCGCCACCGCCAAACCCGCTCGGGCCGTCCCGACCGCGCAAGCCGTCCCGACCGCTCAAGCCGTTCAGGCCACGGGTCCAGCCGCGACTGAAGCAAGCAGCTTCGGTCACACCACGATCGGCAGCACGCCAAAACCACCGAAAGGTCTCAGCAGCAGTGCGAAGATCGTGATTTTCAGCGTCCTCGGCGTGCTCATCCTGCTCGTCTCCTGGATGATCGTCACCAAAATGGGGACCAACAAGATCAACAAGCGCTACAATGAGCTGGTGACGATCACCGCCATGCCCACCACCAAAGAGCTTCCCGTCAACAAAGACGACCTGAAGATCCTTCTGGACTCCGTTGGAACCGGCGCCAACACCTCGCGCGAAACCGTCTACAAGGCCCTCGCGATTGCCCAGAGCACCGACGGCACCGACGTCGACGAAGCGATCGCCCAATTTGCCACCAAGGAAACGCTCAACGACGATATCCGTGTCTCACTTCTCAGCCGGGTGCTGCGCAAGCGGGCGAATCCTTCCTCGCTCAACTATCTGCTCAACTACTCGAAGACGACACAGAACGAGCAAGTCGCTGCCGCCGCGCTCACCGCGCTCACGGAAATCGGCGGTGAGGATCAGGTTGATGACTTCATCGACATCATCCAGTTCAGCCCTTCCAACGCCATCCGCAAGGCCGCTGAAGGGGCACTTGAAGGCATTCTCAAGCGTTCCACGCATCGGGAGAAATGGGGTCAGACCCTCGCCGATGCCTATGCCGAAGCCAGCGACGACAGCACCCGCCGCACGATGATCCGCCTGCTCGGCGTCGCCGGAGGTCCCGAGTCCCGTAAAGTTTTGGAAGGCATTCTCGAAGGCGACAACATGCTCGACCAGCTCGCCACCATCGAAGCGATGAAATCCTGGCCCGATGACTCGATGTTTGAGCCGCTCATGGAGTTTCTCGAAGCTCAGTCCGATGATACGGTCCGTCCGAAAGCCTTCACCGCCGGCTACGTTTTCCTCATGGATGACAAGCGCAAGCGCAGTGACGAGAAGACCGAAGCGATGTGGCGACGTCTTTCTGAAAATGCCAAGACTCCCAAGGAACAGGACACCGTCATTTCCGGACTCGTCCAGATCGCCCAATCCGAGTGGCCGATTGAGATCATCCAGGACTTTGGCGAAAACTCGACGAACGACCGGGTCATCGACCGCTCCGAACAGGCGATTACCCGTATCAAGGAGCGCCTTGTCATCCTCAAGGGGAGCAAAAAGGACTTCGACGAGGAGTAATCACGGTCGCCTGAGGCAAAACTCTCACGTCTTACCATTGGACCTTCCGGGTCGGATGGACTAAGCCCTGTCCCGCCATGCTCGATATTCGCGAGATCCGTGAAAACACCGACGCCATCCGTGAGCGCCTCAAGGCCCGCGGTGGCGACCATTGGACCCTCATTGACAAGGTCCTCGCCTGCGACGAAACCCGCCGCAAAGCCGAGACCGAGAAGCAGCAGCTTCAGTCCGAACGCAAGTCGACCTCCAAGCAGATCGGCATGCTCAAGTCCAAGGGCGAAGACACCTCCGCCATCGAAGCCGAGGTCCGCAGCATCAACGAGCGCATCGCCGCCATCGACACCGAAGCCGAAACCGCATCGGCGGAGCAGACCGACCTGCTTCTCAACATCCCGAACGTCCCTCACGAAGGGTGCCCGGTCGGTGCCGATGAAGAGGCCAACCCGATCATTCGCGAATGGGGTGAAAAGCCAAAGGTCGACGAAGCGAAGGACCACCTCGATCTGGCCGAAGCCCTCGGCCTGATTTCGATCGACGATGGCACCCGCATTGCCGGATCCGGCTTCGCCGTTTATCGGGGAAAGGGCGCCCGCCTCGAACGCGCACTCATCAACTTCCTGTTAGACACCCAAAGCGGCGAACACGGCTACGAGGAAGTCAACGTGCCGCACGTCGTCAAACGTGAGTGCATGGAAGGCACCGGTCAGTTGCCGAAATTCGAGGACGACATGTATGGCACCGACGCCGGTGAGGACGGTCGCAACCAGATGTTCCTCGCTCCCACCGCCGAGGTCCCCGTCACCAACCTTTACCGCGACACCCTGCTCGCCGAGGCCGATCTGCCGATCAAGCTCTGCGCGCACACGCCATGTTTCCGCCGTGAAGCCGGCAGCGCCGGACGCGACAACCGCGGCATCATCCGCATGCACCAGTTCGACAAGGTCGAACTGGTCCAGGTCGTGCATCCCGACAAGTCCTTCGACGAACTCGAAAATTTGTTAGGTCATGCCCAGGCGATTCTCGAGAAACTCGGCCTGCACTACCGAACCATCGAGCTCTGCACCGGTGACATCGGATTTTCGTCCGCCAAGACCTACGACATCGAGGTCTGGGCACCCGGTCAGGGAAAATACCTCGAAGTCTCGAGCTGCTCGTGCTTCACCGACTACCAGGCCCGCCGCATGAAGCTGCGCTTCAAGGACAGCGAAGGAAAGAACCGCTTCTGCCACACCCTCAACGGTTCCGGCACTGCCCTTCCACGCCTCTACGTCGCCTTGTTAGAGCAGTACCAGCAACCCGACGGATCCATCAAAATCCCCGAAGCGCTCGTCCCTTACTTTGGCGCGCAGGAAATCCGTTAGGAGGCGGCGCGCCCTCACGCCGCAACCTCGTCGGGATTTTTCGAGCGAAAAGAGGGCGGCTCCAGTATCTGCGTTACTCGACAAGTCGCGCGATGAGGATAGGCCGTCCCTTGAAACCCGTCCTCATTTGGCGGCCACCCGCCAGATGATTCCGGCATCGTCATCGCATACCAGGATCGAGCCGTCCGGGAGAACCGAGATCCCGACCGGCCTGCCGTAGACGGTATTCTTTTCCGGGTCCGCGATGAAGCCGGTGAGGAAATCCTCGGGCTGCTGTGGCTTACCCTCGTCATCGAAAGGAACAAACACCACTTTGTAACCGGACAGCTTCGAGCGGTTCCAGGAACCGTGTTGACCCACGAAAGCACCGCCCGCGTATTTCTCAGGCAAGCCCTTCCCTGAATGGAACGCGAGACCGAGGCTCGCGGTGTGATTTCCAAGCGGAACATCAGGAATGATCGCCTTATCCACCAAGTCCTGGTGAGGACTGTGGCTCCAGCGGGGATCCTTGATCTGACCGTAGTAGGAATAGGGCCAGCCATACCACCCGTCCTCACGGACGCTTGTTAGATAGTCGGGCACCAGATTGTCGCCCAGTTCATCGCGCTCATTGATGACGCTCCAAAGCTCGCCCGTTCCGGGATTCCAATCGACTCCCACTGGATTTCTCAAGCCCGACGCATAGATGCGTTCGTCCGAACCATCGGGGTTGATTTCGAGGATCGCTGCCCGTCTTTTCTCCCGCTCCATCCCATACTCGCCGACATTGCTGGCAGAGCCGACGGTCACGTAGATCTTCTTTCCATCCTTGCTTGCGATGAGGTTTCGCGTCCAGTGGTTGTTGTAACCGCCCGCTGGGAGATCGAGGATTTTCTCCCCCTTCGCCTCGATCCTGGCGACCCCTTCCTTGTAGGGATAACGCATCAGGGAATCGGTGTTCGCGACGTAAAAGTAGCCATCGAGAATGAGCATGCCGTAGGGCTGTTTGAGCCCTTCAAGATAGACTCCCTTTTCATCAGGACGACCGTTCCCATCCTGATCCCGCAGCAAGGTGATGCGGTCCGCACTCCCGCGGGTGTTGGATTCCACCACAAAGACATCGCCGTTCTTTCCCACATAGGTGCGGCGAGGGTGCTTCAGTTCGTCGGCATAACGTGTCACCACGAATCCTTCCGGCGCCACGGGTGTCGCGTCGTCCTTCCATTTCACCATCTTCGACTGATTTCGCGCCGAAGCGGTTTTATAGGGCGGATCGAGCGTCAGCGGGCCGATGGCGGTCTCGACCTCGACTGGCTCGGACTTGGACAGCCGGTCGATCACGTCGGCATCATTGTCGCGAGCCTGATCTCCCTGAGCGCATGACCATAGGGCGGCGATTCCGAAGCTGATCAGAATCGATTGAGGGACTTTTTGTTTCATCATCACGGGTACTAAGCGAAGTAGATTGAGCTGGGGACCTCGCATCAACCGGGCCAAGTTCCGCGGGGCGCTCCATCCCCTGACGGGGCGACCTGAGAGCTTGCAAACGCGACCAGCAGGGCAGGCCGTGCTGTGCACCCTGCATTCCATCCATTGCAACCTGCTCCGCTTCAAACGCGGCCCCACACCGACGCCAGAGCCTCCAGCCTCTTCGCGGTCTCGTGTTTCAAATACCCCAGCATCATCGGCTCCATCGCCCACGCCAGCCAGCGTGGCTTCGCGGCAAAGCGGAACTTGTAGGTGATCATTGATCCGCCATCGACATCGTCATGGCGGATCGAAGCTGCGAATTTCTCAAAGAACCACGGCTTTCCCACCAGCTCAACTGCCGCCAGGCGCCCCGGCTCGAAGCTCACATAGCGCGTCTCCATCGCCACCTTGCCGAAAAAGTCACGCCCCACGCAAACCGAGGTCGCGCCTTTTTCCGCTGCCTTGAAGCCACCTGTTAGACGCGCCTCACACAGCAGGGTATCCCACTCCAGACGACGTTCATAGTCGTGCAACAGCGCGAAGACCTCAGCGCCGGGCGCCGGGATCTTCGTCGAAACCGTCGCCCCTTTCATCGCTCACTTCTTGAATGCTGCCGCGAGGCTCGCAAACGCATCCCCACCCGGACGATCCGCTTCAAGAATCGCCGCCTTCTGCAGGGTGATCAACTCACCCACACCCTTCTTCGCGAGGGCCAGCATGGCATCCATCTGCTCGCTGGTGAAGACCGCTTCTTCACCGCTGCCCTGAACCTCGACGAACTCGAGCCGCTCGGTCATCACAACATTGAAGTCAACCGACGCATTCTTGTCTTCCGGGTAGTTCAGATCGAGCACCGGCACGTCCTGATAGACACCTGCCGAAATCGCCGCGACCAATTGCGTGAGGGGAAACTCCTTGAGCTTGCCGGCACCCATCAATCGATTCAGCGCGATCGCCATTGCCACACACCCACCGGTCACCGATGCCGTGCGCGTGCCACCGTCGGCCTGAAGGACATCGCAATCGATCCATACCGTCCGCTGGCCGAGCTTTTTCAAATCGACCACCGCACGGAGCGCGCGACCAATCAGGCGCTGGATTTCCGAAGAACGACCGTCGAGCTTGCCGCGTGAAATGTCGCGAGATTTCCGATCAAGCGTCGAGTAAGGCAGCATTGAATACTCCGCCGTCACCCAGCCACCGGCGACGCGTTGCTGCTTCATCCAGCGCGGCACATCGTCCTCGATCGTCGCCGTGCAGATCACCCGGGTATTGCCGAAGGAAACCAGCACCGAGCCATTCGAGTGTGGAGCCACATCGGGAATGAAGGAAATCGGGCGGAGTTGGTCGTTCTGGCGTTCGTCGGGGCGAGTCATGGGCGGCAGTCAAATGCCTGCCTCCACACATGGAAAGCGCCAAAAATCGCCCGCCTCTTCAGAAAGCCCATCCATTGGATAATTCGGCCTGCAATTCGGGAAGTTGAAACGCCAGGACGCCAGGACCGCCAAGAAAAGCGTTCATCAAATTCGTGAAATCCGTCAAACTAGGCGTCCTTCTCGTCTCGGCCTCGAAAAAATCAACAAGCCTCAAGGTATCCGGAAGATCTTTCCACTCTTTGGATCCTTCGCCAGTTGGCCACTGCTGAAACCTTCGACATTGATCCGGTGATTCGGTGGATAAGGGCTTTCCACTTCGTGGGGATGGTCGGTTCGTCGCGCGACAGGATAGCTCGACGTCGGCGGCTCGGGGTCCACCGCCGGGCTAAGTTGAGGTTCGTGGATGCCCTGCCTCACCGGCGGCGGCTGTGGCTGATCCGGCGGGATGCCGTAGCGCTCGTATTGGCGGGTATCCTGCGCGGGATTCTGGCGGCTTTTTTCATGCAGCGCCGCACCACCGGCACCGACGGCGGCGCCCACCAAGGCGCCCGCGACGGCATCCTGATGATCATCCCCGAATGCCGCTCCCAGTCCCGCGCCCGCCAATCCACCGATCACTCCGGCCTGCTGCTGATAGCTGCTGCATGAGGAAATCGGAATCATCAGTCCGGCACCCGCGAGGGCAAAGAATCGAAGGGCATTCATGGATCTGTTAAACGAAATCCCGCAAAGGATATTCACGCCATGGCTCCACGCATCAGGTGCTTGGAGAAGATCGTCATCTTGCGCGCTTTCGAAAGCCGGTAACGCTGCTCGTGGACGCGGAAGCCGTCCCTGCGCATCTTGCCCAGCAGGGTCTGATAGATTTCCCGCATCACCTCGGCAGCGACCATGGCCTTGCGATCGACATTCTGAAGTGACGCCTCGGCTTCCCGATAGAAGCCCTCCGCGCGATCCGCTTCGTAGTTCATCAGCTTGAAGAATCTCTCGTCCTGCACTTTTCCCGCAAGGTCCCCCTCGCTGTAGCCGAACTTTCGCAGATCCTCAATCGGCAGATAGATCCTACCTCCGTTGTCGAAGTCTTCACGCACGTCGCGCAGGATGTTGGTGATTTGCAGGGCATGCCCGAGAGCGACCGCATACTTTTCACAGCCTGGAACTTCGCCACCAAAGATCCGCATGGCGATCAGTCCGACGGCACATGCGACCTTCCAGGTGTATCCCGAAAGCTCGTCCCAGGTCTCGAAACGCTGAGGCCGGAGATCCATCCGGCAGCCATCGACAATCGCAACCAACAGCTCGGTCGGAATCTGGCGACGCTGCTGCATGGCGAGCACGTCGAGCTGGAGTGCATCGCCATTTGGAAATCCTTCCTCAAGTCCTTCCCGCCATTCCATGAGACCTTTCTCACGCTGCTCGACCGGCACGCCGAGATCATCGGCGAGATCATCGATCACGCGACAGAAGGCGTAAAAAATCACCGCATCATCGCGCCGCTCCTTGGGCAGGATGCGCAAGGCAAAGGCCAGGTTGGACTTTGCTTGGCTGGTGATTTTAGCGGCTTCAGTCATGCAGATGAGGTGCAAATGAGGTCGGCAGCATTGGTTCCTATCAGCGAAAATGAAATGCGTGCATTTGCGCAGCAGGAGCGAGGCCAGAACAGGCTCAATCGATGAATCCCCAGTGTCCTGAGCCAAAGGGCCACAAGGCAAACATCGCGGGACCGAGGACGTTGAAGCCGTGAACCTGCCCCCAATACCTTGAATCCAGGGAGTTCCCGGTGTTATCACCCAGCGCGGCATACTCGCGCATGGCCGGCGGAAGGTCCGCCCTGAGGGCAAGTGAATCCCCTTCCCGCTCCAGCTGAGCATAGGGATATCCCCGAGCCTTGACCGGACCCGTAAGATGATAGCCAGGCCTGCCCGGTCCCCCATAGGCGCCCTGAAGTTCGGCAACCCGCCGAATTCCCGGCTCTTGGGCGATCTTCCCGTCGATCAGCAGATCGGGCTGCTCGATACTCAAGACATCACCCGGCACGCCACACAGGCGCTTGATGTAGTGGGACCCGCCGGACTGATCATTCATCCGCCCCGGCACCTGCTGCTGAGTCGGGATCGCGCGGGTATCAAAAACGAAAACCTCACCCCGCTTCGGCTTGCGAAAGTGATAGGAAAACTTGTCGACCAGCACGAGGTCGCCCGTGGTGATCGATCCACGCAAGATGGACTCCCCCTTTTTGTAGGAACGTCCTCGGTCAGGTTGCCCGTCGCCATCCACATCCTCGAAGACCAAACCACTGGTCTCTCCGGTCGCTGCGGGAATGGAAACGGTCGTCCCATCGCTGAAGCTCACTTTCGATCGCGTGAAAAGGAACCAGGAGGCGTCCTTCACTCCCACCACGGTTACATCATTTTCCGCCACGATATCGCGGTAGGAGCGGCCACTGAAGACCCAATCGAAAGCCCTTTTGCCAATCCATGGCGATTTGAAGTCTTCACCCCCCTGATCGATGACGATGCCGTTCAATGTCGGCTGCATCGAACCCGTCGGAATCCTGAATGGCTGCAAAACATAGGCCCGCAGTCCGAGCGCCACCACCAGCGCGACAAAAATCACCTCCACGTTTTCCTCCCATCCGTTCTGACGGGTCGCGCGGGGCATCGCCTGTTCACAGGTCGCGCGCAATTGCTTGCCTGCCTCGATCGTCGCTTCCTTATCGCCTCCCTTCATCGCGGCGAGCAGATCGCTGCGACGCGACTCGATTTCCTCGACGCGGCCTTCCTTGAGGAGATCCCGCTTGTAGTGGAGAAATTTTTTCGACCCCTTGTAGAGGTGCTTCGCCTCCTTTTTCCAGCGGGGCAGCATGAAATCGAACATCGGCGGCAGCATCGACACCGATCCGACGACTTGCAAGCCCTCAGGGAACCTTGCCAGACAGATTTCACCGCCATGGGAGCGCCCGAAACCCGCGACGAATCGCGGGCGACCACCCTGTCAGCTCGCATTTTCCCCAACGAAATCCGCCCGCGGCAGCGTTATAAATCCACCCAAACCCATGAATCGCCTGTTTTTCGCGCTCCTCATCGCATCGATCCATCCTTCCCCGGCAAAAGTCGGCGAATGGCGCCCCATTCGGGACGATCAAGGCAGCAGCCTGATGGTTCGCTTCGAAGGGATTCGCGATGACCGCTACCTGCTCCGGCGCCAGAACGACGGCCGCCTCTTCGAGGTTGCTCCCGGTCTGCTGCCCGATGGCGACCGCGAACGCTTCCGGGCGGAGGCCCGCGAGCTCAGTACCGAGCTTGCCAAGCTGGCTCAAACCGTCGGCAAGCCCCTTTTCGCCGGCACTCCTTTCGAAGTTCGCGACGCCAGGGAGATCGCCAAAGCCCTGGGGCTGCCCGTCGAATCGAAAACCAGGCACAGCACCAGCTGGCGACTCTACGCCCGGCCTGACTACAAGCTCTTCGGCACCCGCCCATACTCCGTCGCCCTCTACGCGGATGAGCAGGGCCACCCGACGAATCTCTCCGCCGTCTTTGCCAACAAAGGCGACTTCGGCAGCACCGCCGGCATGGGGGCCGATCACTTCGAAGGAGGCAGCGAAGCCACCATCAAATCGCTCGCCGAAGCGATGGAAAACGACGAGCGGGCCATCGAAAAGGCCATTTCCTCCGCCCTTGGCGAGGCCGAAACCCAGCGTTACGGCGAAGGAAAAAGTCGCCGAACCGTCAGACGCTGGGACTGGAACGGCCACTCGCTCCTCCTCTCCAGCGAGGAGAACGAGTACGTCTCCCTTTCCATCGTCCCCCTCGAACTTGCCGAATCCGGCGGGAAAACCGGCAAGGTCGCCGACATGGATCTCAAAAAGCGCCTCGCCTCCGATGTGAAGCGCGAAAAAAACGGCGACGTCTACCTCAGCCAGATCCCCATGGTAAATCAGGGACCCAAGGGCTACTGCGTGCCCGCTACCTTTGAACGCGCAATGCGTACCATGGGAATCGACGCCGACATGTATCTCCTCGCCATGATCGGCGAAACCTCCATCGGTGGTGGCACCTCGGTTGGCAAACTGCTCGAGAACGTCCGCTCCCAGGTCTACCGCAAAGGTCGGCGCCCCAAAGATGAGCGCACCAAGAAGCTCCGCATCCGCGACGTTCAGAAATACATCGATGACGGCATTCCCGTGATTTGGGCCATGCGCTCGCTCGATGAATACAACCAAATCGCCAACAACAACACCAAGCGTCGCCGGAACGTCACCGACTGGAACGCCTGGGCCACCACCATTGCCGAGGAAAACGAAGCCCTCATCGAAACCGAGCGCGTCGAAAGCAACCACCACATCTGCATGATCGTGGGCTACAACGAAGCCACCCAGGAATTCGCGGTTTCCGACTCCTGGGGCCCGAGTTACGAACGCCGCTGGGTCCCCGTCGCCGTTGCCGACTGGGCCTCCCAAGGCGGCATCTTCATGATTCTGCCCTGATTCTTTGCCCTGAATGGGCTACAGAAGCTAGCCCGGGGTCGAGGAGCGTCAGCGACGACCACCCCGGGGTCCTTCACCACCACCGAAGACGCACTTCTCAGATCAGGGCTCGGCCCTGATTTACCATTGAACAATCACCGGAGATCCCTAATCCCTTCCCCCCACCATGCCCAAGGTCCACATTCGCACCTACGGTTGCCAGATGAACGAGCGCGATTCCGAACAGGTCGCGCAGATGTTCAGCGAAGGCGGCTACACCGTCACCGGCAACGAAGCGGAGGCCGATGCCATCCTCATCAACACCTGCTCCGTCCGTGATCAGGCCGAGCAGAAGGCACTCGGAAAAATGGGCCACATGGGTTCCCACCGGAAACAAAAGCCACACGTGGTCTACGGCTTCATGGGCTGCATGGCCCAGTCACGCGGACCCGAGCTCTTCGAAAAAGTCCCGCACCTCGATGTCGTCGTCGGCACCCAGAAATACCACAAGGTCTTCGAATACGTCGACCGCATCCTCCAGCGCCGTCTCGAACGCCGCATGGACGAACTCGAACTCTCGCTCCACGGCGAAAACGTCTGCGACGTCGAAGAAGAAAGCGGCTCACAGAACACCATCCGCGACCACGTTCCCAAAGAGCACAACGCCTCTGCCTTCGTCTCCATCATGCAGGGCTGCAACATGCGTTGCTCGTTCTGCATCGTCCCCGACACCCGTGGAAAAGAACGCGGCCGCCCGATTTCGGAGATCGTCGACGAGGTCAGAATGCTCGCCTCCCACGGCGTCAAGGAGATCACTCTGTTAGGCCAGATCGTCAACCTCTACGGCCGCACCGAGTTCGAGAAAGTCGATGGCAAGTCGCCCTTCGTCCAACTCCTCGAAGCTGTTCACGGCGTTGAGGGCATCGAGCGCATCCGCTTCACCTCGCCGCATCCGATCGGCTACCGCGACGACCTCGTCGCCGCCTTCACCTACCTCCCGAAGCTCTGCTCGCACATCCATTTCCCGATGCAATCCGGCAGCGACCGCATTCTCAAGGCGATGCGCCGTCCGTATAAGAACGCCAAGTTCATCGAGATCTGCGAAAAGATGAAGGCCGCCCGTCCGGACATCGCCATCACCACCGACATCATCGTCGGCTTTCCCGGCGAGACCGAAGAAGACTTCCAGGCCACCATCGACACCGTCGAGCGCCTCCAGTTCGACAACGCCTTCGTCTTCCGCTACTCCAAGCGCAAGGACACCCCCGCCGCCGAGATGGATGACCAGCTCCCCGAGCGCGTGAAGGAAGAGCGCAACCAGCGGCTTCTTGCCGTCGTCGACCGGCTCGCCCAGGAAAAAAACCACGCCCTCGTCGGCAGCGTCCAGCAGGTCCTTTGCGAAGGCCTCTCCAAGAACAACAAGGAGACCCTCACCGGCCGCACCCCGCAGAACAAGATCCTCATTTTCAAGGGTGACCAAGCCAAGCTCACCGGCCAGATCCTCGACATTAAGGTCAACGAGTGCACCGGCTTCACCCTCTACGGCGACGTCCTCTAACGGAGCGCGGACTTTAGTCCGCCCGAAACTCCAGCTTCCCCCCCGCCAAACAGGCGGGCTAGATTCCGTGCTCCATGGAGCACAAAGGCACCTACACCCGCGGATATCTCCCCCACCGCGATTACCCCGACTCCGTACAAGCGATCACCTTCCGCCTCGCCGACTCCGTCCCGAAGAAAGTCATCAACGACTGGAAAGAGGAACTCTCAGCCATGCTGAACTCCCCGGACAAAGAGATCTCCGACCGAGCATCCAGCGAACTCCACCGCCGCATCGCAAAGTTCGAAGACGTTGGCCACGGCGCATGCCTTCTTCGCGAACCTGAAGTGGCCACCGTCCTCCAGGATGAACTCATCTCCGGCCATCCTCACGATTACAAACTGCTCGCTTGGTGCATCATGCCCAATCACGTCCATGTCTTGGTCCGTTTGCTGAAAGACGATCCGCTCCCAATGATCGTCAAACAATGGAAGGGAGGATCCGCCGTCCAAATCAATCGCCTTCTCAATCAAGCAGGAACCCTTTGGCAGCCCGACTTCTACGACCGCTTCATCCGCGACGAATCCCACTTCTACCGATCTCTCAACTACATCCACCAGAACCCTGTCAAAGCAGGTCTTTGCCAAACCGCCGAAGACTGGCCCTTCTCCAGCATCGGCATCCGATGGGAACCATCGGAGCGCGGACTTTAGTCCGCTCGATATCGCAACCCTGGCGGATTAAAGTCCGCGCTCCAATCGGATTTGACAAATTCCCCAGCCCCACGACTCTGCTCTCCGTCAGCCCAAGCTGACCCTCCATGACCACTTTCCGGCAAAAGCTCCATCCACACGTGCTGATCCCCTGGGTCTTCGCCTTGGTTGCTTTGTTCGGATGCAACGTGCTGGCCCAACAAAAGGCCTCGTTGCGAAAATCCGCCCACCTTGACGGCGGCAGCGTCACCCAGCTCGCGAACGATACCAATCCGTCGAGCACGCCCACCACTCCTCTCCTCGGACTCACAGGGAACGCCAACCACGGCAGCAATCTCACAGTTCCTGCCGGCCTGCGTCTCGCCATCGGTCCGCTCATCAGCCGGATCGAGACCATCCGCCGCAGCGGCGCCGTCCAGGGACGCGCGCCCCCGGCGCCAGCCAATTGCTGATCGCGACTCCCGTTCCGCACTCGCCTAACACGGGCTCGAGTGCCTCCTGACCTGCAGGGAAGTCACGCCTACCCACCTGCCCCTCCGGCAGGCTCCCCGCCATTTCATGGCACCTGCTATTCGAACCACTTCATCTTTCCTGCGGAAAAACCTCCGCAGCCAGTCATCCATTTTTTATGATCACTTTTTCTCTTCCTCAAATTTTCGGCAGCAAGAACGAGCGCGAGCTCAGCCGCATCCGCCCGATCGTCAAACGCATCAACGACATCGAGGCAAAACTCCAACAAGAACCCGCCGACACCCTCCGCGAGCTGACCGCCCAATGGCAGGACCATCTCGCCCGCTACCATCCGCTGAAGGTTGCCACCAAGACCGTGGTCGATCAGATGGACGAAGCCGCGCTCAAGGAAACCGCCAGCGCCCTCCAGCAACGCCTCAGTTCCCTCCGCAAGGAATTCCCCTCCCTCCCTGCAGATGTCGCCCCCACTCCCGAAGCGATCGAGAGCGCCAAGTCCGCCTTCCATCACGTCGAGGACCACTTCGCCAAAGCCCGCGCCAAGTACCTCCTCCAGATCCTCCCGGACGCCTACGCGGTCGTAAAGAATGCCGCGCGCCGACTCTGCGGAACCGAAATTCTCGTCAGCGGCCAGCCCCTGAAATGGGACATGGTCCACTTCGATGTCCAACTCATCGGCGGCATCGCCCTCCACCGCGGCCTCATCGCCGAAATGCAAACCGGCGAAGGCAAAACCCTCGTCGCCACCCTGCCCGTCTACCTCAACGCCCTAACAGGCCTCGGAGTCCACGTCGTCACCGTCAACGACTACCTCGCCAAGCGTGACTCCGAATGGATGGGCGCGCTCTACCGTTCCCTTGGCCTCAGCGTCGGCTGCCTGCAAAACCAGATGCGCTCGAAAGAACGCCAAAGCGCCTACGCTTGCGACATCACCTACGGCACGAATTCCGAATTCGGCTTCGATTACCTCCGCGACAACGGCATGGCCCAAAGCCACGACGAGCAGGTCCAGCGCGGCCACTACCTCGCCATCCTCGACGAAGTGGATTCCATCCTCATCGACGACGCCCGCACGCCCTTGATCATCACCGGCCCCACCGATCAATCCTCCCAGCCGCTTCTCGAGCTCAAGCCGGGCGTCCAGAAACTCGTCAAAGTCCAGACCGCCCTCTGCAACCAACTCGCCGCCGACGTGAAGCGTCTGTTAGAATCCGGCGACCAAGCCGGCGCCGGCCTGGCCCTCCTCAAACTCAAACTCGGCCAACCCCGCCACCGCCAGTTCCTGCGCTTCATGGAAAGCGCCGAACTGCGCCGGCTTCTGGAAAAAACCGAACTCCGCTATCAGCAGCAGGCTTTCCGGAAAAACATCCATGAACTCAAGGAGGAGCTCTATTTCTCCGTCGACGACAAACGCCGCGACGCCGACCTCATGGAAAAGGGCCGCTTGTTCCTTTCACCGAATGATCCCGACAGCTTCACCCTGCCGGATTTCAGCGCGAAGCTCACCGCCATCGACGCCGACCCGAAGCTCTCGCGCGAGCAGCGAGCCGCCGCGAAGCAGACCCTCCACGAAGAGCGCAACGCACGCGCCGCCTCCATCCACGGCATCTCCCAACTGCTCGCCGCCTACTGCCTGCACGAACGCGATGTCCACTACGTCGTGCGTGGCGGCAAGGTCACGATCATCGATGAAAGCACCGGCCGCGAAATGCCGGGGCGCCGCTGGTCCGACGGTCTTCATCAGGCCGTCGAAGCCAAGGAAGGCGTCGCCATCGAAGAAGAGACCCGAACCTACGCGACGATCACCATTCAGAACTACTTCCGCCTCTACGAAAAACTCGCCGGTATGACCGGCACCGCCGAAACCGCCGCGGCCGAGTTTCACGACATCTACCGTCTCGATGTCTTACCCATCCCGACCAACAAACCGAACCTCCGCATCGATCGCAACGACCAGCTTTTCAAAACGCGCCGCGACAAGTACCTGGCCGTCATCCGCAGCATCGAAGCCGCCCACCAAACCGGCCAGCCGGTGCTCGTCGGCACCGCCTCGGTCGAAGCCTCCGAGACCATGGCTCGCATGCTCAAGCTCGCGAAGATCCCGCACTCCGTCCTCAACGCCAAACAGCACGAGCAGGAAGCCGGCATCGTCGCCCTCGCCGGCCAACGCGGTGCCGTCACCGTCTCCACCAACATGGCCGGCCGCGGCACCGACATCAAACTCGGCGAAGGCGTCGCCGAACTCGGCGGCTTGTTCGTCATCGCCACCGAGCGCCACGCCTCGCGCCGCGTCGACCGACAACTCCGTGGTCGTTGTTCGCGTCAAGGCGATCCCGGAGCCTCGCAGTTCTTCATTTCCCTCGAGGACGACCTGATGCGGAACCACGGCGACCCCGCCCAGATGGCCGCCCTCATCGAGCAGCCGAAAAGAAGCGGCAGCAAGATCCCCTCGCTCGGAAAACTCGTCGAAGCCGCCCAGACCCGCCTCGAACAACGCGACGCCAAAGGCCGCAAGCAAGTCCTCGATTTCGACGACGTCATGAACCTCCAGCGCGAGATCGTCTACGACTTCCGAAATGATACCCTGGCCACTGAAAACATCCGCGAACTCGCCATCCAGACCATCGAGGAAAGCGTCGCCGACGACATCCATGCGCATCTCTCGGAGTGCGATCCATTCAACCTGGATTTGAAGCCCCTTCTCGAGTGGGTGCGTTCGCATTTTCACCTGGAACTCGACGACCCATCCCAGCTTGCTCCTGATCGCATTGAACCGGAAATCACCAAGCGCATCCGGGAAAGCTACGTTCAGCGCATTGCCGATGCCCCTCCCGAATTCCTCGAACGCGAAGAACGTCGCGCCATCCTTTTCGCCATCGACCAAGGCTGGCAGGAGCACCTGGCCGAAATGGAAGAACTCCGCGAAGGCGTCTACCTCCGATCCCAAGGTCAGAAGGATCCGCTCGTGGAATACAAGAACGAGGCCTTCGAGCTCTTCAGCGCCCTGATGGATCAAATCAAACGCAGCGCCACCTCAAACCTCTTCCACCTCGCCCTCAGCATCGAAGCCCTCAAGGCATCGCGCTAGAACTTTGGAGTGCGGGGGAGCCCGCCCTTCCGGAGCAGCGACCTTATTGTCGCTGGCCAACCCCGTGCCTTTCCCTCGCCACCCTTCAATCTTATAATCCCAGCTCATGTTTCGCTTCGTCTGGCGAATAGCTGCGACCACGATCCTTGAGCGAATCGACGGCGAGGTAATAATCTTCAAGGTCTTCGGGGTGCTGCTCGATGGCCTCGCTGGCATTGCATTTGAAGTGTCTGTCGCTTTGCCTTTGAGGCCACCCCGCCACCCCAGATCCGCCCGCACAACATCCACATCAACCCATTGCAAATCAATTCACTAACTACCTCTTTTTACTTTTTTCCTGGCACCTTTTTCAGAAGGGGAGGAACAGGTGAAATAAAAACGTGTCACATTTCACAATTTTTTATTGATTGTCGAAAAGTGTTACTTTCGCTACCTCAACCCAATTACGCTTCCTTTTCGATTCTTCACCTTCTCTGAAGGTCCCATCTACGATAACCAAGTCGTTGGCGATCGTAAAATCCTCTCCAGCCATCGAATGCGGAACAATACCGATTTCGCTTAATTTAGCGGGTATCCTAGTCGACACATCTACAAATGGGGCGCTAGATCCGCCAGAGGGATCATCCATTCCGCCCCACAAAATAGGGTTAGCACCGTACAATACCCAGCCGTCAGCATCGTTAACCAAATACGCTACAACTGAAATTTTTTCGCCATCCTTGAATGCACCCGGAATAAGCAGATCGTCGAGCAAAACCGGAGGCTCCGCCAAGTCCCTCTTATCTGGGGAGCTAGATATTTGGCGATCACAGGAAACACATACCAAATTCGATATCATTAATAGCGACCCGACACACAAGCACTTGGCGTCAATTCTCATGATTCCCATTTAATAATCATGTTTCTTCTGATCCCAATCAAACACTGATCCTTGAAGATCGGGAATACTCTCCCTCAGACGCTTGATATGGTCCCTATCGGTCGCAGAAGGCCCTCGGATAGCTGTATCTTTAGGGCTGATTTTTTCCAAGCCTTGAAGGGTTAGTTGCATTTTTCTCGGATGAGTATGTGAAATCTCTATTAGTTTTTTACCTTCATTGCCAGCCCTGGCACTAGGGATAAATTGTAATTCAGTAAATCGTTCGTCATTTGCATAGATGACACCACCCCCCGATATAGAAACCTCAGCAATGCTTGGCAGCGGACCCTCCAATGGATCGGTGTAGTCATACTTCTTCCCGCCTTCATCAAAACAGTAAAGTTCAGAAGAATACTCTCTTCCAATGTGAAAAAATACAGTTGTCTGCTCCTTCCCATCCGTCTTGTTGTTGAAACCAAGGCCCACGCGAGCAACCACTACGTGTTTGCCCTCAAATGAAGTTGCGGTGTCCCACCGATCCCCAAATTTGCTCGTGATTTCATCACGTCCAGCATTGATCGAAGTGATTTGCGATTTTGCAAGCGCACCATACATCGCGTCTCTAGCTTCCCCTACCGTGTCGTATGGCCTTAGACCCAAGAATTCCCACCGATTCACCCCATCATTCTCCACAAACCCATACAGGTTGATTCCTCCCTGCTCCCCAATCGGATCTCTCGATAGCCAACGTCCGATATTCGGGTCATAGTGAGCCTGAGCTGAGTTGGCAAAAAAGACTAAGTGAACGAGCGCTAAGAGGATGAATTTTAGGTTTTTCATAAGTTTGCCTGCCTTTGGGGATAGTTACCGGTTTTGTTGGGACGGCGGCAAGCCGAAATGGGATTCCCAAAAGATTGACCTGGCATTGGAGGACGGGGTGTGGGATCGGGTGGTTCGCCGGGAAGGAGTGGTCTCGGATTTCGTGCGGCTTGTTGCCGATTCCAGAGCATCCAAGCAGCTTGGGGGGGCATGCCCCAAAGAGTCGGACCTGGCGGCATTCCAATTCCTCCGATTTTCGACACAGCACGGGCGGCAGCTTCGCGTTTGGCCATGTCGAGAATGATCCCGTAAAGCCTGGCTTGAGGAGCGAGGCGGAAAACGGTGAAATTAGCGCTATTCTCACCTGACGCTCTCTCCCTTCGGTTCTCCCCCCTTAACGGGGTCCGCAACTTGTTCCGATAGTACCTCGTCGCGAAGTGAAGATATTTCACCCAACAATGAGAGGAGCGCTTGCCTTTTGTCGAATTCTTCGAGGTGGGCAATTGCGGCTTTCCCTCCTTCCTCACCTTTTAGAATCAAGCTCAAGGAAACTGGATGCTTCACGAATCTTTTAGTAGTCAAAGCCAGTGAAGAATCACGACCGTACCTCACTAAGTAGAGAGGCTCGTCGTCGGCTGGCAACCCATCACTCGATGCCTTCTCAAATCGATTGATCATAGCCTCCAAAAAACTTCGGTACGCATGTCGATCTTTCATCTTCAACGTTCGAGTCATAGGAGCGATACTTCCTTGGGCCTGCCTCCGCCAAACGATCACTCCCTTCTGAGGATCAAATACTACACTTGTTCGAGGTTCCCAGCCCCCTTCAAATTGCACCTCGACCAACGGCCAAACCTCTTCTGCAGTCGCGGTCACTAGCGGTTCAAACAGCGCAACAAAGATGAGACAAACTAACTTCATCGGAGGGCAGAATACTAAAAGGGAGTGGGAGGCGGTGCATTCTCGCTTCCGGGTTGGGGGTTGTATGGCTTACCATCTTCCGGCTGAAACGGATGGGCTGGCGTAATACCTCCTGGATGGGGTGGCGAGAGACCTCCGTTTTTATCAGGATGATAGTCTGAATTTCCCGGCAACCGGTCCGGTATGCGGCGTCCCTTCTCCTCGGCAGCCTCTCTTGCTCCGTCACAGGGTGGCTTAGTCTCAAACTCATCGGGATCAGTTCCGAATTCATCCCAAAGCAAATTCGAAATCTCATCATTGCGAGCATTGATGTGACGCTGCTCATGACCATAAACCGTTTCCCAAGTGAACAAACCATGACCGAAGTCACGCCGACCGATGTAATTGGGGGCTCTACCGGATCTGAGGTGGGTAGGCTGATTTGAATGTTCCCGTATCGGTCGCTGCGTTCTATGCTTCTGGGGATGTCAGTTGAGGCACTTTTTAAGCAAGCGTTGGGTTTGGCAGATCCTTGGG
>NZ_JBHTBS010000019.1:15859-48203 GCF_042664875.1 Haloferula chungangensis | reverse complement strand
GCGTCTGGGGATTTTTTGCTGAAAGTGTTTCGGAGAGCTTAGAGACTCGCCGTGCCGCCCTAGAAACGCATCAGGAAAACTACGGTGAGTCACGGAAAGCCGCGTCGGGTATCCCTCTTTGGCCATCAAGGGATCCGATCGAGGAACGGGGAGGCGCTAATCTATACTGCTTTAATTTCAATTCACCAATTGATCGATTTGATGATCTCGGGCATGAGTCCAGAGACCAGAAGGAGGCAACACGTAGCGAAAGAAACTCAGCGAATCAGGAAGGGCGAAGGAATAATCGTGAGACCGACCAAACCAGAAGTGTGATCAGAAATATGGACAGAAACTCTCCTTCAGCATCTGGCGAGCTTGATCAGAGAGCGAGCCGAAGAGCCAGTGGGGTTGCTGCCGGGTTCGATGCTATACAAGAGGCTCAAAATTGGCTTAGCGATATTTCGGGTCTTCTGAACATCCAAGCGCTAAATAATCAGTGTAAAGAAGAGGCCAAAAGGAGAAAGTCATCTGAAGACTGGAAGGGGTGTGATGCATGCTGCGTATATAGTTATCTTGCGCCCTATAAGTCGTCAGGAAATCTAATCAGAAATGACATAATCTATCTTCAACTCGGCGTATACGAAGGTCGATGCTATAATGGCCAGGATAAACTATTTGAGAAAGATGCTGGCCAAGCTCTTCATATACCTTCGATTATTTCTGGGGGAGAGATAGTGTATCCGCAGATTGGACAGAAAAATATTAAATTAAAATGAATAGGTTCTTTGTCGTCGCGACTTTGTTCTTTGGTGCTGTTTCCTGCGATTCATCCTCGCAGGAGGGGCAGGATCAATCCTCTGAGAAAAATCGCGGAAATGCTGGGGAGTTGGCGGATCTGCATGAACGCAGTGCGATTCTGGGTGATGATTGGACTCTCGCTGAGTTGAGCGATTTCTTCGATCAGGGTCTGACACCTGAGGAGGTCAAATTACGAATGGGGCCCAAGCCTTTCGAAAATGTGGATGGGTCTGATACCGAGCTGATGTATGAGGTGTTGACCAAGGATCGGTTTCAGAATGGTTGCAGAATTTCATCGATCTCGATGGTATTTCGGGATGGAAAATTCTTGTATGCAGAAGTGGGCATGGAGGGTGTTTCATCACCCTCTATGAAAGAAGCGGAATAGGGGTGAATGGTGTTACGCACTAAATAGATGGTTGTATTGGTTTTCCAATTTGTGGCTGTATGGATTCTGGTCTGATTTCCACGCTGTCATCGACTCATGACTGGGGTCGGTCCTTGCATTTTGCATTTGGCAGCACGGCTACGACAAATCTAGTAGGCGGTACTGACCCTAGGCCAGAAATGCAAAATGAAAAGACCGACCTTAGACCCCAGGGGGGTGTAGGGAGTGATGTATTCTTGGTTGAGCCCGAAATCGCTGACCACGGCGCGATATCGTCGGGAGCCAAAGATTAGCCCGTTGTCTTGACGCAGGAGCATGCCTTGTGGCGCGCTTCGCAGTGTCCCGAATCGGGCGAGGAGTGCTTCCTCGAGGGCCCGCTCTGCGGTCTTGGTCCTGCCTGTGAGTTCTATCCTTACCGCAGTGGATCAGGACAAGGTCGGTTACTCAGCGTTGGTTGGGAAACTGGGGTCAGGCGAGAATGGCGCTGTTTTAAGCGGCCTGTCGGGCCAGGAATCCTCAAGAAATCAAGGAATTCCGATCCGCTTGCCACTCTCAATCGCTACCACCGTAAGGATTATGTAGAATCAGGACAGGCTCGCTCCGGCGGACGGATCACACCAAAGCCACCGAGATCCGGCTTAAAACAGTGCCATTCGGGTCAGGCGACAAATCTTGACAGAAAAGCCTCCTGATAGAGCTAATTTGAAAGCGGGTCGGTGCGTGAATCGTGGTGTTGATCCGAGGGGTTTTGCCATGGGCAAAACCCATAGGAGCTCTTGGCCGTCGGGAGGGCCGGTGGGTCGAGCGGAATAGCGGTCGGTCGTCGAACAGGTTCCGCTCGACGCGGCGGCTCCCCGGCGGGGGCGCGAGCCGGTGATGCTCGCTTCACCTGGAGAGTCACCCGATGCGCCTTCTTTCCCGGCCCGCCTGCGGGCGGTGGTTTGGCGGTGTGCGGTGATCCGGGAGGCGGTGGAGTGGAACGCAACCGTGGGCAGGCGGTGACCGTCTCCCGGAATTCACCGGCGGGATGTGTGGCGGGGTTCCCCGAGCCGTGAGGCGAAGGCAAGGATTGCGGCCGGGCGCGGGGCTGCCTGCCTTTTTGCCGAAGGTGACTTGTTGCTGCGCGGTAATGCGGAGGTGTGGGGCGGCACGGAGGGGACCGCATGGCGGCAGGGACCGTGACGGTGGTTGGCACTGCGCATTACGCCGCGCACGTCACAGGACCCCGAGGCCAGCAGCTCGCGTGCAAGCACGCCAGTGGGGGTTTTTGCAGCGGTGCGGAGCCTGGCCGCATTCTACTAGAAACGCGGTAATTCACCTACCGACTACAAGATTCTTTTCCTGACCCTTTTCTTCCTGACCCTTTTCTTTCGACCGGATCAATCACCTCTTCGTCGTTGGTTTTCATTACGTTGCGCATCGTTTATCAAAATTCAGAAAGTTGGTCAATCTCACTGTTTGCCTGGCATCTTTTTTCGGAGGCAATTCGCATATACTAGCTTTGTCGTATCTAACGCCGCATTTCACGGACCGACCCTATTCCCACATGACACCTTCTTCCGCATCTACTAGCTTTGTCGTAGCCAACGCCGTATTTCACGGACCCCTTTCATTCTCTTCATCAGAATTCCAGCAAGAAATACGTCTTTCTCCCAAAAACAAACACACTGAATCCTCTCACAGATCCCGACGACGTTCCAACCTTTGAAAATATGGGAGCGCCCTCTGAAGCCGAGGAACGGCCCGAAGTTAACCTCAGCCAGCCCACATCCATATTATAATTGCAATTATGGATCACAAGCAATGCAACCGCAGCGCCGCACACACAAGTAAGGGCACCGACTACATTGACCATCTTTCGCGAGTCCGACATCTACTACCTATAGGATAATGTAATCTTAAAACGGCGAGAGCGGAACATTGAATCCACCTTCTTTCACGCATAGACAACCACACCTTGTCTTGTAACCACCACGATCCGCGTTTTCTGGATCAAAAATGCGTTTCCCGCTGTCATCATAGCGCGTCGGATCGCCCGACCCCGGCTGATGACTGAACGTCCCATCATCGTCCTGCCTATACAAATGGAAGTCTGGAGCCGGCGGATCCCATTCTGTTGTTTCCACGGTGCCATTATACAACATCACGAGGTACTCGTCTTTCTTGCACGGGCATTTATCGATGCCATTGCTAGAGTCCGGGCAGTCAATCTCTCTGGCGCTCCCACCAGACTCCTTTATGATTCCGGCCATTAATGACTTACACCCGTCGGTAGAACGAGCCCCGTTCGGGCTCGCTCCATCTCGACCCCAATTGTCTTCGGTGTCTTGGCAAGCATACCCATAGCAATTGTCTTTTTTGCCGGAAGGATCAAAACTTGGCGATCCGTCTGAAGGCGGGATATATCCCGGCTGACCAGGAAGTGGAATCGTCGGGCCGGGGCCGCCTCCTCCGGTCGGCATACCTCCGACAGTTGGAGCTGGCTCACGCCCAAGGAAATCAATCCATCCCGTCGGGCTGTTATAAACGAACCCGTACAGGTTCACCCCACCGCGCTCTCCAATCGGATCTCTAGATGGCCACCTGCCCGTCACCGGGTCGTAGTAACGGTAGCCATATTTGGTTATCCTGGAAGTTTCCGAAATGTTCCGCAAGTAATACATAGGCACGGGGTTATACCGAAGCTAGGGATTCCCGACTAGGTTCTCTTAATCTGGGTGCTTCATCCTCGATTCAGTCAATTTCGTCGTCCAAGCCACAAGATGTAGGGGGCTGCGGTGATGAGCTGGCCTGATCGCCGTGTGGATGGCATTTTGCATGGACCTCAAGGAGTTTCTGATTGCTAACGTGAGTGTAAATCGCGGTGGTGTCGAGACGGGAGTGACCAAGGATGCGTTGGATTGCACGGAGACCTGCACCCCCGTCCATGAGATGGGTTGCGCAAGAATGTCGAAATAAGTGGCATGCTCCTGGATGGTGAAAGCCGGCGAGGTCGAGGTAGTCTCTGATCAGGTGGCCGATTGACCCTGGCGAGAAGGCATCTCCATAACCGGTGACGAAGAGGGGAGCTTCGGGAGGGGAGGCGTCGGTCAGTAGTGGACGAGTTTTGGTCAGGTAGGACCTGATCCAATCGAATGCGCGAGATCCGGCGGGCACGACTCGTGGTATCCCGCCCTTGCCGAACCGGACTTGGATTGTCCGCTGGTGATGATCGAGATCCTGAAGGGCAAGGCAGGAGAGCTCCTTGCGGCGCAGTCCGCTGGAGTAGAATACTTCCAGGATGGCGCGGTCTCGAATGCCGAGGGGGTCGGAGATGTCGGGTAGCTCAAGGAGGAGCGCGATGGTGCTGAGAGGAAGATAGGTGGGAAGGTGAACTTTTGGGACTTTTGGGGTCTCGATGTTAAGAAGTGGATCACGTTGGAGTTTTGCTTTGGCGGTGAGCCAATGGCTGAGCCGTTTGAGGTTGGCGAGGAGATAGCCGCGGGTGCGAGCGGTGGCCTGTTCCTCAATAAGATGGTGATGGAAGGAACCTACGTGATCAGCCGTGAGGAGAGAAGAGATGCGCTTATACGACCCGTGGTGGTGGGCGAGTAACCACTTTCGGTAGCGCAGGAGAGCCCACCGGTAGGTCTCGATGGTCGCCGGAGAGAGGTTGCGAAGCCGAAGGGAGGCAAGCCACTCGAGACAGAAGCTGTCGTAAGCACCGGCCTTATGGGTTTGGAACAAATCAGGTGCCGGGGCATGGCCGCCGCGATGCGTCTTCCAACCTCGCATTTTCCGGGCTCTTTCGATGCCTTTTTCGTCACGTTTCATCCTGAACCTCCTGTCTTCAAGGTAGGTCTGGAGAGCATGAAATTCAAGGAAAGGCTATATCCAACCGATACAATGCAATGCTGGAAATGATCTTGCAGCGACAGCCAAAGGTGAGCGTGAGTCGCCATTTTAGCTCTATTTTAGCTTCCGATAAGGGAACATTATCGGAAGTAATAGGCTTGCCGTGACCGTCCGGATTGTGGTAGCTTCCGCCGCATGCCTCCGGTCGATGAAGAAACCCGTGAAGTCCTCGATTCCCTCTTTGAGAACGCGGACATGGCGGAAGAACTCAAGCGCAGCGCGCTCGCCCGCCTCGACGAGGCGGCACCGGTGCTGACCGTCGCACTGATGAGCGACGGCGGCCAGTCGCGCAAAGTCCGCCACATCCTTTGGAGCCTCTACACCTGCTCGCATCTCGTTCCGCTCGGTGAATTTTGCTCGGGGTTGGATACCGCTGTGGCTCGTTCGGTCGCGGCCGCAGTGTCGGCGCGACTACTGGCCGGCGGCGAATCGGAGGAACGTTTCGAAGCCATTTTAAGAAGATCTGGCGAGTTCGACCGGCGCGACCGGATCATCTCCGATCTGGCGTCCCGTGGTCTGCCGGAAGACTACCCTTTACCAACTGAAACCGCGGACCGTTTGCGCATTCTCCTGGAACTTGCCGAATCAACCCTGCCCTCTGATTTATGACGACCCAAACTCCCTACAAGGAATTCGAACGCCGCGCCATAGAGTCCGGAGTGAATGCCGAACTCGCGCACTCGATGTACAACGTTGTACGCGACTCTCAGGAGCATGGCTGGATGACTCCGCTCAAGGAGTGGACCGGCGACGAGCAAGCGATGATCGCGCGTGCGATCGCCGAGCCCGCCAAAATGGCGGAAGCCTGCGACTTGCTGATCGCCTCCGATGGACTGATGCATGATCAAGGCCAGCGCGATGCCGGAATCAGCGATGCCAAGCGGCGTGAGATCGAACACTGGATTTTCAGGTCGGAATGAACCCGTCGGACTCCCTCGCGAAGTCGGATGGCTCCATCCGTCCGGTGCTGCCGCCAGTCGTCGCGGCGCTCTTCGACGAGGACGTGACCGATGGCTCGGCGAAAGCCTATCTTTCCGATCTTAATCATTTCGTCGAGTGGTGCCAGCACCACGGCCAGCCGGTGCTCCCCTGTTCATCGCTTGCCCTCGTTCAATTTCTCACCGAACACGCCGAAGGCTACTCGATGGCAACGGTCGAACGCCGCGCGGCCGCCGTCTCATGGGCGCACCGCAAGGCCGGTTTCCTCGGGCCCGACAACCCACGTACGACACCCGTAGTAGTTGAGTGCCTGAGGCTACTCCGACGTCGCTACCGCGAGACCAAGCAGAAGCAGGCCCGCGAGCTTTCCACCGAGCTGACCCGCGCCCTGGTCGATGAATGTCGCGACGACAATAACACCACCCTGGGACTGCGCGACCGCGCGATGCTCTTGATTGGCTTTGCCGGGGCTTTCCGACGTTCCGAGCTCGTCCGCATCGCGGTCGAAGATCTGGAATGGCGAAAGCAGGGCGTGGAGATCAACGTCCGCTGGTCTAAGACCGATCAGGAAGGCCGCGGCCTGGTCAAATACATCACCGCCGGACAAGTGCCGGCCACCGATCCGGTGGCCACGCTCAAGGGCTGGCTGGAAATTTCCGGGATCGAGTCCGGACCGGTCTTCCGGCGGGTTTTCAAGGATGGTTCGGTCGGCTCGACTGGCCTGAGCGACAAGGCGGTTTTCAACACCATCAAGAGCCGAATGCGCGCGGTCGGCCTCGAAGATTGGGACGATTTCTCACCGCACTCGCTGCGTTCCGGCTTCGCCTCGGTTGCCGCCGAAAACGGCGCGTCGATCCAGGCAATCAAGGGACAGGGCGGCTGGAAGTCCGACCGTACCGCGATGCGCTACATCCGTCGGCGCGATGGATGGGAAAGTTCAGCTGCGTCGAAGCTGGGGCTTTGAGCCATGTCCCAATAGCCGGGAATCCCCTTGTGGAAACCTGTCCCCCGTTTTTCCAGCTGGCCAAATGTCCTTTAAAGGGAATATTATCGGACAAGTGAACGACAGCGGGAATTTACAGGACAATAGCAACCCGGTGTGGAAGCTCCCGGATTTCCCCCATTTCTACCACAACGCGGACGCGCTACGTCCGCTCGAAGCCGCGTTCAAACGGCATGTGTCGGACCTTCGGCAGATGGAGCCTAGCAAACTTGATCCTGGTGACCTTCTGGTTTCCGAGATTTTCAGCAACTCTGAGATCGAGGGTGTCGTTTTGGATGAAAGGGGTATCACCGAATCCCTGCTTGGAAACATCAGTGGCGACACGATGAAGAAAGAACAAGCAGCAGTCGATCTGATGAAGCTTGGCGTCGAACGGGCCCACGACCGGCTAGATCACGATGTGATCAAGGAGCTGCATCGGGCAATTTTTCGAAACAAGCGCGGTGGAAAGTATATGGGCGGGCTACTTATTGTGAGCGGTGGGCGGCTCGACCGACAGGTCATCGTGGATCGAGGGATCCCTCCTGACAGGGTGGAAAGCTCCATGGGTGAGTTCATCGATTGGTTCAACGGGAGGAACAAAGCCACCCCCCTCTACAACGCTGTCCGGGGACATCTGCATTTCGAAAGTATCCACCCCTTCCACGACGGTAACGGCAGGGTCGGAAGGACGCTCATGAATATGGGACTCATGTCCGATTTGGGACTGTCTTTCCCGCTCGCACTTTCGCGGGCGATCAGGAGCCACAAGGAGAGTTACTACGGCCAGTTCGGGACGGGCAGCCTCGACCTGACCGACCCGGTGAAGGCCTTCAAGCCGATTCTCGTTATGGCGGCGGAGGAAACAAGACGCATGATGGCGGTCACTGCGCTGAGAAAATCCGCCTACGCACAAGGGATGAACGAACGGCAGGTACGCGTTTTCGAGCGTCTGTGCCGATACGAGCTGACCACCGGGTTTGAGGGGAATTTCACGAACGAAAAATACCGTAAGATCGCGAAAATTTCAGAGGAGAAAACAGCCATGAGGGATCTCAAGGATCTGGTGGAAAAGGGTATCTTCACTAAACACGGACGATTGAAAGGAACCAGCTATCGGCTCGCCTTGCCTACCCAAAAATTTCGCGGTGCCCGTTAAAATCAACTCCTCTCCCTTGCTCCACGGCTGAGGGCGAATATTGTATAAACCCACTGCTTCTCACGCTCCACAGGAAGACCTATTACGCAACATAAAGGACGTTATATTTCTTAAAAGATGGGGATTTTTCCGTGCGTGGACTGCCGCGAGTTCTAGAATGTTCAAGTGGCTGATTGGCCCCCCTGGTCCTTGTGAGGAGGCTGGGGAATTCCCTTATGAACTTGCCGAGGTTGGAGGTGCAGGCCATTGGGCGCGGATCCGCTCGATCCAGGGTGTGAGACCTGCCGTGCGGATCTCGGAGTAGCGATCGAAGACCAGTGCCATTTGCCTTAGCTCCGGATTGATCCAGGAAAGGACATCGAGGATCAACTGATGCTTCGCATCGAGATCCTTCCAATGAAGAATGCGTTCGTGGTGGAAAATCCGGTTGCGAAGCAGCCGGATGCTCTCCAGATCCGCCTTTCGGTCCTTCCGGTGGTGCAAGCTTTTCGGGAGGCTGGGAAACACCCGCTTGATGCCACCCGGCAAAAACGGGGTGTTGATCTCGTAATGGTGCTCGAAAAGGCTGGTCCAGAACCCGAAGGAAAGCTCGGCCACCACCCCTCCGGGATGGATGGCGGGCTTGGTCTTGAGGATCTTGCGCTTCGCATTCTGGACCTCGGAGGCCGCCCACGAGAGGAGGACGAAACGAGGGTCATCGTACCAGTCCTCCCTTCCCCACAACCGCGAAAGTTCCGCGTGGATCGAATTGCGAAGGGCAACCTCGCAAAGCTGAAGCGGCGAATAAAGGCTCTCCGCCAGAGCGGCGTTCAACAGGTAGCGGGCGAGCACGATGCAGCCACCCGGATTGTCGCTCCCGTAGGCTCCAAGTCGCTGCGGGGACAAACCGGCCTCAATGATGTTGTAAAATCTCGCTTGCATGGGCGTCGGGTCGGGTGCATCTTCGTCTTCGTAAGCCCCGTGTTTCCTTCTCCCGTCCATTGCGGCGGTGCCAGGAACCGGGGTTTCTTTTTGCGGAGGCGAGCGCGATCGGAATTTGGAGGAACCGGCCTAGATTTCCAAGGTTGAAGACACGACCACAGTGCCGTCTATCAAGCACGGTTGCCGATTCGATACACCCCGTCCACTTGGACCCGGACGATCCCGCCATTGATCGCATAGCAGTCGTCGCAACGGATCATTTCCGGGGACGGAAGCGACCTTCCTTCCACCGATCGATGTAGTCGTCCCCCGATTCATTGTCGTCGTCGTCCTCCTCCTGAGCTGCATCGGTCACTAGAACGGTAAGGGTCCGGTCGTAGCTTCCGAGTCCTACCACGTCCTCCTCAACCTCCTGTTGGGCCGCGTCGGGAAACCACTGGTTGAGAAGCGAGCCTTCAAGGGCGACCTCGCAGCAACTAACCCATTCCATGTCGGTGCCAAGACGATGAGTCGGAACACCTCTTGGTATCTGCTCGCGCTTCCGCAACCAGTCGAGGCCCGGGAGCTGCTTGAAGAACTTCGATGCTGTCATGAACTCCACTGCACCACGGTGGGAAACAATCACCGCGACGCACTCAGTAGTCATTTCGCAATAGCGGATGGCTGAGGCGACTAGCGAGCTTTCGCAAGCTTCTGACAGGACCTTGATCGCTTCAAAGCCCGGAACTGCTCTCTTGATGATTGGCTCGATCAATGTCCAAGGCATCAACAGCGCGGCGGCGAATGCATCCGCCTCCCGCTCGTAGCGGTCCTTGGAGATGTAACCCGAGCGCGAGAGATGCTTTCCGTCCATCAGGACTGCCGCTGGATGATCGTCGATGAAGTAGTGGCCCAGTTCGTGGGCCACCGTGAAATTCTGAAACCCTTCGCTCTGAATCGCTTTGGAGTAGCCGATGCCAAAGGTGTTTCCTGCCACCATCAAGCACCCTGAAATATCGCGCTGGGGCGGGTGGAAGGGAATGACATTGATGCCGATCCTTTTGGCGAATTCCTTGGGCCGCACCGGCAATGACGTCAGAAGGCCATTGTCGGCGAGGGTGGTTCCTGCAAGTCGCTGGATGGCCTTCAGGCGGGACCGCTCGATCACTTGTCACCGCCCTTCCGCTCGTTCTCCTTCTCCCAAAGCGTTTTGGCCATGGATTCCAAGAGGTCGAAGCTTTGATCGGTGAGATTCTCCGCATGCCGGAAAAGCTGCCGGGCGCGAGGCGCGGCTCCGATCCCCTGGCCATGCTGCTCCTCATCAATCCTACCCAAGAGGTAATCCACGCTGACATTGAGCGCGTCCGAGAGTTTCCGAAGATTGTCGAACGAGGGCGACCTCTGCCCGGTTTCAAAATGCGAAATCGCCGCGGCTTGAAGGCCGGACTTCTTTGCCAAGTCGGCTTGAGTGAAACCGCGCGATTCGCGCGCGTTCCGTAGGCGGTCTTTGAATTGGTCGGGCATCGGGAAATTTTAGGCTTGCAGGATCTATACGCTTTCGTATTGTTCTTTGCAACGGGAATGAAATCCCGTTTCTTCGGTCCTGGAACTATACGACTCCGGCATGCTCAAGCAACACAAACCGTAATCAAACCACCATCGAACCCGCTACCATGTCCAATCGAAAAATCACCCGCCCATCCGTCGCCTCCGAAGCAGCTCGTATCCTCCAAGACCCCGGAGCTTCCGCCACGGCCAAGAGGCTCGCCGGAAGCGCGCCCTCTCAGCGAGTTCCCTCTCACCAGACGGGTCCCTCGATGGAGGACCTCGCGTCTCGGGTGCTCGACAGCTCCAAGTACGGCGAAACGACCATGACCTTTGCCGGTTCCGTCCTCAGCCAATCCAACAAGGATCGCTAAGCTTGACCTCCCGCCCCGCTGCTGTTGCCTCACCAAGAAAGCGAGCTTGCAGCGCGAAGTTACTGAATTTTACAAATGACCGACGAGATAAAGTCACTCGCAGGACTCCTCCGGGACACTCCCGAAGCTGCCTTCTTGAAGATCCGTATTGTCAAATCACGCATCCAGCAGGAGCGCATCTACCCGATCACGGCGGACCCCTCTAAGCCTGCCGGATAATCCTCATTCTCCACCCCACATCACATGTCCACGCTCTTTGATTTTTCGACGCCTGAGGTCACCCACGACCATGTTCAGGATTTTGCCGATGCCAAGGTGAACCTCCCGACGGATACGGCAAAGGTTTATCGTGCTCAGGTCCGGACGCTCCGCGACCGGCTCGAAACCTACCTCGGCGAAAGCCCCGACTTCGGCCTCAAGAAGATGCTCCTCTCCGGAAGCCTTGCGAAGCGGACCGCCCTGAAAACGCTCAACGACATCGATGTCGCCGTGTACGTGGCGAGCGATCAAGCCCCGCACAAGCTGGGAGAGCTGCTCACCTGGCTAGCAGATCGGCTCAGGAAAACCTACCATCAGATTGCCCCCGAGAACATCTACATCGACGAGCCCTGCGTCGTCATCTCGTTCAAGGGCACCGGCCTCGATGTCGAAATCACGCCAATCCTCTACGATGGCGATCCAGACTGGCGGGGCTACCTCTGGACCCGGTACGGCCAGGATCGGGTACTGACGAGCATCCCGATGCACCTGGACTTCATCAAACGTCGAAAGGATGCGAATCCGGGAACTTTCGCTCAGGTAGTGCGCATCCTGAAATGGTGGGCCAAGCAAAGGCGCGCGGACACAAGCGGCTTCGAACTCAAGTCCTTCATGATCGAGCTGATCATGGCGAAAGTCGCAGATGGTGGAGCCAATCTCGACGATCACTACGCTGGTCTTGAAAGCTTCTTCCTCTACATCCAGCGAACCGCTCTGCGCGAGCGAATCGCCTTTGCGGACAACTACGCCTTGAGCGGCTTGCCCGCCCGCGGCCCGTCCCCGGTCGAGATCCTTGATCCGGTCACCAGCGACAACAACGTGGCGGCCACCCTCACCGACGGAAACCGCCAAACCATTGTCAACTCCGCCATCGAAGCCCTCGACATACTGTCGTGGGCTAAGTCTTGCCAGACCAAGCAGGACGCGGTCACGGCATGGAAGGACCTGATGGGTCCCACCTTCAACGCCTAACATCATAGACGCACCATGAGCTTCACAATGACCCGGAGCGTGGCTGAGACCTTCTCGCTCACCAGCGCAAAATACCTCGCTTCCAAGTTAACAGCCGACATGCGGCGCTGTGCGCAGACGCACGGCAGACCCTACGAGAGCAACATCAACGACTACGGAACTGAACTCGCGCTGCTTCTCAGGGATGGCTACGTCAGCGACTACGAGTTTGGCTTCGAGAAGGACGGTCGCCGCGTTCTTTCCTTCTTCTATAAGGTGGTCGGCGGCGAACTGGTCACATCCGATGACCGGCCCGGAAAGATCTACGATGGCTCCGTGTCCGGCTCGAGCTTCTTCAACTTCATCACTCGCTCGACCAAATGGACTCTCCTTTCCCAAGCGGAAAGGGACGCGTTCAACAAGCTGTCGCCCATCAACCGTTGTAGCGGATCGCCGCCAGCGGACGGCAACGGGTACTGGGTCAACGATCTGAGCTATTCCAAGGATGGCGTGGCTCTTCAGCGCAAAACTTTCCGCCCATACTGAACCATGCAGGCAGACCATTTCGACGAAGTTCTCACGTTTCCGGATGCCGACCTGAAGGCGCGCTACGACGCGCTGGTGGGGCTGGACGCCATCAAGGAACGCTTGGAGAAGGAAGCGCAGGTGTTGCTCCGTCCCGATCTGATTGAAGACTGGAGCAAAAAGCATCACGGCGGGCTGATTCCTGCCGTGCGGCTTCTGCTTCGCCGACCTCCCCTCTTTATTTTCGCCGGGGACGTTGGCACCGGGAAAACCGAACTTGCCACGAGCTTCGGCGACAAGATCGCCCGCGACGCCAAGCTGGACATCGAGCTGTTCCCCCTGAGCTTGCGGACTCGCGGACAAGGCACCGTGGGGGAGATGACGCAGTTGATCTCTGGAGCCTTCAAAATGCTCCGCGACCGGTCTCCCAAGCTCAATGGAAAGAAACCGCGCGCCGCTTCCATCCTCATGATTGACGAAGCCGACGCCCTCGCGCAATCGCGGGAACTGGCCCAAATGCATCATGAGGATCGAGCCGGCGTCAACGCGCTAATCCGGGGAATCGATGATCTTGCAGCGTCAAAATGCCTTTGCCTCGTCGTCATGTGCACAAATCGCCTTTCGGCTCTGGACCCGGCAATTCAACGGCGCGCCGCCGCCATTTTTGAATTCACCAGACCCAATGACGGCCTCCGCCGTCATTTGCTGACAGGGCAGCTCGGGACCTCGGGCCTTTCCGAAGGCGACATCGCTTCCGTTTCCGAACTATTGGGCGAGTCGAAAGGCCGCGAGTATGGCTGCACATCGTCGGACATCATGCAGCGGTACATTCCATCGTTGGTGCTTACCGCTTATCCGGACAAAGCGATTACCCCAGCCCTGGCCAAGGATCTCGCGCGTAGCTTCGTGCCAACTCCGCCATTTCGATCCCAGGACAACTAAATGAACGCCCCGGAATGCTTCCAAAAGGCTGCCAACTGGCAAAAAGCGGCCACCTCTCTTTTTTGGCTGAACGCGGGGCTTTCGTTCGCCCTGATTTTCGCCAAGAACTCGAACTACGAGGCCATCCTCTCGATACCGCTCTGCGCTCTTGTTGCAGGGAGTCTCATGGTATCCGTAAGATCCCGATGCCTCATCAATGATGGCAACGGTGCCCAGAGGGCGGTACAGATTGCCGATGCGCTGGGCGTCGCATGCGAGCACCCTGTCAGGAATGGCTACTATAACAGCTCGCGCTCCCCAGGGCTCCCGCGACTATTCGCCATCACCTGCGAGAGTGCCGGGCTGACCAAGGAGATCCTCCAGGAAATGCTCACAAGACATATCCTGAAGCTCTCCGCCTACATTTTGATCTTTCTAATCTACCTCGGCTACGCCAAGGCGGACGTGAGCATCCTAGCGGTCATCGCCCAGACCGTTTTCTCGGGCGACTTGATCGGCGGCCTGGTCAACTTGCTGCGCTACCTCCATAAGGTTCAAAAGACCGAGCAGGCTCTCATTCAGTTTTTCCGCACGTCGTCGGACATCAACGATCCTCACGCACTGGCCATCGGGCTAGCGGCCCATACGGACTACGAGTGCGCGAAGGAGGAGTCCGCGGTGCTCCTGGATTCAAAGATCTACGATAAGAGGAATTCAGGATACACGGAGCGATGGAACAGGCTGCGCTCTGAATTCAAGATCGACTCGTGAAAAAACCATCGGTCCCAAGAATATCGCCTGTTACTTCGCCACGTAGTAGCTCGCGCCGATCTCGCGGGATTTGATGCCTTGTCCCTGCTTTTCTTACACGCTCAGGAAAGCGTCGATCACCGGCAGCGGTAGGGCGATTTTTCCTTGGATCTCGCGGCCGTTCACGCCTTTGCCTGGATCGAGGCCGTCCAAGTAAGCCGAAAGCACCTTGCACAGCTCGTTGTCGTCGCTGATCAGGGCCAGATAGACGGTGAACTCCGGGGCCAGCCCAATCCCCATCAGGAACTCATTCTGTCGCCCCAACGCCGGTGCCCCGCCGACCATGCCCTGGGCCTCAAAGCGCCGCAGCGTCTTCAGATACGGCTCCAGCTCCTCCGACCACGAAACCTTGTTGCTCAACTGCGCGGACTGAGCTTTCAGCCCATCGTAGAGGAGATGGCAAAGGGGCTTCGCGTCGTCGCCGAAGTGGGCCAAGGGATTCTCCAGAATCTCGATCCGGCGCTTCATTTCGGCGGATTCCACTTCCGCAAGCACCTGATTGAACACTGCCCCCCGGCGGAAACGGGGAGAGGGCGATCTTTACAATGGAGAGGAAGTTCATCGGGAGCATCCGTGTCTATCTGCGCTTTCAAGCAAGCCGGAGGATGACTTCCCACCGATTGTCAGGTTTATCCGGAGGCGCTTCCTCAATCCGCTCGTTTTTCGAAAACCATTCCGAAGTGCCAGGGAGCCGACTCGCCCAAGGCGACTTGTCTTGCTTTCCTAAAACCCGCCCCTGCCGCCCATCGGCAGCGAAGGGCCCCTCGGGGTCTCGATGTCTCTTCGCCAGTGAGTCACTGAAGCCGTTCCGCTGGGGGAAAGCACTCGATGAACTTCTCGAAGCAAACCGACGGGATCTTCGATATGAAGCAAATTGAAGAGCATCGCGTGAACAACTGAACCATCAGCCAAGCCGGTACCTTGCTCCACGAAGTCCCGCAGAATCGTCTGGACGTTGCTGAATCCGCCCACACGCGCCTTCTCCGCCGTCGCGGTGATCATCGCGTTCTCCATGTCGAGGGCCTGGACCCTCCCTGCAAGCTTGGCCGCAACGGGAAGCGTGAATGTCCCGTAGACGCAACCGAACTCCACCACGTCTCCCACGAGATCGGCACAGCCCAAACGAGAGATCACTTCTTCAGCATCGAAGAACTGTTCCCATTGGTCCTGTTCTGGCATGCCGCTCTCCCGCCCTTTCATGCCCCATTCCAACCCGTCAACTTGCCAAGGACAATCACCGAGAACGAATGCATCCGGAATCCACTCTTCCTGAGTTGTGCAGCGTCTCGATTGGCTCTGAAACAACGACACTTCTAGTAGTTTGAAACACTGGCTAGATACAAAAGCCGCCCGTCGATGCCGTGGCAGTCGCCGCAAATCAGTGACAGGCTCGGCTTGCCCCAGACTTTGACGCCGCATTCCTGGCACTGATAGGCGACCTTGCTCGGTGTCCTGGACGGCTTCGATTCCTCGTCGCCGGCGGCGGGTAGGTTCGCGGCCAACGCTGCCACCAGTCCGGGTGCCGTCTGGTCATCGAGGTCCGGACGCGCTGCATACTCCTGTGCCCTTTTGATCGCCACGCCTTCCTTGTACCATGTAATGAGAGAACTTTTCGCGAGGACTCCCTGGGCGACCTGCAGAAACAACCCGCCCTCGGTCGGGTAGTCGGCCATGTGCTGGCCGGTCATCTTCCCTCCAGGTCGGCCGGTGCTGCTCGGCGTCAGACCGATCGACAGCATCTTGTCGGCCCATTCGCGGTTGTGGTAGGTCCGAAGCGACGGCTTGCCGAACTGGAACTGCCATTGGTGCACCTGTTCGTGAACGAGAGTCTGGAGCAATTCCAGATCGCCGGTGTTGGCCAGAAAGTGCCTCGGATTGAGGCAGATTTCGTCCCGCCGCTCTCCCCCGTCGCGCGCGATAAATCCTCCTTTCCGATAGTAGCCGAAGTGCTGGCCCCGGTCCTCGAAGGTCAGGACACAGCCACGAAGCTGCCCGTCGAACAGCGCGTCGTTGAACACGTCGTAGCAGTCGGAAAGCGTGATGTAGTCCTTCACGTGCTCGCTCGGCATGGCTTGTTTTATATCGTTCGATATATTCTTTCAAGAAGTCTCCCAAATTGCTGGAATTCCCGCCGTGAAAGTGACCATCCATCCTCCATCTGCTTCGCTCCTGGGAATCCTGCTGGAAATGCGCAGCCGGGGCGGAAGCCCTCGCCTTTGCCGTTGCGGCTGTCACCTGTGATTCTGGAGACGAGGACGATGAAGACGAGTTGCCCGTTCACTCGCTCGTCGTGCTCCAGAATGTTGGAGCGGCTCCCCTGCCCTTCCTCGCGGCGGCCGCACAATCTGACGCGGACTACCGGAACCGGTATTCACGCTCGGCAGAGTGCGAATACTTCATGAATCACTGCAACTGCGGGGCTCCCTTCGGGGACTACTTCCTTCACAGCGAACCTGGTCACGCCTTCTACCCCATCGGAGAGAGTGGGGTGAAAGCGATCAAGGCTCACCGGATCAATTGCCACGATCCGTTGGAATTCGACTGCGGATTCGGGGGCTGGTCGTCACTCTGCCCGGTGGAAAACGGCACCGCCGGCGAAAGGATCACCGTGCCTTCAGCCTGACTCTTCGGCGTCCGCCGGTAGAGGCTTCAGAATCTCGCTAATCGCGTCTCTGGCTGTGCCGAGATACTTCCAGAAAGCGCCTTGAAGCAGGGTCGTGACTTCTTTCTGGTTGGGACTGTCGAGCGACAGCCCGCCATTGCGGAAAAAGGCGAGCAAGTCGGTCATCGCCTAGCGACCGCGATCAATTTCTCCGAGATGCTTCGCAGCCTCGACCGGTACGCGAAAGTGCTGGACCCTGCTAGCGTGCGAACAATCCGCTTCCAATTTTAGATAGAAAGTTTTAAAATCAGAAGCGAATGGGCTTCTACTCCAAGCATTCGACCACGCCAGTTTCTGAGAGACCTCCCGGGATCGTCAAATATGGCTACCGATACTACGACCCGGTGACGGGGAGATGGCCATCCAGGGATCCGATCGGGGAAAGGGGCGGGGTGAACCTGTATGGGTTCGTGGGTAACGATGGGGTGAACCGCACCGATGACTTGGGTCTTAAAATATCGCTAGGGATGCTCAGGCAAGGGCAAACTATACACGCAAAGTGCGCGAAGTTAAAAATAGTTGCTTACGACGCAGGTGCTGGGGGCGTCGCGCCTGACCCAAGTAAACCCAAAGATGTAGCAGTGGGTCTCTGGGCTGAACTATCGATTACGGCTGAATTTAATAAGGACAATATTGAGAACGGGGATTGCTGCTGCAAGACGTTGAAATGGAAACAAACGATCACGTCCGACAACGGACCCTCAACTAAAGGGATGGGGACACCCCGGGCAGACGGATCCTTTCCAGATGGGATGTCGTTCCGAGATACCCCCATTGAACCAGTTGTAGGTGACGGGGGGAAGGCGAACGATATGTGGTCCAGTAAGAACCCTAAAGGTCAGAAGAAACTAAAAGTAACATTTTCGCTGGATGTCATTTGTGTTCGTGGAACTGACGACAAAGAAATCCCAGTGACTACTATTGAATGGGGTTATGAGGCTACAGCCGACGAAAAAGCGGGATTGAATGAATGGAATGTTAAGACCAAGTAATTCATGAAGTTTTCATTTATAGCGATGTTGGTTTTCATCAGTTGCGGTGCTGGGCTTTACGGTTATTTCCATCGCTTTGATGAGAAACGTTCAGGTCCTCGAGAGATAATTGGGTCGAAGATTCGAAATGGAATCATCTACAACAGCGATGGTTCGAGTAAGAAAATTGATCAAGGCGGGTTAATTCTAGAGGGTTCAATTTCAGAGCTTTTGGATGAGGCGAATGATGGAAAGGATGGATCAGTGGACAAGTCTTGCAATCCTTGAGCCAGTTACGGCGCCTTTAGTAGAAATTGGGGTCAGACAAGAATGGCACTGTTTTAAGCTGGGGAAAAGGGGGTCAGGAAAAGGGGGTCAAGGAAACTGGGGTCAGGCTACAAATCTTGACAGAAAAGCCTCCTGTTAGAGCTAATTTGAAAGCGGGTCGGTGCGTGAATCGTGGTGTTGATCCGAGGGGTTTTGTCATGGGAAAAACTCATAGGAGCTCTTGGCCGTCGGGAGGGCCGGTGGGTCGAGCGGAATAGCGGTCGGTCGTCGAAAAGGTTCCGCTCGACGCGGCGGCTCCCCGGCGGCGGCGCGAGCCGGTGATGTCCGCTTCACCTAGAGAGTCACCCGACGCGCCTGCTTTCCCGGCCCGCCTGCGGGCGGTGGTTTGGGGGTGTGCGGTGATCCGGGAGGCGGTGGAGTGGAACGCAACCGTGGGCAGGCGGGGACCGTCTCCCGGAATTCACCGGCGGCCTGTGTGGCGGGCCTCTCCGAGCCGTGAGGCGAAGGCAAGGATTGCGGCCGGGCGCGGGGCTGCCTGCCTTTTTGCCGAAGGTGACTTGTGACTGCGCGGTAATGCGGAGGTGTGGGGCGGCACGGAGGGGACCGCTTGGCGGCAGGGACCGTGACGGATGGAGGGCACTGCGCATTACGCCGCGAACGTCACATGGCCCCGAAGGCCAGCAGCACGCGTGACAGCACGCCGGTGGCATGTTTGGTGGTGCGGAGCGAAGATTTGTGGGGCGGAGCTTTCATCGCCGGGGTCCGGAGTGACTTCGCTTCTACTGTTCACACCGTAGATCAAAGCCCGAAAAGATCGAAAACCTTGACTGACCCGAATGGCACTGTTTTAAGCCGGATCTCGGTGGCTTTGGTGTGATCCGTCCGCCGGAGCGAGCCTGTCCTGATTCTACATAATCCTTACGGTGGTAGCGATTGAGAGTGGCAAGCGGATCGGAATTCCTTGATTTCTTGAGGATTCCTGGCCCGACAGGCCGCTTAAAACAGCGCCATTCTTGACTGACCCCTATTCTCTACCTCTGCTTTCTTGCCTCACCTTCAAGAAACTTGTGGAAAAGGCCTGTGGCGTGAGGATCGCCCTTCTTTAGTCTTTCATGGAAAACATCATGTTCCCTATACCAGTTCGGTTCAACGCCAGCAGATTTCCGAGGATCGTAGTACCATCTTTCAGGAAAGAGCTTCTTGTCAAAAAAAACGAGGGGGGCAAAGAGCTTAACTTCCGGCGCATCCGGATCACTTGGATACTCTCGAAAACGGGACTGCGGCATTCCGTGCAAACGGTCCTGATCCAAAGTGTAAAACGGGTGCCCTTCAATACTTACAATTGCTGTGTAGAGGCCTACATACGCCACTACCAAGGCAGTCCCAAAAAGGAGCCAATTCCTGAGGAACCTCATGCGTTTAGCGGAACGACCCTGGGCAGCACACACAATAACATTCCCGTTCTTTGATTGCTACGATGACGTGATACACCCCGCTAGTGCTAGACGGCAGACGACTCCCGGGACCCAGGGTGTCGTTATCAAATGGGGCAACCGTCCCGTCTTTACCATATTTCCCGGGTTGAACTCCCTGCCCGCTGGTCACGTGCCAATCGTCGTCGGCTGGCACAGAAAAGCCTCCATCAGACACGATTATCTGAGAAAACTCTACCTTCTCGAGCCTAACATACGGCGGATCGCAGGAGCTGTCGCAACTCCGCTTGTAGCCTTTCTCCTCGATAAACTTCTGAAAATCCTGCCGGGTCATGTCTTCATACGTCCGGGTCGCAAGCCCGGCACAATTGTAATCGCTCTCTGGGATGGTGGTATCAACCGGTGGTGGATCGTCTTCAACAGGAGGGACGACCGGCGGTTGAGGAAGCGGTGGCAGTGGTTCGGGCGAGGGAATTGTTGGCGGGAGCGGATCCTCCGATTGATCAGGCGAAGGCGGCTGAGTGGAGGAGTTCAAACCGCCACCGCCGACATCAATGGTGGCACGCCCCAAGCTATCGATCGCCCCAACCGGTCTATTCACAGTGAACCCATACAGGTTCACTCCGCCCCACTCCCCGATCGGATCCCTAGATGGCCAAAGAGGGATACCCGACACGGTTTTCCACGACTCACCGTAGTTTTCCTGATGCGTTTCTAGGGCGGCAGGGCGAGTCTCTAAGCTCTCCGAAACACTTTCAGCAAAAAATCCCCAGACGCGGTTTTTCGCGGTGGGGTCGCTTTTGCTCGGCGCGGGTTCTGACAGGTAGTAGCCCAAAATTCTAGGCGCAGTCTTAGCGGCTTTCGGCGGCTAAAGGAAGAGGCTTTTTCAGGTCTTGCCGGTGGCCTCCCCCGCTCCGGCGGCGCTGCCCTGGTGGGCCTCGACCCAGCTCTCGACTCTGCGTGAATCCAATGTCAAAAAGTTTTGACTGACCCCTATTCGTGTAGACCCCTATTCGTGTAAACCTTCGTTTTTCGGGACCGACCCCTTTCAGGACTGACCCCCGCGAGACCCCCGCGACTATTCACGGAGACCCTATTCACGGACCCCAATGAGGATCACCTCAAAAACCAAGGAGCAACAATCAAGAGGTAACCGACAATTCCGATAACTCCTCCGAATATTACAGCATACTTCGAAGCCCCGCCGTTTTTTCTAGCCAATAAGATTGAGATTACAAGCCACGCCAAAAACAAGAAAAAAGCTGTCTCTCTCTGTAGTCTTCCGGGGGTGACTGTGAGCAAAAAAAACACGCCGACAGGATAAATCAGACCTATCAGGAACGCAGCAAGGTATCTCATTTCTTACAATCCATGTGAGTCGTGAAATCATGAGTCAAATCAAACGTTCCTTGGATAAGGTAGCTAGTGCCTTTCGCTTTTCCGTCAAGAATATCAGCAATTGCCCCCGTGGTATTGTCTGCTGCCCTTTTGTACCAAGGGTCAGATGGATGGGGTGTAAAATTGTAGGTATCTTTAAATGAGTATTCGTAAACATCACTGACTTCACATTCACACTCACATCCAAGCCACAATTTCCAACCGGACCGCTCACATTTTCCGCACGTCCATTTCCGAGTAGCGCTATATGACAAACTAACTCTACCCAGAACAAGATTACCCGTATCAACCAAAAATGACCCGCTGACCGTTGAAGAACCTGAACTATCACACTTCATTTTAGTCGCTCCTACGAGCTTCCAATAAGGAGGAGAAGTGATACCGGAACCGTTGTAGGTTCCACCTTTAACTGTCGCACCCTTGGCCGAATCGATTAGATCTTCTCCCGCATCGAAAACATCAGATGTAGTCGTTGGCTTCGCGTAGGCGTCGATGGCATCCCAGAACCCATTGATCGTCTCAAGACCGAACAGATCAAACTTGTTGACCCCATCGTTCCCCACAAACCCGTACAGGTTCACCCCGCCTCTTTCTTCAATTGGATCCCTGGATGGCCACCTCCCCGTCACCGGGTCATAGTACCGGAAGCCGTATTTGGTTATCCTGGAAGTTTCCGAAATATTCCGTAAGTAATACATAAGCAGATGGTTACACCGAAGCTAGGGATTCCCGACTAGGTTCTCTTAATCTGGGCGTTTCTGCCGCGTTTTCGGGATGTTTTCGCGTTGAACCACAAAATGTGGGGGTGTGAAAACAGTGGAGTGATTCCAAAGGGTCCGCCGTGGCTCGATGGTCGGGCGTGAACTTGGTGTAGATGGCGTTTCGCATGGATCTAAAGGAATTGCTGACTGTAACGTGACCGACGATCACGGCGCTGTCGAGGCGCGAGTAACTGGGACCATCGGGTGATAAAAGTCACCGCTCTCTATCCTTAGACAAAGAAAAGTGACAATTCGGGTTCCAAATTGTGATCCTCTGGATTCACTCCCGTGTCCCGGAGCAACCCCGCCGACCGACCGCTCCGCCTTCGGCGCAAAGGAGCCGGGAACCCAAGAGGGCTCCCGGCGGCCGCCGGATCAGTAGTCCGTCGGCAACAGGATGCAGGTCGATGACCGGTCGGCCTCGGTGATGATCCAAAATTTCACTCCCTTGCGGTTGTGATAGACCGAGAAGATCCGGAACCCTTCCTTGAGGGAAAGTTCGTTCTCTTCGGCGTCCTCCTCGCAGGTGTCGCCCCAGTCGCCGGTTGCGTGTCGGGTGAGGCCGGCCAGCATTTCCTGGGGATCGAGCGCCCCGAGGGCGGCGGGTGTGGTGACGATTCGGCCAAGCGGGAATTTCGGTTCGTTCATGGTGTTGTTTTCCGGTTTCTAAGGAGGGCTCATTCCCTCTCATCACTCGGCGAGTGAGAGGGTGAGACCTCCGGCCGGAAAACCGCCGGAAGGACCGGGATCAAGCGGGGCGTCGTGCGTGATAGCCACGCGAGTGACAGCTCTGCTGGCGTGAGTGCGGCCACGACCGACGGCCCGCGCCCGGACCCCGGCGCCATGGACGAAACGCAAATCTGGACGATCTCATGCACGCCGTGCTGGAGGGAATCAATCCCGGCCCGCAGGCCTTGGCTGATCTGCGAGCCGGGGCCGGAGGGGACGATGACAGCAGAACAGTATCGTCAGCACGTGAAGGCGAGGCACGGGGTGTCTGGGTAGGCCACGAAATCTCCGAATCGTTCCGGGTTGACAATCGAGCCCAATCGATACATTTTGTATCGGTTGCGCGTCATTAAAGAACAGTTCCTCTGGGAAGCGGCATCGCCGAAGTCGAAGACCGGAAAATGGCTCGAAGTCTGGCGGACCGTCGTCAGGTCCGCCGACTGGAAGAACATCGAGGATGTCCGCAAAACCTATCCTTCCGCCGATCCGGTGAAGGTCGATAGCGGAAGAACCGTCACGATCTTCAACGTCTGCGGCAACGACTACCGCCTCATTACCGCCATCCATTACGACAAGCAGCGCCTCTACACCCTGCGCTTCCTCACCCACGCCGAATACGACAAAAACAGATGGAAAAAGGAGCTATGAAAACGAAATACACCCACAGCTTCGACTCGATGCCTCGCGACTACGCGGGACTCTGCCGCGTATTCCTGCCCCGTCCGATCCATGATCGGGCCGGCTACGAGAACACCGTCGAGGTCGCCGACGTGTTCGCCGGTCACGAGGACCGGATGAGCGACGGCCAGAACGACTACTTCGATCTGCTCTGCGACCTTGTCGAGAAGTACGAAACCGAAACGGTTCCCGCTCCCAAGCTCAAGTCGCTCGCTCTCCTGAAGCACCTCGTCGAGGAACACAGCCTTTCCGGTGCCGACCTCTCGCGCATTCTGGGAAAGTCGCTGCCACTCGGGCCGATGATCCTGCGCGGTGAGCGCAAGATCACCGCCGCCCATGCCGTCATTCTAGGCAAGCGTTTCGGACTTCGGGCCGATGCCTTTATTTCCTGATCCCGGACATGAAAACTGTCACTCCCGAGGAGTTGGAGCACTTCGAGCAACGGACCAAACGGAGGATCTCAGGGGAACGCAGGTCCGGCCGCCTGCATTCAGTCGAAGAAGCCTTGGGCGGACCATGAGGCCACTCTCTCGCTAGGAGTCCATTTACTTGCGCTTATAGCGTTTATGGTTGCGGTTGGGGCACTGGTGAACGAGAATCCCCCCATGATCACCACGAGAAGCAACCGCCTCGATCCTTCGCTGGTCCCCCCTCGCGAGCTGGATTTGCTAGCCTCCGCTTTCACCAGGCCCGGACATATCGCGCTGATCGACGATCAGGGAAACCGCACCGAAATCCCGGAGCCATTCTTCCGGCAACTCGCGCGGATCACCCGTCTCATGCGCGAAGGCAGAGCCATCGTAATGGTCCCCGAGGAAGAGAATTTCACCACCCAGGCGGCCGCCAATTACCTCGGTATGTCGCGCCAGCATTTGGTCACCTTGTTGGAAGACGGAAAGATCCCCTTCCATCGCGTCGGCACCCACCGCCGGGTCACCTTCAAAGATCTGCTAGAATTCGAATCAAAACGGGATGCCGAACGGCGGAGCACTCTCGACAAGGCTTTCGATGATCTCGACGAGGCCGGACTCTACGACAATGAATACACCGGTGATCGCACATGAGAGCCGACTACCGGGTCACCCTCGACGCCTGCGTTCTGGCCAACCCTACGCTTTGCGATCTGTTACTTCGGCTTGCGGAGAAACCGCGCCTCTATCTACCTTGCTGGTCGGCGGAGATTCTCGATGAGGTCCACCGGACCCAAACCGACAAGCTCCCCAAGCCGTTCCCGAAGGAACGGGCCGACTCATTCCGAGTCGCGGTCGAAACAGCTTTTCCGGAGGCGATGGTGGAAGGCTTCGCCCATCTCATCCCGTCGATGACCAACGATCCCAAAGACCGGCATGTCTTGGCGGCGGCATACCACTCGGGTTCTCCGCTCATCCTCACTTTCAATCTCCGGGATTTCAGGAAGGACGCGCTTGAGCCTCTTGGAATCGAAGCCCGGCACCCGCAGGATTACCTCATCTCCCTCTATGAATTCGAACCCGCCACGGTCGTTCAAAAACTCTCCGCCATGGCGGCGCGGAGGAAACTCGACCTCGGCGAGCTACTCCTGAGGATGGGCAGGAGCGTTCCGGACTTCGCCTCACGGCTGATCGAAGACCTCGAATTGTCCTGAGTCATTTTCTACTGCTTCTGCCGTAGATCCGGACCAGGTCGCCGGTCCTCCCTTCCCCGCCTCGCGGCGGATTGTCGTTTTGACGGGGCACCGGAGGCGGCATGACCACGTCGGACAACACCCGCGCGTCGTTCGCGCCGATCCGAAGTTTGCGCACCGAGTGCAGGGACTTGAGATGATCCCACGCGAGCAGCACGGCGTAGTAGGCGCAAACCGCGCCATTTGTTGGTTTCGTGATCGGAATTCTGGTGGAAGATCTTCGTCTGGAGATTACCTAACAGCGCGTCGGCGCGTTGCTTTCCGGCCGGTCCGCCGCCGGCCATTTCGGCATACAGGTTGGGCAGGTTCTGGGTCAGGAAAACCGTGGCCACCCGGGCGCTTCGCGCGGTGCTCTGGAAGGCCGCGTCGGTCGAGGTTACGAAGAGCTGGCACTCGTCGGCGAACAGGAACAGCGGTCGGGTTTCGGGGCCAATCTCGCGCCGCTCGGCGGCACGCTGGAAAAGGAACTTCCAGATGGCCGCCGCGTAGCGGCCGAGTTCGTTGAAGGTCTTCACCGGAAGATCGACGATGATGATGCTTCCCTGGTGCGCGTCCTCCGGAGTGACGGTGGTTTCGCGGCAGAACAGGTCACGCAGCGAGCCCCGCAGGAACGGATCGCATACGGCGGTGAGATTCATTACCACGCCGGATCGGGTGCGCTCGGCCATGTTCGCCCATTCAACCATAAAGTAGCGCCCGACCGCATCGAGGTCGGCCCGGTCGTTCTCGGTCGTGGTTCGCTCACGGGCTTCGTCGAGCAACTCGCATAGTTCGAGGCCGCCCAGGGCAAGGCGGTGGACCAGCTCCATCCGCAGTTCCCGCCCGGACAGCCGGCACAGGTCGGCGGCGTTGCGCAGCAACTGCCGCATCGCCCGTTCCCACACTTCATCCTGTCCGCGACCGGCGACGCCGCCGACTTCGGCGCTCTCCGGTGAGAAAAACACGAGGTCCCCTTCCCTGCCGGCTTCGCGCGCGTACCGCGCCCAGGTGCGGGCTTCGTCGGGTTTCGCGCACAGCACCAGCCCGCCGAAGCCGGCCCGCAACATCGACAACGCGATCGTCCGTCCGCTGCCACTACTTTTCCCGCTGCCGGTCGCCCAAGGTCGTGACGCATTTGACGGCGCTCTGCCGTGCGGCGGTATCGTCGGCGGGAAAGATCAGGCAGGTCACCGTCACGCCGGACGTCTCGAGGATCCCGAGACCGTTGCGCTCGTCGAGCTGCCGCAACAGGTGGTCGGTCGCTTGGGCGGGGAAATCCGCGACGATCAACGGCGCGGGAGCCTCGACCACCGCGCCGAGCAGTTCCATGAAGCCGTCGTCGCTTGAAGCGGCTTCGGGGAATACGGTCGATTGATCGGGATACCGCTGCGAGAGGGTCTTGTGTTCGGCGTCGAGATCGAGAATCACATGATCGATCCCGGCGAACTTCGCCCAAGTGATGATCGCTTCGGCGACAGTCGATTTGCCGATCCGCCCGGCGCTCTGCGGGGCGATGATGATGTGGGCTTTCTGCTTCGGTGGGGCGGGTGTGGTTTGGTCGGCTGCTTTGGTCATGCTTTTGAATTCCTCATCACTTTCAACCTGAGCTTTTTGCGCGGCAATGATTCGAGAAGATCGTCGTCAGGTGGAGACGACGACGGGGGGGATGGCTCGGCTTTCGTCTTCGCGGCGGATGACTTTCTACCCTTTGGGCCGACACCGTCTTTGGTGATATCCCGCCGCAAACAAAACTCCCGCAGGGTGCTGTAGACGACGCTGACTTGGTGCCGCTCTTCAAGCCGTTTGAGGATCGCGCGATACGGCCAGCCTTTCTCACGGAGCTTCACGATCTCATCCTCGTGCGCGGCGAGACAGGTTTCCCTCGGACGCTGGTATTCGGGGATCTCGTCGTCGCTCATGGGGATGGTTTCAGGGGCCACACCGATTCCGCAATTTTGCCGCTCATCGTTCAATCAAATACCGCTCGCGAACCGCTTTTGACCCGCTCAAGGGCCGTCTTTTTGCCGCTATTCGCTTCATTTTAGCGGGGTTTGAGCGGGTGGTGAACGGCTTTTGGGCGGTAGCGGACCGTTCTTCCTAAGGCATCCTTAGGGAAGATGTCTGCCCAATATTTTTCTTGGTTTTCACCTGCCCGTCCGCCTTCCTTGTCCCTGACCCTATCCCCGGCTTTTCCCTGAGGAAAGCCTGTTTCCCCGATGCTCCGGATCACCCAATCAACCTCGGCCGCCGCCGCTTCCACCTATTTCGACGAGGCTCTCAGCATCGCCGACTACTACGGCAAAGGCGACAAGACCCTCGGCCAATGGCATGGCCAGGCGGCGGAAATGATCGGCCTTCCGGGCGAGGTGACGAAGCAGGATTTCGAGGCGGTTCTCAACGGCCTCGATCCGGCGACCGGCGACACTCTCGACGGGGTCCGGCATCGCGAGAACCGCACTCCCGGCTACGACTTCACCTTCTCGGTCCCGAAGTCGGTTTCCCTCTACCTCGCGGCCACCGACGACGAACGGCCCCGCGAACTCTTCCACCAGGCGGTCGCCGACACGATGAAGGACATCGAGGCCTCGATGTCGGCCCGGGTCCGCAAGAATGGTCAGGACACCGACCGCACCACCGGCAACGCGCTGTGGGCGACCTTCGCCCACGAGACCAGCCGTCCGGTCGATGGAATCTCCGATCCGCATTCCCACGTCCACGCCTACGTCGCCAATCTGACTTTTGACCACGCCGAACAGAAATGGAAGGCGGGCCAGTTCCAGGATCTCAAACGCCAGTCTCCCCTCTTCCAGGCCGCTTTCCACAGCCGCCTTGCGGCCTCGCTCCAGCGCGAGGGCTACGGGGTCGTCACCGATGGCAAGAGCTTCCAGCTCGCCGGCGTCACCCGCGAGACCATCGAAAAGTTCTCGCGCCGGACGGCGGTCGTCGAAGCGACCGCCCGCGAGAATGCCGACAAGATCGACCGCCGCGCCTCTCAGCTGATGCGCGAGGGCGTCGCCGCGGCCAAGGCCCGCGAGGTCGCCAAAAGCGAACTCGGCGGCAAGACCCGCGAGAGCAAAAAGAAGGGGCTTTCGGGGCCGGAGCTGCGCGAGGCCTGGAAAGCCCGCTTCACCAAGGAGGAGATGAAAACCCTCGAAGCGGTGAAGGGCGCGGCGTCGAGTCGCACGCTTTCGCCGACCGAAGCGGTCGAGCGCGCGAGTTCGCACCTTTTCGAGCGACAGTCAGTCGCGCCGGCCTATCAGGTCGAGGCGGCCGCGCTCCGTTTCGGTTGCGGGCTGGATCCCGGAGCGATGAAGCAAGCCGTCGAGAATGCGATCAGCAGAGGCGAGTTGCTGCGCGGCGAGCTGGCCGGTCGCCCGTCACTCACTTCCCGGCAGGTGCTTGCCGACGAATCTCGGATCGTCGAGCTGTGCAAAAACGGTCAGGACCGTGCGGAACCGCTCGGCAACGGCCGCGAATGGAAGGTTTCACGCGACTGGCTCGATGATCAGCAAAAGCAGGCGGTGAAGCATGTTCTGGAGTGCCCGGATGCCGTGTTCGGCATCCGGGGCAAGGCTGGCACCGGCAAGACCACCATGATGCAGGAGTGCGCCGACGCGCTCCGCGCCAACGGCAGGGAGATGCGCGTTTACGCGCCGTCGAGCGAGGCGGTCGACGTGCTCAAGCGCGAGGGCTTCGACAAGGCCTCCACCATCCAGCGCCTGGCCGTCAGTCCGGAGGCGCAGCGCGAGGCCGCCGGCAAGACGCTGTGGATCGACGAAGCGGGGTTGGTTTCGGCCAAGCAAATGCGACAGGTGATGGATTTCGCCCGCGAGAACAACTCGCGGATCATCCTTTCGGGTGACCGGGGCCAACACCGGTCGGTCGAACGCGGCGACACTCTCGCGATCCTCGAGGACCGCGCCAACATCCGCACCGTCGAGCTGTCGTCGATCAAACGTCAGCAATTCGACGCCTACCGCGAGGCGGCGTCCGCTTTCGGCGAGCAACGGCCCGGCGAGGGATTCGACCGGCTCGACAAGCTCGGCTGGGTCCATCAAATCGAGGATCGCAACCAGCGGATCGATTTCGCGGTGAACACGTATTTCGAGAAAACCGCCCTCACCCACAAGGACGGCAAGCCCCATACCGCGAGCATCATCGCTCCGACCCACGCCGAAATCGGCGCGGTCACCGGCAAGGTCCGCGCGACGCTCAAGGAGCGCGGCGAGCTGGACCGCGAGGACTTCACCCACCAACGCTTGGTCTCGCTCAACCTGACCGAGTCCCAGCGCCGGGATTCCCGCAGCTACGAACCGGGACAGGCCGTCGAATTCGTCCAGAACGGCAAAGGCGGCTACGTCAAGGGCCAGCAATGGACCGTCGAGGCCGTCCGCGATGGCGGCGTCGAGGTCGAACGCGGCGGCGAACGCCGCACGCTCGATCTGGCTCAGGCCAAGCGTTTCAACGTCCACCGGATCGAAAGCGCGGATTTTGCCAAGGGTGATCTGGTCCGCGCGACCCAGAACCGGGGCGATCTGCTCAACAACAGCCGCCATCGGATTGTCGAAGCGGATGAAAACCGGCTCAAATTGGAAGACCTGTCGAGCGGACGGGTCCGCGAGGTCGGCGGCGACTACCTGCACCTCACCCACGCCTACGCGGCCACTTCCCACGCGTCCCAGGGCAAGACGCTCGATCATGTGGTGATTTCCCAGCCGTCGAGCACCTTCATGGTCGCCTCGCAGGAACAAGGATACGTCTCGGCCTCCCGCGCCCGTCTGTCGGCGACTTGGATCACCGACGACAAGGCGGCCCTCAGGGAGGCCGTCAGCCGCTCGGAGGCCCGCCCGTCGGCTCTCGACCTAACCGAGGCACGTCAAAACCGCGAGGACGGGCCACAGCGCGCGCAGGCGGCCAAAGAGACCGCCGGGGCCAAGACCAAGGACGAGGCTTTGCGCGATGCCTCGCGCCAACCCGACAAGGGCCGCGGGCCGTCCCGTGGCCCGGAACTCGAACGCTAACCTGCCCCGCAAAGCCCGCAATCACAAGTACTGGGGTTCCCTTCTCTTTGAACACGGACCCGAATCCCACACTCTCGGCGATTGATCACAAGTGAACAACACACGAATTCCTTCCGATCGAGTCGCTTGCCCGCGTTTTCTGCTAGGATCGCGTATGGATGAGACAGCTCGAACGAGAACCCCAATTTCTGCTAGGATTGCGTAACACCCTCAAAAAAACTGCTGGGATCACACACCAAACCCGTTCTACATTGCGTTAATACGAAGTTTGAATCAGGTTTCCCCCCGTAGATACGAAGTATGCAACAGGAAATCGCCCATAATTGCCCCATTAGGTGCCGCTTACGAAGTCTGACTCAGGTTTTCTGGAGCCTCTACGTAGTTTTATTCAGGTTTTTGCGAAGTCTCACTCAGGTTTTTATTCTCCACCTACGAAGTTCTACTCAGGTTTTTACGAAGTTCTACTCAGGTTTTGCGGCCGCTGTCCCTTATTCCGTAAGAGTTCCAGCAGTCAGAACAATAAACATGAATGTTATAAACACTAAACAACACCCCCTGGGTGCCCTGCCGGGGGCTGTTGTTGTGATTTGAATCTTCTTTAAAGACGAAATGAATAGCGAAGAAAATCAATCGGACGAGCTCCAAGAAGGACAGCTCAACCTGTTCCCGGGATATTTGGCGTTTTCGGCGGGCAAAGATGAGCTCAACTTTGCCGAGTTTCCCATTGCTGCGCTCGCAAATCGGATCAATCCGGACATTAAAACCATCACCTATGAGGATGAGATCAGGGATAGCAAGACCGGCAAATTGGTGGAAAGAAAGCTCCAAATCACCGGTTCAGATCTCTATGGCCTTCCAACCTCGGCGGATGATGAAGTGATTCTGGCCCTGATTAACCTCAGCAGGTTACAGGGCTTTTCAAGTAGAACGGTTGCCTTCAATCGCCATCAGATCATCAGCATGCTCGGATGGAAAAATGCGGCTCACTACTACAAACGAATCAAGGAATCGATCAATCGCTGGCTCGGTGTTTCGCTCTATTACGACAATGCTTGGCGAGAAAAGGGCAAGCAGAGCTGGGGTAGCGAGGCCTTCCACTTGATCGACAATATCGCTTGGGCGGAGAATGGCGAAATGTCGGAAATCACTTGGAACAAGAGGATCTTTGAAAGCTTCGAGAGCGGAAACCTCAAAGCCCTCGACCTTCAGACCTACCGGGATCTCAAATCCCCTACTGCCCGCCGAATTTACCGCTTTCTCGACAAACGTTTCGGCCTAGGGCAAAGCCAATGGAGCTTTGATCTTGAAAAATTCGCCTACAACAAGATCGGTCTGGGAAGGGATTCTTACAGCGACATGGCGCAGGTGAAACGACAGCTTGCGGGAGCGATTAAGCAATTGGAAGAAGTGAACTTCATCATGCCGTGCAATCCGAAGCAACGGTTCACGAAAGTTTCTCGGGGAGTCTGGAAAGTCCATTTTGAGCGTTACAGGCATCAAATCCAAGACCCCCTCCCCATCGTCATCGATGAGGAAACCGAGTGCGAGTCCAAGCTCGTGGGGCTTGGGATGGGTCGAACGATCGCGCGTAAACTCCTCGCAGAATACGGTGAGGTGCATGTTGGCGAGAGGATCGAATGGTTTGAATACCGCGAACACAAACGGCAAAACGGAGGAATTAGATCGATTCCAGGCTATCTAGTAAAATCCATTAAGGATGGGGAATTTGCAGCACCTGACGGCTTTGTGAGCCGCGCGGAAAAATTGGCGAAGGCTGCTCGTGCGGAGAAAAATAAGGCTGAGAAGGCGAACGCGGAGGCCAAGAAACGGAAGGAAGAAGCCGAATTGCAGGCTCAAGAGGAACGTGAAATCGCGGCCGCCATGGCCATTTTTGAAGCCTTCCCCGCCGAACTTCAAGTTGAGATTGAGGATGTGGCTACCGACGGATTCACCCAAAGCGGAGAAGAAATTAGACGGATGCTCATCGCCGCCGAAATCGAAAAGCGCCAAACAGACGGAAGCCTAGATTAGCAAGTTGCTACTTTCCATAAGTGGCAACTTCCGATTTTGAATCAGACCAAACTAAGGGTAGTCATCAAGCGATTTCAAGGGCTTGTAACATGCATGGTGCGGTTGAGCTAGAGCAGCTTAAACCTCCCGATGATCGCTTTTTTCCGAATCGGTCGTCGGCGGCCGCCGATGATTTTTTGTCACTTGAGCCGCTGACAGGATCCTTCTCTAAACCTCGTTATATTGAACAAGGTTAAGTCGGAGTGGCCAGCTTCTCCCCCGTCCGACTGGTCTTGATCGCGATCCCGCAAAGTAGCAGGATACC
>NZ_JBHTBS010000019.1:0-15763 GCF_042664875.1 Haloferula chungangensis | reverse complement strand
TACCACCTTGTGAACCTACCACCTTGTGAACCTACCACCTTGTGAACCTACCACCTTGTGAACCTACCACCTTGTGAACCTACCACCTTGTGAACCTACCACCTTGTGAACCTACCACCTTGTGAACCTACCACCTTGTGAACCTACCACCTTGTGAACCTGCCACCTTGTGAACCTACCACCTTGCTACTTACATAAAGTGGCAAGATTTGGCTTTCCTTAATATCGCCTGAGGTTTATGGTGACATTAGCAACAGCTGGCCGGGAAGCGGTAGAATAGTAGGGTGGCAAGATGGCAAGTTACTAAAGTGGTAAGAAATGACTATTACATTCGTCAATGGTAAAGGGGGAGTCGGGAAGTCGACATTCTGTTTTCTAACGGCCTTGGGGCTCAGGGAAGCAGGTAAATCCGTTTCGATCGAGGATCTTGATCCACAGAAAAGTATCTCCGCATGGGTGGATGAGGAACGCGACGGGATTTCTAAAACCGAGCAGCAGGAATTCCATCTGATCGATACGCGGCCAGCCATCGATGACCAGAGCGTTCACTCGGCAATTGAGCGAGCGGACAGAATCATCATGCCGAGCACACCCTCACCGGGTGATCTCTCGGCTGTAAGGGCCTCCTATGAGGTCGTGCAAAAATTTAAGCGTAAAGGTGCCAAGGTTTTTGTCGGGCTCAATTGCGTCCGTCCTGGGACAAATTTTTCGCAGGATGCTCCCGGCATCCTTTCCGGTTTGGGCCTTCCTCTTCTCCAAAATGCACTGCCGGATAGACAATCGATCCAGCGTTCCGTGCTCCTCGGCTGGAAGGCGATGGATCCAGGAACTCAGACGGCCGTCTTCAAACTCACCATAGAAATCGTATCATGAGCAAATCGAACCAGCGGGACGCGGCTAAGGAGGCTTTGGCCGCGATGATGTCATCGTCCTCGGCTCCGGGAACAGAGCAAGCCCAGAAGGCCTCGGTCGAGAAGCCGCCGGCTGCTGTCCAGGTTTCATCCCGGATGGAAACGGCGGGCATCGAACAGCCTGTGAAAAAAGCGCGTAGTTCTGCGTCGAAGGCCAAGCCTGCGCTGAGCGTAGTGGTTCCTCAAAATGGGGGTGGGGAGGGGAAAGCGGAAAAGATCAGCATCTCCCTCCATCCGGAAGATCTGGAGCGATTGGAAAGTTTTGAGAATGGACTCAGGAAGGCTGGTCTAGTGGGCCGTCGCGCACCGACGTCGTTTTTGCTGAAGGTGGCACTTGCTGCATTGGACTTCGGAAACCTCAAGGGCCTTTCGGGAGCAGTGGCCGAAATTACAGCTCAGGATGGCCGAAGAAAGTAGTAATTAGCAACTTGCTACTTTGCTGAGGTGTGTTTTGGGTTCTCTTGGCCGAATCGCTTAATCGAAGGTTTAGGGAGATGGGCGGCAGGCCGTGTAAGGGTGGGGTAGACGTGTACAGATCCCTCCCATTCTTGACAATCGGGAGATTGGATGGCTTTCTTGGGTAGGGATGTCCACGCCAATTGTCACCTTCAGGGAGCTTGACCGCGAGCACCGCAGCGAAGTCGCTCGCGATGCCGAGCGCTTGCATACAGCCCAAATCACTCCAAGGGCATTGCAGTCGGAGAATGCTATTCTGCCACCGAACACCCGCGTGCGGGTCCGTGATCTGATTGGATATGCCAAAAAGGCCTATCTGCAGAAATGAAGGAGGCAGACGATTGCGACACGGAGGTTCGGGACTTCAAGGACGTGTTGAGCACGGCCGTTGATGGCGAGCTTCCTTTGGTGGTTGGCGGTCACGCGGTTCATCTTTGGGCATTGGCTTTCGAGGCCCGCTTGGGAGACGCGATGATGCATTGGGTTCCGCTTACCAGCAAGGATCTAGATTTCTACGGCACCCAGGCATTGCTTGCCGGATTGAAGAAACAATTCGGCGGCGATTATCGTCTTTCAGGTCCACGCAGTCCAGTAGTTGGGCAATTGGTGGTGAAGCTGGGAGAAGTCGATCGCAAGATCGACGTGCTCCGAAGTGTGGTGGGCGTGGGTCTCAAAGAGCTTTCGGCGGAAGCGGTCGAGCTGGAATTCGAGGTGGATAACGAATGGTTGATTTGCCGAGTGCTTCCGCTTCTCACGCTGTTCCAAGCGAAGGTAGCGAACTTGGCCACGCTTGATCAAACCGGACGCAATGATCGCAAGCATGTGTCGATTCTACTACTTGTTGTCAGGGAATATCTTGCGGAACTGATCCGGGCTGCGGAGTCCGGGGAGCTGGAGCCGCGGGGTGCCATTATTCCTTTGGAGCATGCCTTAAAGGTCGTGAATTCACCAAATGGAATGAAGTGCGCTACCGATCATGCCATCGTATTCGATGGCATCTGGCCACGCGCCGCGCTCGTGAAAGCGATCAAGACACCGCTCCAGAATTTTCGAAAGCACCGTCTGCCCGCGTCTCGAAGGCTCTGAGGGGGATGGGGTGCGGGGAAGGGGGGAAGACCTTCCCCGCCGCGCGGCAAACGCGAGTGCAGCCGCGCGCCTGGCCGTCGCATCCACTTGCTGGATGCGACGGCGCGGGTGCTTACAGAAGCGCGAGCTGAGCGGTCTGTGGAAACAGACCCTGAATGTGTTCCTCCGGTGTCGTGCCGTCGGCGAAGATCCCGACCGGCGCGAAGATCGAGCGGTATCCCGTTTCGGTGATAGGTGGAAGTCATGGAGAGTCTATCCGGCTTGTCCAACGCCACGTCTCTGGGATACCTCACCAACTGGACTCAGGAGCCAGGAGTCACCGTCAGCCAGTCGACCACCGCATACGATGGCGAGGCATCACGTGCGATCGACGGCAATCGAGACGGAAACTACAGTGGTGGAAGCGTTACCCACACGGAAAATGTTTCCGGCAACTGGTGGGAGGTGGATCTCGGGACGGACCGGCCGGTCAATCGGGTAGCCATTTACAACCGCACAGGTTCCGGACAGAACCGTTTGTCGAACTACCGCATCGTGCTGCTCGATGTCTCGGGAGCGGAGGTTGCCCATGAAGATTTTTATGTCACCGAAGGTTATGCTCCCTATTTCTCAAAATGGGATCTGCCCCTCAATACGACCGCGCGAACGGTACGTGTCGAGCGTTTGGGCCCAAGTCGCCGAGGTGATGAGGTTTTGTCGCTTGCCGAGGTCGAGGTGCTTGGAAATCAAAACTTGCCCGTAGGTGGCATGCAGGCTCGTCAACTGGTGCCGAGCTCGGTGTTCGAGAGCTTTGTTCTGGATCCCGATGATCCGGATGACGATTACATGCCCTGCGACTGGGAAGAACTCTTTGGCTTCGATGCTGGCGCGGCCTACGATCCCGTATCGGGCGGTGCCTTTGGTGATCCCGATGGTGATCTGGTCGCCAATTGGCTAGAATGCCGACTGGGAACCGACCCAACCGTCCCCAATAGCTATCCGGGGGCGCTTGCCGAAGCTGTTTGGACCGATGTTCCCGGCCGAACGATTGAGGATCTCTATGCGGATCCGAAGTTTCACGAATCGGCCAACTATCGTCGCCTAATCTATACAAGTGAAGGCTCCCGGGGGTTGGGAAGTAACACGGGAACTCGGATTCAAGGCTACGTAACCGCACCAGTAACCGGAGACTACACCTTCTGGCTCACGGGCGATGACCAAACCGAATTCTGGCTGAGCACGGATGACGACAAGTTCAACAAGCAGCTCATCGTCGCCCCGGATTCTTATTACGGTTATCAAGAGTATGATGTGGATGCTTCCCAGCAATCCGCCTCGGTGTCACTCGTCGCCGGTCAGAGGTATTACATTGAGTTGTTGCACAAAGAAGGTAGCGGGGACGGCGTTTCGCCTGTTTCGTTGGTTTGGCAGCCACCGAGTGAAGACCGTAGTCTGATCCCTTCGCCATACCTTTCCAGCTACGAGGGTCACGCGAACGATGTCGACAACGACGACCTCCCAGATGACTGGGAGATCCAGATGGGGCTTGACGCCACCACAGGTGCGAATGGTCAAGGCAAGTTTGGAGACCCCGATGGTGATCGGCTCAGCAATTTCCGCGAATATCAAGTGGGAGGTAACCCCATGCAGGCCATTGGGGTTCCCGGTACACTACTGCGTGAGGTCTGGTATAATGTAGGGGGTGGACGAGTGGATGAACTGACAAGCTCTGATGACTTTCTCGAAATGCCCGATTTCACTGATGCGCTCGCCTCCAGCGAAGCTCCCGGCAACCACAGCAATAGCTACGGTCAGAGAATCCGCGGACAAGTGATCGCACCGGTGGATGGTTACTACCGCTTCTGGATTGCTGGGGACGATGGTTGTGAACTCTGGCTCTCCGACAACGGGAGCAAATTCAGTAAGCGACGGATCTCATGGCTGCATCGAGATGGAGTGTTCGACGATCTGTTTGATTTCGGTTGGACTACGCCGCGAGAATGGGACCGCTATTTGAGCCAACGCTCTGAAAGGATCTACCTAGCTGCTGGTGAAGAATACTTCATCGAGATCCTGCACAAGGAACGCACAGGATATGACCACGTGGCAGTGGCCTGGCAATACACCGACTCACTGACCGGTGTGACGAGTGAGCGCGATTTGATACCTGCCGCCCAATTGGTCTCCTATGGGAAGGATGCGGATGATGTCGATGACGACTACCTTCCGGATTCATGGGAAACGGCCAAGGGACTGGATCCTGACGACAATGGCCGAATGGACAAGCGGCAGGGCGAATTTGGAGATTACGACGAAGACGGGCTTACCAATCATGACGAATGGGTGTTGGGAACCGATCCCACCAATGCCGATACCGATGGCGACGGCGTCGATGACCACAGTGAGGTTTACTCCTACGGCTCTGATCCTTTGATTGCTGATATCTCTGCCCCGGTCCTGGCGACACAAGTGTCACCGGCCTCCCACACGGAACATTCGGGTGACTGGATCGTTAATGAGGATGGAGGTATTTACGGGGCCATTCGTCGCGGATCCGTGACCTACACCCTCGATGTCGCCACTGCCGGGGTGTATATTCTGGAGTTGGCGGGTCGTGCCCGAGGTGAATTGGGAGAGCTTGAGGAGATTCCGTTAGTCATCACTATCAACGGCATTCGTCTGGGTCGTTTCGCCCTGCGTTCGATTCTTGGTGGTCAGGATGTGATCGAAACCATTACGCCTTGGCTTGATGCCGGTACTCACAGCATTCTGATTGAGAATGACAACCACAAGGCCAGGCGAACTCTACAGATTGATTCCCTCAAATTGTTGTCGCCAGCTGGATTGGATGCTGACGCCGATGGGGTTCCAGACTGGCTTGGGAACCAACTTGCCTCAGAAAATGCCGTGACCGTCTGCGCTGTCGAAAGTCCAGTGTCACCGGTTTGCATCGAGGGCAAGGCCCGCTGGTTCGAACAATTGTCCATATCCACGAATGGTCAGGTCATCGCACCCGTCCAAGGGGTGGAGAACGCTTGGTATGCCGACGTAGACTTAGCTCCTGATGCACCCGGTGATGATCCTAACCCCGTGGTCCTTGACTTCGGCTTTGAGGACGAAAATTACACGACCCAACGCACGGTGCTCTGGAAGGAAACCGACGTGCTCCATGCGGACGACGTGACCATTCGCACGGGCGACAGCATGCTGTTCACCGGTATCCACGGCATTAACAAGAACCCGCAAAGCATCAAAGTCACCCTCTTCATCAATGGTGTTGAGATTGCCACCGACTTCAAGGCGGCCGACCCGCACGCTTACACCTTCGACACCGCGGGAGACCACACCGTGGAGGTGAATTGTCGGCATGGGAACAATTACTATGACGGAGAGATGACTGTGACCGTGAAAGATGCGGACTTCGGCAATCCTTTCATGGTCTTTGCAAATCGTCCTCGTGATTGGGGAATGCCGCTCGTCGGTGAGGGAATCCACGTCGAAGCTGATTCACGTTTGGGCTTTGTCGAACTCGCCCCCCCCGTCACAGGTGGTCGTCTCTTCCGTGTGGATCCATTCTCAGGTGAAGAACGCCGGGTGATTGCCCGTACCGAAGAAGACGGCGCCATCATCGATAGTGGACTGGTTCAAGGCTACGAGGTCTATAGTACCGGTGAGACGGGTGACATGAATTTCACCCAGACCTTCTCGAATGGCGATCAGATCGTTCGGATGAGCATTGTGGCCGGGGATCTGCCCCCGGGCGGCTATATCCGCCTGGAGATCTTCGTGGCTGGCGTGACTTTCCTTGATGGCACGATCACCAAGGTCCTTACCGCCGAGGACTTTGACTCGAATGGAATCGCCTTTGTGATGTTCAACTTTCCGGAGGGCACGCTCACCAGCGTCTGCCACCGCCTCTACCTGCACGGTGCAGAGGGCAATCTCATCGGCCAACGCTGATACCTGATTTGAATGCGAATTGATCATTAATCACTCCTGACACCCATGCGCCCGAATCGGAAAACCAGCCTTCTTCTCATCCTCGCCTCCCTGATATTGGGGGTAGGGGCTTTGCTGTGGCTCTCCGGCAGGACTGCGCAGCCTGAAAATCAGGTCACAGTCGTAGAGGACCCCACGGTATTCCAAGGAAGTGATCCTGATTTTGAAGAGCCACTTTCTGAAGACGTGCAGGTGCTGACAGGACGTGAATCGGTCGGCTTTAATGCACGAATGGATGCCTTGCGGAGCTTGTCGCGGAACCTTGAGGGGCGTGATCTTCAGGTCGTGTTGGATTTCATCGGAGTGAACAAGACGAAGGATTGCAGCCCTGGGCAATGGTATGGGCTGCAGGATAGCGTGCTTACTGCGCTTCGTCGCCAGAACCGCCCTCCCGAAGGGCTCACCCCGGCCTTGGTGGCTCTCTACCGTGAAAGTGGCAATGTAACGCTTCAAGATTACGCAGTGCAGCACATGCGGAGCTGGTATGGGGATCGAGGCTCTTTCGACAAACATGAGAAAGACCCGGTCCGGCAGAGGCTGCTGCTTGATGCTCTGATCGATGCCGGAGGTCGCAGGGATCAGAGCTATTGCGGCACCGCGCTGATGGCCTTGCACAGTTTCGACACTTCTCCCGTTTTAGCTACGGATGAACTCGTGAAGGAGCAGATGGCTGACCATCTGGTGAATCTGGATTCCCGCATCTTGGAGGCGGCTCGTGAATCCGACACCCAGAAGCTCTGCCGTATCAGTGCCCTGCAGTTGTGCGCGATGCGAGGAATCCGGGAGATACTTCCCGTGGCACGGGTACTCGCTTCGGATGATGCGGCTGACATAAACCTGCGGATCAGCGCCATCGCCGTTTTGGGAAAGATGGGCAGCTTGACTGAGGACGCTGCGTTCCTGCGGAGGGTCCAGCAAAGGAACCGCAGGCTCTCCTTTGCGGCAGGGCCGGCCTTGGAGCGCCTTGGCAATACAGAGCCGCACGGAGGCTGATCGGCAGCTTCATCAAGACGACTTATTTAAGCCAATCTCAAACGAATCAGATGATCATGAATAAAAAAGCGATGACCTTGTTGGCGGCCTGTTTCGGGTTGCTGTTTCAGACGCTTGGCAAGGCGAACGAGAACAACCCGCCCATTGATCGGTGCTGTACTTGTTACACGCTTGAGATTCTTCCTGATAATAAGCTTCCCGCAGGTCAAAGGGATTTGGCACGGGTTGAGGCACTTGTCGATTCGACCGGACAAGCAAAGATTAGGATTAAGCTGACCAAGGCTGGGATTGACGATACCCAAGGGGGAGATGCTTGTGACGACGCTACCTATTCCTTTACAATTACATCGGAAGGAAAGGAAGTCGCATCTGGTTCAACTAGCGAAAGTAAAGAGTTTGAAGTGTCACTGGATGCTCTTGACGGGGAGTATGTATTTGAGGGTTTTTGCAACAACAGCGATTCAGGAAGTGGAGGCTCCGGAGATGGCGGGTTGTGCGACCGCGAGTACATTTTTGTTGGAAGCTGCGAATCATGTGGTTTAGGCGGTGCGGATTCCTGCGATGCTACGGGCTCGGCCAGGGTGACCGTCGGGCTGGGAGTGTCGTATCAGGGGGATACCAAGGCATCTCTCGTCTATTACACGGAATCATTGACCAATCCCGGAGTTTCGGCCCTTGGTCTAATGGGTGTGGATGGCATGACGGTGACGAAGGATGGCAACGGTCATCTCCAGTCGGTTGAGACCGAGACCGTCAAGGCGGTGGTGAGCGCGGTTAGCAGTGCGCACGATGCAAAAGCTTTCAAGGTGGAGTTCATGCACAACACAGGGGCAGGTGACGGCACCTTGTTCCGGACGATGACAGTGGAGAATGTAGTCACAGCTGGAGTAACCAGCCTGAAGGTGACCCATGATGTATTGACCAAATCAACCGTGACGGAGTATAAGGAGCCCACACCTGACAAATGGGTGATGACGACCGGCAACGGTCTTCGCCGTGAGACCAAATTGGTGAGTCTGGATGATGGTGCAACTAGGGTCCAGCGAATTACAGTTGAGGAACGAAAGTCGGACGGAATCGCCTACGAAGTGGTATCTGATAAGGAGGAAATCTACACATACTACCCGTGGGGCGACGAGCTGACTTCGGTGGTTCAGGACCCAGATGGTGCGAAGCTGACGACCACCTGGTCATACTATGAGCTGGGAGAAGAAACCGGCCCGAATGGGACGAAAGAAGGTTACGCGAGGCTCAAGCAAATGACCCGTTATGACGGCTACGAGGAGCTTCACACCTATGAGCCTGACAAGCACACGATCGTGACGCCGTTCGCTGGAGATGTGGATGGACTGACAAAGGTCATCGAGTGGGATTCGGCGAGCAATGCCCGGACGACCACGAGCAAAGTAGGCGCCAACGTGCTCTCAAAAGTCGTTGAGATCAAAGGAACCGACACCCGGACTCGCCGTGTCTATACTGACGATACGAACTATCTGGAGACCGTGACCGAATATTACTCGTTGGGAGCGCCATTCGGTCGGCAACCCAAGAAAGTGACAAACCCGGATGGTACTGTGAGGATTTATAGCTACAGCCGCATCAGCGGATCGAAGGTGACAAATATCTATGATGGAGCGGCAAATGGTGCCGGAACAGGTCTCGTGGAGGGGACAAAGACAGTGCGCACGGAGAACGCCTTCGGAAACCTCGAGAGCGAAGTGGTGACCTCGGTCAGTGGGAATTCGGCACAAGACCAGCTCACCCTGCACGAACAGACCACGACATCGTTTGATAATTTCGGGCGTCCGACAGCAGTGGGGTATTTTTTCGATGGAAGTGGCGGCTTCGCTTACACGACCAGTGCCAGCTACTACTGCTGCGGTCTGGAGAGCGAAACGGACATGTACGGCATTACCACTCGCTATGCACACGATGACCTGCGGAGGGTGGTCAAATCCAACCGTCTGAATGTGACGCACGAAGTGGTCTACAATGGCCTGACCCAGTCGACTCACCGCTACTCCGAGGCATCGACGGGATTCTCATCCACTACCAGTTTCGCGTCCGCGACGAACGAAGTATCCCGGAGTGTGGTGAGCAATCTCGCCGGAACTGCGACGGAATCTTGGAGCCGGGAAGCGAAGAACGGAGGCATGGTGAAGACCGCGAGCGTCACGACCTACCAACCTGGTGTGGGGCTTTCAAGGAAAGTAGTGGTGAGCCCTCCTCAGACAGCGGATGACAGCGCCCAGCCGACCCAGACCACAGAATATTTTTTGGATGGGACAACCTATCAGACGGGCGGAGATCTTGCTCCCTCAATGCGCTACAGTTACGCTGTTGGCACTGCCGGACTTGAAACGGACCGCTCCTATGTGGATGGAACTAGCTTGCGGGAAAAGGTGCGCACGAAGTCCGACTACGCCGGCCGCAAGACGGATATTGTGTATGCTCCCGGCACATCGGTGGGGGGCACGGCGTCGAGCTTCTACAATAGCCTTGGCCAGTTGGTGAGATCCGTGGACCCCGACGGAGTCACCACGCTATTTGCCTACAATGACGAAGGAGAGCGAACGGCGGCTGCTATTGATCTTGATGATGATGACACCATCGATGTCGGCGTGGATACGGTGACCAATACCGAGACCTATCCAGTCTCCGCCCATGGAGAAACGGTGATGCGAACCGTTACTTCGGTCTGGTCGGATGACGAGACGCCGGTTGAGACGGTTCTCAGTCATCAGGACCGGGCCGTTACCGGTCTCGGTAGCTGGTCGATTTCCTATCCCGGCAGCACCTCGGAAGAATCCTCGAGTGTGACCGAACTCGGCACGGCAGGTGCTGGCAGCTGGACCGTGACGCAGAGCGATCCCACCGGAGCTTTTACTGAAACGAGCTATACCGGTGGATTGACCGCAACCATCGCGCGCTTCAAGCTCGGTGGCACGACCGCGATTGCGACCACGACCTACACCACCTACGACAGCCAAAACCGCCCCACCCACGTGACCGATCGCACCGGCACGACCATTACGGCTTACGTGAACGACTCCGTAGATGCGGTGAAAAGTGTCACCCTCCCCGGGAGCCGGACGACTTCCTACACCTACGACCTGCGCAATCGCCTTACCTTGACGGACTCACCCAACACCGAGGATGAAGACGGCGAGGACCTCGCCAACGAAACGGCCACCACCTATTTCTCTCATGGTGGCATCAAGGAGATCAGTGGTGGGCAGACCTATCGACGCACTTATACCTACGACTACGCCCAACGGCAGGCGACCATGACGACCTATGGTACGAGTAGTGCGACGACTGAATGGCAGTATGATCTGAATCGCGGCTGGCTGGACCGAAAGGAATACAGTGGCGGCAAGGGAACAGACTACACCTATACGGCCGCTGGCCGCCTCGAAACCCGTGAGTGGTCGCGTGACATTGACGGTGGCAATCCCGCGACCTCCTCGAAGGCCCGCCTCAAGGCAGCCTACACCTACTATCCAGGCAGCGGGCGTCTCGAGACCGTGGCCTACAACGATGGAACTCCGGGGCTGGAATACGGTTACACCCACAATGGGCAGATCGACTGGGTGGAGCAGGGAGGGGTTAGAACCCACGACTACGCTTACCGTGCCGATCTTCTTTTGGACACTGAGACGGTCGCCTATGACTTGAACGGCGACGACGACACCGAGGACGCGGGCGACCTGGTGCGCGTGATTGAGCGCAACTACGAGGACGGCAGCGGCAGCACCATCCACCGTCGGCCCTCCGGCTTTGTGCTGCACGATGGTGCCGTGACGCCGACCGTCGACCACAGCGTGGGCTACCATTACGAGGCCGACATCGACCGCCTGCAGGGTATCAGCGCCTCCGGCGTGCCGAATCTCAGCGGGAAACTCTACGCCTTCGACTACTCATACAACGTGAGCAACTCCGCCCACCTGATAGGGACGGTGACAAGTCCCGTGCATACCGTGAACAACACCTGGTTCCCAGACCGTGACGTGCTGGCACTCAAGGAGAACAAGGACAATGGACTTATCTTGGTGTCCTCGTTTGACTATGATTTTTCGGTCAACTCGACCAATTACAGCGTCAACGACATCGGTCAGCGCACCGGGGTGGAGACCGCAGGCAGTGCATTCGGTGTGTCGCCGCCGACCCATTTGTGGGGTTATAACAGCCGGGGTGAAGTGGTCAGCGCGGACAGCAACAAGGTCAGTAGCGAGGACCGCTACTTTACCTACGACGGCATCGGCAACCGCACTCAGTCGCGAGTCGGCACGGCGCTTTCCTCCGGAGGAACGGCGATCAACTATATGCCGAACTCCCTGAACCAGTATGGCACCATTGGCAGTGCCAGTCCGCAGCACGATCTAGACGGCAATCTGACGGAGGGAGGGCTGCGTAGCGCTGCTCTGACATCGGCGGTAGGAACCGCCTACACCGGCACTCTGATCTGGAATGCGGAAAACCGCCTGATCGAAGTGAAGGACGGCAGCACGACCAAGGCGAGATTCACCTACGACTACCAGGGTCGCAGGATCAGCAAAACCGTGGGAAGCGCGACGACCTGGTATCTTTACGACGGTTGGAATGTGATCGCAGAATATGCTGGAACGGCGCTGAACAGGACCTATGTTTGGGGAATGGATCTGAGTGGTTCCATGCAGGGAGCTGGCGGCGTTGGCGGCTTGCTCGCAATGATCGACGAGTCGGCCACAGGCGACCCGGTGTATTACCCGACCTACGATGGCAACGGGAACGTGAGCGAGTATCTGCAGTATGTGGATGACGCGGACCCGGGAACCTCCGGGAATCAGCCCGGGGTGGCCGTGCAGTCCCACTTCGAATACGATCCCTTCGGCAACCTGCTGGTGAGCACCGACACGACGGGATTTTTCAGATATCGATTTTCGACGAAGCCGCTCGATTCAGAAACGGGCCTTCTCTACTACGGCTTCCGGCACTACGATCCGGTGACAGGGAGGTGGCCATCTAGGGACCCGATTGGAGAACCGGGTTTCATTTCCATAGGCAATACGCTATCCGGTGAATTGGCGGAGTTAGCAGCGACCGATGAAGAGCTGGATAATCTATACCGTTTTTCTTTGAACGACCCAGTTAATCTATACGATGTGCTCGGGTTGAAAACCGCAGCGGAATGTGAACGGGAATTCGAGGCATGCAATGACGGATGCCGAGCGCTTCCGGGACGACGAACTGTAAAGAAAGCGCTCTGCTTTTCAAAGTGCCAAATTGCTTACGGAGCATGTCTCGCAGCAACTGAAGAGGCGATAGTGTGCTATTGTGTAGTTGGCGCAGGAGCTGCAATTGTTGTGGCAACGGCGACAACAGGCCCGGCAGGAGGCGTGGTTGTAGCATGCGCTATTGGAGCTGGAAGCTGAATGAGCAAAGTGCTTTTCTCTTATTTAAAATGAGGAACGTCATGGCGTCGTGTAGGCTCTGGTGCCGAAGAGGGGATTCTTTGATCGAATTTCAAGTTGAAATCGGAGCTCCATATAAAGTCGGAGAAGTGTGGTATTGTGAATGGTCGATAGACCCGCTAGTGCCCCATCAACCTCTGCCGGCCGAGAGCACATCCTCAATGCACGTCTTGGCATGTGCGCTAACTGGTATCTCAAGCTATTTGCATGTCCGGCAGAATAATGGGGATCGATTCTACTTGGATGAGGAAGCTTCGGAAGAAGAGTTGTGCGATATTGATGATTTCTTTCCTCGGCTCGGGGAATAGAGCCAGTCAAGGTTTTCGATCTTTTCATCTGACTACGACAAATACAGTAGTTGAAAAATGGGGGTCAGGAGAAAATTGGGGTCAGGGTGGAATGTGACCGGGGAAACTGGGGTCAGGCGAGAATGGCGCGTGATTAAGCCTGTTTTCGACCTCCTTCCTTGTGGGGAATCGGCACGTAAAGGTGCCGTGGAGCAGTGAGGTAAGGCAGGGGTTTGGGCCTTCGTGGAGCGTCCCCCTCAGGAACTGGACAGGCAATAAGAGCTTCCGAAATTCCGTGGGGCTGGCAAAAACAGAACCGAAAACCAGCGGGCGTGGTCAAGCTGACGACAGCTTGCCGGGGTCTGGGGCGGGTCGCCCCGGGTCGCGCCCTTGGTCGAAAGGAGGCTCACGATGAACGAAAAACAACCCGAGGAGATCAAGCGATGGACCGCCCGCCGCAAGGCCGAGGTCGTCACCGACATCATCAAAGGCAAAACCACCGCTGCGGAAGTGGCCCGGACCCACGACCTGACCGTCGGCGAGGTCGAGCAATGGAAGGCCGACTTCATCGACATGGGAACCGAGGCCCTGCGCTCCCACCCGCGCGACGCGGAAGCCAGGCACAAGGCCAAGGAAAAGGACCTCCTCGCCAAGATCGGGGACCTCACCATGCAGATGGAGGCCTACAAGATCGCCTGTGACATTCAGGGAAAGCCCTATCCCGACGTGAACTCATGAAGACGGTCAGAGCCACCCTCCTCGCGTCGGGCAAGGAACCTTCGGTCACCAGGCTTTGCGACTGGTTCGATCTTCCCAGATCCACTGCCTACTACGAGCCGAAGGATCCCAAGCCCCCAGCCGTCGACGAGCCACTCGCCTCGCGGATCAAGGCCCTCCACGAGGCAGAACCCTTCCTCGGTGTTCGCGGCACCTGGAGCCGCCTGCGCTTCGTCGAGGGCATCCCCGTCAACCGGAAGAAGGTCCACCGCATCATGAAGCTCAAAGGCTGGACCCTGCCCAAGCGAAGAACCGGCAGCCGGCCTCGGGTCCAAACCAACATATCCGTCACCGAAGCACCCAACCAGCGCTGGGCCACCGACCTTGGAAACATCTTCTGCGGCGAGGACGGATGGTGCGTGTTCGCCCCGGTCATCGACTGCTGCACCCGTGAGGTCCTCGGCCACGCCCTCGAACTCACCGGCAAGGCGAAGACCGCGGAACGAGCCCTGGAAGAAGCCCTCCTCAACAGATTCGGAACGCTGCACAGCGCGCCACGGGGCATGCTGCTTCGTCACGACAACGGCTTGGTGTTCGGCTCCCGGAGCTTCCGGGCCGTCGTCAGGGACTACGGCCTCACCCAGGAATACATCACCCCTTACACCCCCAAGCAGAACGGCCTCTGCGAGCGCTTCATCAAGACCTTCAAGGAGGAGTTCAGCTGGTGCAACCGCTTCAACTCCATCGCCGAGGCTCGCGTCGCCCTCGATGCCTTCATCCACCACTACAACCACAACCGACCGCATCAGGCCCTTAACTACAAGACACCTAACCAGAGAAACCAAGACCTATGCAAATCCGCAGCCTGAATAACACTAAAGGCTGTCCAACTTCCGAGGGAGCACTACACTCGTTTGGTGGCTCGCGGCTCGTTGCGGAATGGCCTTACGGGGAGGATCTTGGTAGCGAGGATTTCGTCGTGATACGTGGACACACCTTCTGTCGAGAATCGGCTTGGCATGGGGGATATCAGAAGAGTGGACGCGTGAATCGTGGCATTGAGCTGAAGGATTTTGCCATGGGCAAAAGCGATAGGAGCTCTTGGCCGTCGGGGGGGTCGGTGGGTCGAGCGGAATAGCGGTCGGTCGTCGAAAAGGTTCCGCTCGGACGCGGCGGCTCCCCGGCGGCGGCGCGAGCCGGTGATGCTCGCTTCACCTGGAGAGTCACCCGATGCGCCTTCTTTCCCGGCCCGCCTGCGGGCGGTGGTTTGGGGGGTGTGCGGTGATCCGGGAGGCGATAAAGCGGGGAAACTGGGGTCAGGCGACAAATCTTGACAAAAAAGACTCCTGTTAGAGCTAATTTGAAAGGGGTCGGTGCGTGAATGGTGGTGTTGATCCGAGGGGTCTTGCCATGGGGGAAGCCCATAGGTGCTCTTGGCCGTCGGGAGGGCCGGTGGGTCGAGCGGAATAGCGGTCGGTCGTCGAAAAGGTTCCGCTCGGACGCGGCGGCTCCCCGGCGGCGGCGCGAGCCGGTGATGCTCGCTTCACCTGGAGAGTCACCCGATGCGCCTTCTTTCCCGGCCCGCCTGCGGGCGGTGGTTTGGGGGTGTGCGGTGATCCGGGAGGCGATAAAGCGGAGCGGCACCGTGGGCAGGCGGGGACCGTCTCCCGGAATTCACCGGCGGCCTGTGTGGCGGGCTTTTCCGGGCCGTGAGGCGAAGGCAAGAATTGTGGCCTGGCGCGGGGGCTGCCTGCCTTTTGCCGAAGGTGACTTGTTGCTGCGCGGTAATAGTGAATAGGGGTCAGTCAAAACTTTTTGACATTGCGTTCACGCGGGTAGCCGAGAGCTGCATCGATGCCCACCAGGGCGACGCCCTGGAGCA
>NZ_JBHTBS010000018.1:0-48620 GCF_042664875.1 Haloferula chungangensis | reverse complement strand
GGAGCCACAAAGCTGCGTCGGGAATCCGCTGAGTAACGGTTGGTTTTTGGTCACACAGGATCTAACAGGACCAGCGGATTTCCGGCCACTCTTTATCCCGAGGTCCGGCTTAAAACAGTGCCATTCCACCCTGACCCCATTTCCCATACCGGCGAGAAATCCGGTTTTGTACCGTCGCCGACATAAGACAAAAATTGTCTTGCCAACTCCGGAGTTTTCGATAGGGGTCCTATAACCATGAGCAAGTCCAACTTCCTACCCCCCCCGGTTCGTTTAAGTCAAGCGTTTGATGAATCCGGCGGTGGCGGGATGAGCCGGAGGCTGTTTATTAAGCGGTCAGGTGGAGCGACGGTGGCATCAATTGCAGCATGGAATCTTACTGCCACGGCAGCGAGAGCTGACGAACCAGGATCAGGATCGAAAAAATATGGGATGATCTGTGTTTATCCTACATCTACACCCGGAGTCACCCTAAATCGATCACAGATTCCTATTCAACAAGCAGATGGTTCTGTTGTTAAAATGGAGCTCGCAATTGAAGCGCGCTCGTCAATCGTGAATGATCCGCCCGCCACGAATCCGTATAATTCCAAACCATTCTCAAGCTATGTGGGGCTTTGGGTTTACACTGATGGGGGCGCCACAGAGATCTACGACAAAAAATGGGAGCCCACTCATTCGGTGTCGTGCACAGAAGACCCTCCTGCTACTATCACGGCGCAGTCTCAAGATAAACCTCCAAGCACATTCGCTCACGTGGTTACTATTGGCAACGTTGAAGTAACAATCGAGACATCCCAAGAGGCTACCAAAAACTCAGGCAACTTATCCATGAAATCGGTCATCGAGCTTGTTTCGTATGATTACTGGAATGAATTTACCCAAGAGGTTGTAGTTGTTAACTATGGACAAGGAACAGCTAAGGCCGAGGTCAGTACAATATTTGCGCCGAAGGAAAAATAGAATTAAGTCTATCATGACAGCAACCCTGCTAAATTTCGGGCTCCTTCTGGCTGTAATAAATTTGAGCAACTGCCGGAAGGATCAGGAATCGCAAATTCGCGAAGATGAAGGAAGGCGCTTCAGAGAGGGTATCGCAGATCCGCCTGCTTCACGTCCAGAACCCATCTCTCGGGCTTCCGAGCAAGGGGCATCCAACGCTTCTAAACTAGGCGGCCCGGGAACGGGCTCTGTTCCCGACGCATTTCAAGTCCCCCCTGTTCAGCACAATACTTCTGATCATCCACCACCTCCCAAGTCGAAAGACGCGCTTAGAACCTTATTTAAATCCTTGCCACCCGGGAGAGGACGAACTGTTGCGGTTCACGGTATGCTGGGAGATGCTGCGGATAATATGGATGTTGAACAGCTCAAGCGCATTCATGAGGCGTTGCCATTTGGTGCAGACCGAGTTTATGCGGGGTCCCTATATGCAGAGTTCGCGGCAAAACGCGACGGAATAGTTCCTGCGCTGGAGGCAATCGCTTCGTTCGAAACCGAGGACGAAAGAATTGCATCCTTGATTATCCTTCTCCAAAGTGACCAGTTCCGGTTATCAGTCGACCGTCAGGCGGCCGTCGACAAAGCGAATACGATCAAAGCCACACTGGGATCCAATCATCAGTTGGCTGTTGAAGCCGTCTTAGGTGATCGTTAAATTATTATGATCCTCTAAAGTCTTAGGGCCGAATATGATTGTCACTTCATTACGGATGAAACATGTCTTAACGTTAGCAATCGGGTTCGTCGCACTCATCGCCTGTGGGCTGCTTCTTTCGGTCGAATCAAGCGAGCGAGGCGCAGCTATCGAGCAAAACATGGTTCCAAAGCGGGGTATCCTTCAAACTGACAGAGCTGATTCACGAGCCCGCCTACAGACAACGAGCAGAAAATTGGAAAAGCATGGTGAGGAATTCGATGAGGCCAAATTGTCCGTCGACACCGCCGTGCTGCGTCGCAAACTTTACCAATTCGGAGACTGGAATGACTTTTTGTCCGCCGCTAACGACGCCTCGGCGGATGAGCTGCGATCACTCCTCTCTAGCTTCCTACCCAGCGTGTGGATTTCGGACGACTTCTCTTCCGAAATCCAACTAAAGGAATCCATCCTGAGCGAATTTGGATACCTGAGCGATGACGGGCTTGTCTCCGAGCTTTACCGTGGTGCCGGGGAACGATTCATCTTGTTTGAGAATGACGAGACTGTCCCCAGGTTCTTCGACGAGAATCGGCGAGCCGTATTTACTAGTTCTGCTGCAAAACAAGATCCACGTTCATCTTTTGAGCGGATCGCCAAGGACGCTGAGGATTCCGCAAAAGAAGGCGTTTGCAAAATCATAGTTCGTGAATGGTTGGAACTTGATTCGATTGATGCGAGTGAGCACATTATAAATTTGGACTTAGGATTGGAGAGAGATTACTCAATCTTAGCTTTGCTGGAATGGGCTTCCAGACAGGAAGCGGGCGTGGAGGGAGTGCGCGAAGCATGGATCAGTGAGATTAGCGACCAGTCGATTCGCGAGACGGCATTGAATATTACCAGATGAGCTCTTCACGATGATAATCCGGGATGAACTGGCGACCTCCGCGCCATTGCTGAGCACCCGGGGCATTGGCGTCAACCTAAGGACGCAAGCAAAAAAAGGGGTCGAAAAAGGGGTCGGACAAGAATGGCGCTGTTTTAAGCGGCCTGTCGGGCCAGGAATCCTCAAGAAATCAAGGAATTCCGATCCGCTTGCCACTCTCAATCGCTACCACCGTAAGGATTATGTAGAATCAGGACAGGCTCGCTCCGGCGGACGGATCACACCAAAGCCACCGAGATCCGGCTTAAAACAGTGCCATTCGGGTCGGACAATAAATCTTGCAATGGTTGAGGTGTTGTCGGCGGTTTTGATAGGTGGGAAGCACTTCTGAATTTCACTTGGTGTCTGGGGTCGTGCGCTAGGTGGAGCGCCCGGCTAAGCTGCATTTCTCAGGAGAGAGAAATGCATCTGGTCGCAGGCTAGACCGATTCGCCGCTGAGACAGGAACAGGCACTTTTTCGCCTAAAAAAGACTGCCTCAGGGACAATCGAGGTTAGCCTCGAAAGAGTCTGCATAAGGTGGGTTCGAACTCACGGAAAGCGATCAAGTTCGGGCTGACGGGAACGAATCTTGAGAGATCGCCAGTTCTGGTTTAGTAGAATCGGATGATGAAACTCACTCCTCTGATTCTCCTGAGCACCGCGTGGACCCTGACCGCTGCCGAGTGGCCGGGTTGGCGTGGGGCGGAGCAGGATGGGTCGGTGGCTGGAGAGAAACCTCCGGCAAAGTTCTCGGCCGAAGAAAACCTGTTGTGGAAGGCTGCTCTTCCTGGTCGGGGCTGCTCGACGCCGATTGTGGTGGACGGAAAAATCATCCTGACCTCTGAAATTGAAGGGAAAGATGGGGTGATCGCCTACGACATGGAGGGCAAGGAGCTCTGGCGGAAGACCTTCGGGAAAATCATTCCCGGTCGTGGTCAGCGTGTCGGCAGCTCGGCGAATTCTTCTCCCGTCACCGATGGCGAGGCGGTCTATGTTTACTTCAAATCGGGTCAGCTCGCGGCGCTTGAACTGAGCGGTGATGTCCGCTGGGAGATGAATCTCTTCAAGAAATTCGGGGAGGACAAGCTGTGGTGGGATGTCGGCACGTCGCCGGTAATTGCGGGCGGCAATCTGGTCGTTGCGATGATGCAGACGGATGCTCCTTCCTACATCGTTTCGCTTGATCGGAAGACCGGGAATACCGTTTGGAAGAACGACCGCCATTATGAAACAGGGCCGGAGTCGGGCGATTCCTACACCACGCCTCTGGTCTACGATATTGATGGCAAAGAGACGCTCGTCTGCTGGGGTGGAGATCATCTAACAGGTCAGGATGTTGCGACCGGTGAGATCCTCTGGACGGTTGGTGGCTTCAATCCTGACAAGAAGAAGGGTTGGCGGGTGATTGCTTCAGCCGTGGCGTCGGGCGACGTCGCGCTGGTTCCTTACGCTCGCGGCGAGTACGTTGCGGGTGTCAAGATGGGAGGAAAAGGGGATACCACGGAGAAGGCTCATCTTTGGAAGCACAAGCTGGGCAGTGATTCGGCCACACCGGCAGCAGACGATGGGAAGTTCTACATTCTAACCGATCGCGGTCCGCAGCGGGGACTGGTGACGTGCATCGATGCCCCGAGCGGAAAGGTGCTCTGGAAAGACAAGCTGCCGAAGGCGGCCCAGACCTTTTACGCTTCGCCAATCATCGCGGGTGGCCTCCTGGTCTGTCCTCGTGAGGACGGCGTGGTTCTCACGGCAAAGATCGGCAAGGAAGGACTCGAAGAGATCAAGTCGAACGAATTGGGCGAAGGCGTGATTGCCTCGCCAGTAGTCGTCGATGGCCAACTTTTGCTGCGCGGCGATCGCTCGCTTTTCTGCTTCGCCAACTGATTGAGGGCAGCTCCTGATCAGGTGGCGGCGATGGTCTCCTGAAGCTTTTCATTCAGGCAGGCGAGCTGGAATCCATCGACCGCCTTGCCTCCTCCGGGAAGCGTTACGTAAAGGGTATCCATCGCGGCACCCTTCTCGGTGCAAATCCGCGCGTGAACGGTGTCGAGACCACACTGGTTGATCGCATGAAAGAGGTCGTGGAGAAGGCCGATGCGGTCGACTGCCTGAACCTCAATCGCCGTACATGTCGGATGCAGATCGTTCGAGATGTGGGCGCGCACGGGAAAGGCGATGCCTCCTTCGTCTCGTGGGCGCAGAAGATTGACCTTCGCTTTGAGATACTTGGAGGGGTCATACTCATCGGTTTCCCCGAGTTGGCGAAGCGTCTTGATGAATTGTTCGCGCATCTTCGGATCTGAAATTGGTTCGAAATCCGTGGTGCAGACGCGGAAGATGTCGACCACCACACCGTCGGTCCGCGTGTAGAAATCGGCGGAGAGAATGTTGATTCCCTGGGCGGCGATGGCACAGCAGACTTTCTCGAGGAAATGGGGACGGTCACGCGAGGCGATGGCCAGCTCGGTGTAGCCGCGATCGATGAAATCGGTCGCCTGACCGGCACACTCGAAGGCACCGTTGGCGACCTTCTCCTTTTCCAGGAACTGGCGTACGGTCTTGATGTGAATGGGCACGCTGGCGGAATTTCGGAAGCGGAAATAAGCGCCGGGCATCCGGGCGAAATGATCTTCGATGTCCTGTTCGTAGTCCTCGCCCAGAGTCGCGACGGACTTCTCCCTCAAGCTGCGTTTCTCCGCCTTGAGGGCTGCGGCGAATTTCTCACGACCTTCGGTGAGGAAGCGACGGGTCGAGGAGTGGAGCTGACGGAGGAGGGTTTCCTTCCAGCTCGTCCATGCGTCAGGTGAGGTGGCATTCGAATCGGCGTAAGTGAAAAGCATCAGCGCGTCCAGGCGGGCCGGCGTCTTCATGAGGTTGGCGAATTCTTCGACCACCTCGGTATCCTCGATGTTCTTGGTCGTCGCATAGCGCCAGAAGGTCAGGTGATGGTCGACGAGGAACATGATCATCCGGCGACGGCTGCCCGTGATCTGAAGTCGGTTGCAGAGACGCTGCGCGAGCATGGCGGAGCCGTCGATGTGTTCGCGAACGTTCTCGGAGCGGCCGCTGTCATGCAGGAGGATGGCGAGATAGAGCGCGTAGGGATCCTCGATCCGGTGGAGCAGGTCACGGAAAAGCTGCAGGCGTGGTTCGTCGGTGCCGACGAGGGCGTCGATGCCCTCGATGAATCGAAGCGTGTGCTCGTCGGCCGTGTAGCGGTGGAAAAACTCGTGCTGCACCAGGCAATCAAGGGCGCCGAACTCGGGAAGATAGCGTCCGAGGAATCCGACGCGGTGCATCTGGCGGAGCGTGCGTGCGACGTCGCCCTTGCGGCTGAGGATGGCTTGAAACGTTTCGCGGTTCGCCTTGTTGTAGCGAAATGGCCGATCGATGTTTTCCCAGTTTTCCTTCACCAGTTTCCTCATCGGAGGACTAAGCCTCAGGTTGCGGAGCTGGGTGTGCTGGAAGAGCCGCATCAGGCGATGCGGATCCTCGGCGAAGATCTCGGGGGTGCTGGGGTAGATCCTGCCATCGCGGGCGACGAATGAGTCAAATTCCTCGCGCTTCTTTCTACGGAAGGTAAGAAACGAACGGATCCCGGTTTCGGAGCGATCTTCATGTTCGATTTCAAAAATCTCCATCAGCGAAGTGGTGTGCTGATAGAGATTGCGGGTATGCTGGTAGTAGTCCCGCATGAAGAATTCGACCCGGCGGAGGATCGAACGTTGAGGATATTTGAACTTGGTTGCCACCACGCCCTGAAGCCGGAGGGTGAGCTGATCCGCGCCGCGTCCGGCCTGGTAGTGCAATTCGTTGCGCACGCGGTTGATGAAGTCGTAGGCTTCCTCGATCTCCTTATAGGCTTTGGCGCTCAGCAGCCGCTTCTCAACGAGTTTGCGCAGTTTGACCGAGCCGAGTTTGACGCGGGTGACCCACAGGATGTTGTGGTAATCGCGCATGCCCCCGCAGCTCTCTTTGACATTGGGTTCCTGGAGGAAAACGGTGTGCGAGTACTTTTCGTGGCGGCCTCTCAGGTCGTTTCGTCGGAGCTCGAGGAAGGCGGCCTGTCCCTTCAGGATCGCCTCCTTCTCAAAGCGCGTCTTGAAGTCTGAGAAGAGCGCGCGGTCGCCGGTGATGCGTCGCGCGTCCATCAGGGAGGTCTTGTTCTCCTGGTCGGCTTTGGCCTGCTGGACGCATTCGGTGATGGACCGGACGGCGTGGCCGACTTTGAAGCCGACGTCCCAAAGCAGGTAGAGCACCTCATGAACGACGGCTTCGAGTTCCTTTGAAAGTTTGTTCGATGCGCGCGGAACGAGGAAAAGAAGGTCGATGTCCGAGCCGGGATTGAGCGTGCCCCGGCCGTAGCCGCCAGTGGCGACGAGGGTCATGTTGGTGGTGCTCTTGCTTTTGTTGTTGGCGGTGGTGAAGACGGAGGTCAGGACGACGTCGAGCAGCTCGGCCCGATCGCGGGCGATTTCCAATCCACCGGCACCGGCACGGTGACGGAGCTTGATACGATGCTCCTCGATCTTGAGGAAGCGCTTGAAGAGTGCGATGCGCTCGGCGGGAGAGAGCTGGCCCTGGATCGCGGGTTTCAGGGCTTGTTTGGCGTGGGCCTGGAGCGTCTTGAGGTGGGCGGACATGAACTGCCTCAAGCTTGGATGGGGAGGGCGGGCTTGTGAAGTGTGGAATCCTGAGGCTCGGGGGGAGGTGGCGCGCTGGTCCAGTGATGGGTGGATCGGAGTTCAGTGTCGGCGACTGAAGTCGCCGCTCCTTGGCTAGCGCTCGATGATGAGGGTGCGGGAGCCTTTCTTGGGATGGTCGACGAAGATGGCGATGTCGCCGGAGGGTGGGGACTCGCCGTCGGTGAGGGTGAGGTAGTCGAACTTCCCTCGCAGATCGGTGTAGCCATCCTTGAGGAAGACGGGTTCGCCGTTTTGCTCGCGGTAGACTTTGACGTAGCAGGCGGAAAGCGGGGTGCGACTCTCGGCGTCGAAGACCTGGAGGGTGGTGTCGACTTTTCGGTGCTCCAGTTTGATGGCCTGGCTATCGAGGATCTGAAGGGCCTTGGTGGAACCGGCGTCGGCGGCGATGAGGACGTTGCCGCGACGGAACTCTTCGGGAAGTTCGAGGACCGTTTCGTTTCCTTCAAGGGCGACTTGTCGGATGAGGTTCGGACGGGTGCCGGGAAGGTCGTCGGTGTCGTAGAGGAAGGGGTTCTTCGAGAAGAGCATCTCGAGATCGACGTGATAAAGTTTCAGGTCGGCTTGATTGAGTCGCTGGTGGGTGAGGCGGAGTTTTCCATCGGGGTTGAGCGCGATTTCGAGGGTGGGCTCGGCTTTCTCGGTGATTGCCTTTTGCTCTACCTGCGGCTGGGCGAGTGCGCCGATTTCGTCGGCCTGGGCGAGCACGGCGTCGAAGCGCTCGCGCCACGGGCCGGGGGGGAGGTGCTGGTGCTTCGCGGCGATCTCGCGGGACTTGTTAGGTTCAGCGCGGTGGAAGTGGGTGAGGGCCTGGAGGTAGTCGTAGCTGAGCTTGGTGCTGAGCTTGTTAGATTCGACTTTCTCGAAGCGGGCAATCGCCTCTTCGATGCGATCCTGGAGGAAGAGGAACCAGCTCAGGTGAAGTTGATCTTCAGCGCTGAGTTCGGCTTTCCACGAGAGCTGGTCGAGGTAGCTTTCGTAGTGCTGACGGGCAGTTTCGAAGCTGAGTCGCGGATTGTCACCGAACGAATGAATGCGGGGATTGACGAGCGGATCGAATTCCAGCGACTGCCAATCGAGATGCTCGACGGGATCGATGGTGAGCAACGGGCTTTGCAGGGAAGCTCCGACTTCCAATCGGACCTGCGAGTTCTCGAGCCAGGTGCGAATGCTGGGAACATCGGCGTGAAGGAATCCATAGGCGTTGACGTCCTGAATGCTGTGGAGTCGCTCACGGAGGATGGCAGTGGCTTTGGCGAAGAAGACGCGGTCCTGAAGTCGCCAGCGGATCAGGTCGAGATTGGTCGAGTGGAGGTTGGCGCTCTGAAGATGGTCGAGGACTTCGTCGTCGCTGCCATCCCCGGCGATGCTGGTCCACGAGGCGCGGTCTTCTTCGATCGGATCGCTGAGCACGCGCAGGGTTTTGGCGGGTGCGGAGGCGAGGATGGTGTCGTTTTCCGCGACGTGCATTGGGTAGACGGCGAAGTCGCCGGGAGCGGGGAAATAGAACGCGAGCTCGAATGTTAGAACACCGTAGGGGGCGAGTTCGCGGGTCTCGGAAAGCGTCGGTGGCTTGGCGGCGATGGGGATCGCGCCGGCGGGGATCTGGGCGAGCACATCGATGCGGCGACCCGCACCGGAGGGATTGGTGACGACGAGCGAGGCGCCATAGGCGACGCCGGTCTGGAAGTCGCCGGTGATGGTGTTCTCGATCTTGCGGCCGGCGTCGATGCGGAAGCGGTCGTCGAGACGGTGGAAGGTCTGGCGCACAAGCAGCGGGGCATCGGGCGCGATTTTGTCGGTCTCGCGAGTGTCCTTGTAGAATAGGAGCATCGCATCGCGGGCTTTGACGGTGAGCGCAGAACCGTCGACTTTGACTTCCGGGCGTTCGGCTTTGAAGGGCAGATCGAGCATGGCGAGGCACATCAGGGCATCGCTCACGCTGTGGGTGCAGCTGTTGAAATGGGGTGAGATGAAGGGGCCGTTTCCGCCCCACTGGGCGAGGTCAAGCCAGAAGGGATTGAGCGGGATCAGGGACTCATTGGTGGAACCACTATGGCGGTAGTAGTTCGATGGGAGCCAGAGCCGGGTTTGGCCGCGCTTGGAGGACCATGAGGGGCGGGCGTAGAAGGGTTTGGCGACTGGGTTGGGGAGTTCTGGGGGTGATAGGAAATCAGCACCGTCGTTGATTGGGGGGAGAACTGTTGCGGGTGCTGCGAACGGGTCGATGAATGCGGCGGAGTCTTCTTCCTCGGTCCAATTATTGTCATGAACTGCCGAGATGATTGATTCGACCATGTCCAGATTGGTCGGAGTGTTTCGAATCATCAGCGTGTTATTACTCGCGTAAAATTGGGCGCTTGCATCGGGCGGGAACTTCACGCCATTTGCTTTCAGGGCCTCCACAAAGCTCATCCTTTTACCGCCAGTTCCCCCAATGATTCGCTCCATAAAGTCGGGAGGCACATTGAATGTCCGGGTAAATAGGTCTTCGCCGACTTCTGTGGCAGGTTTGATGGTCACGGCGAAATCGTCTGTCGACCAACGCATGCGAGTGGACTCGCAAATATAATCGAGGGCTTCAGCAAGGGGAACGTTGCGAAGTCGGAGCTGCTTGATTCGAGCAGCCCCGAAATCACCGCCATCGCCCCGAGGCTGACGGATCACGAAGTTGATGCCTTTGAAGTCAGGATTCATTTCCCATGTATCCAACTCGATGGATCGGATCCTGAGGAAATCGATGGCTTCTTGGATAGAGGTGTCTTCAAAATCAATGACCGGGATGATGATGTTTTTGAGTTTTTGAAGAATCAGGGTGGCTCCTGCAGATTGGGTGGTAGGTCCACCAAGGGGTGATGCGTTTCTCCGTGCCAAGCCGAGAGAATCTTCGGTAGCGAGGTCGGTGCCTCGGAGGGTTTGGCTGAAGAGTTTGGTCTGCTGCTCGGGGGTGGGAGATTCGAGTTCCCAGCGGTGTTGGAGTTCGGCGGCAATGCGTTTCTGGAACTCTGCCTGGGCCTCGTTGGCCGGGGCTTCGGGGCGGACTAAAGTCCGCGCTCCGATGGCGAGCAGTGCTTTCTCGGCGGCGTTGAGGCGGTTCCAGGCGAAGGGGCGGAGGTAGGGGGTGAGGTCGCGGCGGAGGAGGAAGTCGTCGATGAAGGTCGGTTCCAGTTTTTTCTCTAACAGGGCTTTGACGTGCTTCTCGAAGAAGGCGGGATCCTTGCGGGCGAGGAAGAGGTGGAACTCGTGGCTGGCGTGCTCGGACCAATGGGCAAGCTTGGCTTCTTCATCGATCTCGGGCCAGGAGAGAAGGAAGCTCATGGCGCGGAGCTTTTCATCGCCGAGGGCTCCATAGAGGAATTCGTGGGCTTCTGTCAGGGTGGTGAAGGCACGCCAGTCGGCGTCGAGGATGTTGGTGATGGAGGCTTCGGCTCCTTTCGCCAAGGCGGCGGCGCTGCGGGTGCCGATGTGGTGCTTTTCTGGATCAAGCGGATGCGAAAGACGGCGGTCGCGCAGCGGGATGGAGCTCTGCGGGAGGGCGAAGGCCTGGCGGTTGAGGGAGCCGCGGTCGGTGACGACGACTTGAATGATCTGACAGCCATCGAAGGTGGCGAGGGGCAGGCGAAGGACACCGTCGCCGTCGGGAGTGAGGTCGTAGTGGAGTTCGGAGCGGCGGGAGAGGTAGTCGAGGAAGTCGGGTGTGTTCGAGCCGGAGGAACCGCCGTGACCAGAGAAGGGATCGCTTTCACCGATACTTTGGCGCCTGGGCGAGGCTTTTCTTGAGGTCTTCCCGTCGGCGCCATCGAGAGGTGGGAGCACGGCAGAATCGATGTCTTCCTGGCTCCATCGCTGGGCGAGGATGCCGGGGCGTGGCAGCATGGAACCGGGGAAGGTTCTGGCGCCACGACGTTCGAGGATGTAGCGCATTTCGGAATCGAGACGTCGTTCGGTGAGGAAGGCGTTGGTTTCAAAGCCGGGTGTTAGAATCGGTGGCTTCGGCGACGGGAAGGGCGCGAGGGCTTGCCAGTGATTCCATGGGTGGATGTAGCGGGAGCCGACGACATGAATGCGGGTGGCCGGACTGGCATCGGTGGTCTCAATGAGGAGTTGGTCGTTCTCGGCTCTGATTTCGGTGACGACGGGATAAGCCGGCAACACGCGAGGTGCGATCCGGGTGGGCGAGATGAAGAGATCACCGGAAGCCGGAGTGCTTTCGATTTCGATACGGACTTCATTTTGCGGGGTGCGCAGACGGTAGCTGCCGGGTGTTAGATTGTTGAGAACGAGCTGTTTTCCTTCGGTGACGAGTTTGTCGGCGTGATCGACGCGGGGGCGCTGGCGGAGATCGAGTTCGACAAAGGAGAAGGTGCTGCGATCGAAGGGGGCGTCGAGCGGGAGGCGAATGACTTCATTGGCGGCGACGCGGATCTCGCTGCTCAGGCGCGTGCTGGGGCTGAGGTCGCTTCGATCGAGCGTGGCGAGGTCTCTGCCGTCGTAGGATGCGGCGACAAGACGCAGGTCTTCTAACAAGCCGAGCCGGATACGGCCTTGCTCGTCGGATCTGAGGCGGGTGTTGATTTCGGTGGAGCCGCTGAAGTCGTTGTGAAGGAAGGTGAAGTTGATCGCGCGGTTCGCCAGGGCTTCGCCATTTCGTCCGCGGACTTCGAGAACATAGCCTTGCGGTGTGCGGGTGAAGTTGGCGCTGGTGAAGTGTCCTTTAAGGAGAGAGTTGAAGCTGAAGCTCGACGAGGATTCGAGTTTTACAGGGTCGGAATTGTCGCGGGGGATGATGGTGCCGGCGAGCTTGAGGGTGAGCTCGAGGGTGTCGGCAGGGACTTGAAAGGGAACTTCAAAAGCCGGCGTGATTTCCAGGTCATCGGCAATAACGTGCTCGGTGGTGACGCCGCCGATGAGTTTGGCGGAAAGCGTGAGTGAGGCGTCCTCGATACGATCAAGGGGGATGGCGTGGCCGTGATTGGAGAGCTTGACCTGAAGGCGCGCGTGGGCACGGGAGTCGGCGAGTAGTTGCTCGCGGTCGAGGTGGATGCGAGTATCGAGTTTGAAGTCGTCCGAGCGCTCGTCAATTCTGAGGATCTGGGCGAGGGAATCACTGGAGAGGACGCCCTGGGTTGAGCGGGAGAACTCGGAATTCGGAACGCGGATGACTCCGGATTTGTCGGGTTTGAAGACGGTGCCGACCGGGCCGAGGGCGAAGCTGACCTTGGTGACGGGCCTGTTGTTTTCATCGAAGACGCGGATGCTCTGGCCATCGGCATCGCGCTGGACGTAGGGGGTGAGGCTTCCTTTGCGCAGCAGGGCGCGGCAAGCTTCACCATCGGCCACGAACTCGACGATCCATGCCCCGGGACCGCTGAGCTCGGGGAGATCGATGGACTCGCGATGGACGACGAGAGGGGCTTGCGTGAATGTGATCGAGCGGGAGTGATGGGGGACGAGTCCATCGAGATCAAAGTCCGGTCCGGGCTCGCGGCCCTGGCGTTCGAGGATGGAGGGAAGGTCGAGTTGATAGATGCGAATGAGGAGCTTGGGGGTGTTCTTGAGTTCCAGATCGAGACTGACATTTGAGTCGGAGTCGTAGCGATCAGGTTGGCCGGGCGCGAAGTCGACGCGGGTTTCCTCAAGGAGTTTGGCGAAGTCGCCGGGATCGAGCTTGCGGCCCCAGCGATTCGGATCGCCACCGGCTAACAGACGGGCCCGGGCGTGAAGTTTCTCCAGAGCCTGGACTTCGAGGTAGGGTCCGAAGGTCTCGCTGGTGTCGGATTTTCCGAGGAAATGGAGGAGGTAGTCCTCGACGAGTTCCTCATCCGATCCGATCGGGGCGCAGCCGGTGGCATCGGAGTAGTTCACCGAGAGCATCGGGTATTTCAGGTTCTCGCGGGCACGGTCGCGGAGGATCGGATGATGGTCGCGGGGGATGGAGATGTAAGCGATGAAGTCGTTGAGTGGGTAGTTGCCGAGTTCGCGCTGAAGGCGGAGGTGGTGGTAGAGGATGTGGGCGCGCAGGCTGACTTGTGAGGGCGGCAGGCTCAGGGCGAAGACGCGGCACTTGTCGAGGTAGGCGGCGTGGAGGGCGGGGTCGCGGAGGAATTCAGCCTCGCTGTGGCTGCGGAGTTTGGCGAGGTAGAGGGGGACAAACTTGAAATCGGATTTGAGTTTCGGATGGCTGACGACGAGCTCTTCGAGTTGGGCGAGGGTGAGTTGTTCGTGGAATGGGGTGTCTCCGAAGTTGATCGGGTTTTTCAACGCCAAGCCGCGGGAGACGAGGGCGGTGACGCCGGGGTAGTCGCTGCGTGAGGTTTCGGTCAGGACGTAGCGGACCTGCTCGTCGCTGAAGTTCTCGACATCGTCGAGGTCGCGGAGGAGTTGGTGGGGTTGGCGGGCGCGCCAGGGAGCATGCGGGTATTTCAGGGCGGCGGCATGGGAAAAGGCACCGTGGGTGATGAGTTGGGGATCGAGGACGCTTGGGAGTTTTTCGACCTCGCGGGCGTCGGGACGGCTGGCGTCGAACTTGAGATCGAAGCGTTCGATGAGGGCGGCGAGATTTTTCTGTGGGTCGGACTCGTAGCGCAGCAGGAGTTCCCGGGTGACGAGGGTTTCGTAGCCATCGAGGACCACCGGGCGGATCGACGAGTCATTCGCGGCCTTCCAATCGGCCATCGTCTTTGCGAAGTCCACGGTGCGTCCGCTGAGCTGCTGGTCGAGGGCGTGATAGAAGAACCAGTCACGGGTGCCGGGGATGAGTGATTCGAGTGCGCGATCGCGGCTGACGGGATCGGCGAAACGTTCCTTGAAATCCAAGTCGGCGGCGAACAACGGGAGGGCGACGAGCAAGGAGAGAAATGCCAGTTTCATGAATGATGGATAGGGAAATGGGGCGGGAAGGGGAAGACTGGAGCCTTTGGGGGTGTGGCATCGGGATTCGCCGCTTTTTGGGGTAGCCAAGAGCCCTTGGGCGGGTAGGATGCGCAGCCCCGCTAACGGGGAATTTCGAAATGGCAGCAAAAGGCAAGGAACTGGCCATCGCATGTGCGAAGGCAGCGGCGGAGATTCAAGCGGAGGACATCCGTGTGTGGGATTTGCGCGGACTATCGTCACTGACCGACTACATGGTCGTGTGCTCAGGCTCCTCGATGCCCCACTTGCGCGCGATTTTGCGGGATGTGCGGGTCCACGTTGACGAATGGACGGACTCCAAACCGGTGAATACCGAAGGCAAAACCGATACTCGCTGGGTGGTGCTCGACTACATCGATGTGATGGTTCACGTGATGCATTCCGAAATGCGCGAATACTACGGATTGGAGAGTCTGTGGGGCGATGCAAAGGAAGTGACGTGGAGCGAGGACTCCGCGGAATGAAATCTTGCCGTGAGAATCGAAGTTCTCAACACGGGCAGCGAACTGCTGCTGGGCACGACGATGAACACCCATGGCGGGTGGTTCGGTCAGGAGCTTTTCAAACTGGGCCTGCGAGTTCAGCGCCAGACGACGGTGCCGGATGGCGACGCGATCCGCGAGGCGCTCGCAGAATGCGTGGGTCGAGCGGATGTGGTGCTGGTGACCGGAGGTCTGGGCCCGACGAGTGATGATATTACGCGGGAGGCGACAGCCGCCGTGCTTGGTGCCGAGCTAATTGAGGACGAGGCGGCCATGCGTTCGCTTGAGGCATATTTTGCGCTCAGGGGATACGAGATGTCTCCCGACAATCGGAAGCAGGCTCAGGTGCCCGTGGGTGCGGATGTGCTGCCGAATCCCAATGGCACGGCTCCGGGGATCTACGTGCCGCCGCGATTGAATGGCGCGGCAAACTGCGCGGTGTTTCTTTTGCCGGGGCCTCCTCGTGAGCTCTATCCCATGTTTCATGCAGAAGTTATGCCCCGCCTGAAGGCCTTGTCAGGAGGGGAAACGGCGGAAGAGGTGCTGGAGCTGAAATTTGCCGGCTTGGGAGAAAGCGCCATTCACCATGGGGTGGATGCGCTGCTGGCGGAGATTCCAAACCTCGAAGTGGGATACTGCGCGCGGACATCCGAGGTCGATGTGAGACTGATCGGCAATGCGGAAGCGATTGCAAAGGGCCGTGAGATCGTGCTCGCCGCATTTGGTGACCGCTGCTTTTCAGAGGATGGGAGTTCGCTGGAAGAGGTCGTTGTTGGATGCTTTAGCGAAAGAGGGTTGAAGCTGGCGATCGCGGAAAGCTGCACCGGTGGTCTGATCGCCAGCCGGGTCACCGATGTGCCGGGATCAAGCACGGTGCTGACCTATGGCTTCGTGAGCTATGCGAACGAGGCAAAGCGGGACCTGTTAGGCGTCTCGTGGGATGATCTTCAGCGCGTAGGGGCCGTCAGCGAAACCGTCGCGAAGCAGATGGCGGAAGGTGCCCTGAAAGCCTCCGGTGCCGATGTGGCCGTGTCCGTGACGGGAATCGCCGGCCCGGGCGGTGGCACCGAGGAAAAGCCGGTAGGGACGGTTTTTCTGGCTTTGGCCATCAAAGGTGGCGTGACCCAGGTGCGGCGTGAGCGGTATGTTAGAGACCGGCTTGCCTTCAAGCTGACCGTAAGCCAAACCGCGCTTGAGATGGTCCTCCGGGCGGGGGAAAGATTGCGCCGCGGTTGAGCGCATCGTTCAGGTTTTCAGCCCTCTTTTGAGCTAGAGAAGGCTGAGGAGCCCGGGTGTTGAAATCTGAGCTGGTAGTAGACTCCCTCGAGATCAAGGGGCTCATCTCGCCCCTTTTGATCTGAAAAAGGAAGGTTGATCAGAACGGGATGTCGTCGCCGTCGTCGGGTTCGTTGTCGAACTGCTCGTCGAGGGATGAGCTGGCCGCTGGGGCGTCTTGGCTGGAGCCACCTTCGGCCTTACTGAGTTTCCAGGCGACGAGGTTGACGTAGAAGCGCTCCTTGAATTCGTTGCCGCGGATGTCGAAGGTGACGGTGATCTCGTCGCCGATGGCGAGGCCGTCGAGGATCGCGGTCTTGTCCTTCACGCACTCGAACTTGATCATCTGCGGGTAGTTTCCGTCCTTCACTTCCATGACGAATTCACGCTTGGTGAAGCCGCTGGCAAAGGTTTGGAGATCCATGAGGTGCTTGAGGGTGCCGGTGAGTTCGAAGTTGGCCATGATGTCTTGTCGGTGTTGTTAGTTTGAGAGGTAGCGGCGGACCTCGAAGGCTTCGTAGGTTTCGAGGACCTCGGCCGGACCGAAGAGATGCTCGAATTCCGGGAAGCGGGTGTCGCCGGGATAACTTTGGAAAACGTAGGAAACGAGGATCTCGTCGAGCCGGGGGAGAAAGGCCTGATAGATCTCGGCACCTCCAATGATGAAGACTTCGCCATCGATGCCGAGTTCGCCAAGGGCTGAAGGGCTGTGAATGACATCGACGCCATCAGCCGACCATGAAGTGTCGCGGGTGATGACGATGTTACGGCGCTTCGGTAACGGGCGCCCGATGGATTCGTAGGTTTTCCGCCCCATGAGGATCGGGTGGCCGATGGTGGTGCGTTTGAAGTAGGCGAGGTCCTCGGGAAGATGCCATGGCAGGCAGCCATCCCGCCCGATGATTCGGTCGGGTGTCATGGCGACGACGGCGGTAAGCTTCATGAGGGAAAAGTGGTCGAGCTGTTAGACTGAGACCGATGCCTTGATGTGGGGCAGGGGATCGTAGTCCTGGAGTTCGAAGTGATCGATGGTGAAGGCGTCGAGTTCGGTGATCGAGGGATCAATCCTCATGGTCGGCAGCGAGCGGGGGCTGCGGCTCAGTTGCTCTTTGGCCTGCTCGATGTGGTTGTTGTAAAGGTGGAGATCGCCGAAGGTATGGACGAATTCGCGGGCTTCGTAGCCACAAACCTGCGCGAGCATCTGGGTGAGCAGGGCGTAGGAAGCCACATTGAAAGGAACTCCGAGGAAGATGTCGGCCGAGCGTTGGTAGAGCTGGCAGGAAAGCCCCGGCTTCTCGGAATCCGGTTCGTGAACAAAGAACTGAAACAGGCAGTGGCAAGGCGGAAGCGCCATGCGGGAAATCTCGCCAGGATTCCACGCGACGACGAGGTGCCGACGGGAATGCGGGTCCCCCTTGAGACCGTGGAGAAGTTCGGCAATCTGATCGATGTGACGGCCGTCGGGTGTCGGAAACGAACGCCACTGGCGGCCGTAGACCGGTCCGAGATCACCATTTTGATCCGCCCATTCGTCCCAGATTCGAACACCGTTCTCCTTGAGGTAGGCGATGTTGGTGTCGCCTTTCAGAAACCACAGAAGTTCGTGAATGATCGAACGAAGGTGGAGTTTCTTGGTCGTGAGACAGGGAAATCCCTCTCGCAGATCGTATCGGACCTGTCGGCCGAAGACCGCACGGGTGCCGGTCCCGGTGCGGTCGGCGCGTTCTTCGCCGGTCTCGAGGACGTCGCGGAGTAAATCGAGATACTGGCGCATGAGGGAATGGTGACTTGTTGGCGGGATCGGCCAAGCGAGTAATTACTCGACGGTGACCGATTTTGCCAGGTTGCGTGGCTGGTCAATCTCGCAGCCGCGGGCGCGGGCGATGTGGTAGGAGAGCAGCTGGAGGGCGACGGCCGTCGGAATGGTCGCGACGAGCGGATGACAGGCCGGAACTTCGATGAAATCGTCCATGAACTCGGCAGCTTCCTTGTCGCCTTCGGTGATCACTCCGAGGATCCGGGCACCACGGGCGCGGCACTCCTCGACGTTGCCGAGCGTCTTGTCCTTGCCGGCGATGTCGTTGGCCAGGGCAATGACCGGGGTCCCTTTCTGAAGCAGGGCGATCGGGCCGTGCTTGAGCTCGGCGGCATGGTAGCCCTCGGCATGGATGTAGGAGATCTCCTTGAGCTTGAGTGCTCCTTCCAGGGCGACGGGATAGAGGTAGCCGCGTCCGATGAAGAAGGCGTGCTCGTGTTCGGCGTAGCGAGCGGCGATCTTTTCGATCTTATCGCTTTGCTGAATGGTCCGTTCGACGAGTTCGGGAATGCGTTCGATTTCCCGCGCAAGCTTGAGGCCTTCTTCGCGAGAGAAGCGGCGTCCGCGTCCGAGCTTGAGCGCCATCATCAGCATCACCGCGACCTGGCAGGTGAAGGCCTTGGTCGATGCGACGGAAATTTCAGGACCGGCGTGGAGGTAGATGCCGCGGCCGGTTTCGCGGGCGATGGTCGAGCCGACGACGTTGCAGAGGCCCATGACGAAGGCACCTTTCTGGTTGGCTTCGCGGACCGCCGCGAGGGTGTCGGCCGTTTCACCGGACTGGGAAATGGCGACGACCAGGTCGGAGCGGCTGATGATCGGATTGCGATAGCGGAACTCGGCGGCCTGTTGGACTTCGGCATGAATATCGGCGAGGTCCTCAAAGGCGTACTCACCGACGAGTCCAGCGTGAAGTGAGGTGCCACAACCGAGGAACACGACGCGCTGAATTTCCGAAAGATCGCGAGCCGAGGTGCCCATGCCGGAGAGGACCGAAGTGCCGAGATTGAAATCGAGACGGCCGCGAATGGCGTTGGCGAGCGATTCAGGCTGCTCGTGGATTTCCTTGAGCATGAAGTGCTCGTAGCCACCCTTTTCGGCGGCATCGGAATCAAAGCCAAGTTCCGCCACTTCGCGGGTGACGGGGACCTGATCGAGGTCGCGGATTTCGACGTCGTTCGCGGTGACGATGGCGATGTCGTTATCCTCAAGGTAGATTACCTGGCGGGTGTGGGAAATGATCGCCGAGGCATCGGATGCGACGATGGTTTCGCCATCTCCCACACCGATGACGATCGGGCTGCCGCGCCGCGCCGTGATGATCTTTCCGGGCTCGTTTGCCGAAATCACCGCGATGCCGAAGGTGCCTTCGACCTGATGGAGCGCATCGCAAACTGCCTGGAAGAGATTGCCTTTGTCGTTCTCGCCGATGAGATGGGAGAGGACCTCCGTGTCGGTCTCCGAGTGGAAGGTGTGACCCTTGCTTTCCAGACGAGCGCGGAGGGCGCGGTAGTTTTCGATGATCCCGTTATGCACCAGGGCGATGCCGCCGGATTGATCGAGATGGGGGTGCGCGTTGACTTCCGTGGGCGGGCCGTGGGTCGCCCAGCGGGTGTGGGCGATTCCGGTCGACGAGGTTTTGAAGCGCTCGGTTGGCCAATCGGCACGCGCCCTTTCCTGAAGGGATGCCACCTTGCCGGGAGATTTCGCGACGACGATCTTGTCGTCCTCGATAATGGCGAGGCCGGCGGAGTCATAGCCGCGATATTCGAGCCGCTTGAGACCGTTGATGAGGATGGAGGGGGCGGGTGATTTACCGATGTATCCGACGATGCCACACATGTGATTGAGAAATTGGAAATTTGAGATTGGGAATTCGAGAGAAGGTCAGGGCTCGCGGAGATCATGCTGGACGATCTCGCCAGGCCGTGTGGAGGTGTTGGGAAAGAGTTTCCGTCCCGGGTAGATTGAGGTGTTGATGCCGGTGTGGACCCCATTGCCAATGATGGCTCCGAGCTTCCGGCGGCCGGTGTCGACCAGTTCACCCTCGACCATGCTGCGGTGGTTCTTTCCGTCGTGCCTCAGGTTCGAGGTCATGGTGCCGGCGCCGAGATTGACGTGATTTCCAAGCACCGAGTCACCGACATAGGAAAGGTGACCGACATTGGTGTTAGAGCAGATGATCGAGTTCTTGATCTCGACGGATTGGCCGATGTGGCAGTGGTTGCCAATCGACGTGTTGCCACGGAGGTAGCAGTTCGGACCGATCTTGCAGTTCTCTCCGATGACGACGTTTCCTTCGATGTAGACGCCTGGAAGGATGCGGGTTCCCTGCCCAATATGCGCGAAGCCATCGATGACGGCGTGGGGGTGGACTTCACCCATGACATGATTGACGGTTAGAGCTCCGACATGGAGTTCGTTTGCCTTCAGCATGTCCCACGAGTGGATGATGAGAAAGGACTCCTTGGCGAGCAGCGTGCTGTCCGTTGATGGGGAATCGCCGAACCAGGCAAGCGGCGTTTGGCTGTGATCCAGGAGGGTCGAGAGACCGTTGGTGGTGAGCGCCGTGATATCCGATTCGCTCAGCCAGGCATGAGGGTGAAACTGCAGCCCCGACATGGCCAATCGAGCGTGATGTTCCTTCAGGCTGATGTTGCCGATCGGGAAAACCTCGATTTGGTGATCTTGAAAGAGGGGCATGAATGAGTGTTGTTAGGCCGGAACGCCGATCTCCTCTTTGACACAGGCGGCAAATTTTTCGATCCACAGGTCGACGGTGGCGGCGTCGCGATGTTCGACGAGGATGCGAATCTTGTTCTCGGTGCCGGAGTAGCGAATCAATTGACGTCCTGAGTCTCCGAAAGATTCGTCCGCCTCTGCGATGAGTTTCTGAAGGCCTGCAAGATCGTCAAGCGGGGGCTTTGAGTTGACTCTGAGGTTGAGGAGTTGCTGGGGGAACTCGTCCATGCAGGCGGCGAGTTCGGCGAGGCTGGCACCTCTGCGTTTCATCATGCCAAGCACCTGCAGGGCGGAAAGGATGCCGTCGCCCGTAGTCGCATGATCGGCGAAGATGAGGTGGCCGGAGTTCTCGCCACCGAAGGAGAATCCGTGATTCCGGAGGGCTTCGAGGACGTGGCGGTCGCCGACCTGGGTGGTGATGACCTCGATGCCTTCGCGGCGCATGGCTTCGTGGAGGCCGAGGTTGCTCATCACGGTGGCGGCAATGGTATTCCCGGTGAGGCGATCCTGATCTTTCAGCGCCAGGGCACAGAGCGCGATGACCCGGTCGCCCGAAACTGCCGTGCCCGTGGCATCGGTGAAAATCACGCGATCGGCATCACCGTCAAAGGAAACACCGAGGTCCGCCTGATGGCTGCGCACCAGTTCGCCGGCTTTCTCGGGATGGAGAGCTCCGCAGCCGGCGTTGATGTTGATGCCGTTGGGCTCGCAACCGGTGGTGATGACCGTGGCACCGAGTTCTTCGAATATTGGCGGAGCAATCGACCAGGCGGCGCCGTGTCCGCAATCGATGACGATTTTCAGCCCGTGGAGTGAGATGTTGTCGGCGGTTTGTTTTGCATACTCGATGTAGCGGCCGCTGGCATCTTCGATGATCTGGACCTTGCCGATGCGCTCCGGAACCGTCGCTGCAGCCTCGGGCTTTTCACCGAGGATGTGGCTTTCGATGAGCGCTTCAAGTTCGTCGGAAAGTTTGTGGCCGCCGGGACCGAAAATTTTCAAGCCATTGTCCTCAAAAGGGTTGTGGGAGGCGGTCAGCATGATGCCGGCCGCGCAACCCATCGACTTGGTGAGGTGGGCGATGGCAGGGGTCGGCAAGGCACCGGGGAGGAGCACGTCGATGCCCATCGAGACGAGCCCGGATGTTAGAGCGGATTCCAGCATGGTGCCGGAAATCCGGGTGTCTTTTCCGATGACCACCCGATTCCGCGCGGGATCGCCGGATCGGAGGATCTCAGCCACGGCTTTGCCTGCTCGAAGCGCGACTTCGGGGGTGATGGGGTATTCGTTGGCTCGGCCGCGAATGCCGTCAGTTCCGAAGAGTTTCATGAATGGAGAAGAGTCGGCAGGGGCGCCTTGGGATTGCGGGCAAAGTTTGTTCAGAAAAAAATGAACTATCAAGAGGGAATCAGGTTTGCGGGGATCAGCCGGGATCTCCGATCGGTCCGAACTTCTTCTTCCCATCAAACTTGTATGGGCATTGTCATGAGGGACGAGGAGTGGAAAGCTCCAAGGGATGCAGCGCTTGGCGGTGATAAATGTGGTGGGTCTCTCGAAGTCGCTTCTGGGAGAGAAAATGCCTCGTCTCACGACCTTTGCCGGTCGGGAGGGGATTCAGTCGTTTCCGCCCGCCTTTCCGGCGGTGACCTGCACGGCGCAGGCATCGATGCTGACGGGGAAGGGTTCATCGCAGCACGGGATTGTCGCCAATGGCTGGTATGATCGCGAAAGCGCCGAGGTGCGCTTCTGGAAACAGAGCAATCGTTTGGTCCGGGGGCCGAAGGTCTGGGATGAACTCCGCGAGAAATTCCCGGGCTTCACCTGCGCAAAGTTGTTCTGGTGGTACAATATGTATTCGTCGGCGGATTTCTCGATGACGCCGAGACCCTTGTATCCGGCTGATGGACGGAAGGTCTTCGACATTCATACGCATCCGATGGGGTGGCGGGAAGAGGTCAAGGCGGAGCTGGGGGATTTTCCATTTCCGAGCTTCTGGGGACCAGGCGCCGGGATCGCCTGCTCGGAGTGGATTGCCGAGGCGGCCAAGTGGACGGAGAAAAAGGAGTCGCCGACCCTGAGTCTCGTTTACCTTCCCCACTTGGATTACGGGCTGCAGAAGTTTGGTCCCGGTGCCCCGGAGATGGACGAGGAATTGCGAGCAATCGACCGCGTCGCAGGTGATCTGATCGACTACTATGAATCCCGTAAGGTGAAGGTGATCGTGCTCAGTGAGTACGGGATTTCGGCGGTCAGCCGCCCGATTCATCTGAACCGGATTTTCCGGGAAAATGGCTGGTTGAGCATTAAGGATGAGCTGGGTTCGGATACGCTGGATGCCGGCGCATCCGAAGTGTTTGCCGTGGCGGACCATCAAGTGGCGCATGTCTATGCCAGGCAGGGGCCGACGCCTGAACTCCGAACTTTTCTGGAGGGAATTGACGGCGTCGCGGAGGTTCGTGAGTCGCTCGATGATGAGCGAAGCGGTGACTTTGTGGTCGTGGCGGAACCCGATGCCTGGTTCACCTACTACTACTGGCTGGATGATGCCCGGGCGCCGGACTTCGCGCGTTGCGTGGATATCCACCGGAAGCCGGGGTACGATCCGGTCGAGCTATTCCTCGACCCGGCGATCCGCAGTCCGAAGTGGAAAATCGGGAAGTTCCTGTTGAAGAAAAAACTCGGCTTCCGTGCCCTGCTCGATGTGATTCCTCTCAATGCCGATCTCGTGAAAGGGTCGCATGGTCGCGACGAGGTCGACGAAGGCGAGCAGGCGGTCATCATCGGAGCCGGAGGAAAGGTCGCGCGTGCCGAAGATGTCCATGCCGAGATCGTCCGCAGTGTGAGCGCCTAGAGCGTTTCGCTGCGGCTCTGGCGTTGATCGAATAGCAGGGTTTCGCGGAAGCCGGCAGACTTCGCGAGCTCGATGGCCTTCCCGAAGTCGCGCGCCACCTCGTGAGGCGCATGGGCATCGGAAGAAATGACGAGGGGAATGCCGGCTGAAGCGGCCAGTTCCAGAAAGCGGAATTCCGGATAAGCCTCGGCACAGGGTTTGTGCCATCCGGCGGTGTTCAACTCGATGGCCGAACCCGATTGGGCGATGGCGCTGATGGAGGCTTCGTAGTAGCGGGCAAGATCGCCCTGCGGACGGTAAGAGAACTTTTTCACCAGATCTGGATGGCCGAGAATGTTGAACAAGCCGCTCGCGGCCATCTGTTCGTAGGTCTTCCAGTAGTGTTTCCAAACCTGATCCACGTCGCTGTCCGCCCAGCGACCAAGCCACTTCGGATTGTCGAAGTCCCAATCGTCAAGATAGTGCACCGAACCTATCAGGTAGTCCCATGGATAGCGCCCGGCCAGATCTGCAATCCACTCGCCGCAGCCATCCAGCCAGTCGCACTCCAAGCCAGCCCGCACAGGGAGGCGTCCGGCGGCATGGCTTCGGGCGCGCTCGATCCATTTCCAGTAGTCGGGAAGGTCCGCCTCGGACATCCGCCAGTCATCGAAGGGCTCGGGGACGGCCGGGGCGTGATCCGAGACGCCGTATTCGCTGAGACCGGCGGCCAGAGCCGCGTCAATGTAGGCTTCAGGCTCGCCCTCGGCGTGATGACAGAGAGGGGTGTGGGTATGGTAGTCGGCCGGCACTGCTTTGTGGTGTTTCGGGTTGCGGCGAAATGCTTAAAGACACTAAAGTGCAGTTGTCGCACGGGTCGTGCGAATCTTCTGATGATTGACGAATCAAGCCAAGCTCAAGCTGCTGCCTCATTTACAGCACCCCTTATTGAAAAGCTGCGACGCCATCCCAAACGGATTGTCTTTACTGAAGGTGAAGATTTGAGGGTTTTGAGGGTAGCCGAGCGCCTGGTTAAAGCTGAAGCGGCCGTGCCGATTCTTCTCGGCGAACGAGACCGGATTCTTGCCCTCGCCAAGGAGCACCATGTCGATTTGACCTTCGTGAAGGTGATCAGTCCCAAGGGTTCCGGTGATTTCACCTTGTTCTGTCAGCGCCTTCTGAAGGTGGAAAGATATCGGGGCGCCCAGGTGGGCGATCCAACGGAGATCGTCGCGCGGCCTCACTACTTCGGCGCGATGATGGTGCAGTACGGTCAGGCGGACGCTCTGGTCGGAGGCAATCTGGCGTTGCCGGCGACCTTGTTCCGCGCCTTGATTCATACCATCAAGCCGCTACCCGGCGTGCCGAAGATTTTTGGAACGACGATTCTAGCAGCGCCTCATTTGAACCACTTTGGTGCCAGTGGCCTTCTGCTTCTCTCAGATAGCGGACTGATTCCTCAGCCGACTGTCGAGCAACTCGCCAGTATCGCTGTCGAGACCGGAAAGATTGCCCGTCACTTTCTTGGTCGTCCCGCACGGGTCGCGATGCTCAGTCACTCGACCAAGGGTTCTGCCAGCACGCCCGACGCCCTGCGCGTCGCCGCAGCGACCGCTTTGGCGCGGGAGCATGCCAAGTCCCAGTTCCTCGATATGAAGATTGACGGGGAAGAGCAGGCTGACGTCGCGCTGGATCCAGCTGCGGCGGAAATCAAGCTTCCCGATTCTGAACTCAGACCGTCGGCCGATGTGCTCGTCTTTCCGAACCTGGATGCAGCTCACATTTCGCTCAAACTCCTGCAACACTGCGCAGGCGCGATGAACTACGGACAGTTGATCGTCGGCCTGGCACGCCCGGCCGCTCAGGTGCCCCGCACCGCAAGCGAGGAAACCATCTTCGGAACAGCTGCAGCCGTCGGTGTCGAGGCGATCAAGTACCACGAAGCCTATCCCGACGGAGAGGTCTGATCTGTTAGCTGCGAACTATCTGTTAGTTCGGGCTCAAGCTGTTAGTCCGAGCTGCTCCGAGTTGATCCGAGCTCGATCTAGGCGCCGGGGAGAAGGCTGTCGACGAGGTCTTCCATCAGCTCGGCGTCTTCCGTGAGGTTCAGCACCGCGAATGCGGTGGCAAGCTCTTCCGTGGTCCGGAGCAGCAGCTCGCCGGTAGTGGCGGCGCGACCCGCCAGCATGCGGATCTCCCTGGGATAACGGCGGATTCGGTGGGTAAACTCAGCAGGATCGACCGGTCGCCCTCCGGCTGTCGGGTCGAGGAGGATCGGCCCCTGTTCGGTCCCATAGCGGCAGAAGAACGCGCCGGGCAGGCTGACGCCGCTGATATCGGCTTCGAGTCTCCGTGCGACGAGAAGAAGGATGAGTCCGAGGCCGAATGAGTTGGACGGGCTGCCGGCAATGACAGCTGCCAGATCGAGAAGTTTCGGATCCATCTCACCTTTGCGATCGGCGATGAGTCGCTTGCTTCCAAGAAGGGTTTTGCACAAACCCGCACATCCATCTTCAATGTAATGGGGCTCGAGTTCTTCAGCCAGCAGGTCGAGGGCGTCGCCAAGCGGCTGCCTGAGTGTTACGCCGTCGTGGAGATAGTCGGAGAGAATACGAAGCATCGCTTCGAAAGCATCCCAATCATCAGCCAAGGAGGCGGCACCACCGGCGGGAACGATCCAATCCCGGCGCAGGCGTTCGCGACGCGCGGGTTGGAGAAGGCTGGAAAGAACCTTCAGGTCATCGCCGCTCGGTTTCATGACGCCCTCGTGAAGGAGTTCGCTCACATCACCACTGAAGGCATCCAGTGCGCCCGCGACAGATTGCCGGACTTCTGGGGTTTCATCGTCAATCAGGCGAAGTAAGACCGCCAGTGATTCCGCGGTGGGAAGCGGGCCTTTCATGAAATTGGCTGAATGGGTGAGGAAGTAGATTGAGAACTCTGCCTTCCGCAGCTCGCTGGGAAAGCGAGGGATGGTGCGCGATACTGGGATCGAACCAGTGACCCCCTCCGTGTCAGGGAGGTGCTCTACCGCTGAGCTAACCGCGCATTGTTTGGGGGATCCCCCGGAAGAGTGGCGGGAGGCTAGGGAGAGGTTGGGGGTCTTGCAAAGACAAATTTACGGTTAATTCACATAAAAAAACGGGGAGCGATCCGCTCCCCGTCCTTTCAAATCTTCAGCTACGCTCAGAAGCCTTACTTCCTGCGTCTGGTGGCCTTCTTGGCGGTCTTTTTCTTGACGGCCTTCTTGGCGGCCTTCTTCGCCACCTTCTTCTTGGCGGCTTTTTTCGAGACCTTCTTGGCCGCCTTCTTGGCCGCTTTCTTCGCTACCTTTTTGGCCGCCTTCTTGGCGCCTTTCTTGGCAGCCTTCTTGGCGACCTTTTTCTTGGCGGCTTTTTTCGCGACCTTCTTCTTGGCGGTCTTCTTGACGACCTTGCGGGCTACCTTCTTTTTGGCGGCCTTCTTGGTCTTCTTCGCTGCCTTTTTCGCAGCGCGTTTCACGGTCGTTTTTCTAACCGTCGTGGTTTTCTTTGCGGCCTTCTTCGAGGCCTTCTTAGCTTTCTTTCTAGCAGCCATGGCTTTGTGTCTTTTTAGTTCGCGTTCGATGTTTGTTTTCTCTTCCGGAGTCAATGTGCCAGTCGAGAGTAGCGTGAGGATCGCCTCACCGAGACGGCCCCCGAAAGCATTGGTTAGAAAATCAGCAGCCGCCTGATCGACGACTTGCTCCTTGGTATTGGCAGCTTCGTAAACATGAGCGCGTCCTGACTTCTTGCGCTTCACGAGCTTCTTTCGTTCGAGGCTCTGCATCACAGAGAGCACCGTTGTGTAAGCTCGGTCTTTGCCGTCGGGCAGTGCTTCAAGTACTGCACCTACCGTTGATGGTCCATTGTGCCAGAGGACGGAGAGTGCCTGCAGCTCGAGATTCGATGGGTGGGTTGATCTAGCCATGATAACGCCGTGTGGCAATTGCGTGATACCATAAAGCTTGCAGGGCTTCCTGTCGTCAAGTTAATTTTGTGGGATTTCTAGGATGTGTTGATTGAAATCAGAGGAATTCCAATCATCTCCCAAGGGGTGGGTCAATTGAACTACTACGATGATAGTAGTTGAGCCGACGCTCAGTGTCCGTCGTCGACCGGCGGGCGCGTGATGCCCGGTGCGATGCCGCCGAGCGCTTCCCACAAGCGCTTTTCCGCGGGGTGGCCATTGAAGAGGACTTTGCCATCAAGTCCGATCAGTACCATCATCGGAACGTTCTGGATGCGAAGCTGTCGGCTCAGCGATGCTTTCTCCGTATCGCGAATCCAGGTGCCGGGAGGCTTCTTGCCGATGGTTGAAAAGATCGCATCGGTATCCGTAACAGCCTCGGGTGTTGTCTCTCCGATCACCGAGACGACGACGATGTTGTTTGCGGCGAGTTCCTTCTCGCTGACGATGAAGTCATTGATGCTCGCTTCGCATTCGCGACTCCAGGGTGACCAGAAATGGAGCAGCAATGCTTTCTTTCCTTCGGTGAGTGAAGCGAGCGTCACGCTGTCGCCCGTCAAGGTGTGGAATGAGCGGGTGAAGTCGATCTTCACCTTCTTCATGGCTTCATCGAGGCGAAGTCTTTCGATGTGCGGGGCGAATGCGACGCCTTGGCGCGGGCTCAGCCAGAAGGCTTCGGTGATGTGCTTCTTGAATGCCGCCTGATCGTTGTCCTTCAGGGCGGCGATCGACTGCACGTACTCGACGACGGCGAGCCAATCTTCCCTGAGTCCGAAAATTTCGGATTCGGCGAGCTTGAAGTCGTCGCGTCGAGCAACGAACTCGGGAGCCATGGAGGCAAGGATGTCGTCCTCACGGCGATCAACGTGGAAGATGAACCGTGCTTCGAGGATCGCTTGCTCGGAGGCGCCCTGTTTGCGGGCGGCCTCGATGGCTTTATCGAGCGCCTCCTTGGACTCACGCTCGGAGAGCATGTGCTCGACGGCCGCCTGCAGAGGAGTCAGTCCCTCATAAGGATCGGGTTCGACTTCCTCGGCGCATAGGCTGCTGAGGAAGATGAAAGAGGCGAGCAGAGATCTCATCCCGAATGTTTTGGGGATGTTCCAGCCTAGTTGGCGGGGATGTTGATGGTCTGTCCGAGACGAACGGTGCTGTCGCTGGCGGCCATGCCATTGGCTGCTCGGATCGCATCGACCGAGACGCCATACTTTTTGCTGAGTCCCCAAAGGGTGTCGCCGGAGACGATGGTGTGGCTTCCGGCGGAGGCGGTGGGCGCTGCGGGAACGGAAGGAACACTCGGCACGGCCGGTGCCGCTTCTTCGTAGGCGGCGGCACCGTAGGTCGGATTGTCATCAGCTGGTGGATTGACGGCCTGATAGGACGCGTCGACTCCCCCTGAGCTGGGAACACCATAGGGATTGGAAGTGTCGTAGCCACCGGCGGTATCGTAATTTTCGTCGCCGCCACCGAGGCCACATGAAGAGATTGCGGTGACGAGGGAGAGGGTCATGAATGGGCGAATGATCGACATGGCTGTAAGTAAGCAGGTTATTTCGGGTTTGTGAAGGACTGAGAATGTCCTGACTCACAAACGACGCGGGTGAGTTTATTTATTCAATTCCGCGAAAAAAGGAGAAGGCCGCGCGGTTGCTTTGTGCGGCGAGATCTTCGAGTGCCTGCCCGCGTGCTTCGGCAATCTTTTCGGCGATGCTTCTGACGCGGGCAGGTTCATTTCTCTGTCCGCGAAAGGGGTGAGGTGAAAGGTAAGGGGAGTCGGTCTCGAGCATGAAGCTACCGGCTTCCATGTGCGCGGCGAGGTCGAGCACGTCACTCGCATTCTTGAACGTCGCCACGCCTCCAAACGAAACGAGACCTCCCAGCTCGATCACCGCTCGGGCATTCTCCGGCGTGCTGATGAAGCAGTGGAAAACGGCTCGGACGGAGGAGGCATGCTTCCTGTAAATGCTCAGCGCATCTTGAAGGGAGGCGTCGCCACTGCGATCGCGGGTGTGGATGACGACATTCAGCTTGTTCTCGGATGCCAGCTCGAAGTGAGCATCGAGAAGTTCGCGTTGGCGTTGGCGGAAGTCGTCATCGCTCCAGCCTTCGGGCGCGGGATGATAGTAGTCGAGACCGGTCTCACCGATGGCGCAAACCCGCGGATTGGAAAGGTGGGGGCGCAGTTGATCGATGACGTCGTCGGGGGCGTGATGGACATCGCATGGGTGAATGCCGATGCCGCAATGGACGTTTGGATAAGCATCCGCGATCGCGAGGTTGGGCGCGATGTCGTCGAGGCTCGTCGCAAGGCTAACAAGACGGGTGACGCCGGCTTCGGCTGCTCTTGCGACGATTGCCGGGATCTCTTCGGAAGGGAATTTGTGGGATGCGAGGTGGCAGTGAGTGTCGGTGAGCATGTTCAGTCCTGAAGGATATCGCGTGGCTTGTAGAGAAGGGCGAAGGGGATGAAGGCGATGGCGGTTCCGAGCATCAGCCAGGTGAAGAGACGGAAGTAAGCGGCACCCTGGAGTTTTACCTGCCCTCCGGAAAAGGCTGTGGTCGTGAAGTGCTCTTCCTCATCACCATCGCCGGTCGCTGTAAGCCCCAGAGCTTGCTGTCGACGTTCCAGCCAGGTGGTCTCCGGGTGGAGTTTGTCGGTCCACGAGGGCTTGGCAGGGGCTTCGGGAGGTGTGTTGGTTAGAAGGTAGCCTTGGTCCCAGAGGGTATTCGGTGTGTTGTCCGGGCCTGCGGAAATGAGCCGGGCATTGGTGGCGTTGAGCCGCTCGTAGCGAATCGGGTTTCCCCAGAGATCCGTGCCCAGGTCATGACCATTTGCCGCAAGAAATGCCTCGTCTTCCGGGAAGTGATCGTTCGGACCGATGATGCTGCGGAGCTTTGTCGCCGTCCTCTCGTAGGCCTGGCCGCCAGGGATCTCCATCTTGCTGGCACCCCCTTTGGCAATGCGGGCGATGAAGTCGTCGTCGGTTCCGGTCGTGCCATCGTGACCGGGAAGGATCACGTTGCGCGGCGAATCCCGCCAGTCGGGGTCGAGTGATCCAAGTTCGTCCTCAAGTTGTTGGTGAGCGGCCGAGGGGATCTGGATGTAGTGGTTGAGTTGCGCGACGATCTGATTCCCCAGGGCCACGGCGAGAAGGTAGAAGCACATGACGGTGGACTTCATGGTCCTGGGCGACTGGGTGTAGGCGAATTCAAGGGCGACGATCGACACCATCACCTCGGAAATGGTCAGCAGGGCGTAGGCGAGGATCTGCCAGGAAATGTTGGGGCGCTGGCCGTCGTCGATCCATTGCTGAATGAGCGCGATGAGCGCGAAAGATGTCGCCATGATGAAAAGTCCCAGCGAGATTTTTCGAAGTGGCGTGAGTGTCCAGATGCGTGAGATTGCCGGGTAGACGACGTAGGCGAACAGTGGAATGAAGGTGAGAACGAAAACGGAATTGATCGACTGGATCTGCGAGGGAAGCCAGTCCATGCCGAGGAAGCGTCGATCCATGTCCTGGGACTGGAAAATCCAGGTGGAGCCGGTCTGATCAAAGAGCGCCCAGAAGATGGCGACAAAGAGGTAGAGCGGTGCGATCCTGAGCAGGGTGGGCAGGCCTTTGCGCGAGAACATTTCCCGGAGGTAGCCGAGTCCATGGGCCGGAACGTGGATGAAACGATGGCGACCAAGCCAGAAGACAAAGGTCGCAAGCGCCATCAATACACCGGGGACACCAAATGCCCAGTGGGGACCATACCATTGCAGCAGCCAGGGAGTGAGCAGCATGGAGACAAAGGCTCCGATGTTGATGGAAAAATAGAACCAGTTGAATATCCGCGGCAGCAGATGGGCGTTCCTCGATCCGAACTGGTCACCGACATGCGCAGAGACACAGGGCTTGATGCCACCCGACCCGATGGCGATCAGAGCCAGTCCGGCAATCAACCAGTTCCCGGAGTACCCGGCGGTTCCCATGAAGGCGAGTGCCGCATGCCCGAGGCAATAGACGATCGAGAGAAGGATGATCGTCCGATACTTCCCAAGGAAGATGTCGGCTAACAGCGCACCGAAGATCGGCGTGACATAAACCCAGAAGTTGAACTGATGGTAGTGGGCGGTTGCTTCGGTCGTGCTCATGGGCGCGCCGGGCGCTCCGTCCATGAGGTGCAGGTAGTTCGCCATGAACACGGCCAACACGGCCTTCATTCCATAAAAGGAAAACCGTTCGGCAGCTTCATTGCCGATGATGTGGGGGACGCCCGGTGGCATGCCGGTGAGATCGGCGGGAGAGGTGCGGTAGGACATAGGCGTGGTGAGCTGTTGGACTAGGAAGTGAGGGAATCTGGCTGCGATGTTCGCAGTCCTCGGATTTGAGCGTCGTATGTCAGCGCAGAAGCTACGGCTCTAACAGCCGCGGCGGTGCCGAAAACCGGCATCCGCCTGTTTAGTTCGCGATCACCATCTCACGGCCGCGGCGGCCCAGGTGAGACCGGCACCGAAGACGACGAGAACGGCATGTTCGCCCTTCTTGATCTTCCCGGCACGGTTGGCTTCATCGAGTGCGATGGCCACGGCCGCCGCCGACGTATTGCCGTATTTTTCGAGATTGGTGAAAACGCGATCACGTGGGACATCGAGCCGGTCGGCAATCGCATCAATGATCCGGAGGTTCGCCTGATGGGGAACCACGAGCGCGATGTCCTCCGGCTTGAGACCGGAACGCTCGATGACTTTCTCCGCCGACTGCTTCATGCGCGTGACGGCATGCTTGAAGACCTCCTTGCCGAGCATCGCGAGGGTGGCGAGGTGCTGGTCGGCATTCTCGGCGGTGGTCGGGCAGGCGGAACCCCCGCCCGGGATATTCAAGAGATGAGTCTGGCGTCCGTCGGTGCCCATCTCGGTAGCGAGAATTTCGCCATCTTCGGGACAGGTCGCCTTTCGAAGAACCGCCGCTCCGGCACCGTCGCCAAAGAGCACGCAGGTATTCCGGTCTTCCCAGTTCACGAAGGACGAGAGCTTCTCGGCCCCGATTATGAGCGCGTTCTCGAATGCGCCGTCCGAAATGAGGCGCTTGGCGATCTTCATCGAGTAAAGGAAGCCCGAACAGGCGGCGGAGATGTCGAAGGCAACGGCTCCGAAGGCACCGAGTCGCTCTTGGACGTAGCATGCGGTCGCAGGCGTGAGCGTGTCGGGTGTGATGGTCGCGACGATGATCAGCTGGATGTCCTCGGCTTTGACGCCGGCTTGCTCGAGGGCTTTTTCAGCCGCCTTGGTCGCCATGTGGGAGGTGAATTCCCCTTCGGCGGCCATGCGGCGCTCGCGGATGCCGGTGCGGGTAACAATCCATTCGTCAGAGGTGTCGACCTTCTTTTCGAGGTCGGCATTGGTGACGATTTTTTCGGGAAGATAGCTGCCTGTACCTGCGATACAGACGGGCACAACGGATGTGGCTTCGCTCATTGCGGGGGAATTTGAGCGGTCCGGGCGATGAGGGCAAGGGCGGATAGACGCCAAAAAGCCGCCGAAATCCTCCTGCCCGGGATTGCTCAGGTGCCCTGCGTGCCGGGAGGCGTGCCTAGCCGCAGAATTTGGAGTGCAGGATATGGAGGCCTAGCAGGTGATTGAGCAGGGCGTCCTTGCGCACGAGACTGGTCGGGTCCTTGTCGGCCCGGTAGTCGGCGAGGAACTGATCGACTTTCTTTGGCGAGAGAATGCCGCAGCGATTCACCGCGTCGTGATTGAGAAAGGAATGGATCAGCTCGTTGACCCGGGCGGTCTTTTTTTCATCCGTGTGAGCGGGAGGGGCCATGAAGGCAAATTTCTCCCGCTTGTACAGAACTTCGGGGAGCACTCCGCGGACAGCTTCACGAAGCACGTATTTCTCAATGTTGCCTTTGATCCGGTAGTGGGGAGGAACCTTGAAGGCGGCTTCGGCGAGATGGTGGTCAAGGAAGGCAGGACGGCTCTCCATCGAGTTGGCCATGTCGACGCGGTCGCCGCCCCAGTTGAGGATCTGCCCTTCGAGCTGACACTTCGCCCAGGTGTACTGCGCCCGGTCGAGCGGGTGCCGGCCTTCCATCATCTTCGAGTCGATGCGACTGGCAATCTCTTCGATCGGATCGTAGTCGCGCAGCTCGTGCGCGACGTCGTCGTTAAGCAGGGGGCGGGCGAGATCGAGCGTTTCCATCCACGGCTGGATCCAAGACGGCGTGTAGCCGCAGATGGCATCGAAGGCCGGGTGATGCTTGTCATTCTCGGGAAGCATCGCTCCCTTGAAGAGCGAGTTGGTCTGATCAAGGGCCGCCTGATACTCCGCGCGGATGTGATCGGGTTCATGATCGATCCCGTGGAGAAACATGTCGCGCTTGAAGCCCGGATAACCGGCGAAGAGTTCGTCAGAACCCTCGCCCGTGATGACGCAGCGGTAGCCGCAGTCCCAGACGCGCTTGGACATCAGGTTCTTGGCGACGCCCAGGGTGTTGTAGAACGTGCGCTCGGCGTGCCAGACGGTGTCGATGTAGTTCTGGCCGTAAAGGTCATCGGCAGCGAGCGTGATCATTTCCTGATCGGCGTTCATCGACTCCGCCATTTCGCGGGCAATACTAGACTCATCGTAGTCAACGTTGTCGAAAGCGATGGTGAAGGCCTTGACGGGCGACTGCATGGCCCCGGTGGCGAGTCCGAGGATGCAGCAGGAATCGATGCCGCCGGAGAGGTAGCAGCCGACGGGGACATCGGCCTCCAAGCGGAGGACGACGGCGCGCGTCAATTGCTCGCGGATGAGTTCGACGTGATAATTCTCGTCTTCCGGGCGGTCGTGTCCGCCTTCTTCCGGAAAATCGAGGTCCCAGTACTTGATCTTTTCGATCTCCAGTTTGCCGCCCTTTTTCCGGACTCTCAGGAGATGGCCGGGATCGAGGGAATGGATGTTTTTGAAGGCGCTCATGCCGGGCGCGATGGTCTGCATGAGCTGATGGAGAGCCGCCTTCTCGTCGAGTTCGGCAGGGATCTCGGGGTGGGCGATCAGGGCCTTGACCTCGGATCCCCAGTGGATGGTGTGGTCACCCTGAGTGTGAATGAACATCGGACGGATGCCCCAACGGTCGCGAACAAGCAGCAGTTCGTCCTTTTCCCGATCATGCAGGGCAAAGGCGAACTCGCCGCGCAGGTGCTTGGTGAATGCCAGCCCGTGCTTGCGGTAGAGTCCGAGCGCGATTTCCGAGTCGGACTTGGTGCGAAAGCGCTGTCCCTCGGCCATCAGCACCGAGCGGTGCTGCTTGAAGTCGTAGAACTCGCCGTTGACGGTGGCGGTGTAGCGTTCGTCGTATGAACGGATCGGTTGAACGCCGCCCTTAAGGTCATTGATCGAGAGACGCGTGTGCCCGAGTGCAAGTCCACGTTCCTTGTCCAGATGGCAGGTCTGAGCATCCGGACCACGATGCAGGATGGCTTGAAGTTGCTCGTAAAGGATGGACTCGCGTGAGTCGGTAAGGGGACGGGATGAAAAGGAGCCTGCGATTCCGCACATAAGGAAAGGTGTCGAGAGAGTTGTTGATGAAGGACTGGATTAATTGAAGTCAGGCAGGCGGTCCAGTCGTCCGAGCACGGCGAGAAGTAGAGCCTGACGGATGAAGACCGCTCCGTGGGCCTGGGAGAAATAAAGATTGTGGGGTGTCTTGTCCAATGAGGTATCGAGCTCGTCGAGACGGGCCAGAGGATGCAGAATCACCGCGCTTTCCTTGAGCGGGCTTTCGGCGTCGAGCTTGTATCGCGAGTCGAGCGACTTGTAGCTGTCGCCGAGGAAGGCGATGGAGTTCATGTAAATCACATCAAGCCGCGGAAGGTTTTCGCGGATGTCATTGGTGACCTCGTAATCGATGTTGGCGTTGTTGAGCTTTTCGGTGACATCCTGTCCGAAGGGGTCGGCCATTTCGGAAATCACCGTGACCTTTTCGATGTGGTCGCTGAAGTTGAGCGCCATCAGGAGGAAGGATTTCACGGCACGCATCGAACCCGGGGTGCCGAGAATGCCGAGCTGCAGTTTCGGGTCACCTTCCTCGAAAGGGGCGGCAAGCGATGGCATCCATTTCAGCAGCGCATACCAATCGGCAAGCGCTTGGGTGGGATGTTCGCCGGATCCGTTTCCGGCATTGATCAGCGGAACGCGGAGGTTTTCCAGAATCCGCTTCGGCGCATCGGTCTCGGTATGCCGCATGACGACGCAGTCGCAGTAGGCGTTGAACATTTCACCGATGTCCTGAAGCGACTCGCCCTTCTTCGCTCCAGTGATCGATCCATCGGGAATCGAGATGACCTTTCCCGCGAGCCGATGCACCGCACTTTCGAAGCTGGTGCGGGTGCGGGTCGAGGCTTCGAAGAAGGCGGTCGTGATGATCTTTCCATCAAGGGGATGACTCGGCCAGATTTCGATCTGCTCGAGAAACGCGGCAAGTTTGCAGAGTTCGGCGATCTGCTTGAAACTGAACTGCCGGGAAGATAGCACATTCTGCCCGGAGAGCTCGGCAAGCACCTGGAGATCAGGAGCCGAGGACTGGAAGAGATCGCGCGGTTCAGGCCGGGTGGCATCGGAGTCACGCGGCGGCTGCAGGTAGGGCGTCGCGGGATTTGGTTCAAAAGAATCGGCAGGCATCGGGATGATAGATAATAGGGTAGAATCCGGGAACTACCAGAGTTCGTTGTTCTTCCAATCTCGTAACAGGAGCACAATCAGGGCCAGCGCACCCACGGCGGTCCAGATGAGACCAAGCATGACGAGGATCTGAAGAAAGGTGTCGGAGAACATGATTCAGGTCGCAGGGTAGGGTTTCGGAGCAATCCAGCGGGCGGAAATGGTGATCACCATCGAAATGGCGGCGCCAACCAGTGAGGCGGTGTACCAACCCATCGCCGGATGATAGTAAGCGATCACCCCCAGCGTGCATCCCGTCATGATCCCGATCAGAACCAGTGGCCGATTGATCTTCTTCCAGTAGAGTCCGGCAATCACCGGCCAAATCAGGGAGGCCACCAGTGGCCCGGAGGAATAGAGCACATCGACCAATGGCCAGCGCGGAAGGGCCAGCGCCCAAGCGAGGCAGCCAACGGCGATGGTGACAAGGGTCGCTCCACGGCGGAAGCTCTTCTCCGATGGCTTTCCACGCCCAATCTTGCGGGAAAAGTCGTTGAGAATGAGGTCGGAGGTTGCGGCGAGCAGCGAGTCGATCGACGAGGCGATCGAGCAGAAGAGCACGATCAGGATGATCAGGCCCGCATAGGGCCCGAGCGCCGTCTGTGCCATGACGTGTTCGGCCACGGCAGGCCCGGTTTGGTTGGCGTCCGTGATATTGACTCCCAGCGGGCCGGCAAAGAGGGCGGCGAAGCCGGCGGCGATGGGGATGGGAAACCAGATGAGACCCGAGAGGAAAAAGGCTTTCGGCGCAATCTTTTCGCGCATCGCGAAAGCCCGCGACCACCAGACGTTGTTATGAAAGACTTCGCCAAAGCCAAACAGCATGATGTTGAAGAAGGCCAGCAGGGCGACCGGCATGCCGTGGTTCAGCAATTCCGGTTGAACCGAGCTGAGCTGCGCATGCGCATCGGCGAAATCAATCTGGGTGATCACCAGGGCACCAATGACTACAATGCCAATCAGGATGATGAGGCTTTGAATGAAATCGGTGCCAACCACCGCGTAGAGACCACCGAAAATCGTGTAGAGCACACACACCGCAAGAATCAGGGTCATGCCCTGGGCGTATGGGATTCCCGAGAGCACATTGAGCAACTCACCACCCGCGATGGCCATGGTGACCAGCCAGGCAATCGAGTAGACGAGCGTGATGATGAAAAAGATGATCCATCCGGCGAGGCCATATCTCTGTCGGAAGAAATCTCCGGCAGTGACACCCTTCGGAAGCAGGCGACGAATGCGCAGCGCAAGGGGCGCAAAGAGCATCAGGCCAAAGGCGGCGGTGGAATACCCGATCATTCCCCAGATGCCCTGGGTGAAGGCCAGCTTGGGCGCGACCATGACCGTATTCGATGTCACCCAGGTCGCCATGGCCGTTGCGGAGCCGAGGGCGAGTCCGATATTCCGGCCAGCCAGCATGAAGCCTTCGGAGTCCTTGGCCTTGCGCCCCCAGTAGAGCCCGAGAGCGACCCAGAGAATGCCGAGTCCGATGACCACGACCCAGCCGACCTGAGGAGTGAGCGAGAGTGCCAGATTCATGCGTCACGCTCCTTTCCATGGTTCAAATGGCCGTGAAGGATCGCGATGATCGTGGCGAGGACCACGATTCCTCCACTGATGAGCAGCAGGCGGACACGCCCGGCGTCCATGTAGCGGACTTCCACGGATAGAGTCTCGGAGTAGAGATTTTTCGAGAGATCAAGGACACGAAATTCGTGGAGGCCCTCAGCCATCCCGGTGCGCACACTTGAGCGATCGGGGCCTTCGTAGCGGCTTTGCCACTCACTTGCCGCGGTCTTTTCCTCCAATCGGAAGCTCAAGGTGGTGCCATCGCCCAGATCGGAATCCTCTCCGGCGGGCCATTTGAGATCCACAACTCCGTCACTGCTGACGTGGATTTCACCCTCGAGCGGGAGCCCGGTCGTTAGATCAGGCTCCTGTGAAATCGCCTTGGCCAGGGAGAGAGAAAGCCAAAAGCAAAGGAGTGCGGCAAAAAACCTGCCGGCTCGGAAGTTGGAGAAAATAAAACGGATGACGACTCGACGATCGAAGGATTCAGACGGAAGTTATGGGCTTGCTCGGAAACGTTCGCGCCCAAGTTGGCGGCCTTTGAACGGAATGCAACATCTTTTGGGATTTGATCGATCGGGATAGCTGGGTTTCCCTAGAGCAGATGCGGATCAAGGAACGAGCAGAAATTTCAATCGACCGCCTTCGCAATGATTTGCGCGAGCTTTCGGGAATTGGGCGGGAAGAGGATGGTGGACTCTATCGAATGGCTTTCACCGCTGCCGATATGGCAGGCAAGGATTGGCTGGAACAGCGGATGAAGGAGTGCGGGTTGGAGACCTCGCGGGACGGTGCCTGCAATGTCATCGGCCGCTATGAAGGGCGTGACCCGGAAGCGCCTGCTTTGGTGATCGGCTCTCATATCGATACGGTGCCGTGCGCCGGAGTGCTGGATGGCACCCTGGGAGTTTTGAGCGGGTTGGAGTGCTTGCGCGCGTTGAAACAGGCGGGTCTGGTCCCGCAGCGGCCAATCGAGTTGGTGGCCTTCTCCGATGAGGAAGGGCGCTTCGGAGGAATGTTCGGCTCGCAGGCCTTTGCCGGACAGATCACACCGGACACCATTCACAACGCGGCGGATCTCGGAGGACTCAAGCTTTCCGATGTGATGAAGGAGCAGGGACTCGATCCCTGGCAGGCCCTCGAAGCACGGCGCGATCCCAAAACCCTCGCCGCCTACCTTGAACTCCATATCGAGCAGGGTCCGGTTCTAACAGAAGAGCAGCTCCAGATCGGTGTCGTGGAGGCCATCACGGGGCTCTTCAAGTGGAGCGTGACCTTTTCCGGAGAACCCAACCATGCCGGCACCACACCGATGCCGATGAGGAAGGATGCCTTCATGGGGGTGGCGGACTTCGCCCACGAGTTGCCACGCATTCTCGATGAGAACGGCGGAGAAAATTCACGGGCAACCATCGGTCGCGTGGAACTCGTGCCAGGCTCGCCGAATACCGTTCCCGGTGAAGCCCGCTTCTCGATCGATGTCAGGGACACCAGCGAAGAGGTGATGAACGAGTTGGCGACCTCGATCCCCAAGGCACTGCGGGCGATCGCGCGACGGAGAGGGCTGAAATTTTCCTACGAAACGGAAAGTTGGATCCATCCGGTCGACTGCGATTCGCAACTCGTCGATGGGGTCGAGAGCGCGGCCAAGGATTGCGGGGTGAGTTACCGAAGAATGGCATCGGGTGCGGCCCACGATGCTCAGATCATGGCCGGCGTTTGTCCGGTCGCGATGATCTTCGTGCCATCGATCGGCGGACTTTCCCACTCGCCCCAGGAATGGACCGGTTACGATGATATCGAGGCAGGGGCCGGCGTGATGCTGCGCGCGATCGAGCGATTCGCCTTCGACGACCAAAGGAATTTTCAATGAGCGTTACAAATATCACAGACCCCTTGCGGGAAAATTATCGGGAAGCCTTCGTCACCAATCCACGCCGGGTCGAGCATCTCACCCATGGTCGGGTCGCCCTGATGTGCATCGATGTCCAGTATCTCGATGCGGTCGAGGGCCACGGTCTCTTCGCCGATCCTGATCGAAGCGGGGTCTCGGAAGAGGGACGGAAATACTATTTCGATCGATTGAAGGAGACGGTGCTGCCCAACATGCGCGCTCTTCAGGACCGCTTTCGCGACTGCAGCCTGGAGGTGATTCACTGCCGGATTTGCGCGCTGACCCAGGATGGTCGCGATCGCGGTGCCGGGCATCGGCGCCTCAATCTGCTGGCTGCGCCTAACAGCAAGGAGGCGGAATTCGTGGAGGAGGTCGCTCCACTCGGTGATGAAATCATCATCAACAAGACCGCCAGCGGCGTCTTCTCCTCGACCAATCTCCACTACGTTCTCAGCAACATGGGGATCAAGACCTTGTATCTCACCGGTGTCTATACCAACGAATGCGTGGAAACAACGGCCCGTGATGCCTGCGATCTGGGCTATTTCGTGACAGTTGTCGATGATGCCTGCGCCACCGTCACGGAGTCGCTTCACGAGGCTTCACTGACGACCCTGCGGGACCGCTACGCGAGGATATCCTCGGTGGAGGAGGTGCTCACCGAGCTCGAGATCTTCGTTCAGCACCCGATTTTCAGATAGCGAACGCCTTCAATGCTTGGCATTGCGTGGCGTCGGGTGTTGTGAGCAGGCTCACGGCCAGATGAGGATTCACCGGATATTGGCCGAAGCGTGCGTGGTGCTATTGGAGCAGGTTTTCGATGAGGGTCGGGTTCTCGACCGGGCCATTGCCGAGGCTTTCAAAGCGAATCCCAAGTGGGGAAAGCGGGATAGGGGATTTGTGGCGGAGTCCGTCTGGGAGGTTGTCCGCTGGCGCCGCGCCCTTGGATTCGTCGCCGGTGCGGAGGATCCACGCAGTCTTTTGGCCGCCGAATGGCGGCGCCAGGGTTTCACTCTGCCTGATTGGTGGGAGTGGTCCGGCGTGGATGTCGGCGAGATGGAGAATCGGGAAAGCCAGCTGGCCTCCCAGCCGCGCGCCATCCGCGAATCGATTCCGGATTGGCTCGACCTACTAGGATCATCGGAGTTGGGCGATCGTTGGGACGCGGAACTCAGCGCCCTCAATCAGCGCGCACCGGTATGCCTGCGCGTCAACCGCCTGATCGCCAGCAAGGAGGAAGTCGTCTCCTGGCTGAACGATGAGGGGGTCGAAGTCGAGGAAGTTGAAGGATTGGACGATGCCCTGATGCTTCCACTCGGCAAGCTCCTGCCAAAGCGTTTGTTTCAGGATGGTCGAGTGGAGATTCAGGATGCCGGATCGCAAACGGTAGCTCCCTTGTTAGGCGTCGAGCCGGGAATGCGGGTGGTGGATGCCTGCGCCGGGGCGGGGGGGAAGACCTTGCAGCTCGCAGCAGCCATGCAGGGCTCGGGCGAGATCCTGGCACTGGATGTTTCGGCACGAAAGCTCACGGAACTGAAGCGCCGGGCCGGTCGAGCAGGTGTTAGAAATGTCCGCATGGAAGAGTGGGGGAAGAACACGCTCAAAACCCGGATTGCCTCGGCGGACCGGGTGCTGGTGGATGCACCCTGTTCCGGTCTGGGAACCCTGAGGCGCCAACCCGATCTGAAGTGGCGGCTCAGCAAGGAGTCCGTCGAAGATATGAGGGACCTCCAAAGCCGAATCCTCGAAAACTGTCTTGAGTTCCTCAAGGATGACGGGCAGCTGGTCTATGCCACCTGCTCGCTGTTGCCCTCCGAAAATGAACAACAAATCGCCGAGTTGCTGCAGCGCGACTCGCGGTGGAGGTTGGATGCGGAAATGAATATTTCACCCGCAGCGACCGGTTGGGACGCCTTCTATGGCTGCCGACTCGTCAAGCGGTGAAGCATGGCACGACGCCCGAAGCGGGACGGCACTCCGTGGCGAGTCGTCGGGAAGGACTTTCTCGCACCTGAAAGGAAACGCAATGAGGCCGCTTAAAGGGGGCGGTCAGACGCGATATGTTGTGCATTGTCGCGAATCCCCTCGAGCATTGCCGCGAGATTCGCCGTCTGAACCTCACGAAATTCCTCTTCGAACTTCCTCAGTGCGTAAATGTAGGAGTTCCAGTCCCACCGATCCGGATCAAACATCTCCGTCGGAAAATTGTGGAGAATGTCAGTGAGCTTCTCGATCGCCTTGAAATTCTCCCGCCCGTAACTGATGGAGCGTAGTACGACAAATGCGCGATGCAGGAACTGCCCGATCTCGACGCGTTGCTGATCGGTCGGGAGCGTTCGATCCGGGATGATCGACTCAGACTCATCGATCGAATAGGTCAATTCATCGAGGTCACTCGACTTCAGCTTGAGGGCAAGCGCTGCGTCATTCGCAGTCCAGTATCTCTCTATCGCTTTCACGTCACCGTCTTCCGTCCGTCCGATAAGATACCAGACGGGCTTGGTTGGGATCGGCTTCATTTTCTGCACAACGTTCGATGTGGACGCGCGCTCCGATGGCGGCGCTGTGGTGGTAGAGGGCAGATTGAAGCACTCTCGACAACCTCCACCAAAGACGCTGATTGGCGTCGCTATATCACGCCTTGTTAGCGCTTGTCTTCGTTCCAGCTTACAATTCCGTCCTCGGTTGTAGTGCTCCTCTGAATCTTGAATGGAATTGGGGATTTGTTGAAAGCGGACTCATAGACAGTCCTTCCGATGTCGGTCCCTCCATCACCAGGGTAAATCTCGATGGAAGCCATCTCATCTACGCAATTCTTCCCGACGCGAAAATACCCGAACGAGCCGGCGCTACCGCTGGCCTTGAGGTAGACCCAAACCCTCGCAAATCGCTGGGTCTTCGGATCGGTGTGGATTCGGGCTTGGTCTGGCTCAAAGGAAATCGCCAGCGGATGCGCCCAGACTTCGCCAATACGCTTGAAGTCTCCATCTTGATTGAGGTGGACCGACCAAGGCCCACCCATCGTTCCGAACTCTTCCGGGCTGCCCGACAACAACATGTCATTCGTTCCATCGCCATCGAGATCCACGATGATCCGGGAACGCTCGACATACTTCGCTTTCCCCGTCGGGTCAGGTTGGGCTTTCAGCGACGGATCGCCAGCGAGCGCTGGTAAAGAACCGATGAGCAGGAGTGGGGCGATGGAGTTCATTTTCTTGCGCTAATGTAGAGTGGTGGCACCGGCGGAATCAATCTCCGATTCAACTAGAGACATATCGCCGGTTGCCATGCACGACTTGATAGCCGCTATTGTTTCTCGATTTTGTTGCAGGTCGGAAAGCCTCGCCGAGAAGCTTCAAGGTCGGCAATGATGGCGTATCCATGAACCACGATCTTGTCGCGAACCTTCAACGACTCAGCCTCGTTGCGAACGAAGAGAAGAAGGGCTTCATCGTGATCTGGCTTACGAAAGTCCTTAAACCGGTAGTAAGTCTTCCGCTGAAGAGCGCTGTGTAGCTTGCGGACTCCGCTTCGATCAGTGTCGTCATCCAGGCGGATTCTTACAGCCGTGCAGAGTTCACCCTTCTTGATCTCGGTGATCTCCCCTGAAACTTTGGGGAAGCGAGCGAGCGTGTCGGGAAGTGCATGCGCCAGGCTCCCAAACGCGACGCAAAGTAAAGCAAGGAGTTGTGCGAGCGTCTTCATTTTATCGTTTGAGGAATGGTGCGGCGGAGGGAAGATCGAAATCGAACAAAGCGGCTCATTCGCCGTCGCCATCTCCGGCTGCTTCTGCTTTTGGATTTTCCGGCCACAATGGGTTGTCCTCAGAGTCAAACCGCACTCCTAAGTTGATCTGCTGGACCCTATCGAGCGCATGCTGAACTTCCAACCATGAGTCCTCCCAGGTAGTGCTGCCCCAGTAGCCGTAATCCTCTCGATCCTTGGTCTCGTTCAATCGTGCATCAAGAAGCGGTTCAAGCTCCGAGAATCGCATGTTGAAAGGATTGTGGCCCCACAGTGTCGCCTCCGGGCCTAGGACAAGAAGCCATCCGAGCCTTCCACTATGAAGTTCCTCAAACTTCAGGACCATCCCAAAGCTATTGTAGCAAAGGCATCGGTCGCCATCATTATCGACGAAATCTTGATCAGGTCGTCCGATCACGTCCAATGCCTCGGCCACTGTCATGCCGAAACGCGCTGTCGCGACGCCAAATCCCGGGGTGATTACCATTTTCTGCGAAACGTCCGAGGCATGGCGCGACGCCCGAACAAAGGCGGCGCTCCGTGCCAGATTTATGGGATTGAATCATCAAAATGGAAACGTAACAAGGCCGCGGTTAGGCGTCGCCATCGCCGGTTTGTTCGCTTCGTTCTATTTGGCAACCCTTTCGCTATACACGTCCTGTGCAGACCGATCAGTTACTTCAAAATTGCTGAGCCTAAGGGTCCACACCGATCCGGGCCAACTATCCCCGGCCATGAGACCCTTCTCTGTCGGGTGAAGGTTCGTTCGAGAAAAGTCAGGACTGCCTAAACCTCGATTCTCGCAGTCCATTGCAACTGTCTTCTGAACTCGTGTCTCCCTGAAAAGCATCGTGATTCCATCCTTGTTTGTCATCTTGAAAGTGACCGTTCGCTGAGGCTCTTTGATCTTCTGGGTAATGGTCGGATGGCCTTCGTCATCAAACTCGATATGGACGGTCTCACCGGGAACCAAAGTGAGAACCCCATCGGCTGTCAGGATCTCGCTCTCGGGGACCTTGACAACTTCAGTCCGACCTTTACCCAAGCTGAGCGTCAACTCACGAGCCTTTCGGGTATTGAGCTCCTTTGCAGTGCGCCAGGCCTGAACGAACTCCCGGTCGTTCTTGGAAAGGCGATCTAGTGCAATCGTGAAGCTTTTGCCGTCGCTTGTTCGGGTAAGAGTGACATCCAGCTCAGTCGCCTTGTCAATGGTAGCCAGGAGCGTCCGACCATCGCTGCTTGTGAATTCACGTTCAGCTAGGACCCACCCACTTAATAATAGGTTGAACAAAGTAACGTTGGTTATGAAAGTTTTCATTTTTGAGCGAACGTCATCGCACACTCACCGCCTGACGGCAGCCGCGCGTTGACTGTGGATTGAGGGTTGTAATCACGGTGAAAATTCGACTCGTAGCGGGTCATGCGGTTGTCGTGCTGCGCCTTCTTCGCATTTTTGGTTCTCACCCTGTTGAACCTCAGTTTACCGCTGGGCAGTGTCCTTCGACTCCGCGCGCAAAGCTAGTTCAGTTGTCCTGACGGGGCTGGCAACCAAAAGCTCCCCTATAGCCGACAATCTCCCGGTCAACACCAAGTTGCCCTCAAGGCTCCGCAACTCCATCACGCCGCTATTCGTGACGCCCCATCGATACTGCTTCGCCTCTCTCCAATCCGGTGCGTCCAGTTCGCTGGCTGATGAGTCTGGTGAGAACTTAAGTCGATTAGGCAGCTCCACTCCATCGAGTGTCACCCCGCCAAATCTATAAATCTTGCCGGACAGTGCTGTACGCACATGGCTAGCGTCGCGAACACCTGGACGCCCCATACTCCGTTCCGTAACCAGGGCGCTGATCAGATTCACTGCAGTTTCGCCTGTTGAGAAGGAAAGCTTCGATTGGTTCGGATCGAATTCGACCTTGTCGGCGCCCGCAAGGGGCACACCGGCATTGATGAAGGCCTGTCGCAGGTTGTCGCCGCCGTAGTCGATCTTCATGCGGTTTACGAAATCTGGTGGCACCGAAACCTCATCAGCATGAACTGCCATGAGCGAGGTGAGAGCTAGGAACAAGATTGATGTCTTCATTGGTGCATTTTTTCTTATTGCGAACGTTTGAGGAATCTCAGCCTGATCAGAGGGCGCGATTCCGTAAGGAAGTTAGGGGTTCGAATCAGAGAAGTCAATCGACTCGCGACGTGATCAGGCTTGAGATCTCCGGCTTGTTCGCCTAAGCCGATTTGCGGTACCGGTGGAAGAGATAGAGAAAAAGTGCCGTTGCTGTGTTGAAAAGAAGGAGCAGAAAAACTGGCAGCATCACAGGATTGTTGGTCAGCGATGCGGTTCCGTTTGATCTGACTACCAAGAAAATGATTCCGATACAAAACGTGCTGGGTGCGATCGAGAGCCACGTGAGTTTTGAAGGTCCCTTCTGCCTGAGAGAACGAACAATCAGACCAATCGAGGCCAGCGTTGATGCCACAACGCAGATTCCGAAAATTAAAGTGAGGAGCGGAACCCAGGCAGGCAGATAGTTGTATAAGAGGAGACTCACTTCATTTTCCGGAGAACGATATAGGTGAGGCGATCCCGGTAACCGAACCGGAAAAGCTGCGAGAAGCCAAGCAGCTTCCGAAGCTGGCGGCAAGAATTCAACAAAGCCGCTGTTAGGGGTCGCCTCCACTGTCTTGTTGGCCTTGCTTCGTTTCTGCTGAAGGTCGCTTCCTAAGCTTGATTCGGATGTGGTCCGTAAATGGAGAATCCGGCGTTATGGTAACGCTTTCCGATCCATAGTCCTCCGCGGCAAAAGTGAACGTCCGAGGGACGTAACCGACTCCGCTAATCGTCACACTTCCGTCGGCGTGGGCGACAGTTCCCTGAGACTGGTGAAAAAGGTCCGTTGAAGAAGTCGGTGGACTGGCGACCCCGGCAGCAAGAACCTCACCCGTATCCGAATCCAGAAGTGTGACCCGATAGCTGTAATGGAAGACATCCTCGAGGGACTTTGATGTTCTGTAGCGATCCCATGCCAATGATGCCGCAAAGAGACCGAAGAGCACGGCGGCATAGGCCCAAACCCTGTGCACTGTTCTCTTCATCATTTTTTGGGCCAAACGTCAAAACTGAGGCGATCCCGGTAACCGCACCGAGAAAGCCACAACGATCCAATCAGGTTCCGAAGCGGGCGGCAAGAACGCAACAGAGCCGCTGATAGGGGTCGCCCTCAAGTGCCTTGTTAGCTCTCTTCTTTATCTTGATCCGGCTGGGACTTCGATTCATATTCTCACTTGGCAATGAGCTTTGGACTTCCATCTGCTGAGGTATCAATTCGGTAATCCACCCCGCTCTTGATCGTTGTGTGGAACTGGATGGTCTCCGCTCCTTCCTGCGGGTGTGGAGTGTCGGAGAGTTCGAGAATACGATCGCCGGGTTCGAGGAGAGCAAGTGGAACCTTCGAGATCACAATGCCATGTTGAATACGTTCAGTTGGCTTGCCGTCAACCTCGACTATCCAATAATCGGACCCGAGCACGCCGTCTTCAACAAGGGATCGCGAATCAAACACTCGCTGAAATAGTCCGAGCTCAAACCCAACTGCGGCTACGGCTGCGATTCCGACCAAGCCTTTGACGATCGCAGTCCTCTTCATTTCCTTGAGCTAACGTAAACGCTATGGCGATCCCGGAACCGGACCGGGACGGCCCCAAGCACCCAAGCGCCCAAGCAGTTCCCGACGCTGGCGGCAAGTTCGTAACAGAGCCGCTTATAAGGGGTCGCCATCAGCATCTTGTTCGCTTTTCGAGACAGGTAGGGGTGACCAATTCTTCTTCTGACTCTTATATCTCTCCACCTCTAATACACACTTTCTGGATGCTAGCTGCTCAAGAATAAATACTGCCAATCCTGCTCCAATGCCTGTGCCGAAAGGATCTAATGAGCTTGGTAAGAAAAGCGTCAGGAGAAGCGCGAACAAAATACCTGCGCACATCACGAGATACGCATGCCACGACTTCCACAGAGAGAAAGACGATGACCGCCAAATTGACATCCTCTCCTGTTTGTCGAGATCTTCCATCCCTGGGATAGAGTTGAGGTGCCAGTATATCTTCATTCTCTAGCGAACGTCGAAGTCCTCTCACAACTGCCCGAGGTCGAGGCTCCGTCTGTGGGTTGAAGGTTGAATTGTCATGACGGATTGAACTCGCGGCGGGGCAGGTGTTGAGAGCGACGCCTTGTTAGCTTCATTGGTTGCTCTTCTCGCGCTCGATCTTCTCCAAACGATTTTGGGCGGGGTTGGTGGCGCCAACCGGAATATCCCGCCGAGCTGCAAGATCCTCGAGAAGCTCAATTGGCGCGTTGGGATGCTCAGCAATATTAGCGAGAACGCCATAATACTGGTGAGCACACTCAAGGGCCTTCGGATAAAAGCGATTTAGGGTCTTGCTCGTCAGTTCTGGTCGTTGAAATAACAGAGCGAGCAACAAGTAGTGATCATCGGGAACCGCCTCAATCAGATCGATCACAATGTCCTCGGGGAAAGGCACATCGTGATCGGCAAGAGTATCACGAAACGCCCTGACGTCCGCTGGATACTGACCCAATTCGGTAAGCTCCTTCCTGTGAAATTCCTTCGCTAGCGCGGCTCTAGGCTCAGCTTTGATCTTAGCGACTATACGCTCATACTCAGGACGCTCGCGCTTTAGTTGTTCCTCGCGTCGCCTCTCAAATTCTCTCTCAGTTGCCACCTGCGCCCTGATCTTCTTAATCTGCGCTGGGTAGGCTTTGAAAGCCTCGATCATTCTATCGGGAATCTCGTCGGAAATGAAATGTAGCTCGTAAGGAGGGTCATCAGCGACTTCCTTACCTGGCTTGATCAAGTCGTAAGAGCGAGTCCTCTGATCGAATTTGAGGTTTAAGGTCTGATCTTCCACGGTCGATGGATTCAGGAACTCCATGGAAAGCGTCGACGATGTCTCATCAAACTCCCACTCTCCAATCTGACCCGATACCGCGGCATGAAAGTAGGCAAGGCCTCCTTCGTGAATCATCATGGTGACGATCTTAAATTCTTCGGCTTCGTTCGAGAACACACCGAGGTGCGTCTTAGGCTCGTCTTCAGCGAAAGTGGCACCTACAAGGCTGAGGCCGGCTATCAGGGCTAAGAAGTGCATAATTTTCAAAGCTAACGTCGAAGTGGTGGCACCCGCTACTGGAAGCGCCAGTCCGATCTAGGGTAGAGGGTTCTAGTCATGGTTCAATCTCCGACTCGTGGCGGGGTAGCGGGTTGTCCACCCACGCCTTTATAGGACATCCGGACTTATTCATCAAGCCGGGCGATGAGGCCCGGAGCGAGGCCGTTCGACTGCGCCCGGATTGTGAACAAGTCCGTCGCCAATGCCGCTTTTCATTCCCTTTCGC
>NZ_JBHTBS010000017.1:0-55142 GCF_042664875.1 Haloferula chungangensis | reverse complement strand
CCCATTCCGAACCCGGAAGTGAAACGCTGTTGCGCCGATGGTAGTGGGACGACAGGTCCTGTGAGAGTAGGTCGCCGCCAGGTATTTGCCTCGCACTAGCTAACGCTGGTGCGAGGCTCTTTTTTGCTCACATCGCACGAATTTTTGAATGGGAATTTCAGGTGGAAATCGAGGTCCTATCTCGATTCTGGGACAGGGCATCGGTGGTGAGTGCGATCATGGCTCCTACGAAATAGCGGAATAGATCCGCCCATTGGAATCCGGCACCAAGCAGGAGCTTTCCCGGAAGGGTTTTGCGGAGGGTGTTGAGCCAGTCAACGTCGATGAGTTGGCTACATTCGACTACGATACTGATGGCGAATGCGCCTAGTCCGAGGATCCAGGCGCTGGATTTCGGAAGGATGATGGCGATGCTCAGATACACTGCGATGGTCCAGAGGGCGTCACCGGCATTCGAGGAAATGAAGTGCGGTAGGTCGTTTCCGAATTGTCGCGATCCGAGTCCGAGGAGGATGACGGTTAGAAGGAGGAAGGCCAGGGTCGAGCGTTTACGGTCTGGGCTCGGTTGGATACTTGCTGCTGGATTGTTTACCATCGGGCAAATCACGGTGATTTTGATGAATCGTTGATGTTGGGGTGGTGAATTTCCGGGGTGAGGGGATGCGAGGCTTGATTGCTCAGATTTGAGACAGATGCTTGGCGTCGATGAGATTGCTCGGCTGGTTCGTGATGGTGTCGCTTGTGATGCTGGGAATCTGGCTGGGATTTGGATCCGCTTGGGAGGAGCGTTTTTCTCTCTCGGGTGCGGTGGCGTGGTTGGAATCCAGTGGCAGCTGGGCCTGGCTTGCTGGGATTGGACTGTTGGTAAGTGATGTGCTTCTACCGGTGCCAGGGACGGTGGTGATGTCGGCGTTGGGTTGGATCTATGGGCCGATGGTCGGTGGGTTGTTTGCGGCTATGGGTTCAATTTGTGCGGGTTTGGTGGCTTACGCGGTGTGCCGAGCGATGGGTGAGCGGGTGGCTCGGCGAATTTTGGGAGATCTGGATTTTGATAATGGACGGATGCTGTTTGGTCGTGGGGGGGCTTGGATGGTGGCTCTTTCCCGAGCGTTGCCCATTTTGCCGGAGGCCATTGCCTGCACGGCGGGATTGGTGGGGATGCCGTTCGGTCGTTTTTTTGGGGCGCTGGTCTGCGGGAGCGTTCCAATGGGCTTTCTCTTTGCCTGGATCGGGGGAGAGGGGCGTGATGCGCCGGGTTGGGCGCTGGGTTTCAGTCTTGTGGTCCCGGCAATCCTCTGGGGATTGGCCCGAATTCTATTTTTTCGATCGAAGTTCGGGGATGGAAAGAAGGAAGAGATTGATTCTCCCGAAGATCGGTGAATAGGCTCGGGGCGTGAGCAGAATCGTCATTAAGATCTTCCTTTATCAGATTACTCCTCAGATCTGGCGCCAGGTGGCGGTGCCTGAAGATTTCACCTTCATTCAGGTGAGCGATGCGCTTCAGGCCGCGATGGGCTGGGAGAACAAGCATCCGCATGAATTTCGCCATGGAAAAGGCAAGCGCTTGGTGGATGTGATCGGTCCTGTAGGACTTGAAGATCAGACTCCCGGAGAGTTTCAGGATGAGGCGAAGCTCACGCTCAAGCAGTTTATTGGCAGAAGGCGTCTGCCGATCCGGATGCTCTACCGCTACGATTTTGCCGAAGAGTGGATTCACGAAGTTGTCCTCGAGAAAAAGGACGAAGGCGAAGGAGTCGAATTGTTAGGTGGGGAGCGTGCATGTCCTCCGGAAGATTTCGGTGGTGCATTTCAATACATGCAGGCGCTCCATGGTGAGATTGCCTGGGACCATCCCGGTTATGATCCCGAATTGTTCGAAGCTGAAAAAGTCGATTTCACGCCGAAGAAGAAGCGGAAGCGCTGATGGAGAGGAGCGGCGTGCACGGTTCTTTCAATCCTCTTTGATTTCGACGTTACGGAACCAGACGTCGTTGCCGTGGTCCTGAAGGAGTATGGGACCAGGCTTTGCTGCAAATTCCGGGATCTCCTTGTATTTGCTCTTGGCGAAGCGGGCATCCCACTCGTCGCCCTCCATCCTGATGTCGACGACTTTGACGCCGTTGAGCCAATGTTGGAGATGTTGGTCCTTGGCGACAATGCGTGAGCTGTTCCATTCGCCGACGGGTTTCAGTTTCTTGTCGGCCGAGGCAGGAACAAGGTCGTAAAGGGAAGCGGCGCGATGGGAGTCTTTGGAGGCTGCTTTTGAAGCGTCGTCGATCACCTGGTATTCGAAGCCGAGCAAGTTGGTGATGCGGTATTTCACGCCGGAGTTTCCCTCCTTGGAGATCTTCCACTCGAATTTCAGTTCGAAGTTGAAATAATCTTTCTTGGTGACGATGTGTCCGCCGCGTTTTTTTCCGGATTTATCGAGGTGAAGGACGCCGTCCTTCAGCGTCCAGGCTTCGGTCACTTCGCCGGATCGTCCGGACTGCCAGAGCTCGGTAGAGTTGTTGGCAAGAAGGTCGGTCCAACCGGATTGGGCTGCCGGATCGGCCATCGCGGTGAGTGGAAAGAGGGCGAGAAAGAGAAGATGCTTCATGGGTTCATGGTCTCTACGGAATTGATAATCTGAAGCTTTCCACAGAAGTGGGTCATTTTGAGATGCCCGCACTTTGATGGCTAAACCGACGGGACGATCGCCGTGCCGGATTTTCCCCAATTTATTTCACCTGCAGTGTCCCAATTGGCTGGCTGGGTTCGAATGGGAGGGAGAAACCTTCCTTCGTCGATGGCAACGGATCGATGACGGAATCAATGAAGCCACGAGAAAACCGAATTTATCACACGCCATTACGCAAAACTGACAACGGCGGTTCCCGAACCTTCCGCGATGGTTTTATTTGGCCTTGGATTACTCCCTCTCGTTCATCGTCGGAGATAGCCGACGGAATGAGTTGATTGATCCAAGAATTAGATTCTCAGGTTTGTTTCCCACCCGGGAGCAAACCGCCCCTGATCACCCTGTTTCTTGAAAAGAAGCAGGGTGTTGTGGTCCAGTAGAGCCAGGTTTTCGTGGACTCGATGGATCATTGTCCATGTCGTTTTGCAGATATTCCCTATATATGAAGTTGGTAAATAATACCTCTCTCCGCGTCTCCATCCTCGTTCTTTCCATGTGCTCCTATTTGGGGGCAGCTCCTGTGTGGGTTGATTTCGGCCACAGTTCCCAGGAAACCGTTGAAAGTGGATGGAATAACATGAGTGCAGGAACGGGAGATGATCCCGTCGACCTCGTCAATCTTGTGGACAGCACGGGAGCGCCGACCTCGATCGACCTGGCTTATGCGACCAGCGGAACCGATAGCGGTGCCGCAGGATCCGGAGCCAACTACGGCGGTGCCTATCCCTCGGCAATCGCGGGTCACCCGGGGTCGGCACTGATGGACGGATTATTTTTTGGCAGTGTCACCGTTACCTTGACCTTGAGCGATCTTGATCCGGCATCCGCTTACGATCTCACTCTGTATGGAGCACGGGGAAACAATGGGGCAGGGGTGACCTTTACCATTACTGGGGAAGATGAGCTCAGCGCTTCGATCACCACAGTCTTCAACAATGCCAGCGAAGTTGTCGAGATCGCCGGTCTGGCACCCAATGGATCCGGTGAGATCACGATTTTAATGGAAGCCGCCGGAGCGGGATCGGGTGCACTCAATTTGCTCGGAATTGATCGCAGCGGAGAAGATCCCGTCGATCCGCTGGGTCCCCCGAACCCTAATCGGGATCCCAAGAAGCCCAACGTCCTGATTCTCTATTATGACGACCTCGGATACTCCAATGTCGGAGCCTATGATACCACTCAGAGTTCCTACACGCCGAACCTTGATACTCTTACCAATAGCGGCCTCCGCTTCGATGCCGGGCATTCCGGTGATGCGGTCTGCACTCCTTCCCGCTATGGTATCCTGACGGGGCGCTATTGCTGGCGCACGAGTTTGAAAACTCGGGTGACGGGCGGCTACTCCTCGCCCCTGATCGCCACCGATCGTCTGACCATGCCGAGGATGTTTCAAGAACTCGGCTACCGCACCTCGATGATCGGGAAATGGCACATCGGCATGCAGTTCTACAGTCCTTCCGGATCGCCGGTGGACCTTGGAAATGCCGCGGATGTCCTGGGCAATGACAGTGGAACGACCAGCGACGACCAGATCGATTTCTCACGTCCGCTCACGCACACTCCCAACACCTACGGCTTCGATTACTTTTTCGGCACCTCCGCTTCTCTGGATATGCCGCCTTACGCATGGATTGAGAACCAAACGGTGCTCACCAGAGGGGGGCTCGTGAATGGTGGCTCGGTGGACTTTACTCAGGCGACTCCCGCGACCAACTCGGATCTTCTGGAGGGCGAGCCGATCGGTGCCGTCAATAATGTCCGGGATGGCGTCTACGATCCTCATTTCGTCGTTTCCGACTATCTTCAGGTGCAAGCCCAGAAGGTCGCGGATCGATTGTTGCAACACTCGCGGGATGGCGAGCCATTCTTTATCTATGTGCCGATTCCCGCCCCGCATCTTCCCTGGGCCGTGCAGAGTGCGTTCCGTGGTTCCACTCCCTTCGCCTATGGCGACTATCTGGCTCAGACGGATCACTATGCCGGTCAGATTCTCGCAGCGCTCGAGGATCCGGATGGGGACCCCTCGACAGATGACGGGCTTGACGGCAACACCGTCGTTTTCTTCAGCAGCGATAACGGCGTCGAGAGAGGTGCGATGGGACAGGGGCTCGATCATGGTCACGATGGCAACGGTCCTTTCCGCGGGCAGAAACTCGACAACTGGGAAGGTGGCACCCGGGTTCCTTTCGTCATTCGCTGGCCCGGCGTGACCACTCCGGGATCCACCACCGATCACAGCTGTTGGCAAGGCGACTTCTTCGCCACCATGGCGGAGTTCCTCCGCTACGATTTCACCCCCGATGAGGCTCCAGATGCGGAGAGTTTTCTGCCCGTTCTCAGTGGACAGCCCATGCCGGACGAGCGCCGACCTGCCACAACCCAGCACGCTTACAACGGTCAACTTGCCATTCTCGACAAGGACGGCGTTTGGAAACTCCTCGATGGCACCGGAGGAAACGGGAGCAATTCCTACGACTCTAACAACAATAACATTCCTGCCGAGCAGGCTGCCGGTGAAATTTTCGGCACTCCGAGACAGCTCTTCAATCTCTCTTCAGACATTGGAGAAACCACCAATCTGCTCCCTTCCTCGGATCCGGTGGTTCTGGCGAAGGAGCAGGAACTCTACGATCTCCTCAACGAGATTCGCGGCAATACGGGATACGGAACCGATGGTGACAGCAATGTCCCGCCCATCGATAGCGATGGCGACAAGATTCCCAACTATTTCGAAAACGAGACCAATGGTCTGGACCGTGATGATCCTGCTGACGGGCTTCTCGACTTCGACATCGACGGCCTGATCAACAGTCTGGAATTCCAGAATGGCGCGGATCTCTTTGATCCCGACACTGACGACGACAATCTTGGCGATGCTCTGGAAGTGCTCACCTACTTCTCACTTCCTAACAACCCTCAGTCCGACAGTGATGGTCTCACCGACGGCGACGAAGTTTATCTCTGGAATACCGATCCCATCTTGGAAGACAGCGATGGCGATGGTCACAATGACAATGTTGAGCTCGCCAATTTCTCGAATCCCCGCGATGCCAATTCCACCTTGACGGTCGGAGCTCCGGTCACGGTCGTCCTGAATCCTAGCGTGATTCAGCTCGCCGGGTTCACGGGCACTATTGATAATCCTCAAGTGCTCGGGAGCTGGGCGGAATCCGGTTCAATTTATGTCCGCGAGCGGAGCGCCAGCGGGAGTAGCCAGCAGCTCCGCACCCAGCTTTTCCTCAAGTTTGATCTGAGTTCGGTTCAAGGCATCATCACTGAAGCGAGGCTCAAAGTTTATCAAACGCACCGTCTCAATGACTTGCATAGTGCGCCGATTGGGCTCGGTCGGGTTACCGCCAGTTGGGGGACTTCGCCTGGCAGCTACCCGGTATTCGACGTCACGCCCGTCGCCGAAGTCTTTACGATAGGAAACAACAACGACTTCGGCACGGCCGCCGACGCCTCGGGTTTCTACGGTGGGGCCCCTGGGGTGATTGGCGATGAAAACGGCTTCGATCCTGACAAGCGCATCACGGACATGGTGACGGCCTGGAAGGATGGCATTCAGCCGAATCATGGCATCCGCATTGCCTTTGAATCGCAGGCTTTGGTTGGGGCTGCCTTTGCTGACAGCGATGATCCGACAAGCCCTGAAGACGAGAGACTTCAGCTTCTTGTCACCTACGTTCCTGTCGAGAACAAGGACGAGGACCGGGATCAGCTGAACGATGACTTTGAGCTGACGGCCTTTGGCAGCATGACCGAATCAGGTTCCAGCGACTTCGATGGAGATGGAAAATCCAATCTCGAGGAGTGGGCGTTGGGAGGCAATGCGGCGAGCGCGGGCGGATTTCCACTTTTCGGGGTCGTGCCGACCGGCCCCGGGGCGATCGACTTCTCGTTTCACCGCATCATTGATGCTGGATTGGGCTACCAGATCGAACTTTCGGAAGACTTGAGCACCTGGAGCCCTTTCAGCCGATACTATCGCTACCAGAATCCACCGCCAGCTAGCGAGCTTGGAGCTGATTTTGACAAAGTGGTTCTTGAACCGATGGCGCCGCTTCCCGCCAACCTGTTTTATCGAATCTCCATTCAATCCATGAATGGGCCCTGATTTCCAAAGGGTTTCGCAGGCAACGCTGCGATTATTTCCTTCAACTGTCCCAAAATCACCGTGGGCTGCGAATAGGGTCTGGAGATGGAAGTTGCCTTTCGGGCGACTTCTCTCCGAAACCCTATAAACCCCATGAAGTTTCAAATCATTAAAGGAAGGTGCCTGGTTGGTGCCCTTGGATTATTCGTTTCCCTATCGCTAGGGCTTGATGCCCAAAGTGTGACGCTCGAGCCCGTCGATACGGCCGTGACCGACAATTTGTCGCCGGCGAACGTGGGCGCAACGGCCAGCACGACCGCGCCGGCTCTCGTCAATGGCGGTGTCAGCGGCGAATTTGTCATCCGCGAAAGATCAAGCGCCGCTCAAAGTGATCGGCGTATCAGCTCTTATTTTTTGTTCGATCTCACGGATCCTTCCGTCGAAGACGTGCTGGCGTCGCCCCTTTTCACGGCCACGTTGAGCGTGGACTATGTCGGTCAGCTGAATACCGTCAACGGGGCACCTGCCTCGATCGGTCGCGTAACTACCGCGGCATGGGACAGCTCCTCCAATCCTCCGCTGCATTCCTACGGTCTTGAGGGTGGAGTCGGAACCCAGGCTGCCGATGTGATGGCGCTCATTGACAACATCGCTGCCACCCCGGCAGCCGGCGAGACCGTCAGTCTCGACGTCACCGAGATTGTCCGCAGCTGGATCGATGGCGTGAATCCGAACTACGGATTTGTTCTTTTCATCAACCAGCTGACCTCCCAGGGCGCTGGCTTTGACCATCCGCAACTGGTGCTGGCGGTTCCACCTGATGATGACAATGATGGCATGCCCAATGATTGGGAGATCGCCAACAGCACACCTGAGAATCCTCTGGATCCAAATGACGGTGCCGATGCGACGGTTGATAATGACAGTGATGGTGGTCCCGACGGTTTGACCAATCTCGAGGAATTCCGTGCCGGCACCAACCCTCAGGATAGTGATTCGGACGACGATCTTCTGCTCGATGGAGCGGAAGTCAATGGGACCCTCAATCCGTATCAGACAACAAATCCTGGTGACGCTTCAACCGCAGCTCCGGGATTGGCGACTGATCCGCTAGACGCCGACTCTGACGACGACGGCCTGACGGATTTCGAGGAGTTGAATGATGAAAATGGTTCGATCAGCAACCCATGGACGAATGATACCGATGGTGACACCCTTCTAGACCCTTACGAAGTCGCCTCCGGTCTTGATCCGGTGGATAGCACTGGAGATAATGGTAGAGATGGGGATCCGGATCTGGACGATTTCTACAACGACGAGGAACAAGAGGCCGGAACGAATCCACATCGTGCGGATACCGATGGGGATCTCCTCGACGACCCGACGGAATATTTCAATGAAGGGACCAACCCGCTGGATCCCGACACCGATGGCGACAATCTGACCGACAAGCAAGAAGTGGATGGCGACACCGATCCCCTGAGCGCTGATTCCGACTCTGATACCTTCCTCGACAGCGTTGAGATTGCTGCCGGGACCGACCCGAATCTTTTTGAGGAGACTCCGACATTGGCGACGATCACCTGGACGGCGTCGGCGCTGGACAGCGAGTACGATCTCATCACGAATGGTCCGCTAGTTCTGGCGGAAAACTGCAATGGACCGGCTGCTACGGTGAACGGAATCCCATTTGCCGGCGCGATCGACAGCACGACGTACAAGAGCACGCCGAATTTCGTGACACTGATCACCTCCAACGCTGGAGGCGATGAATTCTACGACGATGAGGTCCCCGCGCTTTCGCCTCTTCTGGAAACGGTCTGGACAGGAAGCAGTGATGAAACGGTCAGCATCTTCGGCCTTACTCCTGGCTTGCCATATGTGATCCAGGTCGGACGCGCCGACGATCGGAACTTCGCATCGATCCCGGGCCGCTTCTATACCATCGATGGTGTCGGTGGCGAGGTGCCGACGGATCCGGTCGGGCCGACGAATACGATCTTCGGAGGTGTCGCAAACCCGGCGGTTCTATTCACCGGAACATTTGTTGCAACCGAGCCCGTGCAGAGTTTCGACGTTCGCCAGTTCAATACTGCGGCGGATCCAACTGGTGCGGGAGCGAATGTGATCAACTTCATCCAGGTGCGTCAAACCGATGATGTGTCGACTTCTCAGCCATCGGCGGTTCAGATCGTGTCCACTGGCTTCAATGGCGGATCTTTCGAAATCGGATTTGGAAATCTTGACACATCAAAGACGTACCAGCTTTCGCGCTCCGCAAATCTTGGTGACGGCTTTCCGGAGGTTGTGGACGGACCTCGTGTTCCCACGGCAAGCAGCGAAGTTTTCAAGGATGATTCGCCACTGACGAATCAAGGGTTCTATGTCCTTGAGGAAGTTGCTCCTTGAGAAACGGCTGCCTTTTCAAGTGGCTGGGAGGTGAAATCAACCTCCCGGCCTTTTTTGTTTGGTAAGCCCTGTGGCCTTCGTCTTCTAGACATCATACATCCTCATGAAACGGAACTCATCCAATCGCCTGCCACGGTTCTGTGGGCTCATGCTCGGAGCAGGTCTATCCGCGCTGTCCGCAGCTCCGATCACTCCGGGTCATGCCACGACGATTCTGACACCGACCACCCTTTACACGACCGATGCTCAAACACCGGCACTTGCGGGAGCTGCCAATGTGGATAGCGGCGATCCATCTCCTGAATCCGAGATCTACATTCGCGAAAGATTGAGTGCGACCCAGGCGAGCCGTCGGATCAGCTCCTATTTGAACTTCGATGTCAGTTCCCTGACGATCGAGGACCTCAATCGTCCGGGGTTTTCCGTAACATTCACGGCCGACTATGATTTCCAGCTCAATAACTCGAACAGCGCTTCTGCGGTTCTGGGTCGTGTCACCAACAGTGCGTGGAACGGCGGCACCACGAGTCCGCTGCACAGCTGGGGTATCGACGAGGCTGCGGACCGTTTTTCCCTGATCGCTGACATTTCCTCGCTCGCCCCTCCGGTGGCAGTGTCCGCAGATGTTACCAGCATTGTTAGAGGCTGGGTGACTGGCAGCATCGACAACTTCGGTCTCGTGGTCTTTTGTGGCGAATTGGCGTCCAATGGAGCGGGATTCAGTAATCCGCGTCTGGTCATCTCGAGTCCTCGTGATAGCGACCGCGACGGCATGCCGGATGATTATGAAAGGGCCAATGGGCTCGATCCGAATGTCAACGACGCAGACCTCGACGATGATGAGGTGGGCGGTCCGGACGGTCTGAGCAATCTGGAAGAATACACGGCTGGCACCGATCCTCAGGACAGTGATAGCGACGACGACGGTCTCCTCGACGGGCAGGAACTCGAAGGCACTCTCAACCTCTGGGTATCGGGTGCGCCCTCCGGCCCTCCTGGGGATCCCACCGATCCCCTCGTGTCGGATTCTGATGGCGATGGCGTCAACGATTACGACGAGATCATTGCCGGCACCGATCCGAACGTTCGTCCACCGGATACCGGACCGATCATTCCTTTTATTGATAGCGATGATGACGGCTACCGTGATGAAGCAGAGACCGCTTTTGGGAGTGATCCGAACGATCCGTCGGACATTCCTGACAACCGCCCATCAGCACGCAGACCCAACATCGTCATCATCTATGCGGACGATCTCGGTTTCGGGGATATTTCCGCTTACGCCAGCCTCTTTGGCTCGGCTAGCTCTGCCCCCACTCCGAATGTCGACGCTCTGGCAGCGCAAGGCGTAATGTTCACCCATGGCCATGCCGGAAACGGTGTCTGCACGCCAAGCCGCTACGCGCTTTTAACAGGAAAATACAATTGGCGGGAGTTTGATGATATCACCGGGAACTACGGGGGGACGATTGGCGGCGACGAGTTGCCTCGGGTCTCGGATGTGACCATCGCGGAATTTCTCAAGACCCAGGAATACGATACCGCCGCCATTGGCAAATGGCATCTGGGGGGAGCATTCTACCGTCGGAATGGAGAACGCATCACCGACAATCCATCCGCTTCAAGTGAAGTGGATTGGGCGCGTCCGGTGGGATTGCACGCCGTCGCCCATGGCTTCGACTACTTTCGTGGAAATGCGGTAGCGATCAACTTCGCGCCTTACGTTTACATGATCGACGACCGGATGCAGTTTTGGGACGCGAGCTTGAATGGAGGTGCCGGAGCATACCGCGATGCCCTCAACAGCGATCCATTCCGCTGGTTTACGACATCGGAGCTCAATTCCACGGTGGTTGGTGCCAAAGGTTCCCGTGCAGGTCTGGGCGACCCATCCTACCGGCAGGTCGATCTCGGTCCCCAATTGATTGAGGACGCGGAAGACTACTTCGCGGAGCGCGCCACCAGCGGTGATCCCGATCCCTTCTTCGTCTATCTTCCACTCCACTCACCACACCGGCCATGGGCTCTAACGACATCATTCGTCGACGCCGACACCAGTCGGGGATTTCCCTTTGGCGACTGGATGCGCGAGGTCGATCACCGAATCGGGCGCATCATTGCCGCCATCGACAACAACGGCTTCGGCGCCAATACGATGGTGGTTTTCACCTCGGACAATGGACCTGAGCATGACATGCAGCGGCAAAGCCTTCAGTTCGGAGGTGACCCGAATGGTCCCTTGAGAGGTCACAAGCGGGAGACTTACGACGGCGGCACCCGTGTCCCTTTTCTGGTTCGCTGGCCCGGTCAGGCAGCCGCCGGAATGAAGGTCACCGACACCGTTTGGCAGGGGGACATCTTTGCCACCATCGCGGCCTATCTCGGTGTTGAATTGCCGGATACGACGGCACCCGACGGTGAAAGTTTCCTCAACCTCCTGCGCGGTCAGGCAAAGCCATCACCGCAGCGCGAGGCCATCGTTCTGAGTGCCCAACGGGGAGACCTGGCTCTCAAGACCGCTGATGGCTGGAAGTTCATCGATGCTACGGGTGGCAGTTCCGACACTTCGTGGGACTCCGCGAATAACGAGCTTTCCGGAGTGGCAGGCATCGATCGCGGCACGCCCAAACAGCTGTTCAGGTTTGGGGTCGACCTCGGTGAGAACGTGAACCTCATCGAGAATCTGACGGGCGAGACCGAGATTCGCAACGAGCTGAAGAATCTCACCGGCCGCGACCTCCTTGAGTTACTCGACACCCTTCGTAGCACCGAGTCCACCGCGATATTTCCCCGGGCGCCGGACAACGATGGTGACTCGATGCCGAATGCCTACGAAATCGCCAATGGGCTTGATCCGGATTGGCCACCGGATGCCACTGGTGACCTTGATGGCGACGGAGCCACGAACGTGGACGAATTCATCGCGGGTACCAATCCGACGGACAACCGTGACGTGTTACGTATCAGCGTTTTCGAACTCGAGGGCCAATCCGTTGATCTAAGCTGGCCAAGCGTGATCGGCCGCAGCTACCAGCTCGTCTGGTCGAGCGACTTGAAGAGCTGGTCGCGAGCAGCAACGGAAACGGGCACCGGAGCTGAGATCCGCGTCAATGTCGAGCTGGGTCCGATTGACGACATGGACGGCATCAAGGACAATCTCGACCAGCTTTTCTTCCGTGTGGAGGTCTCGATGGCCGAGTAGCCGATAACTTTCCCGCGAATCAGGAGGCCAAGGCGATCAAGCTAGGGAAGAAATTGGACCAGGATGGATGGGATAAATAGGATGAAGACAACGAAATCCAATTATCTTGGCGATGATCGTCATGGTTGAACCTCAATTCTAGCCTGAACTGAGCGCAATGATTTCAAAATCCTACCCACCTGTCCCGCCATAGCCTTGGCGACGGAGGATCCTATCCATCTTGGTCCGAAAAAATTCAGCTGGAGCCGATTCTCTCCCTAACTTGATCGCCCTGTTCAGGAGGCCCTGAACATTTCCTTCATATGGCCGATGTTTTGGGCTAGCTTGTGTGACCCTCGCGTTGGATTTCCCGTCGGTCACGGCGATTCCAGGGGGTGCGAGAGCTCTCCCGGCAGCCATGGCATCGACGTTCCAGACCCGCTATTCCCTCCTTCAGCGTGCGACCGATCTGAAGGACGAAGGGGCATGGGATGAAATTGTTCTGCAATACCGCCAGTTTATCTGCTGTGTGCTCCATCAGCTCGGAATCGCTCAGGACGACATCGAGGATTTGACACAGCAGATCCTCATCGCCCTGACTCGTGACCTTCCATGCTATGATCGGAAGCGGGCAAGATTTCGTGCCTGGCTCGGCGCCATTGTCCGTAACAAGGCCAACAGCCATTTTCGCAAGCACTACAGCACGAGGAGATGCCTCGATGAGGTGTCGCACGATTGCCAGGTGCGCGCCGAGATCAGCGTCCCTGAGATCGAGCAGATTATCGAAACGGAATGGGCGGCCTACGTTGCCAGCAAGGCGATGAACCGTGTGCGCGACTCGTTTCAAGGCCAAGCCATCGAGGTTTTCGAGCTGGGATTGGATGGCCATTCGGCAGCTCGGATTGCCGAGATGACGGAGCTCAGCATCGCTTCGGTCTATACTCTCAAAAAGCGCGTGAAGAAGCGTCTCTATCTCGAGATCAGAAAGCTCGCAGCCGAACTGGAATGATGAACCAATCTCTGGGGAATGGCGGTCCGTACGGGAACGACCACCGCTTGATCGAGGCCTATCGCGAAGCGACGAGTCTCGACGAAGGAGGGCTTGAAGCACTCTGTCCCTCATACGTTGAACTCGCTGAAACCACGATCCGGTACGAGGACGAAAAGCTGCTGGGGAAAGGAGGAGTTAAAGAGGTCTGCCGAGCGTTCGACAACCATGCTCGGCGGTGGGTGGCGATGGCCCGGCTTCGTGAGGATCTCGGTCCGGAGTTCTTCGATCTGTTCGTCAACGAGGCCTGGCTTACGTCCACCCTGAAGCACCCTAACATCATCAGCGTCTATGATGTGGGTATCGATTCATCGGGTCGTCCGTTCTTTACGATGGACCTCAAGGGCAACACCACCCTTGCCGATCTCATCGGATCGAAACAGAGCGATCGGCGCGCCTTGCTTCGGGACTTTCTCAAGATCTGCGATGCGGTGGCATACGCCCACTCGCGGGATATCATTCACCTCGATCTCAAGCCGGAAAATATCCAAACGGATGACTACGGTGAGGTGCTCGTCTGTGACTGGGGACTGGGGAAAGTGATTTCCCAGGATGGATTTGAGAACGAGTCAACTCCCGCCACCGAGTTTCTTGATAACATGACCCTTGTCGGGGAAATCAAGGGCTCTCCTGGCTACATGGCCCCCGAACAGGTCGAGAGCGGTAGGCAGAAGGATCATCGCACGGACATCTTTTCGCTCGGCTGCATTCTCCACGTGATCCTCACGGGAGACCCGCCATTCATGGGGGACCGTCGGACCATTCTGGAGGCGACCGCTCGCGGGCACGTGGAGGATCCCTGTGTGAAGTACCCTTCCGTCAGGATGCCCGCGAGTCTCGGCGCGGTAACGATGAAGGCTCTGGCCAGAAGACCAGAGGACCGATATCAGTCGGTCGCCGAACTCCGGGATGACGTGCAGCGTCATCTCGACGGCTTTTCCACCAATGCGGAAGAGCGGAGCTTTTTGCGGGACGCGCGCTTGTTTGTTTCCCGCAACCGGACTCCCGTCCTGATCACATCGCTGGCTCTGATCCTGCTCACGGTTCTCAGCACCCTTTTCATCCAGAAAGTTGATTTTCTGCATCGGTCCGTGATGGCCGAATCCCAGCTTGCCGAGCAATACGCAAGCAAGGCGGAGGCGGCGAACGAGTTGTACGTCGAATCGCTTTCCAAGTCCCGGGACCGTCATCTCGCGCTCTCCCGATCGCTGATCTCCTCAGTCAGCAACCTCAAGAACCGGGGGATTTTCGATACCCCGATGAAGAGTGTCCGGGAGGCTCTTGTTCTTGCGGACCATGCTCTTGCGCTCGACCCGGATTCCACTGCTGCGAAATACCAGCTCTTTGCGTTGAATCTGATTCAGCTCAATTTTAAAGAGGCTCTGAAGTATCCCCTGAGCGAGGGGCAGGGGCGTTACGGATACATGTTGTTTGCTGAAGCGTTCCCCGAGTTCGACTATAGCAAGTCGAAGCGACCATCGCTCGAGAATCTTCGGGAATTTCTTGTGGAAGCCCGCAGGCTCAATCCCGATGAAAGCCCGGTCATCGAACGGATGATATCCTACGACGCAGCTCTCCGTTTCTCCAAGCGGTCCTATCATGAGGTGATCGAGGAACTCCTGAGATATCTCAATCCAGACAGTGAATCGATTGACTTGAAATTTTCCAGGAACCGGATTGCTACTCTCCGCGTTGGGAAATCCATCAGAATGATCGCTGACCCGGGAGGCTCTGAGGAGTGCGTGCTGCGTTATCTCGGGCTGCGATCACTCAGGTTGGAGACCGATGACGAAATCGATCTTCATCAGCTCAGCGGGCTCACTATCCACAGACTCGATCTCTCGGGATGCGCGTCGTTCATCTTGGAGGGGCCGCTCATTCTGCCGTCCATCGATAGCATCATGATCGACCCGCAGAAGCACTCTGCAGACAACTTGCGGAGGTGGATTCAAAGCTCGGTCGATTTCGAGATCAGCCCACGGCCCGATTCCTGAAACATGTTGAGCAAATGACATTTCACTTTGCTGACGCTTCCAATGTTCTTGTCGGAATTTACTGAATCATCAGGCTCTTCAAATAATGACTTTCCATCGATCGCTATCGCATTTCATCGCAGTCATCGGCTTCGGGCTGATTGCCGTTGGTGTCGGATCATTGCGCGCGGAAAGCCGCGTCACTCGTGGCGGCAACCCGCCCTTGCCGATCGCGAAGGCAGAAGCAGGACGCTTTCCGAGCGTGCAGATCACCAGGGTATTTGAACCCGATGGGGAATCGAATGTGCGTGCCTCATTCCGGCTCGCTGAAGGAAAGGCGCTCATCGGCACGGAGGAGACGGGTGATCTGTTCAAATCCGTGGATTCCGGGGTCAGATGGACCAAAGCCGTCGATGGTGGCGACGAATGGGGTATCCAGGACATCCGCAATATCATCCGCGCCCGCGATCATCATCTTTATGCCACCACTTCGGAGCCCGCTTTAGTGCTCCGATCCACTGATGAGGGAGAGTCCTGGGAAGTCATGTGCAAGCCGAAGTCGTCCCGAACCGTGGGCATCATTCAGTTGGATGATGGCGCGATTCTTGTCGGGCTCCGTCGCTCGGAGAATGACAAGACCAGCATCATTCGCTCGGACGATGGCTTCAAGTCCTTCGACTGGATTCCGGTTTCGGAGGAGAAGAAGCAACAGAATACGACCTGCTTTCACTCTTTGGGCGGGTCGAGTGTGTTGAGTGGCGTCGGCTACGAGGGATCCGGCAAGATTTACAAATCGGTGGACTCCGGTAGAACATGGAAGAAGACCGGAGAGTTCGAAGAAGCTCGCGATGTGATGGCCTTCTATCAGGAAGGTAGCAGGATTTATGTGCTGACCTCCGGAATCGGGACGCTGTTTGTGAGTGAGGATGAGGGGGAGTCCTGGGCGAAGTCGCGCCAGTTCTGGAAACAGGGCTTCATCGGTTCAACGGCGACCTTCGCTTGGCACGGGAAATCCTATCGCGTGATCCCGGCAACCGATCAAACCGAGACCGTGCCCCGCCACGTGGTTCTGATTTCGGACGACCTTGGCAAGAGTTGGTTCGAGTGGGTCTGGCTGGTGGTGGATCTGGATGAAAAACAGGGTGGCGGTGCCAGCAACTGTGCGGTGATCTCAAAAGACACGATCATCGTCGGTGTCGGAAATCATGCGGTTCAGGGACGCTGCTACACCTTGAAGTTTAGGTGAACAGGCACCTGGCCCGAAGTCTCAGTCGATACTCAGTCTGCCTGTTCGGGCCTCGCCGCGGTAACTTGCACGATACGCGAGCCAAGCACTGAAGCTGGCGCAGAGTGCTGTTAGAAGAGCAAGGACGGCGATCCAGGTCAGGGTGAGCTGAGGAGAAGTTTGTTGGGGGAGGGAGGGAAGGATGGAAATGATCGCGGCTGTTAGGCCGATGATGAGCGCAGCGAGGATGAGGGTGCGGACTTCCCTGGTGATGATGCTTCGGATCACTCTATTTGAGATGCCGATGGTGTGGAGCATGGAGAGTTCATCCTTCCGCTCGGCGAGGTTGCGCGCGGTGACGAGCCCGAGGCCGGCGGCGCCGAGGATGACGCCGAGTCCGCCGAGGACATTGAAGATGGAAATGTAGGTGTTTTCCACGGAGTGGAAGGCGGCGAGGCGCTCGGCGGTTGGCGTGACGGTGGCCCCGAGGTCAGTAAGGGATTTCTGAAGGTCGGGGCGGGCTTCTGTTGGTGGCTTTTCAGTGCTGGCAAGGAAGAGACGGTAGCCCGATGAGCTGGGGTAGTGGGCGAGGAAACGGGACTCATCGACAATGAAGCTGCCTTGGAAAACCGATTCAGTCAGGGTGCCGGCGATTTCTACTAGGAAGCTCGTACCTTGGTCGTCGGTGTATTCGATGGTGTCGCCGAGCTTCATTTTGAGAACCCACAACAAGGTGGTCTCGTCGATGAAAGCTCTGAGGTGTTCTCCTTCCCGGAGGGTCGCCCAGGATGGGGCGATGCCGTCGGCGGTGGATTTGATCGTGAAGCGGTCTTCGAGTTTGGTGGTGTCGGCGGCAAGGAGGCGCGGCTGGGAAACCGAGTTGAGATTGAAGCAGGAGGCATCGTCTCCGCTGCCGACACGGATGGGAAGAAGGTCCTGGATGTCGTCGTCCTGGAATTCGAATTTGCCCGAGGAGAGTCGGGTGAGGGGTGAGGAGGTTTCGATCCATGTGCCGTAGCCGCCGGTACCGCCGGAGAGCTTCTGCCAGTCACCGCTGCCGTGTTTCTGAAAGGCGGTGACGGAGACAACGAGGAAAATCGCGGAGGCGAGGGTGCCGATGGCAACGAGGGAACGGGTGGGGCGGCGGGAGAGATTGAGGCGGGCCAATTGGGCTGGAGTGCCGAGTGAGACGTGAGAAGTGGGAAGTGGGGACTCGGGGGCGCGACTGGAATCGCGTGCTCCGCTTGAGGGCCGGGTAAATCTCACTCTCCAAACTGAGAGGCCGGCGATGAGGAAGGCGAAGCCGGAGAGGAAGAAGGCGGAGGAGGGGCCGAGTTGCCTGGAGGCGGCGAGGGAGCCGATGCCGATGAGGGCGGAGATGATGGCGATCAGGCGGGGGCGGCGGCTTTGGATGCTGGGTGGGATTTCCTCGTTGCCGGCGGAGAGGCGCAGGGACGCGGTCTGCTTGGATTGCTTCCGTGTCGTGAACCAGATGGTGATCATCATGAGGACGATGAAGCCAACCATGCCGCCGATCACGGAACCGGGAGCGGCGTGAAAATGGAAAAGGCGTTCGCCGCCGCTGTTCCAGATCTTTTCGAGGAAGAGAAGCAGGCCTCGCGTGTAGGCAAAGGCAAGGATGGTGCCTGACAGGGCGCCGAGGGTGATGATGACGAGGCCTTCGGCGAGCCGCCACCGGAGGATTTTTCGGGCGGGGATTCCGACGGCTGTTAGAAGGCCGGACTCGCTGTTGCGCTGCTCGACATTGAAGCGGAAGAGCATGGCGGTGAGGGCAATGGCGGCGAAGATGAGGAAGAAGGACATGCTCAGGAAAAGGCTGGCGATGTCGACGGGGGAGGAGGCGGCGCGTGCGGCTTCGGTGGCGATGTCGCGGACTTGGAGACCGGCGTCGGTGGGGGTGAGGGTGGAGAGGAGTTCGCCCTTTATGAGCGAGGAGGGTCCGACCTTGCTCCGGAAGGCTGTGCTGCTGCCCCAGCGGTTTTGCCAGAGTTTGGCGGCGGCGCGGTGGGTGATGAAGGCCTTTGGGGTGGCGCGGTGGTCGTCCCAGTAGGTTTCGTCCTTGTCGCGGATGCGGGTGGTGTCAAGCGGGAGGCCGCTTTCCCAGTCGGCGTTGTTCTCAGCTTCGGCGATGCCGGGGAAATCGGGGGTCCAGAGCCTGTCGGCGGCGAGGCCTTCAAGCGGAACGACGCTGCGGACGGTGAAGTCGGCGTGTTCTTCGATGAGCGTTCCCGTTTTACTGAGAACGTAGTAGCTCAGCTTGACGGTGTCGCCCACCTTGGCGTTGAGGTCCTCGGCTTCCCAGGAGTTGAGAACGATTTCGTCGTCTTCGAGATCGTCGGGGAGGAAGGGTGCGAGTGATGGGTCGGCGCCGGTGACCATCGAGTAGGGAGTCTCGCGCTCGTTGGCGGCGAGGGTGTTGACGAGGTAGGTGAGGGTGGGTTTGGCGTTGGGAACAAACTGACGGATTTTTTCTTCGATGGCGAGGCTGATGAAGATCCGTTCGGTGCGGATTTCGGTGGCTTGGGCAAGGGGGATGTCCTTGATCGTGAGACCGTAGTCGGCGAGTTCAGCGTGACTTCTGACCTTGGTGGCAAGACTTTCGTCGCGCGACAGGATGAGGTTGGCGCGGTTCGGGTGCTCGATGGCTTCGGCGAGGGTTTCAAGGGGGAGGAAAACCTTTGGCGTAGCCAGTTGGGTGGCGGCGAGGCTGAAGCGGCCCATTTCGTCGTCGCTGAGGATGCGGGTGACGGTGCCGCGGAGGGTGATCAATTCATCGTTGTTCTCGGCGAGCGGGGCATCGCCTGAAACGAGGCCAGGCTTGCGGAGGCGGAGAATGATGGCGTCGTCGATGCTGAGATCGAGGGTGCGGGCGAGTTCCTGGTTGATGGCCCAGGCGCGATTGCTCAGCTGGGGGGCCTCCATTTCCCTCGGGGCGAAGGACCAGAAGCGGGGGTCGACGCCGAGGAGGTCGACCTGACCGGTGGAGCGACCGCTGGGTTCGTTGACTTGGCCGCGAAGTTGAAGGAGGGCGGAGCTGGTGTCGTCGATGTCGCTGGCGAGCTGCGAGCGAAAGAGGTTTTCGCCGCCGGTGAGGATGAGCTTGGTTTGGCCGGTGCGTTGCTCGGCAATCTGGCGCAGGGTGGATTTGACGGAGTCGCCCGCGAAGAGGGCACCTAACAACACCATGGCACCGAGCGCGGAACCCAGAAGGACACCGAGGTAGCCGGTGTGGTGGTGCTTGAGACCGCGGAGGATGAAGGAAAGGGCTGTCATGGTCGGGTGGTGGCGGCTGCGCGGCAGTGACAAGTGCCGAGTGAAAGCTGTGACGTGGAAGAACCTGGCTTGAGTGGTGCTCGGTACCTTGGAGTGCGGTGGCAGAGCGGAGCGGCGACACCGCTATTAGAGGCTTTGTTGATGCGGAAAGGCATTCGCTGATGGGAGGGGCTCTTTTGGGGAAAGGGGCAGGGAGAATTTACGGGAGTCGGTGGGTTTGCTCGAAAGCGGTGTCGGCGTTCGTTCCTCACTTTGCCACCGCACTCCAAAGTTTGCCGTCGCGGAGCTCGAAGGTTTTGCCGATGCGTTTGGCGAGGGCCTGGTTGTGGGTGACGACCAACAAGGTGACTTTCTGGTCACGGTTCAGGTCGAGGAGGAGGTCGGCGATGGTGTCGGTGGACGAGGGGTCGAGGGAGCCGGTGGGTTCGTCGGCGAGGACGAGGCTCGGCTGGTTGATCAGGGCGCGGGCGACGGCAGTACGGAGCTTTTCGCCGCCGGAAAGTTGCCAGGGGAGATGCTTGAGGCGGTGGTCGAGGCCGACTTTGGCCAGGAGCTCGCGGGCACGTTGCTCGGTTTCTTCGGCGGGCTCCTTCCAGTCGCCAGCGAGGCGGGGGACGAGGACGTTTTCCAGCACGCTAAGCTGGGGAAGAAGGTAGTGCTGTTGGAAAACAAAGCCGAGCGAGTGGTTCCGGAAGCGGGTGGCTTCGTCGGCCGTGAGGGTGGCGATGTCTTGATTGCCGATCCATATGGAGCCGGAGCTCGGACGGTCGAGGGCTCCGATGAGGTTCAGCAAGGTGGTTTTCCCGCTGCCGGAGGGCCCGATGATTGAGGCGGCTTCGCCGTCGGCGAGATCGAGTGAGAGATCCTTGAGGACGTCGACGGTTTCCCCCGGAGTTTCGAAGGATTTGGAAATGTTGGTGGCGGAGATCATGGTGATGGCGGCTTCGCCGCAGTGCCGAGTGAGAAGTAAAAAGTAGGAAGTGGAGGAATTGGCGGCTGGGCCGCAAGGGGTAGGAGGCTTGGGCTTTGGGGCGGACTGAAGTCCGCGGTCCCTTATTTAAGGATGTTCCAGCGTTTCGCTTTGACTTCGAAGGTGGGGAGGGAGCCGGAGGGCGCGGCGCTGACGGGAATGCGGAGGCTGAAGGTGGAGCGCAGCTGATGAGCGAGGTCGGCGGCGGTTTCTTCGGTGGTCTCGACTTTGAGACTGAGCTCGGTGAGGGCGTGGCGTTGATCGATTTCCACCTGATACTCGCCGATCTCGGGGAAGCTTCGGACGACGGCGTCGATCGCGCTGGGGTGGATGTTGATGCCGCGGATGACGACCATGTCGTCGCAGCGGGAGAGGACGCCGCCATCGAGCGCGAAGTGATCACCGTGCGGCACGGGCTTGACGAGGTCGCCGGTGCGGTAGCGGAGGAGCGGCGAGCCATGCCGACCGAGGGTGGTGAGTACGAGCTCGCCGGTTTGGTCGCTGCCGGGTTCGATGATTTTTTCGGAATCGGGATCGATGACTTCGCAGAAGTACGACTCGTGCCGTAGCAAGAGCAGGTCGGCTTGATCCATCGAGCTGACGGAGACCGGCCCGATTTCGGTCATGCCATGGTGGTCGAAGACGCGGGCCTGCCAGGTGGATTCGATGGCGCGGCGGACTTCTGGGATGCTGCCTCCGGGTTCGCCGCAGACGACGATGGTGCGGATGCCGAGGGATGAGACGGGGAGTCCGATATTCAGTCCGACTTCGGCGAGCCGCAGGGCGTAGGTGGGCGTGCAGCAGAGGATGCGGGACCTGCTGCGCTTGAGAAGGTGGAGACGGTCTTCCGAGGAGAGTCCACCACCGGGAACGGCGCGGACTCCCATGCGGGTGGCGGCCTCGAAGCCGGCCCAGAAGCCGAGGAAGGGACCGAAGGAAAAAGGAAAGAAGGCGGTGTCACCTGGGAGGACACCGGCACCGCGCCAGACCCACTCCCAGTTATCGAGGATCCAGGTCCAGCTGTTAGGGTCGTCGAGCCAGATGAGCGGTTTGCCTCGGGTGCCGCTGGTCTGGTGATAGCGATGATAGCCTTCGAGTGGGAAGCTGTGGGTGCTGCCGTAGGGCGGATGCGCTTCGTGGTCGGCGGCGAGCTCGTCCTTGGTGGTGAAAGGGATGGTGGCGGTGAACTCGGCGAGGCTTTCAAAGCGGGTGGGGAGGCCGCTGAGTTTTTCCGCGTAGAAGCGGTTCGCCGGGAGAATCGCGGCGAGGAGTTGGTTGAGCTTGGGGAGTGGGTCGGGCATGGGTGCGGTGACGTCGCGGGGAGGTGCTGCGGGCTTTTTGGGGTCAGGATTCAAGGGGGCAGTGGTCAGAAAGGCAGAGAGGCGGAATGGTGGTTCGGCGGTCTTTCTGACCCCTGAATCCTGACCCCTGTTCCCCAATGCTTGAACGACTCTAACGGTCGGTTTGCACGGGGACGGGTTTCGCGGGAGGTGCCGGGGTGGGTTTGAACTTGGTGGCCATGAAGCCACCGACGGCGGCCATGAGGATGCCGATGTAGAAGGGGATTGGGATCGCGGAGAAGCCTCCTTTGGGCGGGTGCATCATGATGCCGACGACAGCGTTGATGATCGGGGCGCCGGCGAAGATGGTGGACATGACGAGCACCGCGACGATGCCGGGGTTCATGCCGGATTTGACGCCGGAGCCCATGGCGACGAGCACGAAAAAGGCTCCGACGGCTCCGAGGATCCCGGCGAAGAGGGAGAGCCACATGCCTTTCGGTGGCATGTCCCAAGACATGTTTTTCGACATGAGAAGGATGGCGAGCGGGGCGAGCACGGCGACGAGGAAGTAGGCGATGCCGACGAAGAAAAAGGCTTTGTAGCGTCCGAGTTCCTTGTCAGCCATGCCCATCTGGCCGGCGTGAAGGAAGATGCCGTAAAGGCCCCAGCAGGCGACGGTGATGAGTGCAAAGTAGAGCCAGTTCATGTTTTTGGTCATTGGGAGAAAGTGCAGAGTGATCAGTGATCAGTGATCAGTGATTGAAGTTTTACTTTGAGGGCTTCGGGAAGCGGGACGGCCTTGATGCCTTCATCGGTGATGGCAACGTGGGCGACGGAGAGTTTACCTTCGGCGACGAGGGTTTCTTCCTTGGTGATCTCAAAACGGTAGCGAACGGAGCGGTTTCTGATTTCTTCGATATAGAGACTGACGGTGAGGAGGTCGCCGAAGCGGGCGGGGGCACGGTAGTCGCAGGTGGCATTGACACGGGGCCAACCGGTTTCGAGGCCCTCGACGAGGCCATGAAGTTCGTGATCGAGGCTGCGGAGGAAGGAGTGCTCGCAGGACTCCATGAAGCGGAAGAAGTTCGTGAAGTGCACGATCCCGGCCATGTCGGTTTCGTAGAACTCGACGCGGCGTTGGATTTGGTGGGCGGGTGCGGACATGAGGGAAATTGAAACGCTAAGACGCAAAGGACGCCAAGGCTGGGGTTGATGATGCTAGTTGAGGCTCAAATCGAGAAGGCGAAAGGCGATCCAGGCTGCTGGGAAAATACCTAAAAGGGCGATCCAAGCAGCGGTTCGGTATGTGACGATTTTTTTTGAGGATGGGATCGTGGTAGCCGTCGTTGCTGAACCAAATCACTCCGGTCGCCACGAACTGTATGGCGGCCTGCATCGCTCCGGATCGACTTTTTGCAAGTGCAGGGCCTTCAACAAAGATCATCCAGAGAGAAAGGCCGAGTACGATGACAGAGGCAATCCGATGAGGCCACTTATGAGGGAGCGTTGCGTATTCGGCGATCTTCAAGGCTTAGGATCCGAGAAAGTTGAGGAGACGAAGGATGGCGGCAAAAACGAAGGGGACCAGAATCCATGTGAGAATCAGGGTGTAGTTCCACGTTTTCTGTTCTGAGTCCTTGGCGTTTTTGAGTCGCGGCGAGTTCATGAGAGCGAGTTCGGAAGGGATTCGGCGAGGGCGAGGAAGCGGTCGCGCATGGCTTCGACACTGTAGAATTCTGCGGCGGCTCGACGACCGTTTTTGCTGAGGGTTTGGAGTTCGGTGGGATTGGAAAGGAGTTCATGCCAGGCGGTGGCGAGGGCTATGGGGTCGTTCGGGGAAACGAGGTGGCCGGCCTGGCTTCGGTGAATGATTTCGCGGAACGAGGCGGCGTCGGGCTGGACGAGCGGGACGCCGGCGGCGAGGGCTTCGACCATGTAGAGGCCGAAGGCTTCAGGGTAGGTGGCGGGGACGCTGAAGAGGGCGAGACCGCTGAAAAATTGGTGCTTTTCTTCGAGGTCGATGTTGGGGGACCAGTTGACGTGCTCTGTTAGATTGGCGGCGGCGAGTTGTTGCTTGAGCTCGGCGACGAGCTTCTCATCACCGGCGGTCATGGCTCCGGCGATGTGGAGGCGCGCGTCGGGGTGCTTGAGCTCGTGGCGGAGGTGGATGAAGGCTTCGACAAGGTGGTGGACGCCTTTTTCCCGGATCATGCGGGCGAGGTAGCCGATCGTTGGCCGCTGCGCGGCAGTGCCGAGTGAGCAGTGAGCAGTGAGCAGTGGAGATTCAGGCGGCTGGGCCGCATGGGTGTGAGGCTGGGGCTCCGGGGCGAGCTGAAGCTCGCGGTCCGATTGAGAGAGGGAGATGCCGTTGGGGAGGACTTCGATTTTCTGCTTGGGGAGATTCAGGCGCCCGCGCATCAGGTCGGCGTAGAACTGGCTGGGGGAAATGAGCAGGTCGGCTTCCGGGAGACGGGCAGTGAGTTCGTTCCAGCAATCGGTTTTGAAGGGCTCCGGGAGTCCGTCGAGAAAGCTGTCCTCCCCTTGGAAGGAACAAAGGATTTTGACGTCGAGGCGTTTCCTCAATTCGCGGATCATGCCGGCCTGGAGGGCGGTGCCGAGCAGCAGGATGTCGGGCTTTTCCTGAGCGAGCCAGTCGATGAGCTTGTCCATTTCCTGGCCGAAAGGGCTGTCCTCGATGCGCAGCATGGCGAGGGCCATTTCGCCGTGCTCACGGGCGGAGGTCATGTGGCTGCGCCTGGCGGCGGAGCGGAGCAGCGAGGCGTTGTTGAGGAGCTTGTGGAGAATGCCGGGAATGCGGATGCGAAGCTTTTGCTGGAGAAAGACATTGATGCCGCCGAAGAAGATCGGGTTGTCGGCGGTGGGGAGCTGGGACTCGTCGAGCTGAAGCGGGAGATACATCGGCAGCAGCGAGACCTCGTGGCCGGCGGCGTGCAGGGATTTGGCGAGAGCGTTGTCGCGCATGCAGGCTCCGCAGTAGTAGGAGCCGGTGCCGGGGGTGAGGATGGCGATGCGCATGTCAGTTGAAGAGGATTGAAACGCAAAGGCACCAAGGACGCAAAATCTTGAGGAGGAGTTGAATCACTTGGTGAGTTTTTTCCAGATCTCTCCGTTCTGGCCTTTGGTGTTGGGGAAGGGTTTTTGGTCCTTCGGGCAGATGATGATTCCGACAGAGGTGATGTAGGCGTCTTGCTGCGTCAGGTCGCAGACATCGGTCAAAACCTTGAGCAGAGAAATATTCCTTCTTTGATATTTTTTGATGCGGCTCGAACGAGCCGCTTCGTGGATATCGAGGCCGTCGTCTGCCTCAAGTTTGCGAGGTTTCCTGATGATAATGGAAACTCCGCGCATCTCAGCTGCTTCCTCGCGATCCAGCTCAAGGGATCTTACTCGCAAGTAGTCGATAGCTTCTTCGAGGGTGGTGTCTTGAAAATCAATTATGGGGATGACGATTCCTTCGAGTTTTTTGAGAACGAGGTCACCCAGAGAGTCTTTGGCGATTGCGGGACAAAGAGTGGAGATCAGGAGAAAGATGACGAGGTGGAAACGAAGCGGCATTTGGCTGATACTTCCAGTGATGAATCCTGTGGAGGAAGAGGGGGGCGATGCGTGATTGACGACCGATTCTCCAGTTGGGAAATATGGAATCCGAAGTTGCATCCTCACACATCGATAACGTCACTGTTAAGTAGCCGACCCTTCGCAGGTAGTTGCGAGTGTAACTTCGCGCTCTTCAGATCGCCATGTCGCGTAGCCTAGTGCGGCAGTGACATCGTCCTTCGAAAGGTAGGGATAGAGTTGGATGATCTCTGTCGGCGTTGTGCCGGATGTGATCAGGCCCAGGATGGTTCCGACGGTGACTCTGGTGCCTTTGATGCAAGGCTTTCCGCCCATAATTGCGGGGTCCATTGTGATGCGCGTAAAATCAGGGAAGGTCATACTGGGACAATGGCAGAGGCTTAGGTGGAGGTCGAGGGGTAAGAGAATACTTGGAAGTGGCTCGGAAGACGGTGGCAAGCCACCGCAGTCCAAAGCCTTCGGCTAGGTTATGGCAAGGGGCTTGCCGTATTCGATGGGCTCGGGAAGTTCGGCGATTTCGGCCATGGCGGCGAGGAGCTCAGTGAAGTCGACGCCCTCAACGTTACCGATGAGCAGGTCGGTCAATTTCGGGCGGAGGTCGGGGTGGGCGCGGATGAGTTTTCCAAAACTGAAATCGGGATCGTAGAAGGCGTAGACGATCTTGCGCATGGTCTCGATGTGCCCGCAGAGGGTTTCTCCGTATTGGGTGAAGGCGGACGCGGAGAAGTCACCTTTTTCGAGAGCCATGTGGGTGGCGTCGGCGGCCATTTCACCGGATTTCAAGGCGAGGAAGACGCCGCTGGAGAAGACGGGATCGAGGAATGAGAAGGCGTCGCCGACGAGGACGAGACCATCGGTGGCGCAGTGCTCGGCACGGTAACTGTATTCGCCGGTGACCCAGTATTCGCCGAACTGCGTGCCGGGGTCGAGGTGGTCCTTGATCCAGGCGTTGTTGTCGATCTCGCGGGTGAAAATTTCGGCGGGGTCGCGGGTTTCGCCGGGTTTGTAGAGGTAGTCGCGTTCGGCGACGATGCCGGAGCTGACGATGCCGTTGCGCAGCGGGATGTTCCAGAACCAGCCGCCTTCAGGCAGGTAGGCAATGGTGGTGGCGCCTTCGTCGTCGCCGGGATCCCGTTTGGCGTCCTTGAAATAGGTCCAAATGGAGATCTTGTTGAGCATCGGATCGCGCTGGCGGGTGCCGTGCTTGCGTTGGTAAAGGGCGTCGCGGCCGGTGCAGTCGAGAGTGATCGGGGCGTGGACTTCGAAGGCTGCGTCGCCGTCGGTGCTGGCACGGACGCCGGTGATGCGTTCGCCTTCCTTGAGGAAGTCAAGGACAGTGGTGTTCTCGCGGACTTCGGCGCCTTTGCTGCGGGCGTTGTCTAACAGCATGAGGTCGAAGTCGGAGCGCTCGACTTGCCAGGTGACGGCGGCGGGGTGGTCGATGTGCTGGGTGAAGTAAAAGGGGGCGGAGATGCGACCGTCGGGGACGGCGAACTGGACAGACTTTTTCTGCTGGTAGCCAATCTGGTTCATTTTCTCGGCGACGCCGAGTCGCTCGAGCGAGAAATAACAGAAGGGCATCAGCGATTCGCCGATGTGGTAACGGGGAAATTTGGCTTTCTCCAACAGGAGGACACGATGGCCTCTTTCCGCGAGGAGCGCGGCGGTGGTGCTTCCGGCGGGGCCTCCTCCGATGATGATGGCATCATAGCTTGGCATGATGGGAATTTTGGAACGAATGGGAATTATGTTGGAAGGATCTCGATGATGCGGGCGAGGCAGCTGCCATCGTCGCTACGGATCAGGTGATTGTAGCGTCCGTAGAGGATTGCGCTACCCGGAGTTTTCTTGAAGACCACCTTCAGAGACTCGGCGGGGACGCTGAGAAAACCTTGGGGCTGGCTGTGATAAGTGAGGCCGGATTGATTGAGGATGGCCCCGAGGGGGGTGTCGCCAGCGAGGATCTTGGGCCGGAGTTCGGTAGGAAAATGATCGAGAAGGATCTCGATGAGGCCGTATTCGGCGGGTTTGCCTTCGATCGAGGTGTGGAGGGTGACTTCACGCAGGTAGAGGTTTTCGTTCTGCTCGGAATGGATGACTTTGAGCGTGATGGCATCGCCGTGGAAGCGCTCAAGTTCGGAGGTCATGTCGTGGTCGTGGACCAGGAGACGATGGTAGGGCTCGGGGACGGCTTCGGGGGGAAGCCATTCAAGCGGAGCGACGGCGAGATGGGAGTGCGAGAGGATGTTGTCCAGCTCGGCGGGGAGGTGGGGTGCAGAGGTCATTCGCTGAGGCGTTTGCGGATCCATTCGGGACTTCGTCGGTTGTCGATCACGGCGATCACGGAGATGGTTTCGCCGTGAATCGGTAATAAATCTGATGGGGAAAGTTCCGGCAGTTTGAGCGATGAAAACCTCCAATTTGTCTGTGAGTGCCAGCCATCCAGCGAAGGCTTTCGATTTCGGCCTTTAGCGAAACGAGAAAGTAGTCCCCAGCTCCGGGCTCTTGCTTCTCGTAAAAAACGAACCCTTCAGCGAGGTCGTCGTGCGCCTCGGGTGTGAGTTCGATCCGAATCATCTTCCGATCGAATCTTTTACGGCGTCCCAATCGAGCATCTTCGATTCGCCTGATTCAATTTTTGCCCATCGACGACGAACCAGTTCGAGATGGTCTTCACGAAACTCGTCTTCGTCAGCTTTCTGGCGCATGTCTTCCCAGAGAGCATCCATCAGTTGGAGCTTCTCACGGCCGGACAGTTTCGAAACTTCTGCGAGGTTCATGATGCTGGCAATTTAGCGTGACTTGGATGGGAATGCGAGCGGGAGTTTGGCGGGTGGGATGTGCCAGCTGATTCGCGGCGGGCCGCCGCAAGCAGGGCCTGCTGCGCGCCGCAGCAGCGACGCTTTCACTCAGACAATCTGGTCGGTGACGTGTTGGGGCAGGAAGAAGTCGTGGAGGAGGTTGTCGACACAGAGCAGGCCGTCGCGGGTGAGGATGATCTTGCCGTCCTCGACATTCAGCAGGCCTTCGTCGTGGATCTGGGCAAGTTGGCTGTCGAAGCGCTCGAGGATGTTGACGCCAAACTTTTCGCTGAAGTGGCCGGCCTCGACCTTGCCGAGTTTCATTCTGAGAATGAACTCGCGGATCATGCGCTCTTCCTCGGTGGTCTGGAGGGCGCGCTTGATCGGCATGCGGCCGGCGTCGAGCGCCTTGTCGTAGTCGTCGATCTCGGTGAGGTTCTGATAATGGACCCCTTTCGCGTGGGAGAAGGATGCGACACCGAGGCCTAACAGGTCGGCTCCTCCCCAGAGCGAGTCGCGATAGATGAACTTGGTGCGGCTGGGGTCCTTCACGGCGGTGTAACCCGAGGAAATGGTGTAGCCGTCGGCTTCAAGGGCGGCGAAGGCTTCCTTGACCCAGCGACGTTTGGTTTCCCAGTCGGCGATCGGTGCGACGAGCGAGCCGCTGGCCTTCATGTCCTTGTAGATGCCGGTGTTGTAGGGAACCTCCATCTGATAGATGGTGACGCTGTCGGGTTGCAGCTCGAGGGTCTTCTCGATGTTGCGCTGCCAGTTTTCCTCGGTCTCTTCGAGCATGCCGGCAATGAGGTCGATGTTGACCTGATCGAAGCCTTCGGCGCGGATGCGTTCGTAGGCGCGGTAGACTTCCTTGGTGCGGTGGGCGCGGCCGTTGATTTCGAGAATACGGTCGTCGAAGTTTTCAATCCCAAGCGACAGGCGGGTGACGCCGATGTCCTTGATGGCCTTGACCTTGTTCGGATTGAGCGTGCCGGGTTCGGCTTCGAAGGCGATTTCCTCGGCGGCATCCCAGGGGAGCAGCGCTTTCATGCGGTCGGTCAGCTCGGTGAGCTGGCTGGGCGAGAGGTAGCTCGGAGTGCCGCCGCCGAAGTAGACGAAATGCGGCTTGCGGCCCTCGATGAGCGGCTTGCGGGCCATCGTTTCCAGCTCGCGGACGGTGCAATCGAGGTAGTGCTTGATCTCGTCGGCGTTCTTGTCGGTGTAGACGCGGAAGTAGCAGAAATGGCAGCGCTTCCGGCAGAAAGGGATGTGGTGGTAGAGGCCGAGTGCGGGCGGGGTGCCTTCGTGCGGCGTGGCATAGGCCTGCTCGACAGCGGCGGCATTGTCTTCCGACCAGAAGGAGAAGGGCGGGTAGTTCGAGATGAAGTAGTTGCCGGCGCGGGTGCCTTTTTTTTCTGGAGCGGTGGATTCAGGCATGATGTGGGAGCAAAGGTAGTGGAGTTCTGGGAAAATGGAAGGCGGAGGATTTTACGCGACCCGAACCGGGAATCTCTCTGATATTTATTTGAGGGGATTGGGCTTTCAGTGGAGCTTGGATTGGCATTTCGTCGGAGGAGCTCATGGATACCTTGATCTCTCTCGCGGCGCTGCTGGTTTTTGGCTACGGCCTGTTCTCGGGGAGGCTGTCGAAGACGGTGATTTCCGGTCCGATGTTGTTCGTTTTGGCAGGCGTGCTCGCAGGGCCGCTGGGATTCGACTTGTTCGATCCCGGCTTGGAATCGGAGATGGTCAAGGTGGTGGCGGAGGTGACCCTGATGGTGATCCTGTTCACGGATGCCTCGACCTTGAAATTGGGGGCGCTGAAGCGGGAATACAAGGTGCCGCTGAGACTGCTGGCGTTCGGACTGCCGTTGACGATGATGCTGGGCTTTGCGCTGGCGGTGCCGATGTTTCCCGGAGTGAGCCTGTGGCTGGTGGCGGCAATGGCTTTCATTTTGTCGCCTACCGATGCGGCGCTGGGGCAGGCGGTGGTGTCGAGCGACCAGGTGCCCGATGAAGTGAGGGACACGATCGAAGTGGAAAGCGGACTGAACGACGGAATCGCTTTGCCCGCGGTGATGGCGTGCATGGCGGTGATCGCGGCGGAGGCAGATGCCGAAGCGGACGTTTGGCAGTGGGTGGTTTTTGCCGCGAAACAGATCGGACTGGGGCCGGTCGTGGGGGCTGCGGTGGGGCTGGTGGGAGGTCGCCTGATGGATCGCGCCGTGCAGCGGGACTGGATGAAACCGGTATTTCAGCGCCTGGCTTCGATTTCCTTGGCGGTGATCAGTTATGCGCTGGCCGAAGAGGTGGGAGGAAATGGATTCATTGCGGCATTCTTCGGCGGACTGATGCTGGGAACACAGACGGAACGGGTGAGGGAGCGGTTGCAGGAATTTGGAGAGGCGGAGGGTCAGCTGCTTTCGCTCTCCGTGTTCCTGATCTTCGGCATGGTGCTGGTGCCGAAGTTGAGCGATCACTGGGACATGATGGCTCTGCTCTACGCGTTGCTGAGCCTGACCGTGATCCGGATGTTGCCGGTGGCCTTGTGCCTGATGGGCACAAAGATGGACCGCGTGACGGTGGCCTTTATCGGGTGGTTCGGGCCACGAGGCATTGCCTCGGTGCTCTATCTGCTGATTTTTCTAACAGAGGTGGGCGGGGAAGGAAGCGAACGGATGCTCTCGGTGATCGTGCTGACGGTGCTATTGAGCGTGCTCCTCCACGGAGTCACGGCGGTGCCGTTCTCGAGGTGGTATGGGGCGTATCTGGAGAAGAAGGGCTGATCTACTTGATCACGAAGACGGTGCCTTTGGCGCCGGTGACGATGAGCCGGTTTTGGGCGAAGATGGCGGGGGCGCTCAGTTTTTCTCCTAGATCGAGCGTCCAGAGCTCTTTGCCTTCAAAGGTGACGGCATAGAGGCGGCCGTCGTTGGAGCCGAATACGATGGCGTCGTCGAATACCAAGGGGGAGGATTCGACCGGGCCGCCGGTGCGAAATCTCCAGAGTAGCTCTCCGGTGGTGGTATCGACGGCGTGGAGGTGCTTGTCTTTCGAGCCCACATAGACATGGCCGACCTGCTCGTTGATGGCGGGGGCGCTGGAAAAGGGGAAGTCCTCGGCTTCGTAGATCCAGTCGAGCGAGTCGCCATCGGCGAGCGTGGCGACGAGTTGATGGGCGTAGGTCGTGCAGTAGATGATTTTACCGAAGGTGGCCACGCTGCTGATGATCTCGGCGTCAGTGGTGACTTCGTTGGTGAGGGTGCCGTCCGAAAGCTTGATGACATGGATGACCTTGTCACAACCGCCGAAGGCGACATGGGTCTCATCAATGATCGCGGGGGTGCCGTTGATGTAGTTGTCCGTCTTGTAAGACCAGACGGCTTCGCCGTTGCTGGCGTCGAGACAGCGGGCGATGCCGTCGTAGCCGTTGACGAGCACCCATTCGCTTTTGCCATCGGCTGAAGAAGTGACGACGGGGGCGGAGGGGAACTTTTCGTCGCCTTGGATCGACCAGAGTTCGTCGCCGGTCTTGAGATCGAGGGCGAGGAAAGTGTTGTCACCGGAGCCGACGAAGACGCGGTTGTTGGAAAGTGCGGGGGCGGCCTGGATGGTATCGTCGGTTTCGTGGGACCAGAGGAGTTTCCGTGTTTCGAGATCGAGACAATGGACAAGGCCCATGATGTCGCCGACGACGAGATGCTGCTCAGCCACCGTGGCCTCTGCCATCGCAGGAGCTTCGAGGTCATAAGTCCAGTCGATGGCGGGAGACTGCGGGACGGGCGCGTGGACGCGGCCCTGAAGTGCGGGACCACCGCGGGTGATGGGCCAGTCGGGGGTGATGGGCTTGGTGGCTTGTACGGGCGAGGCGGCGGGCTCGACTTCGGGCGGGGATTCCTTTTTGCAGGCGGGGAGGATGAGAAGGGATGCGAGTAGGATGAGGGCGCGTGACGTGGCATAACCGGCCTGCTTTCCGCAGCCTCGTGTGGAGGACGGGTCTCGGTCAGGGGCGGGAGGAGTGGCTTGGGAGGTTGAAGCTTTCAAGATGAAGAGGAGTCCTGCGTTGATGACCGGTAAGGTCATGTCACTGTTAGGGCGGCGGTGTAGATGGCGGTGACTTCCGGTCCGTTGATCGGGCGCGGGTTGAACTTGCCGGTCCACTGCGGGAGGGCGGCGGCGGTGAGTTCGGGGATGCGGGTGATGTCGATGTCCAGACGGGGAAGATGGGCACTGGCAATGATGTTCTCGAGCCAATCGATGAGCGGCTCGCCGAGGTAGCTACTAAAGTCATCGTAGATGGCGGCGGATTCCGGGTCTACGGAGTTGAAGCGGATGACGTGGGGGAGGGTCAGGGCGACGGCGTGGCCATGGGGCACATCGAAGAAGGCGGTGAGCGGGTTGGCGGTGGCGTGGGCGGCGCCGAGCATGCTGTTCTCGATGGCGCTGCCGGCCATGGCGGCTCCAAGGAGCATCTTGCTGCGTTGCCCGATGGGGGCGTCGGGCTTGAGGATCGAGGAAATGGATGAGGCGATCAGACGGAAAGACTCGCGCGAGTAGGCGGAGGAGATCGGGTTGCGCTTGGTGCAGACGGCGGACTCCAGGGCGTGGCTCAAGGCGTCGAGCGCGGTGAGGGTGGCGACCTTTTGAGGTTGGGAGAGGGTGAGCTCGGGATCGAGGATGGCGATTTTGGCGAGTGCCTTGGGGTCGCCGCAGGCCATCTTTTCGTGGGAGTCCTCGCGCGAGACGACGGCGTAGGACTGGCATTCGCTGCCGGTGCCGGCGGTGGTCGGGATGGCGATGAAGGGGAGCAGTGGCTTTTCGGCGTGGCCGTAGCCGTGGTAGTCGGACATGCGGCCGCCGTTGTTGAGGAGGAAGTTGCAGCCCTTGGCGGTGTCCATGCTGCTGCCGCCGCCGAAGCCGATGATCAGGTCGGGGGCGAGGGGCTCAGCGAAGGCGCGGCAGGCTTCGATGTCGGTTTCGCCGGGGTTGATGTGGGTGTCCTGATAGGTGGTGACTTTCAGGCCGGCATCACGGAGCAGGCCGGTGGCGTGGCGGATGTGACCGGCGGCGACGATCCCGCTGTCGGTGACGAGCAGGATGTTGGTGGCGCCGAGGGATTTGGCGGCGTCCGGGAGCTCGGCGAGACGTCCGGGTCCGAAGAGGATGCGGGGAGATGGGCGGGCGTCGAAGGAGGTCATGTTAGAGGCCGCTGCGCGGCAGTGCCGAGTGAAAAGTAGAAAGTGAAAAGTGGGAGAAGTTCGGAGAACTTTGGAGTGCGGTGGCAGAGTGAGTCTGCGAACGACGACACCGCTTTTGGAGGCTTGGCTTGTTCGCAGACATTTAGGGAACAACGAAAGCGCGCGAAATGTCGCGAAATTTGAGGAGTCGGGATGTGGACGTGGCTTGGGGCGTTGCGGCTGGGTGAGGTGGTGGATTTTTTCAGGTGGCTCGCAAAGCGGTGTCGACGCTTCGCTTTGCCACCGCAGTCCAAAGTTTTTGCTGCGCTACGCGCAGTCTGCTTTGGGAGTCAATTGATGAAACTTGGCGTTCTTGGCGTTTCAAATTTTCTTAATTTAAGTGAGGGCGACGTCGCCTTGGATGGCGCGGCGGTGGTAGAGGAATTCGAAGAGGTTGCCTTCGTGGGGTTGTTCCCACTGGACGCGGTTGGTGGGATACGGGCCGAGGTTGAGGCGTTCGATGTCGGGGCTGAGGAGCAGTTCGCTGATGAAATTCTGGTCTTCGGTAAAGGCGCTGACGACGAGGGTCTCGCCGATGCTGCCGACCATTTCGCTCTGCGGCATCTCGACGATACTGGCGTAGGGGAACATGAACTCGGTGTTGGCGAGCGGGTGGTCCTTGTCGGTGCAGGAAATGAGGGTCGGGTTGAGGTAGAATTGATCGAAGGCTTCGACCTTGCGCTCGCTGCTGCGGTGCTTGGCGGTGAGGTCTTCGGCGCCGGGCTCCTTGAGGTGGGCGGTGATGAGTTCGTCGATGCCGTCGGCCATGGCGGGGTTGGCGAAGCCACAGAGGAGCGCGTTTTCGTCGTCGCGGGCGTGGGGCTGGATCTCGGCGAGCTTTTTGGCGAGGGCGTCGGCGAGTTCGTCGCGGTGGCTGGGGACGAGGATGGCGGAGGTGTTGATGCAGGAGCGGCCGCCGTTGGCGGAAATGGATTGGACGATGACGTCGAGGAACTCGGGCCAGCGTTCGATCATGTCTTCGCCGATGAGGATCTTCGAGCGGCCGGTGCCGTGGACGGAGATGCTGGGGAAGGCGGCGTACTTCGCGAGGGTGGTGTCGTTGCCGAAGGCGATGCCGCGGCCGCAGGTTGTTAGGATCGTGTCGCCGCCTTCGTGGGTGGTCGGGTAGAAGCCGAAGGCCTCTTTCGGGAAGCCGGCCTGGATCATCGCCTGGACGATACGCAGAGGGGTGAAGGGGTCTTCGCGGCCGGGCTTGAGGAAGACGGGGATCTTCATCACCGGGGCGGGAATCCACAGTGAGTTGACGGCGGGGGCGTTGCTGGGGAGGGAGACGCCGAGGGAGGTGGTGGCGGGGAAGTAGTTGACAGTGAGAGAGGGGGATTCTTTTTCTGGGGAATTCGGGCGGACTAAAGTCCGCGCTCCGATGGAGGTGAGGCCTTTGTCGAAGATTTCGAGCGGGAGTTGTCGGGTGAGGCCGCCGATGACGGTGCGGATCTCGGACATCGCGGCGTGGATCTTGCCCATGTTCATGCGCACGAGGGTGTGCGGCAGGCGGGTCAGGGCGGAGAGGGCCTCGATGTACTGCTGGGGGGATTGAAGTGAGGGTTCGGACTCCTGGGGCGAGGCGACACAGGCGAGACGCCTGTGCTCCTTGGTGCCGCAAGGGAGATCGGCGTGAAGGAAGAGCTCGGCGGCTTGCTCACAGTAGTCGGCAAGCGTCTCGGCGGGAATGGCGTCGAGGGCGGCTTTGGCTTTGGCGACTTGAAGGAGGTCGCGACGGATCAGGCCGGGGTTGGCGGTGTGGGTGGTGAGCGTTTCACCGTTGCCAAGGTCGAGTTCGACGAGGTCGAGAGAGGTGTAGCTTTCGCCGAGGCGGAGGATGGGGATGTTCATGGGAAAAGGCCGCAGAGCGGCAGTGCCGAGTGAGAAGTGATCAGTGAGCAGTGGAAGACTGTGGTTCTGTGGGCTTGAGTTTGGAGAAAACTAGCGAGAAGTTTCCGTGAGCTTCGTGGCCCATGGTTACGAGAAGGAAATTGCGATCGTCCTGTGCGAAAGATTTTTTCAATGGGCCTTCGGAGTTGATGTGAGAAAAGGCGGTTACCTTTGAAGCCGTGGGACTGGAGATGTGCGAGATGTAGATCGCATCGGGAATCTGTGACCCGACAGCTTCTTCGAATTTCCAGCCGGAGGACTCCCATTTCGAGATCTCGTTATCGATGTTCGATGACTCCTTACAACCCGATGATAGCAAGCCAAGCATTCCGAGGAATAGGCCGAAGAAGTGGTTGATGCGGAAAAAGGGGAGGGTCATAGGAAAGTTTGCTGGGTTCTAATGTGGGCGTTGGTCAGCAAGGAGTTGTTTGTCTAGGAAAGGTCTTTCTTCCTCTTTGCCTTTTGGGCTCTGCGTTTCTCAGTTAGACGTTCAGCTTTCGTCGCGTTTCGTTCTCCCAGCGTCTTTCTCCATTCTTTTTGGGCTTCGAGGAAATCTTTGTTTCGCGTTAGAAACTCTTCGGCTTCGTCAAGGGTGTCCGGAAACTTTCCAAGTTCTGGGCTTTGAGTTCCTGCGAATCTGATCCCGCCCTCGTAAAGCACTTCGACTTTTTTCCATTGTTCGAGGTCTGCGATAGGTGGGGCTTTGAAATTTCGACCCATCTCATTTGCGGGATTTCCACAGTCAGGACACTTTGGCGATTTAGACTGAGGAGACCGTTTGAACGACTTTCGGCAACCGAAACACGCGTGCTGGATCAGAAACCTTGGGCCTCGGGGATTCATCACTGTCGTCATGGAAAAGAACCTTTCAGATTAGTATACCCCCTCGATCACCGTCTTCGTGCCGCTCTGGAACGGCCGGACATCACCGACGCCGTCCCAGGGGAACTCGTCGCAGGGTTGGCGGCGGATGGCTTCGTCGCGTTCGAGGAAGCGGGGCATGAAGAATTCCTTGGTCATGGTGGTGAGCTCGACGCGGCCGTATTCGTCGTAGTCCATGAGCTGGGTGGTGTCGTCGGGGTTGACGATGCGGAGCACGGCGCGCGGTTGCGGGGCGTGGTAGGTGAGTGAGTATTCGCCGGGGCCGCGCTTCTTGCTGATGGCGAGACCCATCAGGGTGTTGCCGTAGGTGGGGGCGAAGTTGACTTTGCCTTCGAGGACTTCTTCTTCGATGAAGCGGACGTACTGCGGGGTCATGGTGGTGCCGCCGGCGAAGACGCCGCCGATGCCGGCGTCGGCGAGCGACATGCGTTCGGCGAGCGACTCGAGGAGTTTCGGGGTGGTGAAGAGGCAGCCAATGTCGCGGTGGCGGATGATGGTGGCGGCCTGGTCGATGACGTGCTGCTGATAGAGCTTGGCCATTTTCATTTCACCCATGCCGATGAGGCGTTTGACCCAGCGCGGGTCGAGGTCGATGAAGTAGCAGGCGCCGCCGCGGATGTTGGCGAGGTGCTCGATGGCCATGCGCAGGCGTCGCGGGCCGGTCGGGCCGACCATCAGCCAGTTGGCGCCGGCGGGGAAAAAGTCGGGGCCGTAGTGTTCGGAGAATTCGGTGTAGTCGGTCTTGTAGTCGTCCCAGCCGATGCGCTGCTTGGGCATGCCGGTGGTGCCGCCGGTTTCGAAGACGTTGTAGGGGCGTCCGGCGAAGGCTTTGGGGATGAATTTGGCGGGGTCTTCCTTGCGCAGGACTTCGTCGTCGAAGTGATCGAACTTCAGGAGGTCGGCGAAGCTGCGGATGTCGGTGAGCGGGTTGAAGTCGAGGGTCTTGGCCTTTTCGAGCCAGTAGGGGCAGCCGGTTTCGGGGGAGAAGTGCCACTTGACCATTTCGAGGGTGTGGGCGTCGAGCTGGGCGGCGGCTTCGGGGATGGTGAGGGTGGAGGACATTGCTTGATTGGGAAAATTGAAACGCCAAGACGCCAAGGACGCCAAGGTCTGAGGATCTTTGATTTTGGGAAAGGCAGGTTTTTAACCGCGGATGAACGCGGATGGACGCAGAATTTTTGAGGGAGGTGGTGTTGTTACGGGTGCTTATGGGTAGATCATACGGGGATTTGGGCAAGGGTGGGGGCGGACATTTTGAGTGGTTCAGGGGGCGTGCAAGAGGGGTGGGTTGGTGGTGCGGGCTTTGGGGGTCAGGATTCAGGGATCAGGGAGGGGCTGGTCAGACCCCCAAGCACTTTGTCGGTAGGGGGGCGAAACGGGGTTCGGCGGCCGGAGAGCTTGCGCCTCCGGCAAGAATTTGGCCGATTGTGGTAGTCCCTACCGTTGAGGCTCCTTGGCCATTGCGGATACTCCCTGACCCCTGAATCCTGTACCCCAAAGCCGGAAGAACTGGCGACGTCCTCTGCACGGTTGACGGCGGACCTCTCCCGACCGGAGGATGCGGGCATGAAGATCTTGCTGCTGGGGATGCTGATGACGGGTGTGGGGATGGCGGCGGACTGGCCGCAGTGGCTGGGGCCGGATCGGAATGGGACCTGGAATGAGGAGGGAGTGATCGCGGATTTTCCCGAAGGGGGGCCGAAGGTGCTCTGGCGGGAGCCGGTGGGGCTGGGGTATTCGGGGCCGTCGGTTTCTGAGGGGAAGGTGTTCCTGATGGACTATCTGATGACGGAGGGGGAGGTGGTGAATGATCCGGGGAAGGCGGTGGAGATTAAGGGGAAGGAGCGGGTGCGCTGCTTCGATGCAGAGACGGGCAAGCCGATCTGGGAGCATGCGACGGAGCGTCCTTACGAGCTTTCGTATCCTTCGGGGCCACGGTCGACGGTGACGGTGAGCGGAGGAAAGGCGTATGCGCTGGGAGGCATGGGGCATTTGATGTGTTTGGATGCGAAGAGCGGGAAACTGCTTTGGGAGAAGGATCTGGTGAAGCTGTACGAGCCGGGATTTCCGATCTGGGGATACTCGGCACATCCGCTGGTCCATGAGGGGCTGGTGGTGACGATGGCGGGTGGCGAGGGGAGCTCGGTGGTGGCTTTCGATGCGGAGACGGGGGAGGAAAAATGGAAGCAGCTTTCCTCGAAGGAGCCGGGCTACTGTCCGCCGACGGTGATCGAGTATGGCGGGACCGAGCAGATGATTGTTTTCACGCCGGAGGAGCTGGCGAGTTTGGAACCAAAGACGGGGGAAGTGCTTTGGTCACAGCGGCTGAAGGTGAACTTCAATATGTCGATCGCGGCGCCGCAGTTTTCGGACGGGAATCTGTATGCAAGCGGGATGGGCCGGATCGGGGCGCTCTATCAGCTGGACGCGGAGAAGCCGGGGGCGAAAAGGCTGTGGAGGGGGAAGCCGAAGACTTCGCTTTATTCATCGAATGCGACGCCGGTGATCTTCGATGGGACGATGTATGGTCCGGACATCGAGACGAGCTTGCTGGTGGCGGTGGATTTGAAGGACGGCAAGCGGCTGTGGGAGACGACGCTTCCGGTGACGGGCGAAGAGGGTTCGCGGGTGCGGCACGGGACGGTGTTCCTGACGCGGCACGAGCCGAGCGGGCGCTTCTATCTGTTCAACGAGAAGGGTGAGCTGATCATCGCGGAGCTGACGCCGGAGGGCTACAAGGAGCTCGGGAAGTCGCAGATTCTGAAGCCGACGAATGATACGTTTGGGCGGGATGTGGTGTGGACGGCGCCGGCGTTCGCGATGAAGTCGGCGTTTGTTAGGAATGATGAGGAGTTGGTGCGGGTGGATCTTTCCGCCCCCGGCGGAGTGCCAAGTTCCGAGTGAATAGTGCGAAGATGGAGAGATTCTTTGTTGGTCTCTATCTAGAGATCACGGCTGTTGTGGGATCCGGGGTCTTGTGTTAGCTTCCTGACCAGTGGAAAGGAAAGTCAACGTGGATGAAGTGATTGGGAAGACTGTCGGAAAGCGGACGGTTGGTGATCCTTTGTCGGTGAAAACCAGTAGCAAGGAGCATGCGAAGGAGTGGCATAAGGCTTTTGGGAGTCGTCTTGTTCCGCGTGGGGTCTATCGATTTACGAGTCACGAAGAGGCAGATGCATGGATGTGGAAGATGATCAGTCGTCCGAGGAAGGGCTAGAATCGCGTGAGCCATCTGCGGGTGATCTTGCGGATCTCTGTAGGAGCCTCAATGAACGAGGGGCAAAGTACCTTGTGGTAGGAGGGTTCGCGATTCGAGGTGCGGGTTACCTTCGGGCGACCATGGACATCGATCTTGTGATCGATGTTGCGCTTGAGAATGAGGCCAAGGTTTACGATGCCTTGAGATCGCTTCCGGATCGAGCGGTGGATGAACTTGAAGCCGGAGATGTGGACCGTTTCACCGTGGTGCGGATTGCCGATGAGATCGTCGTCGACTTGATGAAATCGGCGAGTGGGATCGACTATGAGGAGGCCTCGAAGGAGGTCATCGTTCGGGAAGTCAACGGAGTCTCTATTCCTTTTGCTTCAGAAGCCTTGCTGTGGCGGATGAAGAGGACGACCCATCGTGAGAAGGATGCGGGCGATTTGCTTTTTTTGAGGCAGCAGTTTGAAGCGCGAGGAGAGTCGCCTCCTGATTAAGCGAAGAACTTCTTGAGGGTGGTGTCGCTGGGCTTTTTAGTCAGGAGGGAGACGACGACCAGGGTGATGGCGCTGGCGGCGATGATCAGGGTGACGGGCATCATGCCGGCGATGAGAAGTTCGTCCTCTTCGGCTCCCGCAGGTTTCACGGCGATGATGTCGTGGTAGAAGAGGATGCACCAGACGGTGGCGGTGACGAGGATGCACGAAATGGCACCGGCCTTGGTGGTCCCCTTCCAGTAGACGGAACCGACGATCAGAGGGAAGAGGCCGGCGAAGCCACTGAAGCACCAAACGCCGAGGGCGAAGACCTGAGCGGTATCCATGAGGGCGCAGGCGAGGCCGTAGGTGAGAGCGACGATGAGCAGGATGAAGCCGCGGGCGATGAGCACCTTCTGCTGATCCGTGAAGCGGTCTTCGCCGAATTTCCGGATGACGATGTCGCGCGTGAACATGGTGCCAAGGCACATGAACTGGGAGTCGAGTGACGACATGATGGCGGCGAGCACGCCGGCGCCGACAAGTCCGCTGAGGACGGGCGAGTGGACGAGGCTTTCGACCATGCGGCCGAGGATCGAGTTTGGCGACTGGCCGGGGCCGAGGGGACCGACGTGGGCAGCGGCCCAGATGCCGATGAGAATGCAGGGAACCCAGACAATCATGATGAAGATCGGATGGGCGACGACGGTCAGCTTGAAGGTCTTGGCGCTTTTGGCGGTCAGCCAGTGCTGGAAAAGATGGGGGAACATCCCGACGGAGAGCGGGATGAAGCAGTAGGTGAAGAACTGGGCCTGGCCGATCATCCCTTCGCGGGCGGCGCGGGGTTTGGCGAAGTCGCTTTCAAGCACGGCCTGGCTGGCGGCTTGCAGGCCGCCGAGCTTGTTGGAGATCATGTAGAAGGCGATGATGCCGGTGACCATGAAGACGATGGTCTGGAAGGTGTTTGCCCAGACGGCACCGCGCAGACCGCCGAAGAAGACGTAGAAGAGCACGATGGCGCAGATGGCGCCGCCGCCGAGTTCGGGTGGGATCCCACCGCTGAGTGGGTGCGGGTTGCCGTTGGGGAGGAGCAGTTCGAACTGCTCGGGGAACATGCCCTTGGTGGAAGCCTGGATGAATTTTCCGGCAGCGATGACTCCGACGAGCAAGTACGGGATGAGTAGTAGAATGAGGATCGGGAAAAGGATGTAGCCGATCGCGGGGGCGTCGTAGCGGTTACGGAAGTACTCGCACTGGGTCAGGTAGCCGTGTTTTTTGCCCACGGCCCACAGTCGGATGCCGACGAGGAAGAAGACGGCGGAATGGATCAATCCGGACCAGGAGGCCATGAGACCGTAGGTGCCGATGCCGGAGGTGTAGGCCTTGCCGGTGGAGCCGACCAAGGCGAAGCCGGTCATGGTGGTGCCGAAAATCGACATCAGCAGGAGGAAGGAGCCGACGGTGCGAGAGACGACGAAGAAGTCGGCGCTGGTGCCTTTGGAGAAGCGGTTGGAGACGATCCCCAGTCCGATGAGGAGCAGGAGGTAGCCGGCGATGATGTATAAACTTGTCATGGAGAAGTGCCGAGTGAGCAGTGATCAGTGAGCAGTGGAAGAGGCCGACTGGAGTCGCGCGGTCCGGGCTTTAGTCGTTGGGCTCGTCGGCCCACTTTTCGATGGCGTGGGGCCAGGCGAATTTGGAGACGAGGAACCAGAACAGGGCGGCGACGATCGAGAAACCGGCGTGGTAGGCGAGGCCGATCGGCATGAAACCGAAGAGGAGCGTGGTGTTGCCCCAATTCCACGAGTCCTGATGGAGGGCGAAAAGGATCACGAAAGTGATGATGGAGATGAGGACGGGCGGTTTCATGATTTTGGAGTGCGGTGGCAGAGTGAGTCTTCGAACGGCGACACCGCTTTGGTGGCGGGCATTTTGGGGTTCGAAGGGTGAATTGGGAGTTCTGCGTCAGGCGGGAGTTGGTTTGGGGAGAGGGATTGGAAGGGTGGCTCGCAAAGCGGTGTCGCCGCTTCGCTCTGCCACCGCAGTCCAAGTTACTTCGACTTGATCGCGTAGAGGTGGGTCATGGTGGCGACGTAGAGGACGTCGTTGGCGACGATCGGGCTGCTGTAGATCGGGGCGTCGAAGGTGTAGAGGCCGAGCTCCTTTTTCTCGCGGCCAGCGGCGAGGATGTGAACCTCGCCGTCTTCCGTAGGGAGGAAGACTTTGCCATCGGCAACCAAGGTGCTGCCCCAGATGCGGGACTGCGTTTCGTGAACCCAGAGCTGCTTGCCGGTCTTGATGTCGATGCAGTGGAGGTCACCGTCATACTCGGCCTGATAGATGAGGCCGTCGTGGATGCTCGGGGTGGAAATGGAGCGACCGATGTCCTTGAAGGTCCAGACGGGTTTGCCGGAGGCATCGAGACAGGTGAGGATGCCAAGTCCGTCGCCGTGTTCGGGGTCCTGGCCGGTGACGGCGTAGACGTGGTCTTCATAGACGACGGTGGTGCCGATGATTTCGGAAGGGCCCTTGAAGGTGGCGTATTTGATCGGTTCACCTTTCGGATCACCTCCTTTGAATCGGTATTCGACGGGGTTGGCGTCGTAGCTCCAGATTTCCTTGAGGACGTCGAGTTCCTCATCCTTGTCGAAGGTCGGTTTGGGTTCGTACGCGTAGGCAAAGCCGTCGCCGCCACCCCAGACGATGCGGTCCTTGCCGCCGAGCTTGCCGTAGGCGGGGGAGGACCAGGAGGCGTGGAGAACGCGCTCGGAAACGCCGGAGAGTTCCTCGCCTAACAGCGTGCCTTTTTCCGCGTCGAGAGCGACGAGGGCGGGGGCGAGGGGTGCGGGGATATTGGTGTGCGACCAGTCGACGCCGTTCGAAGTGGCGGTGTAGACGATGCCATCGACAACGACGGGTGAGCAGGAGGAGACGTTATGAGGGAAGACGCCGAGCTCCTCACGCATGTCGTAAATCCAGAGGATGTCGGCGGATTCGGGGCCGAGCTCGTAGGGGGCGGCGGGATCGGCGGTGGAGTATTTGGCCTCATCCTTGAAGGGGCCGTCGTTGCCGTTGCTCATGCCCTTGGTGTCGAGGCAGATGACTTCGCCACGGTTGGTGACGATGTAGGCTTTCTCGCCGACGACGGCGGGAGATGAGCAGAGGCCGACGTATTCCCAGTCGGAAACCTTGCCGGCGCCGAGCTTGGGGATGACGAGCTGCCAGAGGAACTTGCCGGTCTTTTCATCGAAGACCATGAGCACGCCACGGTCGCCTTGCTGTTTGGCGTCGCGTGGGACTTCGTTGTTGGTGCCGACGTAGACGCGGCCGTCGGCGACGACGGTGTTGCCGTAGGTTTGGGAACCGAGCTTGGCGGCCCAGAGGATGTTCTTGGCTTCGCTGAGGTCGACTTGTTCGTCGTCGCCGATTTCGCCGGGATTGATTTCGGTGGGAAGGTTGCTGGCGGTGCCGACCATGTTGCGGTCGGGGCTGCGTCCCCACATGGGCCAATCGGCTGCTTGTGTCGGGAGAGCGAGAGTGGTCGAGAGAGCGAGAAGATAGTGCGGAAGTTTCATGAGTTGGCGGCCGGTTATCAGTTGTCGGTTAACAGTTATTGGGCGGGGCGTTTGCTTTGAAAGGGGTTGAGGAGGGTTTTGAGTTGTTTGGAGGCGGCGGGGGTGAGGTTGTAGCGGAGTTGGAAGTCGCCGGAGATGTAAATGATCTCGTCGCAGCTGAAGCAAATCAAGGCGTGGTCCTTGCTCCAGCCGCGTCGCCAGTTGAGGGACCAGTCGGGGTGGAAGCCACCGCAGGTTTTGTGTTCCTTCCACTCGGTGAGGTTGTCGGAGTCGGCGATGATCTGGCGGAGCTTGTCGGTCGTGGCGGGGTCGAGTTTCTGATCGGGTTTGTAGAAAAAGAAGCCGGTGATCTGCTGGGTGTCTCTGCGTTGGGCTTCGGCGCTGAAGCGTTCGGTTTCCTTGGCGGGGTGGGGGAGGCCTTCGGAGAGGCCGAACTTTTTGGCTTTGGCGAGGGCGAGGCGGGCTTCTTCGGAGGCGTCGACGGGGAGGTCTTCGTGCGGGTGCGCAAAGAGGGTTAGGGTTGTTAGAAGGAGGATGGAGAGGATGCGGAGCATCTTTGGCGTGCGGTGGCAAAGTGAGGAACGAACGGCGACACCGCTTTGGTGGCGGGGTCGACGATTTGAATGGTGGGATGAGGTTTCTGTTTCAGGCGGGAGTTGGTTTTGGGAAGAGATGGTGGAAGAGTGGCTCGCAAAGCGGTGTCGCCGCTTCGCTCTGCCACCGCAGTCCAAAGAGAGGGCTACTTGGCGCTCTCCAGTTTGATGTTGTCGACGTAGACGCGTTTTTGAGCCTGTGGGGAGAAGGCGAAGACGGCGGGGGCGCCGTTGGGGTGGCAGTGCTTGACGGGGACTTCGATGGTCCAAGCCTCCGGCTCGTCATCCTCACGGGGCCAGACTTTGGCGAAGACCGTGCCGGTGCCGTCGCCGTTGGGCTTCACATGGGTCTTGAGGGTGTACCAGGTGTTGGGCGTGATCTTGAATTTTACCGACTGGCTGACGCGCTCGTAGTTCGAGGAAACTTCGAGGATCTGCGAGTTGCCGACGAGCGCGATGAGGTAGCGCTGGTTGACGAGTCCGACGCTCGACATGATGCGGCGGTTGCCGTCGGTGCAGACGTCAGCCTGGAGGACGTAGTCGCTTTCGTCAACGTGGCCGAAAAAGTTCATGGTCCGCTGGAAGAGAACGTTGTCGAGCCGGTTGGCGAGGACTTTGGAGCCGTCCTTTTCGAGGACATACCATTTGATGCGGGCGCCGAGCCATGGGAGCGGCGGGAAGTTGACCTTTTCTCCTTCCGGTGAGTCCATGCTGAGCTCGATGTCCTCGAAGTCCTCGCTGTAGCCGGGCCCGGCGACGACTCGTCCGCGGGTGGTGGCGCTCATGCCGTCGAAGGTGGCTTTGAAAGCACCGGCGGAGAGTTGGGCGTCGGGGCCGGCGGTGAGGGTGCTGTCCTTGAAGCTGGCATCGACTTTGGCCTTCACTTGGGCCGAGGGTGGGATGAAGGCTTCCCAGGACTCGGGAGTCACTTCCTTCACGCGATTGCCATACTGATCGAGACCGAAGACTTTGAAGGTTTCGGAATCACCCGGTTTGAGGGCGAATTCGTTGGGGATGATCTGGAGCTGAGTGATCTCGCCGGGTTCGGGTTTGGGTGTGTTCTTGACGGTGAAATACTTCCCTTCTTTGACTCCCCAGCAGTGAATCTTCGATTTGGTGAAGAGGTAGACTTTGCCTTCCCAAATGGCCGGAGCGCCGAGGCAGTTTTCGGTGAGTTTGACTTCAGAAAGGACTTCGGCGCCGGTGTCCCCGGGCTCGACGACGTAGAAGTGGCCATCGAAGAAGGGGACGTAAAGTTTGCCGTCGCCGTAGGTCGGAGAGGCGTGGATCTGGTCGGGGGCGAGCTTCTTGCGCCAGAGGGTCTTACCGGTTTCGGGGTCGTTGCAGAGCAGTTCTCCGGTGGCGATGGTGGTGTAGAGTTTGCCTTCGGCGAGAACGGGCGAGGAGGTGAAGGCAGTGATGTCGTCGCTGCGCCAGACTTCCGCGTCTTTTCCGAGGACGAGCGGTTCCTTGCCATCCGGGTAAGTCGTCGGGATCTTGATGCAGACCATCCGACCGGTGGTCGAGGCGTCGAGATTCTCAGCCCCGTGGACAGCGACAAGTTTGTCGTTGCCGAGGAGAATGACCTGCGAGTTCACGCCCCCGGCGGAAACGGGAAAGCGCCAGAGCGGTTTGCCGGTGCGGGCGTCGACTCCGTAGACGTTGCCATCGCCACCGCCGGCGTAGAACACGTCGTGCCCACCGAGCTTGGCGAAGACGGGCAGGGCGAAGGAGGAATCGACCGGGCGAATGCCGGGGGTGGAGTCCCAGACAGGTTCGCCGGTGATTTTATCAAAGGCGTAGAAGCGGTCAGCGGCGGGTCCGGTGAGGCCCCAGTTGGCGGTCACGCAGTGAAAGATGACGAGGTCGCCGAAGACCGCGGGCGAGCCGGTGCGGCCGTTGGGGAAAGTGAGGCGGCCGTATTCCTCAATGAGGGAGATTTCCCAGAGCTGTTTGCCATCGCGGGTGAAAGCGACACAGCGGCCGTTGGAGGTCTGAAGGTAGACGTTTCGGGTCTCAGGATCGACGATGGGGGCGCCGATGCCGTAGCGGTTGTAGACGACGTCGGAGATGTAGTCGGAGAAGCGGTGCTCCCACTTTTTCTCGCCGGTGACGGCGTCGAGGCAGAGCAGGGCTTCCTGGGTGTCCTCGCCTTTTTCGCCGTAGAATCCAAAGGCGTAGAGGAGTCCATCGGCGATGACCGGGGTGCCGGCTCCCTGGATTTCGTAGGTCCAGAGTTCCTTGCCGGGCTGGAGGTCGGAGGGGAGGGCTTTTTCGGCGGATGCCCCGGTTTGGGACGGGCCGCGCCAGTTGAGCCAACCGGTGGCATCGGCATGAAGCTGAGGAGTGGCCGCCAGAGCGGCGAGGAGGGCGAAGGTGGTAAAAGGTTTCATTGGAGCGAAATTCTAACTTCTAGGTCTTAGGTTTCAAATGAGCCCGAGTCGGGTTTGGCGGGGACGGGGGACATTTGCGCTGATGGTGACGGGTTTTTCTTTCGAGGGAAGGGAGAAGGTTTTTTTGGGGGATAGGCTGCTAAAGAATCGAGAAATTCGGCGGGGAGGAAGGAGCCAGATCGCCCCTTCCCCCTTTGATCGTCCCGTTAGAAGGTCGTGCTGACGCGAATGCCGAATTGCTGCGGGTCGGCGGGGGCACCGGCGGCGATCTGCGGGTTGATGAAGGTGTAGTAGTTCGCGTCGAGCAGGTTCGTCCCGAAGAGGGCGACGGTGAAATGCTCGGCGACATAGCCGATCTCGGCATCCCAGGTGATGGTGGCGTCCTGGCTGAAGAGGGCGGTATTGGCGGAGTCGAACTTGGTGGGTCCGAAGGCGCGGGCGGAGCTGCCGACGTAGAAGCCACAGTCAAATTCGTAGCGGACGCCGAGGCTGCCGGTGTATTCGGGGACGAAAGGAACCTGGTTGCCGTTGTAGTAGACGCCGGGAGTGAAGGGGTCGGCGAAGGAATCGAATTCGGCGTCGGTGTAGCCGATGCTGCCGCGGACGGTCAGGCCATCGACAGGTGCCCATGCGGCATCAAGCTCGACGCCCTTGGAGGTGACTTCATTGGCATTGAGGATGAAGAAATCCGTCGAGCGGAAGGCGAGTGGCGGTGAAAAATTGACCTGATAGTCGTCGATCTGGTCGTAGAAGGCGCGGACGCCGACGCGCAGATTGTAGGCCGGGCAGTCGTAGTTCAGGCCAATCTCGTTCGACCAATTCTGCTCGTCGTCGTAGGCGGCGACGGCGGGATTGTCGACGTAGGCGGAGTAGCCGGCGGGCTTGATGCCGAGCCCGGAGCGGAAGAAGCCTTCGAGGGCAGGGTGGAAGGCATAGGTGATGCCGGCGACGGGTGAAACGTAGACGTCATCCTGCGAGCCGATGACGTACTGGTCGGCTTGGAAGGGCGCGCGTTGCACGCGGTCGATTTCCGTATCGTAGTAGTCGATGCGGAGTCCGGCGTCCAAGCTGAGCTGCTCGGTGGCCTGCCAGGTGGTGTTGGCAAAGGCGGCGAGGTTGAGTTGCTCGATGTCGAAGTTGGTGATTTCGGTGAAACCGGGGAAAAGCTGACGGGAGGCGACGCCGACGTTGTCGGTCCAGAGCTGGAATAGTCCGGCGCGCCAGGTCAGCGGGGCGTCGTCATTCGAGGTGAAGCGGATTTCGTTCGAGATGAGATCCTGCCGCTGAGTGATGATCGAGCGGGCGTCGGATCCGCCATTGATTGCGGGGTAGGAGAGGTCGAGATCGACGGTCGAAGGGTCCATGTTCCAGGTCTGGTAGCTGGAAATGGTTTCAATCCGGCCCCAGTCGAGGTCCTTGCGCGAGTGGAGCGAGGTCTGGTAGCGCTCGAGGTCGGTCTGACCACGGAAATCGGAGAAGTCGGTGTAGGGATCGGGGCTGAAGAGGGAGGTCAGGCGCTGAGAGCCATCGTCGATGAATTCCGCAGAAAATCGCAGCATCAGCTCGAAGTCGTCGCTGGGATTCCAGTAAAGCTTGAGGAGGCCGCCCGAAGCTTCGCGATCGTCGGTATTGTCACCGAGGTAGGCATTGCGAATGAATCCATCCCTCTGGTCGTGAAAGAGTTGGAGGGAGTAGGAAAAGTCGCCACCGAGCGAGCCGGAGTTGAGCAGGTGGAGGCCGAGGTGGTTGTAGGAACCGTATTCGGCGGTGAGTTTGGTGAACGGGGTGTCGGTGGCTCCGGGGGTGGTCATTTCGACGAGACCGGCGGCACCATTTCGGCCGAACCAGGGGCCCTGGGGACCTCGATAAACGCGGAGCTCCTGAAGGTCGAGGAGCTCGGAGGGGTAGGAATAGGCGTCGCCGAGTGGCACGTCATCGACGTAGAGGCCGAGCGCGGGCGGGCCGAAGAAGAGGGTATTGGTCGAACCGCGCATGGCGACGACCTGACCGTAGCCACGGGAGTCGGCGGAAACGACGTTGAAGCCGGGGACGAGGCCGGTGAGGTCGGAGAAGCTCTCGGCTTGGAAGAGGTCGAGCGAGTCTTGGGAAAGCACGCTGACGGCGGAGAGGTTATCCTCGGCGCGTTCGGCTTCGACAATGGTAGCGGGAAGGGATTCGAGGTCCTGCGCCGCAGCGAGAGAACTCAGAATGGCGGTCGTGGCGAGGGCGATTCGGGTGGTGTGCATTCGGTGGGAGTTTGGAAGAGGTGGAGGATGGGTCAATCTTTCGCTGGCAGCTTGAATCGTTTTGCATTAAATGCCGTAGCCAAATCCATACGCCTATGAGAATCCAATATTACCCAATAATTGCCGCGAGTTTCGTCATCAGCTCGTTTTCCTCAGCCGACGACGTGAAAGGCTGGCGAAATGGAGGCAACGGACTCTTTCCCGAAGCCAATCCGGCGCTCGATTGGAAGGATGGATCGAAGGTGAAATGGGAGACGCCGATTTCCTCACGGAGCAATGCCTCGCCGATTGTCGTGGATGGCAAGTTGTTCCTAACAGCGGAGCCGGCGACGCTGATTTGTGCGGATGCGGAGAGTGGTAAGATCCTGTGGGAGAAGGGGAATGAATACAGTGACCTCCTGGATCTGACGCCGGAGGAGCGGGCCAAGGCGGATGAAGCGAAGGCCAAGGCGGCGGAAGCGGCCAAGAAGGCCGAGCCACTGGAGCGCGATCTCTACCGCGCGGAGCGGCAATTGCGCCGCAAGAAGGGGGATAAGGCGCTTGAAGGAAAAGTGGCAGAACTGAAGAAACAGATCGCGGCGATCGTGGGAGAATCCGGATCGGGCCCAGCAAGCGAACAGAAGCCGAAAGCTCATGATACGAACGGATATTCGTCCTACACGCCGGTTTCCGATGGAAAGCACGTCTTCGCCTGTTTCGGCATCGGTGTGGTGGTAGGCTATGATTTCGATGGCAAAAGGATCTGGCACAAGCGCCTGGAAAATCCGGACCACAGCTGGGGTGGTGCCAGCTCACCGACCCTCGTCGATGGCAAGTTGATCGTGCGCTTCAAGGATTACCACGCGCTGGATCCGGCGACGGGTGAGGAGCTGTGGAAAACGCCAAGCGAAGGCGTGGTGTTCAACGCTCCGGCAAACTTCGAGCTGGAAGGGAAGTCGTTTCTGATTACGTCGCGCGGTGAATTGATCCGGGCGGACGATGGAGAAAAGTTATGGTCGGCAGGCTATGTCAATAAGTCGAAGGAATGGAGCTTCATGAATACCCCATCGGTGATCGGCAAGCGCGTCTACTTTGCGCATGGCAGCGAGGGAGACCAGGGCGATGCCTATTGTTTGGAAATTCCATCGACGATTGAGGCGATGGATAAGGATGGCTTGAAGGAAATCTGGCACACGCAGGTGGCGAAGAATCGCTACTACTCATCACCGCTGGTGGTGGATGGTGTGGTGCATCTGATTTCACGCGACTATGACATGCAGGCACTCGATGCGGCGACGGGGAAGCTTCATTATGAACAGAAGGTGAAAGGTCTGACCGGAACCGCCTACCCGAGCCTGACCCTGGCAGGTGAGGTGATCGTGGTGGGAGCCGAAGATGGTCGCGTGGCCTTCGTGAAGCCTGGCAAGGTCTTTGAAGAGATCGCCCGCACCGAGGTGAAGCCTTTCCGGAGCTCGGCGATCTTTGCGGATGGCGTGGGATACCTGCGGACCCAGGAGTCGCTGATGGCCATCAAGGCCGATTGATTGAACCGTATGGGATCGCGCCTTTTCGTCGCCATGGCGATGCAGGGGCGTTTCTACTCTTCCCGGCTTCACTCCCCGCTTGCCGCGGCGCATTTGCGGGATAGGGTCAGTGACAATGAAAGTGCCCGCATTCCTTTTTGCCGTAACCGCGATGGTTGGCAGCTCCCTTGCTCAGGATTGGCCTCGTTACCTGGGACCGGATGGGAATGCGCGGGTCGATGGCAAGATCTCGACCGACTGGGCATCGAAAAAACCGGTTGAGCTCTGGAAAAAACAGCTGGGCGCGGGCTGCACAAGCTTTGCGATCGTGGACGGCAAGGCCGTGGTGATGGGCAATGATGGTGGCAAGGATACGGTCTGGTGTCTCGAGGCGAAGACCGGCGATGTGATCTGGAAATACGAGTATGAAGAAGAGCTTCAGCCGAAACTTTATGCCGGTGGTCCCAATGCCACGCCCACCATCGATGGCGACGTGGTCTACACCCTGAGCAAAACGGGCAACCTGTTCTGCCTTTCCATGGCTGACGGGAAACCCGTTTGGCACAAGCACTATCAGTCAGACTTCGGCGGCACCGCCCCATCATGGGGATACTCGGCTTCGCCGATTGTTAGAGGATCGGTATTGTATTGTCTGCCCTGTGCGAAGGACGAGGCGGTCTACGTGCTGAACGCAAAGACGGGTGAAGTGGAGTCCAAATTCGGTGGAAAGACCAAGCCCGGATATGCGGCACCGGTATTTTTCGACTATCAGGGCACCCCGGCAATGGCCGGCTTCTATGGTCGCGAGTTGGTGGGTTACAATCTGAAGACCGGCAAGGAACTCTTCGAATTCACCTGGCGGACATCCTACGACATCAATGCAAGCAACCCGCAGTATCTCGACGGAAACATGTTCCTGGCTTCTGGTTATGGCATGGGATACGCCGTGATCGACGTCACGAAAAGCAAGGCGGAGGTGCTCCACAAGGAAGAGGACACGCGCATGATTTTCCAAAACAGCATTCTGATCGATGGCGATATCCTCGGTGTCTTCGGCGACAAGAACATCGATGCCGAGCTGATCCGGATGGACTTGAAGTCCGGGAAGATTCACTGGCGTGAAAGCATGCCCGGTACTCGCGGGAGTTCGTTGATGGTGGGAGACACGCTGGTGATCCTATCGGAAAAGGGGGACATCATTGTCGGAAATCCGGCAAAGTCCGGTTGGAAGGAGCAAGGGCGTGTGACGCCGCTCTCTGGGCTCTGCTGGGCTCCCGTCGCCTATTCCGACGGCATGATTTTCGCCCGCAGCAACAAGGGCGAAGCGGTCTGCTTGAAGGTGGACTGATATTCGAACTGCTCCCGATGATCTCTCCGCGGCAGCGTGAAAACGGGAGTGATCGACGATGGATGCCGGTCCGGGGCTCGCGACAGGGAGCGAACGCCATTGATGAGACGGAACTCAGGGTGCCTCCGGGGGGGCTCGTGGAGGGACTTGATCACACTTTGGCGGAACTCAGCCGCGAGATCGAGACGGTCCATGGTCTTTTCGAAAAATGTTAGAGCGTCCTTTCCGGAGCCGCAGGTTCGCGAAACCGCCTGTCTGTAGGAAGGAGCGATCTGGAGCAGCAATTCGGTTTGTCCGGCCGCTGTTGGGAACACCGAGAAGATGGCATCAATCGTCGCGGGCGGTGTCTTTGACCGCGGATAGGCGCTGGTCATTGCTGAGCCCTGAAATCAGGCCGATGACGTCCTGCGCCGCCTCGGCATCACCTTCTCGTGCCGCGAGGCCCTCGAAGTAAGGGCGATGGAACCTGAGCGACGCTCGGCCGATCGCAGGCTAGAGCCGGGGCAGGAGCGGAAGTCAGCGCGGGAATCGCAGATTCCAACAGAACCCGCCAATCTAACAGACGCTGTTTTGGACAGCAGTTCGTGCCGCGAGCAAAGTGCCCCCACGGTCCAGGTCCTTGCCGACGTTGGACGGTGCCGGCCGCCGACGGATTAGTAGCCGCCTCGGCGCTTGTCTTTCTCATTGCCCACGGCATAACCAGTCGCTCCGCCAACGCCTGCTCCAATCGCAGCGCCTGCAGCAGTGTTCCCTGACTGATGGCCGATGATGCCGCCGGCCGCGCCACCGATGAGCGCCCCCGTCGTTGCGTCCCTCTGCGCGTTCGAGTAGCCCGGTCCGCAGTTTGACAGCGCCAGGGCAGTCGATGCGATGACCACGGACTTGGAAAACCAACGGATGATATGAATTTTTCTTTTCTCCATGCCCTCTCTATTGCCCGAAACGTGCCGATCTTGATGGGAGTCGCAACGCCTTCATTATCAGTGTTAGTTGTTGAACGCCCAGACTGAGGAAGCCCTTGAGGGGATGCGATGCGCAATCACTCGGAATGCATCACGCACTCGTCAGCTGCTCGGCAAAATTGGAACAATGCAATCATCACCCTAATCGGTCGCCCATGTCCGCGGTCAACGTGTCACCCGTCTGCTCGGAATACCGTCACGTCGATCTCGTCGCCGCCGGCCGAGGTCCCCGACAAGCAGTGCTTGACTCACGTTAGAAGAGCATCAGGGTTTCATCATGAAGGTATCCGTTAGTCGTCTTTTTCTGCTCGGTTCGGTTCTCGTTTCCACGTGGCTGCTGAGCGGGTGTTACTACGATCCCAATGCTTCTGGCTACCCACCGGGAGGAGGTTATGGTGGCGGGGGGGCTTATCCGCCGCCACAGTCGAACAAGGCCTACAACAGCGGAGTAAGCTACGGACGTCAGGACGCCAGACGGGGGCTTGCCCGCCAGGCCAGCCGGCATTGGAATGTGGTCCCTCCTCCGAGTAGGGAAGCCTTCGCCAATGGATACAACGTCGGCTACCGGAACAGCGGCGGCGGGGGAAGTGGAGGCGGTAGTCAGGCTCAGCAGGCATACAGCCAAGGTCAGCGGTACGGAGCCAGCGATGCTCGTCGCGGGTTGGCGCGCCAGGCCAGTCGACACTGGAGCGTGGTGGCACCGGCCTTCCGTGAGTCATTCGCTCATGGATACAACGCGGGCTATCTGGGGCGCTGAGCAAGGGGGGGCAGAGATCAGAGGTCAGTCCTTGGATTGTGCATTTCCCGGAGTGGTGATGACACATCTAGGAATCGATGCTGACCCCAGGCAGGAGATTTAGAATGAAAGGGCTGACACGCATGGAGCTGCTTTAAGGGCAATGGTTGCCCCACCTGCCAGTGGCATGACCGTCGCGGTCATGAAAGATAGACCTCAACAATGCTTACTCCCCCTGTATTCTCCAGGACAGCACAGATTCATGACCAATGATCATGACACATCACCTTCCCGACTCCTCCTTAAAGCGGTGCCCCCCGGGACTGACCAGCGATGCCGAAGACCAAGAGCCACAAAGAGCTAGCGAAGCGAATGAGCGAGGCGAGCAACAAAAGAGGTGTCAGGTGAGGAATGGCACTGTTTTAAGCCGGACCTCGGGATAAAGAGTGGCCGGAAATCCGCTGGTCCTGTTAGATCCTGTGTGACCAAAAACCAACCGTTACTCAGCGGATTCCCGACGCAGCTTTGTGGCTCCGCCAAGCGCCGCCTGCAAGATATTATCGCCGCCACACGCCGTGCCCTGGCCGACTCCTCCATCGCGACTTACGCGATGCAGTTCTCCCATGTCCTGCCGGCCGACTTCCTTCACGGCCTGTCGGTTTCCCGGCGGATCAGGCAGTATTGCAACGTCACGGTCTTCTGGGCCTGGCTCGCCCAGATCCTCGAAGCCAACGCCTCGCTTTCCAAGGGAGTGAGCCTGATCCAGGCGTGGTGTGAGGACGCCGGACTACCTGCTCCGGGCAAGGACACCGGAGCTTACAGCAAAGGCCGGGGACGCCTCCCCATGAAGTTCCTCGAAGCGGTGAACAGACGGATCAACGACCGGTTGAGCACCCGGATCCGGCCCGAAGACACCTACCGGGGCCATGTCGTCAAGTCGATCGACGGCAGCTCGGTGGCCCTCGACGACACCGAAGAAAACCAGGCCGAGTTTCCCCAGCCCTCCAGCCAGGATGTCGGCTGCGGTTTTCCGGTCATGGGCATCATGGGCGTGCTCAACCACGCCCACGGCGGATGGGAGGACTTCGCGGAAGGCGAGCAAAGCGCCCACGACGCGCCGATCTACCGCAAGCTGCTGCACTGTTTCAATCCAGGCGACATTCTCTGCGGAGACCGCGCCTTCTGCACCTACGAACTCATGGCCACCTTGCACGAACGCAGCGTCCACACCCTGATGCGCCTGCACCAGGCGCGGCACCGCAGCCTCGACTGGCGCCGCGGCCGACGCATCGGCAGCAACCAGCGTCTCGTCATCTGGAAGAGGCCGGCGCAACAGCCCTCAGGCAGCACGCTCAACGCCGAGGAGTGGGCCGCGCTTCCCGAGGAGATGGAAATCCGGCTCATCCGTTTCTGGTTCGAGGACCGCGATGGCAAGAAGCGCCGCATGGTGCTGGCCACCACCCTGACCGACCACGAGAGCTACGATTGGCTCGAGCTCTCCGCCCTCTACGCGCAGCGCTGGGACATCGAGTTGAAGCTGCGT
>NZ_JBHTBS010000016.1:0-63407 GCF_042664875.1 Haloferula chungangensis | reverse complement strand
CGGCTTGGGCGGTGATGTCAGGATGCCTTGGCCCGTTGAGCAATGAGCATGTCCTCGACGGTGCCGAGGATGCGCTGCTGTTGGGATTTGGGCAGCTCGGAAACTTCATCGAAAACCCGCTGTAGTTACGGTGCACGTCCGGGCTTCGCCTTAGATTGGCTGACGCCGAAGTCATTCGGGTCGGTCCCGATTTTCGAGCATTGGGGTCGAGGAGTTGGTCTCGTGACTCACCGGGGTTTTTGCATGGGTCCGAGGTCAGCATTTTGCGTTTGCCGGGGTGGCTACGGGCCGGGGTGGCTACGGCAAACACAGTAGGTGCGAATGGTCTCCGGACCCCGGCTCATCTGCGATTTGGTGGGTGGACGAAAGCCTCCCGGCTACTCTGCTGGGGCGTCCTTCTTCCTTCCTTCGCTGATGCGCTGGACGACGTAGTAGAGCATCGGTACGGCGGCGAGGGAGATCAGGGTGGCGGCGATCATGCCGCCGAAGACGGTGGTGCCCAGGACTTTGCGGGATTCCGCTCCGGCTCCTGCTGCGATGAGCAGCGGAATGACTCCGAGGACGAAGGAGAGGGCCGTCATCATGACGGCGCGGAAGCGGAGTCTGACGGCTTCGATGGCGGAGTCGAAGATGCTCATGCCCTCCTCGCGTTTGATCTTGGCGAACTCGGTGAGAAGAATGGCGGTCTTGGTCGACATGGCGATCAGCAGGATGACCCCGATCTGAGAGTAGACATTGTTGTCCATGCCTCGCATTTTCAGAGCGATGACAGCACCTAACAGGGCTGTTGGGACCGAGAGGCCGACGGAGATCGGAAGCGTCCAGCTTTCGTACTGGGCGGCGAGGACGAGGTAAACCATGAGAATGGAGAAGCCGAAGATGGCGCCGAGCTGGGTGCCGGCCTGCTTTTCCTGAAATGACAGGTCGGACCAGGAGTAACCGACCGAGGCGGGAAGGGTGCTGTCGGCAAGGGTTTCCATGGTGGCCATGGCTTGGCCGGAGCTGCTCCCGACGCTGGGATTGCCGAGGATTTTCACGGCGGGAAGCATGTTGAAATGAGTGATGTTCTGCGGTCCAAGGACGTCTCTGAGGGTGGCGACGGCACCCAGTGGGATCATTTGTCCATCCGAACCGCGGAGCTGGAGTTTGTTGATGTCATCCGGCTCGGCGCGGAACTGCGAGTCGGCCTGGGCCGTTACTTTAAAGACGCGGCCGAAGAGGGTGAAGTCATTGACGTAGGCGGAGCCGAGGTAGATCTGGAGGGTGTCAAAGACTGCGGTCATCGAGGTGCCGGTGCGTTTGACCTGTTCGCGATCGATATCGACATAGATCTGCGGCACGCTGGCGCGAAAGGTGGTGCGGACGCCGGTGAGGGTGGGATCGGTGTTGGCGCTGGCGATGAGTTCTGCGGCGATGGCCTGAAGTTGATCCAGTCCGACCCCATCCTTATCCTGAAGCATGAAAGTGAATCCGCCCGAGACGCCGACGCCGGGTAGGGAGGGCATGGGGAAGACGAAGGCGCCGCCTTCCTGGATGGAGCCGAGTGAGCGCTGGATTTTCTGAAGCAGGGCGGTCTGTTGGAGGCTGGGTTCGCTGCGGTCCTCCCATGGGTCGAAAGTGACCACGCAGAAGCCGGTGTTGGCGGAGGCTCCACCATCGATGACCGAGTAGCCGGAAATGGCGAGGCAGTCCTTGGTTCCCTCCGTGTTGGCGACGATCTTCTCGACCTTGGCCATCACTTCCCGGGTGCGGTCGAGGGTGGCGCCGTCCGGTAGCTGGACGGCGATCATGCAGTAGCCCTCGTCCTCCTGCGGCACGAATCCCGTGGGGAGGCTGCCGAGTCCGCTGAGCGAGCTGCCGGTCATGGCGAGGAACAGCAGGACGCCGATCGCCGAGAATCGAAGGGCGACGCGAACGATCCCGCGATAGCCCTTGTTAGAGACATCGAGTGACTTGTTGAACCATTTGAAAAAGCCGCTGGGTTCTTTCGGGCTCGCTTTGAGCAAGATACCGCACAGTGCCGGACTGAGGGTCAGTGCATTGATGGAGCTGAAGACCGTGGCGATGGAAATGGTGGCGGCGAATTGCTTGAACATCGTGCCGGTGATGCCCGACATCATGGCCGTGGGCACGAAGACCGCGAGCAGGACGAGGGTGGTGGCGACAATCGGACCGGAGACTTCCTTCATCGCGGCTGCGGCTGCTTCCTTGCCGGAAAGTCCCTTTTCGAGGTGAACGAAGGTGTTCTCCACGACGATGATGGCATCGTCCACGACGATGCCGATGACCAGGACGAGGCCGAAGAGGGTCAGAACGTTGAGTGAAAATCCCATCGCCAGCATCACGGCGAAGGTGCCGATCAGCGAGACGGGGATGGTGATGGTGGGGATGAGGGTCGCCCGGAAGTTCTGCAGGAAAATGTAAACGGTGAGCACGACCAGTACGAGGGTCGCGGCGAGGGTGATGATCACCTCCTTGATCGAGGCGTTGATGACATCGGTGGAGTCGTAGACGACGTTGTAGGTGACGTCGTCGGGAAAGGCGGCGGCGAGTTCTTCGAGTTTGCTGCGAACGCCGTCGGCCACATCGATCAGGTTCGAGCCGGGGATCTGATAGATCGCCATGGTGGCCGAGGGTTTGCCGTTGAGTTGTGAGGAGATCGAGTAGCTTTCGGAGCCGAGTTCGATGCGGGCGACATCGCGCAAGCGGATGGTGCCGCCGTCCGGATTGGTGCGGACGATGACATTTCCGAAATCCTCGACTTCACTGAGGCGGCCCTGGGTTGAGAGGATGTATTCGAAGGCGGTGCCTTCCGGAGCGGGTGCGGCGCCGACTCGTCCGGCAGCGACCTGGATGTTCTGTTCCCGGACGGCGGTGAGAATGTCGGAGGCCGCCAGATTGCGCGCACGGAGGAGATCGGGCTCCAGCCAGAGACGCATGCTGAACTCGCCGACCCCGAAAATGGTCACATCGCCGACGCCAGCGACGCGGGACAGATCGTCGCGCAATCGGAGGGTTGCGTAGTTTGAAAGGTAAGCCGCGTCATAGGTGCCGTTCGGCGAGTTCAGGCCGACGAACATCACGGCATCGGTTGATCGCTTCTTCACCGAGACGCCGGTGCGTTTGACCTCCTCGGGGAGTCGTGGCTCCGCTTTTGAAACGCGGTTCTGGACGAGCACGTTGGCGGTATCGAGGTCGGTGCCGGGCTCGAAGGTGACGGTCAGGTTCATGCTGCCGTCGTTGCCGTTGACCGAGGACATGTAGATCATGCCTTCGACGCCATTGACTTCCTTTTCGATGGTGGCGGCGACGGTTTCGGAGACGGTTTTCGCATCCGCTCCGGGATAGGCGGCCGACACCTGAATGGTGGGCGGAGACAGTTCCGGGTAGCGTGCGATGGGAAGACTGATCAGCGAGACGACACCCAGGACGACGATCACGATCGAAATGACCGCCGCAAAGATCGGACGCTTGATGAAGAAGAGGCTGAACATGGAGGAAGTGCCGGGTGATCAGTGATCCGTGACCATGGTGGGGGCCACGACCGCGCCTTCACGGGCGCGCTGGAGGCCGGAAACGATGACGCGGTGGGATTCGCTGAGTCCGCCTTCTTCCTCGATGATGACGGATTCGTGGTGGAGGGCCTGGCCGGGTTTGGCTGAGGGGGTCTCGACGGAGTCGCCGACGGTGACGCCCATTCGCCGAACGGTGTTCGTCTCATCGACGATCCATACAAAGCTTCCTCCGAGGTCGCGAAGGATGGCGGTGGATGGTACGAGCAGGGCCTCGGATTTGCTTGTGTCATTGGGATCGGGCCCGGCGGGAAAGCCGATGAGGCCGTAGAGGCCGGACGAGAGCTCGGCATTGGGATTGGGGAAAACCGCACGGACCTTTGCGGTGCGTGTGGAGGGATCGATCTGGTTGTTGATGAAGTCGATCTTGCCGGGCTTGTCGTAAATCGAGCCGTCGGCGAGTTCGAGGCGGATGGCCTTGTCGGCGAACCGTTCGACACCGCCTTCGAGGGCACGTTCGCCGAGATACTTGATCATCGCGCGCTCGGGGACCTCGAAGTAGGCGCGCATTTGGGAGTCGTCGATGATCGTTGCGAGCAAGGTGGACTCGGTGGCTCCGACGAGGTTGCCGGGGTCGACCAGGCTGCGCGACATGCGGCCTCTAACAGGAGCGCTGATGGTGGTGTAGCTGGCGTTGATTTTGGCCTCCTCGAGCTGGGCCTCTGCCTGGGCGACCGAGGCAGCGGTCTGGGCGAGTTCAGCGGAAGCGATTTCGACATCGATCTCGGAGACGGCGCGGGTTTCGCCGGCTTTCTTCACGCGTTGATAGCGTTTGTCGGCGAGTTCGGTGCTGGATCTTGCGCGGCGCACATCGGCCGCTGCAGCTTCTACGGCGAGTTGATAGGGTTCGGGTTCGATGACGAACAGCTCGGTGCCGGCTTCAACGAGGTCGCCGTCCTTGAAGTTGGCTTTCTCGAGGATTCCCTGAACCCGTGCGCGGATTTCGATTTCGGCGCTGCCTTCGAGGGTGGCCGGAAATTTCTTGTAAACGACCACATCGCGGCGTTCCGGATTGGCCACCGTGACGGGTAGCGGTTGGGGTGCGACGGCCTGCGGCTTCTTCTCGCAGGCGACAAGAAGCGTGAAGAGGAGAAGAATGGTGAGGGGTTTCACGGAAGTTCTAGGACTTGTCTTTGCTGGCGACCTCACCGGGTTTCATCCGGGTGCCGCCGCCGAGTGCCTTGTAGAGAGCGACGTAGGAGGCGGCAATCTGGCCTTCGGAGATGGCGCGTTCGTCTTCGTTGGCGAAGATGGTGCGCTGGGCATCGAGGACGTTCTGGAAATCGATCAGGCCTTCGCGGTAGTTGTCCTGCACAAGTGAAACCGTCTTCGCCGAGGCGATCACGGCGTCGTTCAGTGCCGAGTAGCGATCGCGTTCGTTGGAAACCGAGGAAAGCGCGTTCTCGACTTCCTCGACGGCTTTCAACACGGTGCTTTGATAGTTGTAGTAGGCTTGCTTGGTGCGTGAGTCCTCGATGTTGATCTGGCTTTGAATCCGGCCGCCGCTGAAGATGTTCCAGCTGAAGTTTGGCCCGAATCCGTAGGTCCTGGACTGGGAGGCGAGCAGGCTGGAGGCCGTGTCGCTTTGAAGTTGGAATGTGCCGTTGAGGGTGAAGCGAGGGAAGAGATCGGCTTCGGCCACGCCGATGGCGGCGGTTTGCGCGGCGAGGCTGCGCTCTGCGGCTCGAATGTCCGGACGGGCTCTCACGAGGTCTGCCGGGATGCCGATGCCAGCGCTGCGTGATGGCTGGGGAATGCCTTTGGAGCCACCTAACAGAGTCTCGGCTGCCGAGGGGTAGCGCCCGATGAGGGTGGCGAGCCGGTTCAGGGCGATGTTGCGTTGATTGCGCAAGCTGGGGATCACCGCCTTGGTGCTGGCAAGGTTGGTGGTGGCCTGGGAAACATCAAGCTCCGGAGAAAGCCCGGCTTCGAGTCGGTCGGTTGTTAGGTTGACCGAGTCCTGCTGGTTTTTGATGTTACTGTCGGCAAGCCGGATCCGTTCCTCGAGGGTACGGATCTGAATGTAGCTGTAGGCGACTTCGGCGAAGAGGCTGACAAGGGTATCGCGATAGACTTCTTCGACTCCTTCTGCCGTGGCATCGGCGGCCTCGATCGAGCGGCGCACGCCGCCGAAGAGATCCACTTCCCATCCCGCGTCGATTCCGGTGGCCCAGAAGTCGCTGGTTTTTCCTGCGGGAGGTGAGGGGCTGCCGATGTTCTCGCTGGTGCGGCCACGGGAGACGCCGCCGTTGAAATCGAGGCTCGGGAAGAGCTGGCTGCGGGCAATCCCACGTGCCGCGTGGGCTTCGGTGATTCTTTCGAAGGCAATGGCGAGATCCCGGTTGGACTCGCGGGCGGTGGATATGAGCCGGTTGAGGGTCGGATCATTGAAGCGGGTCCACCATTCTTCAAGTGAAGATGAGCCGGAATTCAGGTCAGAGGTGAGCGATTGATGCCAAGCGTCCGGGGTGATCGTGGCCGGTGAGGTGTAATCGGTCCCAACGACCATGCAGCCGGGGATCAGAATGCTCATGGGGATGGCTAAAAACCGATGGATGCGCGATTTCAACGAAAGTGACGAGGTGCTGGGATCAGATTTTGTCATTGGGCGCCTGCAGGAACTTAGGATTGAGGTCGCCGGATGTCGAACCTTCTATCAAGGGTGGCGGGTGGAGCGCTTGACATGAGGGGATTGCGGACAAAGAAAGAGTCCATGAAAAGTATTCTTTCTGGATTGGCCGTGACGAGTGGCCTGGTGATGAGCGTGGCCGCCCAAGTGCCCCAGGCGTATGAAATTCCCCCGGTGCTTTCGGCATCGCAGATTCTTTCTGCTGATGAAATGCAAGGCCCGCACTTCCGGGTGCGGGATTCCGCTCCGAGTGATGGCTACATGACCCATTTCACGATCGACTCCGACTTTGGTGTTTTCGAGTGCGCAGGTGAGCGGCAGGTGGACCAGCGGATTCAGGAGATTGCTGCGATTGCGAAGCTCACTCAGGTCAGCCGGAGCGATCTTTTTGCTGAAGGGGTGAAACGTTCGGTGGAGGCACCCATCGATGCCGTGAAGAACATCGTGGAGGATCCGAAGGAATCGGTGAAACAGCTGCCGAAGACGGTCGGGCACTTTTTCAGCAAGGTCGGAAACTCGATCAGCAGCACGGCCAAGAAGGTCGGCAAAAAGAGTGAAGAATCGGACGGCGAGATGAGCAGTGAGGAGTGGGCTGCTGCGGGTCGTGGTGCGGGAAATGCGGCAAAAAGCGTGGCGGGCTATGACAAGGCGAAGCTTGATACCGCCCGTCAGCTTGGAGTGGATCCCTACTCCGACAACGAGCGTCTCCAGGAGGAGATGGACAAGGTGACCTGGGCCTTTTTTGCGGGAGGGCTGCCTTTGCGGATCGGCGCTTCGGTGGCATCCGGTGGTGCATCGATGGCTCTAACTGCGACGAAAACCGTGGGACTGCCGACGGAAATTTATGATGTGACTCCGAGCGAGCTGGCGCTGAGGGATCGCGATATGATGATTGCGATGGGGGTGCCGGCACCTACGATTGACACCGTGTTCATGAATCCGGCGCTGACGATTTCGCTTCGCCATGGAATTCTCACCACTTTGAACCAGATGCCTGGTGGACCGGGGCGTGTCGATGTGGTGACTGCGGTCGCGGCACTTGAAAAGCACGGTCAAGCCGACTTCTTTCTCACGGCGCTGAAACAGCTTGCGGCGCGTCACGCGACGGCGCCTTACCTTGAAGTGAAGCTTCTGGGTCGATTGCCAGGCGGTCTAACGGCCGACGAATATCTGGAGATCGCTGCGCCGGTTGACTATGTTTCCTGGACTCAGCAAGTGGCGGAGTTCGCCCGGCGCGATGACCTTACAGGTGCGAGAAAGCGGCTCTTGATCACCGGGAAGATGAGCGAAGCGGCGGCAGCGGGATTTGCCGACGCCAACTGGCAGGTGGTCTACACCAAGTGATAGGCAATCAGAAGGACACGCGGGCACCCGCGCCGATGATCATGCGGATGGCGCTGTCGTCGACGAAACCCTGGCCGGCGAGAAGTTGGGCGTTGAGTGAAACTTCACCGTGCTTTTGGAATTTGTAGCGGTAGAACGCTTCGATCACGCCCTGCCAGTTCTTATTGGCTTCGCCCCGTCCGATGCCGGCACCCAGGCCAATGTGATTGCGGGGGCAGATGTCGGTGATGGCACCGCTGACGAGAAGGAAACTTGCATCAGTCGCGCTACCGGAAGCCCAGGCGAGTCGGGTAAAGCCGGTGATCTCGTTCTCGCTGTCTGGCGGAGTGAGCGAGTATTCGTAGGTGATGCTCGTCCCCTGACCGCTGCCAAGAACGTTGTTAGGATCATCGGTTTCCACCGCGTCCGAGTGCCAGACTGCCATTTGCAAGCGCTGCAGTCCCTCGCTTTTCGGCCTGAATTCGTATCCAACTTGGGCGACCGTGAAGAGATCGCTCGAGTTGAAGGTGAAGTCCACCTGCTCGCTGCTGGCCGTTCCCTGGACCGTCGTCACACCGAATGCGAAGTCCCAAGCGTTCTCCGGATCCCAAGCAATGGTGAGTCCGGCACCGAGACGGGGGAAGGCGGCCGCGGGATGGGCGGAGAAAGCACGGTTTTGGAATGTCTCCTTTGCGCCTCCAACGCCTTGGCCATCAAACTGGGAATCGATGACCATTTGTCCGTAGCGGATCTCAATATTTTTGGAGGGGATCAGCTGGCTGAAATAGAAATCGGGGACCTCAAAACCGGCGTCGTTAAAGCCATCGACCACCCCCCAGGCAGCTCCGATTTCGCTACCCAGTGCCGAGGGGGCGGTGGGACCAATGGCGCTCCGGTAGCGGACGCGGGCATGGAAGGAGAGGGTTTCGTCGACGACGGGCAGGAGGATCGGTTTGCTGAGACGCAGGGTGAAATCGGTGCCGAGCGCGGTATCACCCCCATCGCTGCCAAAGGCCGTCATTCCCAGAACGTCGAGGCTCCCGCCGAGAGAGAGGCGGATGCGGTCCGCTAGCGAGTACTTGTCGGCATCGAGGGGGCTGTCCTCTTCGATCTCCGAGAGATTCTCTGCCTGCAAGCTCGCTGCGGTGAGCAGAACGATGAGAGCGGTGTGTTGGTGGAACGACATCAGGATAAGGGCATCCTATCGGGAATGCATGCGATAGGCAACGCTCGGAAGCGAAGGATGCGAGGAGTCTTCCTTACGGATCTTTCGAAGCAGAGAGATGATATTGCGCAAATCGTGCGAATTGCTGCGTGGATCCGACAGCAGGCTTCAAATCGAAAGCCATAAGAGGTTTTCTAGCAGGCGTGAGGGTGCTTCTTTTTGCAGCGGCTAGCCAGATCCTGCTGAGTTCGGGATTGGTGGCCTCGGATGGGGATTGGTGGAAGGGAATTCCGTGGGACTCAGGGGTGCTCGTCGATGATGCAGAGGGCAGATGGGTCCAGTCGCTCCAGGTTGGCGGCTACGCGCACTTTCAGTCGGCGTTTGTGGATGGAAGTTCGGGCGGCCGCGATTTCTGGTATGGACGTGATGCGGATTGGCGGCGGGTCCGTGCGACGGTCAAGGGACGGGCGCTGGGTGCGGTGGATTTCCTCGCCCATCTGAACATGGTGGAGGATGAGGGCCGGATTGGCGGCGGAGTGGAGGTGGACTACTTCTCGATCTTCCAAGCCTGGACCGAGCTCGATTTGTTGAAGCTGGTGGATCTGCCCGGCGTGGAATCCATGTCGGTGGCTTACGGAAAGAGAAAGCTGATCGAGTTGAACGAGGAGGTGGATACCTCGATCAACGCGATTCTAACAGTCGAGCGTTCCGCTCTGGCCAATCAAGTGGCACCGTTTCGTGCCGGAACGGGCATCACCGGGGCGTGGATCAAGGGTGGACGTGCCAAGGATCAGTTTTCGCTGGGGCTCTTCACCACCGACACGTCCGCGGAATTTGGCAACTGGGACGATGGCACGGTGCTGGTGAGCGGATGGCGACATGATTTCTCCGAATGCTGGGGAATGGATGAGGCGACGGTGGCCCTTGGAGCCGCTTGGCAGGATGTCGAGGGGCGGGAGGAACGGTATTCGGTCTGGGAATGGGTGGTGACGCCATGGATGCGTCTGGCCGACGACCGATGGGGCTTGAGGATGAGTGCAGCGCTGGGTAGCAACGAAGGGCCGGACTCCCTGTCCGGTGGAGCATTCTATGGCTTCGGAATCATGCCGTTTTGCTGGTTGATCGAGGGCCAGCTGCAAGGCGTGCTGCGTTACGAGATCATGGCTTCGGAGGCCCCGCGCGGGGTGGGCATGCCATCGCGTTATGCGCGGGAAGCAGGGCTGCCGGCGAACGAAGGCATTCCGCAACTGGCGCTCGGAGCCGGCGATTTTCATGAATCGCTCTATGCGGGTGTCGTGTGGACGATTATCCCCAAGCACATGACGATGCTCTTCGGCGCGGAGTGGGAGCGGATGAAATCCCGGGATCAGCGGATCTATGAGGGGCTAACCGCCTGGTTTTCGACGCGCCTGATTTTTTGAAAATCTTTCGTCAACGTTCTATCGGTAAGGATGGCCGAGAGCCGCGAGCAAGCGGTGCTGGGCGATGTTGTAATCGATCACGGAGTCGACTTCAGCCTGCTTCGCCTCGGCCAGGGTCTGGATGGAAGCGAGGGCTTCGATCGGCAGGCCTTGCGCTTCCTGAAGTCGGGCGGTGGTGAGCTCGTAGGACTTCTTCGCGTGACCAGCCGCCTGTCGTCCGATCGGGATGCGGGCGCGCTGGGCGTAGGTCTCGGCGCGGGCAGCGGCGACTTCGTTGGCGATGTTGTCGAGAGTGCGCGCCTCCTTGAGACGGGTGAGTTTCAGTTCGGCCTGTTGCTCCCGTGCTGCGGCGGCGTTGCCGAAGCCGAGGCCTTCGAGCTTCCAGTAGATCATCGCGGTGACTTCATCGCGGTCATCGCGGCGGCTCACGGAGCTTCCCTGACCGGCACCAAACTCGTAGTTCGAGTATCCGGCGGAAACGTTCGGCAGGAAGGGCTTGACCTTCTGCTCGGTGAGCCGGTTGCCAGCGGCGGCGACTTCGGCGAGCATCTGCGCGCTTTCTGGTCGGAACTTCAGCGCCGTGGCGACCATCCGGGCGACCGGTTCGTCAGGATCGACGAGCTCGGTCGCAGCGACGGACTTGTCGGTCGGGACCAGTGTTAGGGACGGCGGCAGATGAAGGATTCGTGCGAGTGCCGAGGAGCGGCGGATGAGGTTGGCTTCAGCGCGGGCGGTGTGTCCCTTGCGCAGCAGGTGGGTCGCCATCGCGCGTTCGGCATCGGCATCGAGCCCCTCACCGGCGGCGGCGAAGGCTTTGGTGGAATCGGCGAGCTGGCCGGCGGCACCCTCGAGCTCGCGGGCGAGCTGCAGGGAGGAGCGGGCGCGGACGAGTTCGTAGTAGGCGGCAGCCGCGTCGGCGAAGATCTGATGCTCCTGCGCCTGGGCGGCGGCCACGGCGGCGGCGCGGTCCTGACGAGCGGCGAGCGGCGAGAAGATCGCTCGGCTCAGCGGCAGATCGAGCGACAGCCCGGGGACGCCGGAAGCCGTGCCGAGACCACTGGAATCGCTCACCCGTTTGGTATTCACCGGCGTGCCGAGCGTGTCCTGGAGCAGCCCGTTCTGTTTGGCAAAGGAGGCACCGACAGCGAGGTCAGGGATCAGTGACAGCACCGCGCGGTCCGAGCGCGCGGCGGCGGCATTGGACTTCTCGATGGCGATGGCGAGATCGAGATTTCGACCGGCGGCGAGCTTGAGCGTGGTCTCTAGGTCGATCGGATAGGTGCCTTCGCTCGGCACGGGGGAGTGACCCTTTCCCGAGAACAGGGAGGCGGGCGCCTCCGGGTCGGTAGAGGTGGCGAAGTCGGTGCAGGAGGTCAGAGCTACGGTGAGTGCCGTAGTTGCAGTGAGGCAGATGAAACGCATGGGAGTGGTTGGGTTCGGTGTGGGTTTAGGCGGGCTGCGGGGCGGTCGGGCTTCGTTTCACGAGCGCAAAGACCGCGGGAACCAGGAACAGGGTCAGGACGGTGGAGACGATCATTCCGCCGATCACGGCGCGGGCGAGCGGGATCATCGCTTCGTTGCCCGGAAGCAGCTGGAAGGCGAAGGGCGCCATCGAGGCCACCAGGGTCAGTGAAGTCATCAGGATCGGACGGGCCCGCACCCGCGCGGCGGCGACGGCGGCGTCGACCGGTGACTTGCCGGAGTGGAGTTCCGAGTTGGCGAAGCCGACCAGCAGGATCGAGTTGTTGACCACCACGCCGATCAGCATCAGACAACCCATCAGCGATTGGATGTTGAGCGTGGTATTGGTGATGAACAGCGCGAGCACCGCACCGGCGAGTGCCAGCGGGACGGCCAGCAGGATGATCAGCGGATCGGTGATCGATTTGAACTGAGCCATCAGGATGAGGAACACCAGCACGGTCGCGATGATCAGACCGAGCCCGATTTCCTCCGAGCCTTCGCGCATCGTCAGCACCGGCCCCTGGAGGGAAACGGTGACGCCGTCGGGCAGCTCGATTTCGGCGAGCCGTTTTTCGACGTCCTTCACCACGGAGCCGAGGTCGCGGCCTTCGATGTTGACGTAGACGTTGTTCACGCGGCCGATATCGGCGTGGGCGATCTCGCCGGGAATCAGCACCCGCTTGAGCTCGGCGATGTGCGAGAGCGGGATCGTCGAGGGACCGCTTTCGGTTTCAATGCGCAGCGGCAGGTTGCGCAGTTCTTCGAGCGATTCAGCACGGTTGTCGCCGAGCTGCACGCCCATGAAGAAGTCCTTGCCGCTGGCCGGATCGATCCAGATGAGCTGCGTGTAGCCGGTGCTCGCGCCGTAGGCGGAAAGCACCGTCTTGGCGACATCGTCCTGGGAAAGCCCATAGCGCGCGGCCTTGAGTCGGTCGACCTTGATGTCGAGCTGTGGCAGGTCCTGCGCCTGGGCAAGCTGCACGTCGGCGGCGCCCGGCACGTCCTTGACGGCAGCGATGATCGTCTCGGCGGCCTGGCGTCCGATCTCAAGATCCTTCATCTTGATCTCAATGTCGATTGGAGCGGGCGAGCCTTCGTTGAGCGCGGCGTTGACGATGCCGCCGGTGACGAAAAGGAACTTCTCGTCGGGGAAGTCGGTCTTCCATTTGGCCCGCAGTTCCTCGACATAGGACATGGTGCCTCGCGAGCGACCTTCGCTTGTTAGATTGACGATGAGATAGGCGGTGTCGGGTCCGGCGTTCGAGCTGAGGATCGTCGAGAATCCCGCGCCTTTGCCAACCGGCAGGCCGATGTTGGCGATGATCGTCTCGATGTGCTTCTCGCCGATGGTTTCCTTGATGGAGCTCTCAAGACGTTTGACGACCTCCTCGGTGCGCTCGAGTTTCGAGCCCGGAATGGTCTTCAGTCGGACTTCGAAGGTGCCGGCATCGACATCGGGAAACAACTCACTGCCAAGCGTCGGCACCAGCAGGAAGCAGGCCGCTCCGGCCCCGACGATCGCGGCGACGCTGAGCAGGCCGCCACGGACGACCTTGCGCAGCAGTCTGGCGAAGCTGCCTTCGGGCACGGACTCGTCGAGCTCCTCACTCGATGGCACCGTGCCTTTCTCCTGCTTGCCGAGGAAGCGTGCGCAGAATGCCGGAGCCACCGTCATGGCAATGATATAGGATGCGGCGATGGTGATCACCGCGGCGAGCGAGAGAGGAATGAAGAGAAAGCGGATCATTCCTGTTAGGAAGATCGCGGGGACGAAGACGACCAGGGTAGTCAGCGTCCCGGCGAGCACCGGCAGCGAGACTTCCTCGGTGCCTTCGGTGGCGGCGGTGATCGCATCCTTACCCATGGCGCGGTGGCGGACGATGTTCTCCACGACCACGATCCCGGCATCGACGACGGTGCCGATCGCGAGAGCGAGACCGCCGAGGGTCATCACGTTGATCGTTTCCCCGGTGAAGTAGAAACCGAGGATGCCTGTTAGAAGCGCCAGCGGCAGCATGATCAGGATCGCGATGGCCGGGCGCAGACGGCGGAGGAAAAGGATGACCACACCGACGACCAGCAGCGCGCCGATGCCGACGGTGAGCTGGAGACCCGCGATGGCCTTGCGGATGTAGGCGGACTGGTCGCTGACGAGGTCGACCTGGACGGCTTCCGGAATCTCGCCGCGCTGCTTCATCGCAGGGATCTCCTTGGCGATGCCTTCACGCACGCGGTCGACGACTTGGATCGTATTCTCTCCCGGTTCGCGCAGAATCGGGACGTAGACGGATCGCACGCCATTGACGCGGACGATGTTGTACTGGAGCGCGGCGTCGGTGACGGTTTTTCCCAGGTCCTTGATCTGGATGAACTGGCCGTCGCGTTCGGCGACCACGACTTCATCGATGTCCTGCATGGTCTCCAGCGTATTGATCGGGTGGAGCTGGTAGTCGATCTGGCCGACCTGCATGGTGCCGCCGGCGAGCACGACGTTGGCATCGCGCAAGGCGTCGACCACATCGGTGAAGGCGAGGTTGTGGGCCTCGAGTTTCGCCGGGTCGATGTAGGTCATGACCTGCTTGAACTTTCCGCCGAATGGGTGGGGAATCTGGACGCCCTGAAGTCCGCCCATCTTGTTACGGACCGCATAGTAGCCGATCGTGTGCAGCTCCATTTCGTCGAGCCCTTCGCCGGAAATCGCGCCGAGCATGACGGGCAGGTTGGCCGGTTCACTGCGCAGCGTGAAGGGGAACTCGATGCCGGGCGGCAGGTGGAACATGTCGCTCAACTCGTAGTTGAAGATGTCGTTCATCGCCGTCGAGGGATCGGCCCCGGCGTTGAAGGTGACCTTGAGCATCGAGGCACCGGGAAGGGTGCGGGATTCAATTCGTTCGCGGTCGCCGGCGAGGGTCAGCGCGCGCTCCACACGCGAGGTTACGGAACCTTCCATCTCCTGGGTCGGGAGACCCGGATAGGAGAAGAAGCTCATGATGACGGGCTTCTTGAAATCGGGCAGGATGTCGGCGGGAATCCGCGGATAGACGGCCAGCCCGAGCAGGGCGAGGGCGAGCACGGCGGCGAGGACGGCGAAAGGATTTCGCAGGGCAAGACGGTTCATTCGAGTGCGTGGAAAGAAGGAAGGTTTCAGCGGGTTTCGACTTCGGCACCGTCGGCAAGACGTTCAATGCGGCCGGTGACGATGAGGTCGCCGCCCTTGAGTCCCTCGGTGACCTCGAGGGTGGAGCCTTCATCGAGACCGATGCTCACCGCTTGATGGCGGACGCGACCGTTCTCCACGAGGTAGACCATCGGACCATCGGCGGTGAGGCGCAGCGCGTCGGCGGGAATGACAGTGGCGTTCGCGCGTTCTTCGAGCGTGATCGTGGCTCGGCCAAAGAGGCCGGGCGGGATCTTGCCGTCGGCGTTCGGCAGGTCGAATTCGACCCTCATTCGCTGGGCCTTGCCATCGAGGGCGATGGCGGTGCGGGCGATGGTGGTTTCAAATTCACGACCGGGCAGCGCGTCGAAGGCAAGCGTCGCGGCGTCGCCGACATCGGCCCACACGGCATCGCGCTCGGGCAGGTGAAGGACCACGCGCAGCGTGTCGGTGCGGGCGATCCGGATCAGCGCGGAGCCATCGGCGCCCGCTTTGCCGGCGGCGGTGAAGAGGTCGCCGGGATCCAGCGAGCGCTCGGTGACGAGGCCGTCGAAGGGCGCCTTGATCGTCGCGTAATCGAGCATCGCCTGAGTCTCCGCGGTGCGGGCTTCGGCGGACTGGAGTTCGGCTTCGGCGGAATCCAGGTCGGCCTTGGCGGCTTCGAGCCTTTCGCGGACTTCGTCGCCGGCCTTCGAAGTGACGGTGCCGCTTTTCACCAGCGAGAAGACGCGATCGCTCTCGGCCTGGACGGCATTCAGTCGTGCCTGGACCGCATGGATATCGGTGGCGATCCGGCGGGCTTCGGCTTTCTGCGCGAGCAGACGTTGCTCGTAGTCCGGGACGGCGATGGTCGCGAGAGTCTGGCCTTTTTTCACACGATCCCCGATGTCGATGGAGACGCTGCGGACGTAGCCGGTGACCATCGAGCCGAGGTCGGCGACGTGCAGTGCTTCCGCGATGGCGGGCTGTGATGTCTGACGTGTTAGATCACGGGATTCGACAGGTGCGGTAGCGACGGGGCTAGCGGCGAGCGGGGTGGCGGCGAGAAGCCAGAGGGTGGATTTCATGAGCGTGTGAGTTTGGCGTCGAGCGAGAACGGGCCGGAGCCGGTGATGAGAAGAAAGAGGGAACCGAGGAGCATGGAGAGATCGGTGCGTGCCTCGTGGAGCATGCTGAGCAGGCCGTAGCGGGAAAGCGGGCGCAGCGAGAAGCCGCCGAATTCCTCGCCGATCAGGATCGGGAGTTTGGTGGTGTAGAGCGCGGTCAGCATGATCGCGATGAGCGGGATCGCGGCGAAGCGCGTGGCCAGTCCGAGCAGCAGCAGCGCGCCGCAGACGATCTCCATCGAGCCGACGAAAGGTCCGAGGATCTCCGGGGAAGGGATGCCGATCTTTTCAAAGCGACCGGCCCCGCGATCGTCGGCGTAGAGGAACTTCTGGATGCCTTCGGAGAGGAAGACGCCACCGACCATCACGCGGATGAGCAGCGTCGCCGCCGGGGCGTTTGAGCGCAGCGCGTTGCGGAAAGGCGAGGCTTTCGCTGCGGGTGTAGGGGCACTTTGACGGGGTGCTTCGTGATCGGTGGTGGGCATGGGTGGCGCGAGGTTCGAGCAGAGACTTGGTCTCGCCCGGACATTCCACCACCTCGGAAGTCTTAAGATTTATTCAGGAAGAAAAGTGAAAGAATCCTCCCGCCGCTCTCCTCACGCGACGGGCGGGAAAACGAAGCGGAACAGGCAGCCTTCGCCGGGGCTGCTCTCGAGTTCGATGCGACCGCCGATCCGTTCGACGGAGAGCTTGGCGATCGCCAGTCCGAGACCCGCGCCGCCTTCCGCTCGCGAGCGCGCCTGGTCGATCCGGTAGAATCGCTCGAAGACCTTGCTCTGATGCTCGGCGGCGATCCCCGGTCCCTGGTCCTTCACCTCGATGATCGCGTCGCCGTTTTCTTCAAGGCAGCGGACTTGGATCGTGCTGAGTTCCGGGCTGTAGCGGATCGCATTGTGAAGGATGTTCATCAGCGCATGGCGCAGCAGGATCTCGTCGGCGCTGACGCGAACATTGGGCCTGACTTCCAGTTCCATTCGCTGGTCTTTCTCCGTGGCGAGCACTTCCACGCTATCACAGACGGTGGCGGTGAGTTCGGAAAGGGAGATGGGCTTCAGGTCGACGGCGACGCGTCCGCTTTCCACCCGCGCGAACATCAGCATGGTATCGATCAGATCGTTGAGCCGTTGGGATTCCTCGAGCATGCTGCTGATCGTCTCGCGCTGCTTCTCAGGATCACCGGCTTCGCGCAGGGCGATCTCGCCGACGCTGCGCAAGGCTGTTAGAGGCGTGCGCAGTTCATGCGAAGCATCGGCCGTGAAGCGCTTGAGTGAATCGAAGGACGCCTCCAGGTTCTCCAGGGTCCGATTGAAAACGCTGGCGAGCTGGCCGAGCTCATCTTCAGGGTTCGGGTTCGGAAGGCGGCGGCTCAGCGAATCGGAAGTGATCAGCTGCGCCTGCTCGGTCATTGCTGTTAGAGGACGCAGCGTGCGCCCGGCCATCAGGTAGCCGCCGGCCGCGGCGAGCAGCACGGCGATGGGAAAGCCGAGGGCGAGGCCGATCATGATCTGGCGCAGCGTCTCATGCAGGCCGGACTGGTCACGGAAGACCCGCAAGGTGGTGCGCAGGCCGTCGATGTTCGCATTTCTCTGAAACACGCGCACCGGGATGCCCTCGGGCAGGACCAGGTTGTAGAAAGGCCGATCGGACTTCGGGCGCTTGCGGTAGGGCGGCTCGGAGATCGGAACTCCGTCGGCAGGCCAGTGGCTGAGCAGGCTCGTCTGCGCAGCCCAGACATCGAACCAGGTCTCGGCGTAGCCCGGGCTTTCCGGGCTGGCGGGACTTTCCTTCCGCCACTCCACCCGGTCCACGCCATCGGATTCGAGGTGGGCTTCGATCAGGCTCCAGTCGATCTTCATCTGGCGGTCCATCTCGAGCCGCAGCTGGCGCTCGATCAGCACGTAGACGATCGGGATCAGCCCGAGCATCACCACACTGGCCACGATCGAGAAGCTCGCGGTGAGCCGCAGCTTCAGCGAGCGGCGCCTCCACCAAGGGCTGGTGGAGGGGAGTTGGGGGTGAGCGTTGCTGCTAGGCATGTCGATGGCATTTCAGCGGGCGTTGTCGTTCGTGCTGCGGAGGACGAATCCCACACCGCGAACGGTTTGAACGAGTGGAGTATGACCTTCGGAGTCGATCTTTTTTCGGAGTCGGGCGAGATGGACATCGATGACATTGTCGAGCGGAGTTGACCGATTGGGTTCGCGCCAGACTTCGCGGGCCAGCATTTCTCGTGTCACGATCTGGCCGCTGAAGCGCATGAGGTAGGCGAGGAGATCGAACTCCTTGGGAGTGAGAATGACTTCGTCATTCGCGCGCCAAGCGCGACGTCCCTGAAGGTCGATCGCGAGGTCGGCGACATTCCGCTGCAGCACTTCTTCCCGCCCGCTTCGGCGCAGGAGTGCCCGTAGTCGAGCGAGAAGCTCTGCGAATGCGAAGGGCTTGACCAAATAGTCGTCGGCTCCGTTATCGAGGCCGAGGACTCGGTCGTCGATGTGGTCACGCGCGGTGAGCAGAAGAATCGGTGGTTTGGTGGCCTGGTCCTGAAGAGATTGAAGGATCGAAATTCCATCCTTTCCGGGTAGCATCCAGTCGAGCACCACAAGATCAAAGATTTCACTGCTGAGACGCTCGAACCCATCGTTTCCTGTAAGAGCGACGAAAGCCTCGTAGCCTTCCGCCTTCAAACCTGAGCGGATGGCCTGAGCGGTTTTGGCGTCGTCTTCGACGATCAGAATCTTCATGGAGGCGAGGTATACTTGCAGAAGTCGGGCAATCTGGCAGCAAAGGTGCTCTCCGAGCGCGCTTCATGATGATCGATGGGCGTTCGATGGGTGAGCTGATCCGAATTTTTTCACGATGTTCGGATTGCTTGATTGGCCTCGTGGATTTAGGCAAGTGACTGGGAATGAAGGGAGTTTCGAGTTTGTTATCGCCTCTGGGCTGTCTGATCGGAGGGGTTTTGAGCGCTCCGGGCAGTCTCCTGGCTGATGATGCCGGTGGATTGGAAGTGGATTGCAAGGATGTAGTGAGCTTGGCGATGCTGCACAAGGATGCCGAGGATCCTTGGATTCAGGAGTTCAAGCTTTCCGGTCGATTTCATTGGCAGGCCGCCTACCTGCAGGGGCGAGACGCGAACCATTACGAGTTCAGTGACGACTATACGGAAGTGCGCCGCTTCCGGCTCGGGGCGGGGTTGAAGTTCCTCAATTTCTTTTCCGCCAACGCGGGTGTGAATATGGTCGATGATGCGAGGAACAATCTCTTGCCTTGGCCCGGCGGGCGCAAACTCGGATGGGGCTACGAGGATTTCGATATCGCGGTGCTTTCATTTGACATCGGAAAGGCGTTTGGTGTCGAAGGGGTGGATGATCTGGCGATCAGCTACGGACGCCAGAAATTCAATTTCTCGCACGAGGGACACCGTTCGTCGAACAACCTGCCGACCGTGGAGAGATCGGCCGTATCCAACAAGGTGTATGGCGGTTATCGCCCCACAGGTTTGAGTATTGACGCGGCCAAGGGTGACTGGACGGCGACGCTTGGAATCTTCAGCACGGATGCTCGAACCCGGATTGGTGGGAATGTCGATTTTCTCGGAAGTTGGACGGAAGGAGTCGCCTACTACAGCAGCGTGAGCTACTCGGCGTGTAAGGAATGGGCATTCACCTGGGACGTTCTCTACAATGATGCCGATGTGCTGGGTGGAGAGGACAGCTTGTGGGGATACAAGTGGGCGACTTCGGTTTCTGGTGAGTATTCGGATGGTCGGTGGGGACTGATCGTGGATGGAATCTACGGCGACAACGGAGGTCCCTCAAGCGGGACGCTGCTTTCGAGGCGTCAGGGCGATTTCTGGGGTGTGGTCGTGATGCCTTACTACTGGATCGTCGAGGGCAGGCTACAGGGGGTGCTTCGTTATCAGTATCAGGGGTCGGAAAATGACCGGGGAAGCAGCGTGAACAGTCGATACATCAGAAGGGTCCATGGTCCGTCGGTGGATCTTTCAACGTATGTGGGGCGGGGCGATGCGATGCATTCCCTATATGCCGGGGTGACGACCCGGCTCTGTGGGAGCCATCTCAAAGTGCAATGTGGATTGGAATATGACTGGTTGAACATTCCAGGAGCTGGCGTCGACGGAGAGCTTTCGGCGTTCACCTACTGGTTCGGACTTCAGACGTTCTTTTAGGTCGGTTCGTTTTGTGACAAATGCGTCACAAAAGCTGCCTAGAGCGATCGGCTGGTTGTGACATCTTCGCCCCGTTCTCAGCCAATTCTTGGTGCGGAATCTTCACAAGACGCGAACAATGAACAAGTTGAACCGGGAATTTGATGGCTGGCGGATCTCTGGAATCCATTCAGGAAAGGTGACGAAATTGTTGATTTCGGCGATAGCGGCTCCGGCAGGCTTCGCGGGCACTCCCGCCCCTGAAATCCTTGAAGCGTCCGAGTCGGCATCGCTCTACGACAAGATTTGGGGGCTCGCGACACTTTACGAGAATGACGAGAATCCGGTCATTCAGAAGTTGGCTTTCACCGGGCGGTTTCAGTACGACTACGCGACCGTGCAGGGCGACGGTTCACTGGTTGGTGGCCCTTCGAAGGATTTGAGCTATGAGGATTTCAACACCCGGCGGTGGAGAATGGGACTGAAGGCGACGTTATTTGAAGACTTCACGCTTCATTCGGAAGCTGACTTCGATCCTGACATTGATCCGATGTATACCCGGTTGACCGATGCCTATGTGGGCTGGAGTCCGAACGAGGCCTTCGGATTGAAGGTGGGCAAGCAGGGGATGGGCTTCACGCTGGATGGCAAGACATCCTCAAAGGAGTTGCTCACGCTTGAGCGAAACGCGTTGTCGGGGAATCTTTGGTACACTTACGAATATCTCCCCGGGGTGAGCGTTGGAGGCAAGCAGGGGAACTGGCACTATCAGGTCGGTGGATACTCGCAGGGTGAAGCGGATAAGGAATTCGGCGAGTTCAATGCGGGTTCGACCTGGATGGCGTCGTTGGGATACGATCTCTCCGAGCAGCTCGGTTCCGAGAAAGCCATGTTGGCTTTGGACTACATGTATAACGAGACCACTCCCTCGCGGCCGGCGCTTTTCTCGAACCGCTCCTTTGGTCAAGTGATCTCACTCAACTTTGAATATGCGAAGGATTGCTACGGGCTTCGTACTGATCTGGCGCATGGTGATGGATTTCTTGGTCAACCTGATGTCTGGGGAGTGGTGGTCATGCCCTATTGGGACATCACGGACAAGCTGCAGGCAGTCTGTCGCTACACCTACATCGACGGTGACGGTCCGGACAGCGTGCGCTTCAATACCCAGTATGACAACGTTGCTCTGAATGGGGAGCGGGGGAATCAGTATCAGGAAGGCTATGTCGGACTGAACTACTATTTCTATGGGAACAAGCTGAAGATCCAGACGGGCCTCCAGTACATCGATATGCAGGATACCGCCAACAATGGTGGCGCCTTCAGAGGCTGGAACTGGACGACCGGGCTCCGCTTGAGTTGGTAAGCATCGGTCCGTTCCACCATCGAGAAGAATGCCGCCGAGTGACAACTTCGGCAACTATAAGGAGTCCGCTTGGTGACGTTGTCGTCACCAAGCCCTGTTGGTCAGACTAACCGCTTTATCCGTCCATCTAGCCCGTCTTGGACGTGGTCCCTGAATTCACACAAAAACAAACAACGCTAGGAAATCATGAATCGTCTCATTATCAGCATCCTCGCTGCCACCGCAGCTGTGGCAAGCGCCGCCGAATCACACATCGATGAAGCCCTTCCCACTTACGAGCCCGTCAGTGGTGTTTCCGGAAGCCTCTCATCGGTTGGTTCCGATACCCTGAACAATCTGATGACCCTGTGGGCGGAGGGTTTCAAGAAGGCCTATCCGAACGTCACCATTTCAATCGAAGGCAAGGGATCCTCCACGGCACCGCCAGCCCTCATGGAAGGCACGGCCCAGTTCGGTCCCATGAGCCGCCCCATGAAGGCCGAGGAGATTGACGCGTTTGAAAAGAAGTTCGGCTACAAGCCAACGGAAGTGAGAGTGGCAATTGATGCGCTCGCCGTTTTCGCTCACAAGGACAACCCGCTCAAGGGGCTCAGCATGGCGCAGGTTGACGGGATTTTCTCAAGCACCCGCAAGCGTGGTGGCGACGACATCACGGATTGGGGTCAGCTCGGAATGGATGCCTGGAAGGGCCGCCCGATCTCGCTTTACGGCCGCAATTCCGCATCCGGCACCTATGGATTCTTCCAGGAGAACGTGCTCGGCAAGGGTGACTTCAAGGCAACGGTGAAAGAGCAACCCGGTTCGTCGGCGGTGGTGCAGGGTGTTGGCGGTGATATCTATGCCCTCGGCTACTCAGGCATCGGCTACAAGACCTCGGGCGTGCGCACGCTGCCGCTTTCGAGCGAAGGTGGTGAGTTCTTTGATGCAACTTATGACAACGCGCTTTCGGGTGATTATCCACTGGCTCGCTTTCTCCTCGTCTACGTCAACAAGAAGCCGGGTGAAGCGCTTCCCGCCGCTCCGCTTCAGTTCCTGACCTATGTCCTTTCCAAGGAAGGCCAGACGATTGTTGAGAAGGATGGCTATTACCCCATGCCCGCCGAATTGGCGCAGGAAGTGGTGGATTCGCTTTCGAAGTAATTCGAGCCATTTGGAAGCCTGCCCGGACATCCCTCGACTCCGGAGCAGGCTTCATCTGCAGATCTTTTGTTGCCTCTGAATGAACTCAGCCAGTAATCAACCGACACCCGACCCGAAGCGTTTCGAGGTTTCCAAGGGAACCTTGTGGCTGGATCGCGTGATGACCCACTTGATCAGTGTGGGCGGCATGGTGGTGATCCTGGCGGTGTTCGGGATCTTTTTCTTCATCGTCAAGGAGATCATCCCTCTGTTCTCCGGCGCCAAGGTTGAGGCGGACAAAATGATGATTGTCCCCGCCGAGCGGCCGCTGCTGCTCGGGGTGGATGAATGGGGTGAGAGGCCCTTCCTCTATCATGGCGGCAGTGATGTCGTCTTCCTCGACCTGGAGAGCGGAGAGCGCGACGTCGTCGCCGTTCCGACGCTTGAAGGGGTTGAGGTTTCAGCGGCATCGTACGATGCGGTGCATCAACGGGTCTCCGTCGGGCTGCTGGATGGTCGTGTGGGTTCGTTCCGGGTCGATTACAAGACCGAGTTTTCAGAAGATGGGGAAAGAACGGTCATTCCTTCCGTGGTAACGGAGCCGTGGTTTGATACGGGAAGTGGTGAAGGTGCGGTGCGGCTTCTCGCCTATGGTGATGGCGATACGAAGAAGAGCATTCTCGTCGCCCGTGAGTCAGGAGTTTCGGTCATCCGGCTCGGACAAAAGAAGTCGCTCATCGGAAAGGCCAAGCTGACCCAGCTGGGGGCGGATGATCTGACTGAGGCGATTGGCGGTGAGGTGACGTCGATGGCGGCGTCCCAGAATGGCATGGCCTTGTTGGTCGGCACGAAAGACGGGAGGGTGCATTACTTCCTCATCGAAAGGGACGTGCCGGTGCTCAAGCAGAGTTTTGAGCCTTTTGCGGGGCGCGCGGTGGCACGGATGGATTATCTTTTCGGTGGGGTCTCGGTGGCGATGACGGCAGACGACGGGGAACAGCGGGTTTTCAGCCTGTTCCGTCCTGCGGGTTCGAGTGATCGGGTCTTCGGTCAGACGAAGACATTTGGAGACATTGGTGATGGCGTGCCGGTTTTTGCGCCGAGCCTGAGAAAGAAGAGCTTTCTCACGGGAGCCGGCGGTGAACTCTCAATCCGCCATCTCACATCGGGATCGACCCGTTGGTCCGGCGAGACGGAATTCGAAGCGGTTGCCGCCGCGATCGATGGCAAGACCGAGAATTTCTTCATTGCCGGTGCTGAGGGTCAGGTTCAGCGGTTTTCATTTGAAGACCACCACCCGGAGGCGGGAGTGAGGGCGTTCTTCGGAAAAGTCTGGTATGAGGGGGGATCGAAGCCTGTCTATCAATGGCAGTCGACAGGTGGGTCGGATGACTTCGAACCCAAACTTTCGCTCATTCCTCTCATCGTTGGCTCATTGAAGGGGACCTTCTATGCGCTGCTGTTTTCAGTTCCGATTGCCTTGCTGGCGGCGGTTTTCTCAGCGGCGTTCCTTCCTGCCCCGATGAAACGGGTGGTGAAGCCGGCGATGGAAATCATGGCCTCGTTGCCCTCCGTGGTGCTGGGCTTCCTTGCGGGGATCTGGCTGGCGCCGATTTTGGACGACAAGGTTCCTTCGATCATTCTGGTGTGTTTGTCGTTGCCGATTTCAGCCCTGCTGGTGGGCATCATCTGGAGTCGCCAACCGATGGCCATTCGCGGGCGGTTTGAAGGGGGGCGTGAGTGGATGGTGCTGCTTCCAGTGCTGCTGGGTGTCTCATGGCTGGCGTGGACGATGGGGCCGGTAATCGAGAAGATCTTCTTCGTCTACAAGGACCCGAACAGCGGGGAAACGATCGCGGATTTCCGTCTCTGGTGGCCTCAGGCAACCGGTTCATCCTACGACCAGCGGAACTCGCTCGTGGTCGGCTTTGCGATGGGATTCGCGGTGATTCCGGTGATTTTCACGATTGCTGAAGATGCCCTTTCGAATGTTCCCAAGACCCTAACAGCAGCAGCCTCCGCACTGGGGGCAAGCCGTTGGCAGGTGGTGCGCTCGATCATCATTCCGGTGGCATCTCCGGGGATCTTCTCGGCCCTGATGATCGGATTCGGCCGTGCGGTCGGAGAGACGATGATCGTGGTGATGGCGACGGGGAACACGCCCGTAACCGAGTGGAACATCTTTTCCGGAATGAGAACCCTCTCCGCGAACATCGCGGTTGAGCTTCCCGAGGCGGCACCGGGATCGACTCATTACCGAACCCTTTTCCTGGGCGCGCTGGTGCTCTTCATGCTGACATTCATCCTCAACAGCGTGGCCGAAGTCATGCGTCAGCGATTGAGGGAGAAAAACAAGCTCGTTTGATCTGATTCGATGGCTGATTCAACTCATAGTTTTGCAACGACCGGACGCTCCCGAAAAGGGGAGCCGCTGGTATGGCTTACCGCTGCCGGACTGGCGATCGGTGTGATCCTCACACTGAGCCTGCTGAGCCTGGTGGTGGTGAAGGGGATGGAAAGTTTCTGGCCGAAGCGATTGGTTATCGTTGATGTCGAGAAAGATGGCGTGCAGGAAAAAGTCGGCGGATACATCGCCCAAGAGCGCGAACGCCGCGACATGGCCGGTGTTTATCACGAGGAGATCCAGGTTTTTCGTGGCAATCGGGACCTCTACGGCGAGACTTTCGTCTATATTGACCGGGCGGACATCAAGGGGACAAGCGAGCCCGATGATCTGTTAGTGGTGGAGCGTCTCGAAGGAGGAAGCGCGATCGGGCGAGCCGTGGCGTTTGAGTTTGGAAACGGTGAGCGGCTTGAAGCAGGCACGGCCGATTTCATGGCACGTGTGGAAGCGGAGCTTGAGGCGAGCCGGAAGCTCCGCGATGAACTCGAAGGAATCGAGAAAGAGGAAATCGGTCGGAACAGCGAGCAGGTCAAGAAGCTCAAGAACGAAGAGCGACTCCATGGCGAGAATGAAGAGATCCTCGCGGAGCTGACCGAGCTCCAGACTAAGTATGCGAAGCTCGATGAGAAACGTCTCGAGATCCGCGAACGGTTGGAGGCAGACCATTTGGTGATGGAAACGGCGGATGGCAGGGAGCTGCGGGTTTCCTCCGGTGAACTCCTGCATGTTTTTGCGCCCAATAAGGTCGGAGTTTTCGGGCGGGCAGGGGAGATGCTTCGCAGGATATGGAGCTTCCTCAGCAGCAATCCACGTGAAGCCAATATGGAAGGCGGCGTTTACCCCGCGATCTTTGGAACGGTGGTGATGACCTTGGTGATGAGTCTGTTTGTGACCCCCTTCGGTGTGATTGCCGCGATCTACCTGCGGGAGTATGCAAAGCAGGGTCCGCTGGTCCAGGCGGTGAGGATCTCGGTCAACAACCTTGCCGGTGTGCCTTCGATCGTCTTCGGGGTCTTCGGCCTCGCATTCTTCATCTACTTTGTCGGCGGCGTGGTCGATGATTGGTTCTACTCAGACCTGGAAGAGCCCGTCTTCAAGAGCGGTGGCATCCTGTGGGCATCGCTGACCCTGGCTCTGCTGACGGTGCCGGTGGTGATCGTGGCGACCGAAGAAGCCCTTGCCGCCGTCCCGCGCGGGGTGCGTGAGGCCGCGCTCGCCTGCGGAGCATCGAAGTGGCAGACAATCCAACGGGTGGTGCTCCCCGCATCGGTTCCCGGTATTCTAACCGGTGTGATTCTTGCCATGGCTCGCGGAGCCGGTGAGGTCGCCCCGCTGATGCTGGTCGGCGTCGTCAAAAGTGCGCCCGATCTCCCGGTCGACTCCGTGGCGCCGTTTGTTCACGCCGAGCGACAGTTCATGCACCTGGGGTTCCATATTTATGACCTTGGCTTCCAGTCTCCCGACTCGGAGGCTGCCAAGCCGATGGTGTTTGCGACCACTTTGCTTCTGATCACCATTGTGGTGGTGATGAATCTCGCCGCCATCATGATCCGCAACCACCTGCGTAAAAAGTACGCCACCAGCAGTTTCTAATGCCACGGGAAGATTTCATCGCCATCGACAATTTCAGTTTCCACTACGGTGCGAAGCAGGCGCTCCATCGTATCAACATGGACATTCCTGAACGGAAGGTAACGGCTCTGATCGGACCATCCGGTTGTGGGAAGTCGACTTTGCTGCGGAACATGAACCGCATGAACGACCTGATTGAGGGAGTGCACCACGAAGGGGACATCCGCCTGAATGATCAGAGTCTGTATGACCCCCAAGTCGAGGTGATCTCCCTCCGCAAGCGGGTCGGAATGGTGTTCCAGAAGTACAATCCTTTTGCCAAGACGATCTATGAAAACGTTGTTTTCAGTTTGCGGGTCGCAGGCCGGAACAGGAAAAAGGAACTGGATGAAGTGGTCGAACGATCGCTGCGATCGGCGGCCCTTTGGGATGAAGTGAAGGATCGTCTTCACTCAAGTGCCTTCGGGCTTTCCGGCGGACAGCAGCAGCGTCTTTGCATTGCCCGGGCGATCGCAAACCAGCCCGAGATTCTTCTGATGGATGAGCCCTGTGCCGCCCTCGATCCCACCGCGACACTGAAGATCGAGCACTTGATCCGTGAGCTGAAGGAACAGTTCACGATCGTGATCGTGACCCACAACATGGAGCAGGCAACACGCTGCTCGGACCGGACGGCATTCCTCTACATGGGCCGTTTGATCGAGTATCGTCCGACACGCGACATTTTCGAGAACCCCCAGGAAAAGGAAACGGAGTCTTACATTTCCGGACGTTTCAGCTGATGCACGACATGGAAAAGAAGCAAACGAGCGTGGAGAAAACCCGCGCCGTCATCGAGGTCGAAGGCGTGGATTTCTGCTATGGGAGTTCCCGTGCCTTGAAGGGTATCGACCTGATCGTCCCTCCGCGGGAAATCGTGGCTTTCATCGGTCCGTCAGGTTGTGGAAAGTCGACTTTGCTGCGATGCTTCAATCGCATGAACGATCTGGTTCCGGGCGCAAAGGTCACGAAGGGAAAGATCCTGATAGACGGCACGGAGATTCATAGTCCGGACGTCGATCCCGTCGAGCTACGCCGCCGGGTGGGCATGGTGTTCCAGAAGAGCAATCCCTTCCCTCGCTCCATCTACGAGAACGTCGCCTATGGGCCACGCCTGACAGGGGTGGTCGAGAAATCGGAGATGGACGGAATCGTCGAGAAGGCGCTGCGTGGTTCGGCCCTCTGGGATGAGGTGAAAGATCGTCTGAACGAAAGTGCCTTCGGTCTTTCCGGTGGCCAGCAGCAGCGCCTATGCATCGCGCGCGCCATCGCAGTGAGTCCCGAGATCCTGCTGATGGACGAGCCTTGTTCGGCGCTTGATCCCATTGCCACCGCCAAGGTGGAGGAACTCATCCTTGAGCTCCGGAAGGAATTCACGATTGTGATCGTCACTCACAACATGCAGCAGGCGACTCGAGTTTCTGATAAAACCGCTTTCTTTTACCTGGGAGAGCTTGTCGAGTATGGCACGACATCCGCGATCTTCTCGAATCCGAAGAAACGCGAAACCGAAGACTACATCAGCGGCCGATTTGGCTGAAATCATCATTACGACCCATGCATCCGGAATCACCCCACATCATCCACGAGTTTGACGAGGCCATCAGCTATCTGCGCCGCGAGGTCATCAGTATGGCCGGTCAGACCCGCCTTAATCTCGAACGTGCGATCCATGCGCTGCTTGAGCGTGATCTGGATCGATGCAAGATCGTGATTGCGGATGATAGTGATGTCGATGAGTTGCAGCGGAGTATCGATTCGACCGGGATGGATATTCTCGTGCGCTTTCATCCCGTGGCAAGCGACCTGCGACTGGTGATCAGCTCGATGAAGGTGGCCGCCAATCTTGAGAGGATTTCCGACCATGCGGTGAACATCGCCAAGCGGGCAAAAAAGATGCTGAAACGCTCGGAGCTGAGTGAAGTGAAGCTCATTGAGCCGGTCTATGGCATTGCGGACAAGATTTTGCGCGACGCGGTTGCGGCCTACACGGACCGGAATAGTTCCCTGGGGGCCTCGTTGGTGGAGCGTGATAAGGAACTCGACCGACTTCACAAAAATGTGATTAGCACGCTGAGCGCCCAGCTGGAAGAGGGTGGTGAGCGAGCGGAGGATCTCCTCCACTTGATTTTTGTGGCTCGTTCCCTGGAACGCGTCGGAGACCTGTCCGTCAATATCGGCGAAGACGCAGTATTCCTGGGCTCGGCGCAGGATATCCGTCACGATCGAAGGCTGGCGGCGGAGATCGAAGTTGATGATGGCGATGATGATTAAGCAGGCGAAAATCAGGGATTTCTTGGGGAAGTAGTTTTGCTTTCCGGAAATCCCCCATTTGTCGGCATTTCCACAATTTGAACCTTGGCAGAAGGACGAAGACTGCTAGTTTCCGATGCAAATCTTGGAAAAAAAGCGTGGAGGTATTACTCGATCATTCGGTCCTCGTGCTCAATCGGTTCTGGCAACCGGTACAGACATGCTCGGCGCGTCGTGCATTGAAGTTGCTATTCCTTGGTCATGCCCAGGTCGTGCAGACTGATGGAGAGGATCCGTACCGGACTCATAGTCTCGAATCCTGGGTTGAGCATTCTTCAACGGCTCTCGTCGATGAACTGATTCACAGTGTCCGGATGGCTCTGAGGGTGCCGAGGATCATTGTATTATCACTCTATGATAAGATTCCTCGGATGGAGGTTCGCCTGACGCGACGGAATGTCTTTCTCCGCGACAAGTTCACCTGCCAATACTGTGCGAAGGTTTTTCAGGAGCCCGAGCTCAATCTCGATCACGTCATGCCCCGAGACAAGGGTGGGCCGACGACTTGGCATAATATCGTGACTTCATGTATCCGATGCAATACGCGGAAGGCAAACAAGTTGCCGCATGAGGCCAACATGTTTCCTTTGGTCAAACCTGTGATTCCGCGTTGGCGGCCGATGTATGGACTCAAGGACCGGGACAAACAGGATGACAGCTGGCGGCAGTTTCTCGATCCCGACCGGAAGTCGGTGAGGATGTCGGCATGAGCCGACCATCAGGGTTCATCGATCCGCAGGCGGTAGTTGTTGCGGGCCGGTGATGGGGAGGGAAAAACGGTGAAGGGCTGAAAAACGGTATGGATGATTCCAACCGTGTCGCCGGTGGTGGGGATCGGACTGCCGAGATTGCTCCAGTTGCTCAGGTTGGGGGAATATTCGGCTTGGTAAATGTAGCCTGGGTCGGTTGGAAAGCTGAGCACGGCTCCTTCACTGATGGTGAAGGCGGGCGGGGAAGCCGAGGTCGAGCCAGGAAGAAGGGTGAGACGGTAGGATCGGGAATCCGAAGGAGGATTCGGATCGGCAATGCTGTGCGGTGAGGGCGAGGCGGCGCCGATGGTGGAATGGCTGTTTCCGAGGGAAAACCAGTTGCTGGCATCATCGGAATACTCAGCCTGATAGACATTCCCGGGGGTCGTCGCGAAACTCATGACTTTGCCAAGGGCCAGACTCGGCGCGGGCGACTCAGGCTCCGGCTCAGCGTAGAGCGCCAAGGCTCCGGTCAGCCTCCATGCTTCCTTCTTGCCTGCCGGATTGGTGCCATTGCCAACGATGACATCGCCATCGGCTGATATGCCCTGCGCCGTTTCCAGCTTCCATCCACTCAGATCAATTCCAAGACCACTGATGAGTGTCGAGAGTTTGCGCAACCCGTTATCCGCGTCCCAGATGACCGCAGCACGGCCTGTCTCATCGTTCCCGAGGCCAACGGCGATCGTGCCATCCGCATTGACGTCATAGAGACGGCAGGCTTCGGCACCACCCGGAAGATCTCCGACGGACTGCATGCCGCTATCCGTCCAGATCACGCCGTGGTTGATGCTGGTGCCGGGAGTTCCGTAGCCGACGATGACGGCGCCATCATAGGAAGCGGCATAAGCGCTGGAATCGACCGGCCCTCCGGCAAGATCGCCGAGTCCGACCCGGCTCGTTGCGACGCTGTATTTGAAGGCCTGGGTTTGCTGACTTGTGATGATTTCGGGTGTTGTGTCGGTGGCGGGTGTTCCCGAATTGGCGGTACTTGAACCGACGACCATCAGTCCATTTCCGGAGATGCCATTGGCTTCGGATATTCCACCGAGGTTTCCCGATGCGACCACACCGAGATTGAGCATGGTAGGACTGCCTCCGGAGGTCCAAAGAAAGCCACGAAAGCCGGCACTCGACGAGCTTTGGCCAACGATCCGGAGACCATCGTCCGAGATGTCACGGCCTTCTGAGTACTGAAATGATCCGCCCGACAGCGTTCCGATATTGCTCAAGCCGCTACCCTCGACCCAGCGAACCGCGCGATTCGACGACGCGCCGAGGCCAAAGGCTGCGTAGCCGGTTGCGATCTTTCCGTCGGCCGACAAGCCGCTAAGCGTTGATGCCGGGGAGGTGAGGGGGAGAAAGCCGACCTTGAGCATTCCCCCGGGTTCCGTCCAACGATAGCCCTCCGTATCGACATTCGGGAGTGACGAACTGCTGGTCGATGAGCTGTTGCCACTGACGCTGCTGCCATCGGCCGAGACTCCCGTGGCGACGGAGCGGACATTTCCCCCGGGAAGGTCGCCAAGCCCGCTGAATTGCGGACTGCTGGTTGCTCCGGAAATCTGGCCGGAAATGGTCGAAAAGAGTAGGGAAAGTGACAGAATGTCCAATGGTTTCATAATGCACCGTGATTCAGGCGCCGGGAAACTGGCACTGCTTCCCGGCTTTGTCAGGCGGGAAATCTCCGCCACCATGGTGAGATTCCCGACCCTACGACTCCGACCGGGGGGAACGTCGGAACCGTATGCTAGCTGAAAACAAGCGCACCTCGATAAGATCATCCGAGGGCTTGGGGCCAGCTGAGCCGGGATTTGAAATCATTTCAGGGTGATTTCGATTCGTCAAGAAAGCTCTGCGGAATGGAAAGTCACTGAGTTTCCAGCATTTCGCCCTGAATGAAGCAGAATGGGCGCTGCAGATGGTCTAATTTCCGAAACCTGTCGGGAAAATGATGTTCATGAGCAGGGTGAGGAAAAAGTTGAAGACCAGCAGGGCGAGTGCGGAGTAAACCATGGCCCGCGTGGTGCTACGGCCAACACCGACGGCGCCATTGCTGGCGCTGAGGCCCTGGTGGCAGGAGACAATGACGATGAGAAACCCGAAGACCGTTCCTTTGGTGAGCGCAATGATGATGTCGGAGAGGTCGGTGTGGAGATGGACCTGGTTCATCCAGTAGGCTGCGTTGACCTCGAAGGTGACGGTGCCAACCAGGAGCGATGAGATGATGCCGAAGGCTATCGATTCCGCGATAAGCAGAGGCATGGCGATGAACATGGCGACGAGCCGCGGGCTGACGAGGTAGTCGATGGGATGCACCCCCACCGAGCGCAGCGCATCAATTTGTTCGGTTACTTTCATGGTGCCGATCTCTGCGGCCATGGCCGCCCCGACGCGGCCTGCAAGCATCAATGCGGTGATCGACGGTCCGAGTTCGCGCATCATGGCGACACTCACCAGCGCGCCCGCACCGGTTTCCATGCCGAGCTCGCTGAACTGAAAGAGCGACTGGGCGGCGAGGACGGCTCCGGTGAAAGCCCCGGTGACGATGACGACGGGTTGGGAGCGATAGCCGATTTCGACGACCTGTTCGAACATCAGACGGTGCCGCCTTTTCCCATTCAGGATGGACTCCATCACCATGCTGATGAGCAAGCCGAGCTTGCCCAGGTAGGAGATGAAGGCGAGGAAAGGACGCCCGATGACAGCGAACATCTGCACTCCGCGAAGCCTAGCTGGCGGCCGGGGCTTTGACCAGAACGATGCAGGCATGGGAGACGGGACGCTCTCAAAAGGACGGTGAAGGAATCATGTCCCTTCCGTGGACCCATGAGGGAAATGCATGGGTTCCGGAAGCTTGAGATTTCAGAATGGCATGATTCGTGATGCCTTTCAGGGTGGTGCCTTCATGGTGAAGGCGACTGAAAAGCAATATGAAATCATGAAAACGGTCTACGACTTCGCGAAACACATCGAGACGCAGAATACCCACCTGAAAGAGCACACCAAAGTGGTCTTACAGCAACGTTACCAGCATCTCATCCGCTTGCATCCCGACCTGCATCGAGCGGAACTCCACATGTTTGCGAAACGAGGTGAATCCGAAGTCCACTTGATCGTGCATGATTCGAAGCATCGGCTTCTCGAAGCCCATGCAAAAGGTCGTCACCTCGACCAGTCAATCTACCGCTGCTTCGAAAGGGCCGAGCGTCAGCTGGCGAAGCCGAAGCATCTCCGGAAGGTGGCTTAGCTGAAAAAGTTTCCTCGCACAAAAGGATGGTTGGAGACGGTCGGGACGCGAGTCCCGGCCGTCTTTCATTCTGGCGCCACGGTCGACCATCTTATTCCGTTAGAGGAATGAGTCTAACAGGTCCTAGCAGTCCGGAGTTGCCCGGAGGATCATTGCTCTCTGGAGCGGGCTGGGGAAGGTTGGTAACTTCGATGGCGAGGGTGTTGGTGCCGGTCTTAAGAAATCTGGAAACGTCAAGCAGGTGGGGAGGGGCGTAGCTGGTTCCGGCTTCGTTTCCATTGATCGTGACGCGAGCGGTGTGGGCGACTTCTCCGAGATCGAGCAGCCACTTGCCGTCTTGGGGCACTTCGATCCCGATGCTGTATCGGGCAGTTCCCTGAAAGCGGTCGACTCGGGGGTCGTCGAGGGTCGTCCAGGAGCCGAGCAGCGGGGATTCGTATTCGTCGGGAAGTTCGGGGCCACCACTGATGAATGCGACATTCCAGGTGCCGGCGATGGAACGCGGATAGGCGCTGGGAGAGAGCTCAAACCAGTCGGGCCCCTCGGCTTCGCGCTCCCTGAAGGTGCGAAGGATGCGTGATTCGCCGGGTTCGAGCGTCAGTTGCACTTCGAAGCGATCATTGCGGACCCGGCTGGGGGCAATGCCGCTGCGCCTGAGGAAGCGGGGATCCATGAGGACGGCGGAGATCGCCGGAGTGGAGAGCGGAATCCACGCGTCGACGCGCTGCTTCGAGCGATTGACGATGAAGTAGTGGCTGCCTTCGTTGTGGCTGCGGCGGACGAAACGGAGGCCGTGGGAAGCCATGGCTTCGGGGACGACGCCCAGCTCGGTGAGGATCTCGATCGGGTCCTCACCTTCGCGGATCTGAGACTCCGGAATGTTCTGAAAGGTGGTGAAGAGCGTGCCGCGGCGGATGTCAGGCATCGGAAAGCCCGGGACATCGCGCGGCCAGTCACCGATGACCGTGAGGGTCGCCCCCTGGAGCGTGAGTTCGAGGAGGTGCTTGGCCGTGATCTCCGAGAGTTGTCGTACTTCGGGAAGGATCAGGGTTTTATAGGCCATCCCTCCGAGGATGATACGGCCGTGGCTGACGGTGGCGTTCTGGATCAGCAGGTCGGAAGCATAGTCACAGGAAATGCCATGCTCGATGAGCGCGCGAGCCGTGCGGTGGAAGGCCGTGGGGAGAAACCATTCGGTCTGTTTGGCGGGATCGCTCGGGATGCCGCCGCGCTCACTGGAGAGGTCGTGGGTCGGATAGTAGAGCAGGACGTCAGGGTCGGGAGCACCCGCCTGAAGGATGCTCTGGCAACGGGCGATGTAGTCAGTGAACGACTGGATGTTTTCCCAACGACCCGAACCCGGACCTAGTGGCGTGATCGGTAGAGTCGTCGGCGAGGCGATCTGGTGCGACTCGTCGGGCAAGCTGCTGACGATTCCGTCCAGAACCAGCAGATTCGCTCCGCTGAGCCACAGAAGGTCGACCGCGCGCTTCATTTCCGCAGGAGTTGTTAGAGCGGGATCCCTGGGCGAATGGAAAACGGTGGCAGCGATGAGGGGCTTGGCGTGGAGGTGGGCCGCCGAGGCGGCGAATGTCAGGAGCGGCAGGTCGTCGTCGCTTGGAAGGCCCTCGATCAGCATGCCGGGAATATCAGGAACGCCATGGAGATCGATGGGATTGCCGGTGATTCCATTGATGTGGGTTCTGCTGAGCGATCCCTGATCGTTGGCCCATTTGTGCCAGGTGATGAGTGTGTCGCGGCGCAGGTCGGCGAGGGTTTCGCGGTAGTCGGTGACGACGCGTTCGACCGTTCCCGCTTCGGCGTCGCCATAAAGTGCGGGGAGCTGGGTGCGCAGGTCGTAGCCGCGCCGATGCTGGAAGGCGCCGACGAGCGCGCTTGTCCAGTCCGCTTGCTGCTCAAAGGTCTCGAGGGTGGAGGAGCGCGGGAAGCCGGCGTCGGATTCGAGGAAGGCGTCGGCAAAGTAGGCGAGGGCGTTGGCGGTGGCAGTGGTTGAAAAGTAGTCGGGGTAATTCTTCGCCTCGCGGCCGATGCCGTAGATTCTCCAAGTCCCGGGTGGGGCGTCCCAGTGGAGCTGGTGGGTTTCAAGGTCGATGAAGGGAAGTAGATCGACGGGTGGACCGTGCTTTGGCCAGGCGCCAAGGCAGTCGACACCGCCGGCAGGAACCTCCAGATCGAGTGGGCCGCCCTGAGTGGTGGCAATGATCGGTACGGACTGAATGGCCAGTTCGAAAGGCGGAATGGGAGGAAGGTTGGCGCTGCTCGGGCCGTTGTTAGAGAGATCTAGCTTTAGGCCGAGTCGATCGGCGGTTTTGGTGGCGGCCGAGAAGCGATCGATCCAGGCTGGGGAGAGCCACTCGAGGTTGGTGGCGGTGCGATTTCGAAGGGGAGGAGCTGGTCGGATTTCGACTCCTCCGAAACCGGCTGCGGCGATCTGTTCGAGTTCATGATGGGGATCGGCCTCCGGCGAGAGATCAGCGGGCCACCACCATCGGACGATGGGACGATGGTTCTGCATGGCATCCGGCCACTCGGCATCGTGCGCCATGAGAGGAGCGGCGAGAAGGAGTGGGAGAACAAGGATGCGGAACACGGTGGTGTTTTCGGCAATAATGGCCGCGGCGGCTAGTATTCTGTTTGGGTAATGCCGCTGAGATCGGGATTTATCGGGAGAAGTTCCGAGGGGATGGCGAATGGCTAAGAGGATGGCGTGGTGGGGCGTTTGCCTTATGTGAGCTGGGTGTTGAATTTTTGGCGAGCCATCGGGCTCGCAGGAGGACTCCTGCTGGCGGGGTGCCGGCATGAGGAGGTGGCGGAGCGGGAGCCGGTGGACATCCATGGAGGAAGACTCGAAGGATTGGTGAAGTCGTACGGAGCTCCGAGCCTGGATCTGCGTGATGGAGGGTTGCTTGAAGTTCTGCGGAGGGGGGACGGTTGGAAAACCTACGATCAGGGGCGGTTTCATGCATCCTGCCCGGATCACGACAAATTGATCGATAGCTTTCAGGAAATCCGTGAGCGTTGTCGACGTGAGGGATTCGAAGAAAGGCTCTTAATCTCGGCTCCGGCGGAGATTCCGTTTCGGGAGATTCGTGAGTTGCTTCGGATCGCCGCAAAGTCGGGGATCTGTGATATCGAGTTTCTGGTCGATCAAGGGACCGGGCCATCGAGGCCAGCGGGCTTTCATTTGAGCCTCGCGTGGGGGGTGGGCTGTTGGGGGCCTCCCAACATTGAGCCCGTATTCATCGTCGTGGATGCGGATGAAAAGGTGTCGGTGGGATTAGGGGCCGCTCGAGATGTGCTCGATCGGGACAGGGAGGACCGGACGTTGACGAATCTCGACCAGAGGCTTTCGGCCTACAAAATGGCAATGGAGGCGACGTCGAGTGTCGGATCGGTGGAAATCCATGTCGCCCCAGGCGCATCCTACCAACGGATGATCGATGTGCTCGCCTGTGTGGCGTGGAACCGGATCGATAGGGTGAACTTCACCGATCTGGAGGACCGTCAGGAAACGACCTGTGCGAGGGGGTGCGATTTGAAGCTGAACCTCGTGCCGATCACCACTCCACGCGCGCCCTCGGGAATGGGGCCGCTGGGTTTGGCTCCAAAGGAGGGTGAGCTGCCCGCGCCGCCCTTCGATCCGGACTTCGATTGAAGATTCGGCCTTGCCCATTGATTCGGGAATCCTAAGCATTGCCTCAGCAATGACTTCAGACGCCGATGAACCCAATTCCCTGCGGGGAATGTATAAGGAATTTTTCCTCGATTACGCATCGTACGTGATCCTCGAGCGCGCCGTGCCGCACTTGCATGATGGCCTGAAACCGGTGCAGCGGCGGATTCTGCACTCGATGAAGGAGCTCGATGACGGTCGCTACAACAAGGTGGCAAACCTGATCGGGAACACGATGAAGTATCACCCCCACGGTGATGCGGCGATCGGCGCCGCGACGGTGAACATGGGTCAGAAGGATCTGCTGATCGATTGCCAGGGAAACTGGGGCAACACGCTGACGGGTGACAATGCGGCAGCTCCCCGATACATCGAGGCCCGTCTGACCAAGTTTGCGCTGGAGGTGACATTCAATCCGAAGACGACCGAATGGACGCCAAGTTACGACGGTCGGAACAAGGAGCCGGTGGTGCTCCCTTCGAAATTCCCGGTGCTCCTGGCGCAAGGAGTCGAGGGCATTGCCGTGGGGCTTGCCTGCAAGATGCTGCCCCACAATTTCATCGAGATCATCGATGGCTGCATTGCGGCACTGAGAAATCAGTCGTTCGAGCTGCTGCCGGATTTCCCCACCGGGGGTATCATGGATGCCAGCGATTACCGTGATGGGCTGCGTGGCGGCAAGGTGCGGGTGCGTGCGCGGATGCACGTCGAGAAAAAGAACCTCATCCGCATCACCGAGATTCCCTTCGGAACGACGACCGGGAACCTGATGGATTCCATCGTGGCGGCCGGCGACAAGGGAAAGATCAAGATTTCCCGGATCGAGGACAACACGGCGGACAAGGCGGACATCCTGGTGCATCTGCCATCGGGGGTGGATGCGGAGACGAGTCGCGATGCGCTGTTTGCCTTCACCGACTGCGAGCTGAGCATCTCGCCAAATGCCTGCGTGATTGCCGACGGCAAACCGCAGTTCATGGGAGTGACGGAGATTCTCAAACGGAGTGCGAATCAGACTCGTGAGCTGTTAGGCAAGGAACTCGAAATCAAGCTCGGAGAACTCAACGAGAAATGGCACTTCAGTTCGCTCGAAAAGATCTTCATCGAGAATCGCATCTACCGCGACATCGAGGAGTGCGAAACTTGGGAGGCGGTGCTGAAGGCGATCGATGATGGCTTGAAGCCTTTCAAGAAGCTGCTCAAGCGCGAGGTGACCGAGGAGGACCTGGTGCGACTCACCGAGATTCGGATCAAGCGGATATCCAAGTTCAACAAGTTCAAGGCTGACGAGGAGATCAAGGGCTTGGAGAAGGAGATTGAAGAGACCGAAAAGAACATTCGGAACCTCACCCGTTTCACAATTCGCTGGTTTGAGGAATTGAAGAAGAACTTCGGCAAAGGTCGCGAGCGTCGGACGGAAATTTCTTCCTTTGAAAAGGTGGACCGGACGCAGGTGGTTGCGGCGACCGAGACGCTGTATCTCGATGAGAAGAATGGCTTTGCCGGTTACGGACTGAAGAAGGAGACCGCGATCGAGAAGTGTTCGACGCTGGATGACGTCATTGCCTTCACGGCGGACGGCAAGGTCAAGGTGATGAAGATCGCGGACAAGGTGTTCGTGGGGCAGCGACCGATCCGGGTGGCGATCTTCCGCAAGGACGAGGATCTCATTTACTCGATGATCTATCGCGACGGAAAAGACGGGCCTTTGTTGGCGAAGCGATTCCGGATTGGGGGCGTCACGCGGGATAAGGAATACGACCTGACCAAGGGCAAAAAGAACTCACGGATCTTCTACTTTGCGGTGCACAAGGATGAGGCATCGAGCAACGACCAGATGCTGATCGTGCATTTGAAGCCGGCGCTGCGACTCCGGAATGTGAGTCGTCCATTCCACTTTGCCGAAGTCGGAATCAAGTCGCGCGGCAGCGGCGGCAACATCGTCACCAAGCTTCCGGCCGAGCGCATTGCCCGGGCTCCGAAGGATCTCGACCTGGAATGATGGCGAGGGAGACCGCTTGGCAGGACGGGCTTGAGATCGCAGACTTCGACCATGGAAATCACTCCGATTGCTCGAGTCAGAACTTGCTTCGGTGAGAAATTTGCGGTGCCGCGACAGCCGGGGCTTTGTCCCTCAGCCTGGGGCGAGCTGATTTTTGAAAAGGATTTTCGCCACAAGGAAGCGGTGCGGGGGTTGGAGGGGTTCTCCCATATCTGGTTGATTTTCCATTTTCATCAGACGGCGGATCGCGGCTGGTCGCCGACCGTGAGGCCGCCACGACTCGGAGGAAACCAACGCGTCGGCGTGTTTGCGAGTCGTTCGACATTTCGGCCAAATGGGATGGGTCTGTCGCTCGTCCGTCTCGAGAGCGTTGACCTCGAACGCGAAGATGGACCGGTTCTGAAGTTGGGCGGCATTGATCTGGTTGATGGAACGCCGATTTTCGATGTGAAACCCTATTTGCCCTACGCCGAGGCATTGGGAAGCGCGACCGGCGGATATGCCGATGAGCTTCCGCCGCGCTTGGAAGTGAGGGGAGAAGATAAACTCGTGAGCCTTTCTGAGCGCGATCAGGCCGTCATCAAGGAAGCCCTCTCGCTCGACCCACGTCCCGCCGCCGGGCGCGATGAAGCGGGTAGGGAGCATGGCGTGCTGATGTGCGGGGCCAACATCCGCTTCCGGGTGGTCGAGGGATGCTGCCATATCAGCGGAATCGAGCCGCTCGGCCTTCGGGATTGAAAACTTAAGATTTCCGTATTAGTTTGCCCTCGTGATGCCAATACGCCCAACCCTTTACGGTACTAGCTTGGTGGCTTTGTTTCTTTTTGCCTCCTGCAAGGAGCGAGGAGAAGTGGAGCGGGAGAGCCTCTCGGTGGCGGGTTACGAGGTGACTCAGGAAGCCTTCTTCAGAGCGGCGGAGAGCGATGACGTGCGGGCGATGAAAACGATGATCGACGCGGGTCTGGCGCTTGACTCGATGGATGAACGGGGGAGGACGGCGCTTCATGCGGCGGCGGGATCGGGTGCCATTCAGTCGATTGATTTCATGCTCGATCGAGAAATGGACGTCAATGTCAGGGACGCCAATGGCCGCACTCCGCTGATGGAGGCGGTGATGGAGTCGACGCCTGAAACCGTCCGTTATCTGCTCCGGCAAGGGGCTGATCCATCGCTCAAGGATGATGAAAAATTCAAGCCGCTGATGCTCGCGGTACGCGATAGCCGTAAGAGCATGGTTCCGGAACTGGCACCCTATGTGAGAGAGGATCTCGATGATGCCCTGCTTGCGGCGGCCATCCTGGGGCAGGCTGAAGTGATCGATGAGTTGACGAACTTTGGTGCGAGCATCTATGCGCGGATTGATGATGGGCGCACTCCCTTGATGCTGGCGGCTCAGAACGGTCACCCGGAGGCGGTGGAAATGCTTTTGGAGATTGGGGCAAACCGCTTTGCCATGGATCAGAAAGGTCGGACGGCCAAGGATCTGGCGGAGGAATCCGGGCACGAGATGGTCTCAATGCGACTCGCCGAAGGGCCCCAGGAAGGGGATTTTGAACTCAGCGAACCGGTTGAGCTCGGAATGGAAATGGCGGCAGAGGTCGAAAAACATCTGGTGGATGAAGCTTCTGAACTGGCCTCGAACGAGACACCGGATCAGGAAGCGGATCAGGAAGCGGATCCCCGCGAGACAGCAGCTGATGGTGAGAGCTCTGGTGAGATGGCAGCCCATCAGAATGGTTCGACTTCCGGCGTGGGATCGGCGGATGCGGATCAAGGGACACCATGGAACCAGCCGCTGCCCGGACAAGGTGAAGGTGCCGTTGGTAGGCTGCCTCAAGCGAAGAAGGCACCGGAATTTCTCGATGGAGTCGTCCTTGAAGGAGATGCTGTTAGTAACAGCGAACGCCCGGCGGCCGTTGCCGAAAATGCGCTGCCTGAGCCATCGCCGTCTCCAATCATCATGCGTTCCTACCGTCAGCGCGAGCTTCCGCTGATCGTCGAGTCTGCGGACAAGGGAGTGGCCTCGGTTCGAATGGTTGGGGGGGAGACTCAGAAGGTCAGCGAGGGGACCACGATTCCGGGAACCACTCTGCAAGTGATCAAGGTGCATCGCAAAATGCAGAGCGGCAAAGAGAACTTCGGGAACCCGGTCGAGGTATCCGTGGTCGAGATCAAGGATAGCCGCACCGGCATGTCACGGGACCTGGTTGCAGAGCTTCCAGCCCTGGCTCATGACCCTGTCGCCCTCGTGGAAGATTCGTCGAGCGGACGCTATTATGTGGCCCGCGCCGGTCAGCGATTCAAGACTGCCGACGGAACGGACTACCTGGTCGCTGATGTGAGACCCAATCAGGTGGTGATCGAAAACGTGCAGACGCGTGCAACCACCACCATCCCGCTGCGCGGACCGCGTGGCTGATCCCTTTTTCCATGGACGAAACGACAACGCTCAATCCCGGTTCTCCGGTTCGACAGTTTTCCATCCTGCTTCAGAATCGAGCCGGGGCGCTCGCCTCGCTGGTGAAGTTGCTGAGAAACAACACGATCGAAGTCGTGGGCATCAGTGTGCAGGATTCCCGGGATGCAACCGTGGCGCGACTGGTGGTTACTGACCCGGATACCACCGAGCAGATTTTCATGGAAAAGGGGATTCCTTTCACAAGTTGCGAGCTGCTGGTGATTTCGCTCAAGGAAGCAGGACCGGAATTGTTGCCGGTGCTCGATACCCTGATGATTGCGGAAACGAATATCGACTTCGCCTACGGCCTGCTGCCCTCGCAGAATGGGCGCGCGATGCTCGCGATGCACGTGGAAGACTATGACTTCGCGGTCTCGGTGATGAACCAAGCAGGCTTCAAGCTCATCTATCAGGAAGACCTGAGCCGCTGATCGGAGTCAGCGGCTCTTCGCTTTCTGAGAAGTTGTCACTCGGAGCGGGAGAGCTTGCTCAATCCACGTTGCAGGAGTTCTCCGTCGACCTGGGTCGATACCACTTCGTCGAGGTAGACCTTGAAGTTTTCCTCGTCGAACTCGATTGAGTGCAGTCCGTCGCCGGGGACATCGTCAAATGCTGCGATGAGCGACTTCATGTCACGCACCGGCTTGCCGTTCACCTCGGTGACAATGAGGTTTCGGAGAGGTTCGTATCCCACGGTGGCCGGGGTGGCGATGACTCCTGCGAGGAAAACGACGCGCTCGTAGCGATCCTCGTATTTGTCGGGATTCTCAAGCACGTCGAGAAGATTGAGGGGCGCACGCGACTCCCACTCGTCGCCGAAGGACTCCAACAAGGGGCGAGTGAGCTCCTGGAAGATGAAGCCTCCCTTGACGAGGAAATTGGGGGCCTTGCCGAAGAGGTAGCCGGGAACCAATTCGTTCTGCCGATCGCGACGCTCAAGTTCGACGTTGAGTTCCAGGGTTTCGCCATCCCGGAGGATGCCCAGCGTGACGCTTTCGCCCGCGCCCTTCGCGCCACGAACCAGATGGCTCCAGTAGGTGCGGCCGTAGATGGGGTGCTCGAAGTAGCCCATGCGGTCGATGTCGTGACCATCGACGACGGTGATGACGTCGCCTTTTTTGAGCTCGGCAGCTTCCGCAGCACTGCCTTTCCGCACTTTGGCGATGTAGAGGCCTCCGACGTCATCGGAAAGCTTCAGCCAAGAGCGGAAGCCCGCATCCTCGGTGCGTGCGGTGGAGACACCGAGTGAAGGGAAGCCCTGATAGTCGCCATCCGCGGCATCTTCCAGGAACCGGGAAAGAATCTCGGTGCCGGTGATGTCGCTGATCTGATCCTTGGAGTTATAGCTTGTTAGAAGCCCCGCAAGTTTGCCGTCGTGCAGCGCCGGCACGGAAAAGCTGCTAGCGGCACTCTGCATCGACGCTTTCACCTCGTAGGTCAGGAAATACTCACCGGGCAGGAAGTTGGCGACAATGTCGATGCTCTGAACCGGCCCACGGGTGACGAGAAGAGTGCCGTTTTCCTCGACCTGAATGGCTTCGACGCTGTCTCCGAGTCCGAAGGGCTCGGCGATCTCAAGCGGCACCAGGCCTTCGGAAAAGGAGGCGTCCGCTTCAGGGTCATCAAGACCGATCAAGGCGAGATTCGCTTCATAGTCGACCGCAATGACCTTGCCTTGAGCGAGCTTCTTTCCATCGATGGATTCCAGCTCGATCATGGTTGCATCGGCGACCATCTCAGAGGTGGTAATGAACTGGCCATCTCCGACAACCGCGGCAAGCGAGCGTCGCTTGCGTGGTGGCTGCTTCTCCCAGGGTTGCCCTGGATTCCACTTTTGGCGGGTGGAGTTGATGCGGATGACCGACTGCTTGGGATCGGCGGGGGTGGCTGCGGGCTCGGCGATCTTGTCCGGCTCGGATACCTGAGCTTTGGAGGCTTGTTCGCATGATGAGAGAACCAGGACCGAGAGGGCGGTGAGAAGGATGCAGTGACGCATGGTCGAAAAATTTTTGGCTGGGGCTGGAAAGCAGGGATCTCAGTCTTCGAGATTGGAGAGGTGGTCGATGGCGTAGATCCGCTGGATCCGCTCGTTGGCTTCGGCGACTTTTCCGGTCGGAATGATCAGGGGTCTCGAGCCACCGAAGAGCTCGATGACGTGAAACTCGGGCGGCGTCTCCGCATTGAGGAGTTGGTTGGCCTGCTTGAGGTTGGTCACCTTGACGCCGTTGATCGTGTCCACGGCGAGTCCCGTGAATCCAGTCATCTGGCTGTTGATCGGATCGCTCTCGATTCGTGTGAGCACCACAATGTCTTCGCGTTCGGTAAAGATCCCCTTGGGCAGGTAGTCTTGATAGAGACGGCGGACATTGATGTCGGAAAAGCTCTTGGTCGCGAAGAGATTGGTGTCGAGCGGTTGAAACACGAGACCCGCGTAAACGATGTAGCGCGGCTTCTTTTCATACTGGATGGCATACATCCGGTTCTGGGGAAGGGTTTTGAGCTCGACGTCCTGATCGTGCCAGGTGCCTTCCGAAAGGTAACGGAGCAGGACTTTATCGCCGGCAAATTTGCGCTCGACGATCTCATTGAGATCCACTTTCGCTCCATCGATGAGGATCTGTCCGGCACTGTCGATGGCGTTGCCATCGATGGAGAAGAGGATGTCGCCGGGCTTGAGGATTCCGTCGCAGGAACCATGGGGAATGACATTGGTCACGAGCACGCCCACGCCGTTTCTCGGGAGCTGGAGGGCTCGGCGCATCGCATCGTTGTAGAGCGGAAAGGTGGAGACGGCGAGGTCGACGTAGTGATCATAGCTGCCGTCCTCGATGTCCTTGAGGAAGCGGCGGACGACGGGTGTGGGAATGATGTAGCCGGTATTGTCGGCTTCGCGGAGCCCCTGGAAGGCCACGCCGACGACTTTGCCGTTCTGCACCACCGGTCCACCGGAGTTGCCGGGGTTGATAGCGGCATCAATCTGAATGATCAGGTGCTGGTCTGCACGCGAGTGGGAATAGGCCGAGAAATCAATCCGGGAGACCACCCCGCGGGTGACCGAAAGACGTTCACCACCGATGGGGTAGCCGATGACTCGGACCTGACTCTCGAGTTCCGGAACACCGTCGATTTCAAATACGGGGAAGTTTTCGAAGTCGGTGAAGTCTTCGACCGACAGCAGCGCGAGGTCGCAGTCGTGGGCGATGAATTCGACTTTGGCCGGGTACTTGACCGGGCTGCCGTGAATCGTGATGAGCAGGCGTCGGGAATTCGAGACGACGTGGGCGTTGGTCAGGAAGCGGTTTTTGCCGACCAGGAAGCCGGTGCCGATTCCTCCGCCGTAGCGCCCGCTGTTCCATGGCGTGGCATAGTCCGGGACCTGCACCGCCGATTCGATCCGCACGACGGAGCGATAGATATCTGATGGAGTCCCGGCCGGAGTATCGGGAATCGCCGTCTGGGCAGCGAGGGGGAGAAACAGCAGGGCCGAAAGTAGGGCGAAGAGACGCGCAAGCATTGGCGCGAGGCTACGAGGGAATCTCGCCGGTGCAAGACGAATGGCGAGGGTGACGAAATCAGAAGCCCGCCTCAGACATTGAAGCGGAACTCGATCACATCGCCATCCTTGACGACATACTCCTTGCCTTCGATGCGCAGCTTTCCTGCCTCCCGTGCGGCGGCCTTGTTGCCACCGGCGACGAGGTCATCGTAGTGGACGACTTCAGCGGCGATGAAGCCACGCTCGAAGTCGGTGTGGATGACGCCGGCAGCGGCAGGAGCTTTGTCGCCCTCGACAATGGTCCAGGCGCGCGTTTCCTGGACACCGGTGGTCAGATAGGTGCGCAGACCGAGAAGGTGATAGACGCCTTTGATCAAGGTGGAGACTCCGGAATCGCTGACTCCCATGTCGGCGAGAAACTCGGCCGCTTCTTCGGGTTCCAGATCGATGAGCTCTTCTTCGATGTTGGCGGAAATGACGACGGCTTCGGCGCCATGGGCTTCGGCGGCATAGGCACGAACTTTGGAGACGAGGGGATGGGAGTCGGGGTCCTTCTGTGCTTCACCCAGATCGCCTTCGTTGACGTTGCAGGCGTAAATGGTGCGCTTGGAGGAGAGCAGGAAAAATTCCTTCAGCAGTAGGCGCTCGTCGTCGCTCAGATCGATCAGGATCGCAGGGATGCCTTCGTTCAGTTTCGGAAGCAGTTTGTCGATGAGTTCGACTTCAGCCTTCGATTCCTTGTCTCCGCTTTTGGCTTTCTTGTCGCGCGATTGACGGCGCTTCTCCAGTGCGGCGATGTCGGCAAGAATCAATTCGGAGTTGATGATTTCGATGTCGCGGACCGGGTCAACGGATCCGAGCTCGTGAATGATGTCGTCGTTTTCGAAACAACGGACGACCTGCACGATCGCATCGGTCTCACGAATGTTGGCGAGGAACTTGTTGCCGAGACCGGCACCTTCGGAAGCACCCTCGACAAGACCGGCGATGTCGACGAACTCGATCGCGGTGGGCACCAGCTTTTTGGAGCCGGAGATCTTCGAGAGCACGGCGAGTCGCTCGTCCGGCACGGTGACGACACCGACATTCGGGTCGATCGTGCAGAAGGGATAGTTGGCGGCCTCCGCATTGCGTGTGCGGGTAACAGCATTGAAGAGGGTCGATTTCCCGACGTTTGGCAGTCCTACGATTCCGGCCTTAAGCATGGCGGCCGAGGCTTAGGGGAGAGGGCGCTGGGGAGCGAGAAAATTCCCGGTGCTTTAAGAAAGAATCCTTCGAACGAAATCCGCCTGCCGATCGTGACAGGCATCGACGGCGGGTGGCGGGGTGCCGATCGGCATTCTTTCGTCCCGCCGAGTGCCCGGCAAATGCCGCAGCGAGCGATCCCGAAGATTCGTGCAGGCAAACGAGCGTAGGTTCGGGGCGCATCGTCGCCAAAAATCACTCAAGGGGTGGCAGCAAGCCGCCGTCCATGGCTCCGCTGTCGTCGGGGAGGGCAGGTTCCTTGAAATTGATGGGACCGAGGAAGCTCCAGAAGCTATTCTGTTTTTGCTGGTAGGCAATCGCCTGGTCTTCGCCTGAAGGGAGTTCCTTGAGTTCGTCTTCGCGCGCTTCCACAACCGGCACCCGGGGACCGAAGGGGGACATGGTGAACTCGGCGACTTTCCCGAATCCGCTGCCAATGCCGCTGCCGACTTTTCCGAATCCTGCGCCGACTTTTTCCATGCCCGCGGTGGTTCCTGTCTTCACCGAGTCCATCGGGCCGCACGAGGCCATGAGAATCGTGGCACCAAGTGTGGTGATGCCTTTCAGTGTGGGGAGGAGCACTTTCATAAGGTAAATCAGATGCTGTGCCGTGGTCGCACAAGATCGTTCCGCGGTCGCTGGAATGGCAGATAACTAGCCAAGATTTTCTCAGAGGTCAACTGGCTTGGCGGCCTGTTAGGAGCCGATTTTCGTCCTTAAGATATCCGTAATGTCTCCCCTCAGTTCGTGCCCAAGGGACGGAGCACAAGGAAGTTGCGGACCGGTTTGTTCCAGAAGGGGCGATCAAAGTAGGGGCCGTTCGAGACGGAGGAGGACGCCCAGATTTCCGAGGATCGGCCACCGTCGAGATTGAGGACGGTGTCCAGGCTGACCGGGCCGATCGATTGACCGGCGAGCGCAGCTGCCAGCGAACGCAATGAGCAGGCACCCGTGCGCGCGATGATCCAACCGTTCACTCCATCGGAAGCCACAAAGCAGCGGGCGGACGACTGTTTTTCAGAAAGCCCGCCGACAGCGCGATCATGCTCGACGAGGAAGGGCCCGGATTGGAGGGCCTGGTTGCCTCCCGTGAAGCGCTCGCGCCGAACCAGTTCCATGCTTCCGCCTTTGCTGAGAACAAAGAATCCGGCACCGAGGGAGGACGCGCGATTGAGGATTCCCGTGCTATCTCCATCGGCGATCAGCTTGCCTAGCGGCGTTCCTTCAGGAGTGAAAAAGCCGGCATTGATGGCCGCGATCGCCTTCGTTGCCTGACCGGCCGCCCGGCAGTCCGGCCACTTGGATCCGGGACCGCCCGGCTGATCGACCACGGCGAGGTAGTGGGTGCGGGAATCGAAGGCGATGGCGTCAATGGCGATGCCGTCCAGCTGGGTGCGGATCAAGGCGGGCGAGGAGACGGGACCCGGGGGCTGTATCGGTGCCGGGCTGGCGGCTTGAGCGACTTCGGCTTTCTGAATGTCGACCTGAGCGGATGATTCGGTTCTCGCGGGTGCTTGAAGATTGCTCGGCGATTGGGGGGATGGTGCGGAACAGGAAACGATGGCCAGCGGAAGGAGGAAAAGGAGGAGTCGCATCATGTCGGTAGCGGAACGAGAGGGGACGATTCGTGCAAATCCTTCACGCCTGCTTTCGGGCGACGGCGAGCAGCGTTTGAAAGTGAGGGGGCTCCGCTTCCCGATCAACGATGGCGGTTTCAATCTGAACGAAGCCCGCATTTTCGAGCATCGAGGCCAGCTCACCCTCGCCAAACCCCAGCCAGGTGTCGGCGTAGAGCTCGCGGGCTTGTTCGAAGTTGTGTTGAACGAGATCGAGAATGATCAGCCGCGCGCCAGGCTTGAGGGCGCGGTAGGCAGCGGCGACGGCCTTATCCGGATGAGCCGCGTGGTGAAGCGCCTGACTCAGCACAGCCAGATCGATCGAGGCGTCGTCAAGCGGCGGCTTTTCCAGATCGCCGAGCCGGTATTCAAGGTTGCTGAGGCCGTTCTTTTTCGCGAGCTCGGAGCCGAACTCGACCATTTTTGGGGAGAGATCGACGGCGATCACCTTCTCGGCGCGTTGAGCCAGAAGCTGGGAGAGCGTGCCTTCTCCGGCTCCAAGATCGGCGACCGTGCCGCTGGCCATCACTTTAATAAGCGCCTCGGCGAGTCCTTTCCACGAACGGCCCGGGACATAGTCCCGACCGAACTTCCCTGCGAGTTCGTCGAAATAGCCCCGGGCGAGATCCTGACGCTTGCGTTGGAGGTGGCGAAGCGCGGTGGCATCCTTGGCGACTTCCGGAATCTCCGCCGCCGCCTTCTCAGCCAGTGCGGCAAGCTCGGGGGCCATGAAGGAACGGTAGATGTTGTTCTTTCCACTCCGTTCATCGCTGACCAGACCCTCGGTCTTGAGCTGGGATAGTTGGGTGGAAATACGGCTTTGACCCATCCCGAGCAGCTCCTGGAGGTCGGCCACACTGAGCGACTCCTGCTCGAGTAACAGCAGGATTCGCAGGCGGGTCGGATCGGCCAGAAGCTTCAGGGATTTCAGCATTGACGGCATGCAGGGACTAATACATCAACGCATCACGATTTGACGATACGAAAAACGAAACACCTATGAGTTCCTACATTTTCTCCTCCGAGTCCGTCGGCGAAGGTCACCCAGACAAGGTCTGTGACACCATTTCCGACGCCATCCTTGACGCCTGCCTTGCGGTTGATCCGCAGTCGCGCGTTGCTTGTGAAACCTTCGTGAAGTCAAACGTCGTCGTGATCGGCGGTGAAGTGACGATTCCCAAGATCGGCCAGAAATCGATCGGCACGGTGATCGATCTCGACACCGTGATTCGCAAGGCGATCGAAGGCATTGGTTACACGAACGACGATGACGTCTTCCACGCCGACAAGGTTTTCATCAACAACTACCTCACGACGCAGTCTCCTGACATCGCTCAGGGAGTGGACGCGAAGAAGGCTGAAGGCAAGAAGCATGCCGAGCAGGGAGCAGGCGATCAGGGCATCATGTTCGGTTACGCTTGTGATGAAACTCCCGAGCTCATGCCGGCACCCATCATGTATGCGCACCGTCTGGGTCGCGAGCTCACACGCATTCGCAAAGCGGGAAAAGTGAAGTGGCTCCGTCCCGACGCGAAAACCCAGGTGTCCGTCGAATACGTCGACGGCAAGCCAACCCGCATCGTCAACGTCGTGATCTCCACCCAGCACGCCGCTGGTACGCCACACGCCGACATTGAGACCTTCTGCATCGAGAAGGTGATCAAGAAGGTGCTTCCCAAGGGAATGCTCGATTCCCGCACCGAGTTCCTGATCAACCCGACCGGCAACTTCGTCATCGGTGGTCCTCAGGGTGACTCCGGTCTAACAGGACGCAAGATCATCGTCGACACCTACGGTGGCACCGGCCGTCATGGTGGTGGCGCTTTCTCCGGAAAGGATCCTTCGAAGGTCGACCGCTCCGCCGCCTACATGGGTCGCTGGGTTGCCAAAAACATCGTCGCCGCAGGTCTTGCCAAGAAGGTTGAGATTCAGTTTGCCTACGCGATTGGTCACCCGCTTCCGGTCAGCGTGCACGTCGATACTTTCGGAACGGGAACCCTTTCCGACGAGAAGATCCTCGGCGCGGTCCTGAAGGTGTTCTCCTTCAAGCCAGCGGACATCGTCAAGCAGCTGAAGCTTCTCCGTCCGATCTACTCGGCATCCACCAACTACGGTCACTTCGGCAAGGAAGACTGCAATCTTCCATGGGAAGAAACCAACAAGGCTGCAGCCCTCAAAAAGGCTGCTAAATAGCGGCAGACGGAAGACTCTAAGACAGAAGACGAAAGATTTGAGTTGAGATGGCGATGCACAATTTCGAGGAACTTGAAGTTTGGAAACGCAGCTCCAGGCTGGCGGTTTCCGTGCTCGAATTGATCGATCCTGTGAAGCTCTACGCACTCCGTGATCAGATGGCCAGAAGCTGTATTTCTGTGCCATCGAACATCGCGGAGGGAGCGGAGCGAGATAGCGATCGCGAGTTTCGACGCTTTCTTGCCATCGCCAAAGGTTCCGCCGGCGAACTTCGGACTCAGCTCTACGTCGGGCAGCGGGCCGGTGTCTTTACCTCAGAAACAGCCACACCCCTGATCCAGGAAGCTCGCGAAATCTCCTCAATGATCGAAGGCCTCCGCAAATCCCTGCGAGGGCCCGGATTCATGGGACTCTTCCTCAGCTTCTTCTAATTCAAGTCTTCAGTCTAAAGTCTTCTGTCTTGAGGCCCATTAAAATCAATACACATCCAAACTAGTAAAATATCATGTCTACTCTAACCGAACCAACCACCCAGGACTACAAGGTCCGCGACATCGGCCTGGCCGACTTCGGTCGCAAGGAAATCGAAATCGCCGAGCACGAGATGCCCGGTCTGATGGCGACCCGTGCCAAGTATGGCCCGGAAAAGCCACTTCAGGGAGTCCGCATCATGGGCTCGCTACACATGACGATTCAGACCGCCGTGCTGATCGAAACGCTGGTCGAGCTCGGTGCCGAAGTGCGCTGGGTGTCCTGCAACATCTTCTCAACCCAGGACCACGCCGCCGCGGCCATCGCCGCCTCGGGTGTGCCGGTCTTCGCCTGGAAGGGCGAGACGCTCGAGGAATACTGGTGGTGCACCTGGAAGGCCCTCGTCAATCCTGACGGCCTCGGTCCGGAACTGATCGTCGACGACGGTGGTGATGCAACTCTCCTGATCCACAAGGGATACGAAATGGAGAACGGTTCCGACTGGGTCAATGGTCCGGCCGGAAGCACCGAAGAGCAGGTCATCAAGGATCTTCTCAAGAAAATCGGCAAGGAGCAGCCAGGTATCTTCGCCAAGATCGTGAAGGACTGGAAGGGCGTTTCGGAAGAAACCACCACCGGGGTCCACCGTCTCTATCAGATGGCCAAGGCCGGCACGCTGCTCGTTCCTGCGATCAACGTGAACGACTCGGTCACCAAGTCGAAGTTCGACAATCTCTACGGCTGCCGCGAGTCACTCGTCGACGGCATCAAGCGCGCCACCGACGTCATGATTTCCGGAAAAGTCGGAGTCGTCTGCGGTTACGGCGATGTCGGCAAGGGCTGCGCCCAGGCACTCCGCGCCCAAGGTGCGCAGGTGGTCGTGACGGAAGTCGACCCGATCTGCGCGCTCCAAGCCGCCATGGAAGGATTCCGCGTGCTGACCATCGAAGACACACTCGGCTGGGGTGACATCTACGTGACCACGACCGGCAACTTCGACATCATCCGTCTCGAGCACATGGAGAAGATGAAGGATCAGGCGATCGTCTGTAACATCGGTCACTTCGACAACGAAATCCAGATCGACAAGCTCGACAAGGCAGCCGGTGTGGTGAAAACCAACATCAAGCCGCAGGTCGACAAATACAGCTTCCCGACCGGCAACAGCATCTACATGCTCGCCGAAGGTCGTCTCGTGAACCTCGGCTGCGCCACCGGCCACCCGAGCTTCGTGATGTCGAACAGCTTCACCAACCAGACGCTCGCGCAGATCGATCTGTGGAAGAACAAGGACAGCTACAAGGCCGGAGAAGTGAAAGTGCTTCCGAAGCATCTCGACGAAGAAGTCGCACGCCTCCACCTTGAGAAGGTCGGTGCCAAGCTGACCAAACTGACGCAGGAGCAGGCCGACTACATCAGCGTGCCGGTCGAAGGCCCTTACAAGCCTGAGCACTACCGCTACTGAAGCCTTCAGAGAAACAGTTTCCAAGACCCTGTCGGCTGCGGCCGGCAGGGTCTTTTTTTTGCTACGATGTCTACCGTAGCACAAAGTAGGTCGCCCCCGCGCAGCCGCCGAGTCCGAGGATCATGGAAACGACAATTCCCGCAGTGAAGATCCGGTAGGAGGGGAGGAGTCCCCAGAACCAGCGGAAGTGGGAGAAGCAAGCGGCGGCAAGATACGTAACCGCCATCGAGCGGGCGGCGTCGCCCTTGATGGTCATGTCGGAGTTTCGGTTTCCAAACCAGATCGCCTCCTGATCGATCCAAGCTCTGGCGGCAAAGCCACTTTTTCTGGAAAAGTTGCGCGGAAATTCATGTCCTATGCTTGACGTTGCAGAACTTGTAAGCTGTGATCTTGCCAACAATGGAGAAGATATCTTGGGACGATTTGGAGCCGGGTTGTTCCCTTGGGTTCGTGGCGTTTGATGCTCCTGGAAGCAGAAGTGGGCGAATTATGGGAAAGGTTTTGGTATCATCCCTTCTTCGTAGCATGTTTCTTGGATCGATCCATGTTTTCCGGAACAGTCCCCAGCCATTGTTTCCGGTGGAGCGGGTTGGGTTGGAAGAGGTCGAAGTGGATCCTGGTTTTGACCTTTCCAAGGAGGAATTTGTTCAGTCCGCATCGATCAGATGGAGGTTCAAGATGACAGAAGCGATGGCGAATTCTAATCGGCACCAGTGGGCCGTTATCAGTGACATGGATGTGGTGCCGCTTCGGAATTGGGATCACCTGTTTGAGAACAGAGTGGAGGATGTGCTTGTCAACAAGGACTGTGAGGGACGACTGGATCCGGGCTTGATAGCCGTACGGGGCGATCGGCTTTCGGAATTTGCGGCGGAATGGAGTGCTGCCAGCTCCACCGTAGGTTTTTCAGAGAATCAGCGAATTGATGCGTTAGCTCTGGAACAGCTTCTGAGCTCGGACTCTTGGAAAGCGGGTTCATTTGAGCGAGGTGAGGTGGTGAGGCCTTTCGATGAAGGAGCCAATCTTCTCCATTGCGTTGATGCAGCGGCAGTGCATTTGGCTGGTGGAACGCTGAAGGCAAAAGCCAAGTTGGCCTTTGCTCTTCATATGATGTGGGTATACGGGGATGAAAATGGAATGTTCCTTGATATGCTTGAAAGTTGAGTGGAAATCCCTGTTCATCTTGCGCCTATTTGCTGCTTGTTTGATTCACTGGAATGAACTTCGAGAAACAGTTTCCGCTCCGCTTTTTCCTGAATTTTGGTCGCCGTGGCGATATAGGAAGGTTTCGTCTCCATCTTCCGGCGGAGGAGGTTCCGGCTCCCAGATCATGATTGCACTTGTCGCAAAGGCGGGTTTGTTTTCAGTAGTGGACTAGTGCTTCGGGAGACGTTGTGAGGAAACTTAACGGACAAGATTCTGTGAAAGACAAGTATTTGGTCGTGAAAGGCAAGGCAGGGATGGGGAATCGTCTTTTGTATTTGGCCTATTCAGTCGTGTACGCAATTGCGAGCCAGCGTGCTCTCCACATTGACTGGAGAGATGAGGTTTATTCTGATGATGGTGTGGACGCGTTCGAGGCCCTATTCGCACTCAAGGGGATCGAGATTAACAAGTTTGCTCTCCAGTCAATTGGAGACTTGGAGGTTTACCCTGAAGTATGGAGTGGAAATCTGGACATGTCGGTTGGAGAGCTATCCAGCTGTCTGAAGGAAGTCTTGGACTGCAGGTGGCGAGTTCGAGAGAACATAATGCGAGGAAGTGAGGATTTCGATGTGATGACGTCGGTGCCGGTCAGGGTAAAGTGGGGGTACAATTCCCACATCAACAATTTGCCCACTCCGGTCAAAATGGAACTGTTTGGGACTACATGCCCCAAGGTGATCCTACGATGGTTTTTCGGTGAGGTTTTGGTTCCGTGTGAAGAGGTCAGGAATCGAGTGGACACATTTTCTGAGCGGTATGGAGAGCTGATTGGTGTCCATGTGAGGCACAGTGACAAAAAGTCGGGGCAACCGGTGGAGCAGTGTTTTGAGCGAATCGATGAACTGAATTCCCTCAATCAAATTTTTCTGGCGACAGACAATGTTGAGGTCTTGGAGGAATTTGAGAGGCGCTATGGGGGTCGAATCGTGACGACAAGTAAGTGGTATCCCGAAGCAGGTCGATCAGCACACAAGAATGAAACATGTCCTGATCGATTAGAGAATGCACGTGAAGCGCTTGTAGATATTTACCTGCTGGCCAAGTGTGAGACTTTTCTTCGACAAGCGGGATCGACCTTTGGGGACATCTGTGATCACATTGCTGGGAGGGACAGCCCGGCTTGGAACAAGTAGAAGGTAGAGCACGAGCTCTGGAAGCTGGAGGCGAAAGGGGGGCTACTTTTCGTTGCGGTGGAGGTTGAGCTTTTCGATCTTGTGGTCAGGGGACAGGCCGGCAGCGAAAAACGATGGGGATACGTACATTTGCGCAGCGAGGGTCCCGTCGATCTCGTGGGGTTTGCCGGTAAGCCTATCAAAGTTTGTTTTCAAGGACCAACAAATCTCCTTGTTGTTGGTTTGGCTGTCAAATGGGAAGCCTTTCATGGCCAAAACGGTACCGATATAGCATTCCTCAGGCCGTTCGACTTCAACGAATAGTTCGGTAAAGTCGTCCTCGGCTAACGTTTTGGCTGCTTCTCGATCCAAGAGCAGTGCGGCAGGATGGAACTGCCAGCAGCGTGGTGGGATCCATGGATTGCCGTTGAGTGACACGAAGAATCGCGGATTCGAATCTCGTTTCTTCGCCAAGGAGGTTCTCAAAATCCTGCTTCGTGGATCCAGCCGAAGGAGTCTAGAAAGAGAGGAAAATGGTTTGATGGGGACGGAGTCGCCAGGGAGGAACACGAAGTGTGTATTGTTGGGATCAATCAGTGCTGCTTTCAGGAGGTTTAGACGGATTCTCAAGTCCCCAATACAATTCCCGGGCGTAGGAATCTGGACGCCATTTAGTTCGGGGCCAAGTTCCCGGTTGTTGGTTTCGCCAGATGCGACATAGATGGAGCATTCGTCCCTTGCATCCGAAATCCATGAATTCCAGGCTGCGGGGAATGCGGGTGGGGACTCTGACACCAGGAGAATAGCGACCTTGATGGGGGGAGGTGTATCGGAGTGGTGATGTACGGGTTCCTGAAAGTTCCAGCGAGGCGCTCCGTTTTCTGGAGGTTCATGAGATAGGATAATGTTGCCCAGTCCAGAGTAGCGTGTTCCTCCAAACATCTCAGCAGCGACGCCTGTTAGGCATCGTGCTCCTGCGAGCTGGTCGCCGTCGATATCGTAGTTTGAGTATTTGCGGTCCAATAAATTTGAGAGGCCGACGGATTGCCAAGCCAAGTTCGGGAAGGCAGCGTAGGTTGGAATATTTGCCTGCAATTGAGCAATTTGGCGGTCAGAGGAAAGGCGTTCCCGAGTTTGTTCGAGTGGGCCGGGATGGAGAGCGGAGAGGAGTTGTCGGAAATAGGGTCTTCGCACCCCGAAGGCATGATTGTCCACGGTATGTTTGCATCGCACGAGGCCTTTGGATACTCCGATGGGTGGGATTGCGTGCTGGCCGCCAAGAAAAAGCATACCCCAATCGTCCGGGAGGTCGATTTGCTCAAGCAACTGGTGGAAGTTGGGATGAAGAACGATGTCGTCTTCGAAGATGAACACGGATTCGGCACCTGAGAGGAGCGCATGTCGAATGATGAGTCTTTTTGTCAGTGAGCAGGCGTACTTGCCTTTGGTGCGGTAGCCTCTGGAGTGTTTTACCCACCGGGCGTCAATGGCCGCGAAACGTTCGACCATCAGCTCCACACTCTCGAACTGAAACTCCGCCTCGCAGCGCCGATCCTGTCGGCGTCCAAGGTTCATGTAGTAGCGAAGGGGGAATGTTTCAGAGAATTTCATCGATCACTTTAGGGTCTGTGGGCCATTGTCGGAGAACAAATCAATTTTCCAACATTTTTCCTAGTGAAGTGTGACCTTGGATGTATCGTCAATCAACGTCATCAAGATGATTAATGACTCCTCTCCAACGACCATGGATGCGAATTTGAGGATAGATACTGGCTCGATGGGAGGAGAGACTGAGGAGAGCCGTTCATCTCTTTGTTTGCATTGGGTGATTGGGGGGGAAGGGACGGGGCATCATGCCCTGCGTCATGCATTTGATCGATATTTGAAACGACCGGATGTATTGGACAAAGGGCCGCACTATCCGCTTTGGGTGAGAATGTGGGATGCCCATCTACCAAGGTTGCCGCGAAAGGCGATTCAGGGAGCCTTTCGCTCGCTGGTGGCCCAGTATTGTGCTTCGGGTGTGCGAGCGATTTTCGAGGATACGTCGTTCCCCTACGGCGGAGTGGGTAATGTTTGGTCACGGTTTGCTTCCCCCAAGTCGAGGCGGGGCCCCTTGCGGCGACCGGACATTGCGGAGATGCTTCGATTGCTGGAGGGTCTTCCGATGAAGATCCTTGTGCTTCACCGGTCACCGATTTTGACGGTGAACAGCACGTTAAGTAGAGGTTTTTCTTCGGATCTTCAATTTGAGGCGGAACTGGCGGAGACCACGCATCAATACATCGCGGAGCAAGTCGGTTCCCTTCCCGAGTCCAGTTACAGGACCTTGGCATTTGAACGGCTTGTGGAGGATCCGTTGACCTGCCTTAAGGCCCTTGCCCAGTGGTGGGAGATTGACGAGACCCATGCGGCGGAGGGAGCGGAGAAGATCAGGAAACCTACGAGCCTTAATGAGGTTTCCGAGGATCGGCTCAGGTTTCTGGAACAGTATTTCTCCGAAGAGAAGCGCCTGCGTTGGGATTCCGTTTATCAGAACAACTCCCTTGTGTCGTAATGAGACTTTTACCTCATGCTCCGAAACCTGGACTCTTCAGCCAGATTAACTTTGTGATTACGCAAATCGACAGGCTGGGGCACGCCGACTTTTATGTCGATTGGAGGAAGGATGGGAGCGGTCGAGAAGGGACAATTTATGGACCGCCTGACGGGAGTAATCTCTTCGATTCATTGTTTTTTCAAGACGAGAGGCACCGGGAATCGGACAACGTTGTGTGTCGGTGGCCTCACAATCGCTATACCGGCAGTCATGCGGATCAGCTTTATCTCAGGGAAGATGGGTGGAGGTGGGATCTTCACGAATGTTGGCAGAAGTTGAGAGTGTTGCCTTCGATTTGTGAAGCGGTGGACGAGTTTTGTGGAGATTGGGAGGAGCCCGTGACGGCTGTTCATATCCGGAACTTAAGGATTGGGGCGGAATGCGCTGGGAAAGCAGCGCCCACTTTGGAGGAATACACGGAAGCGGCATCCCGCCACCGAGGGAGGCTCTATCTCGCGACTGACAACGTGGAAGCCGTTGAGCGTTTCAAATCCCGCTTTGGTGATCGAGTGATGGTTCGGGCAATTGGGCGATCCGATGGCATGAAGCAGGAGTACCACAAGAGTCGGGTTCAAACGGTGGAAGATGCCGTGAACTGTTTGGTGGACGCCCTTATCATGTCTCGATGCCAGCATCTGATTCATTCGGTTTCAAACATTGCCACTGCGGCGCTCTACATTCATCCGGAAATGTCTCATACCTATCTGCGACTGGGGAGGAAGCATGAGTTCGGGGGGGCAGAGCCCAATCCCCACCGAGTATCGATCCGGAAGATGGTCCGAGTATCTGAGGCGGACAACCTTTGTTACTTCTTTGCCCAAGATTGGAGTGATTGGGTATTACTCTACCCTAATCAAGTGTTGAAGAGAGCGGGCTCCACGGCGGCTGCCAAGTACCGGACCGAGGTCGATGGCTCCATGGCCGTAAAATGGAGTGATGGACTGGAGGAGCACTTTGTGCCCACTCAACTGAAGCACATCAAGAACAGGCCTGAGTCCTTGTTTTATCGTTTGGATGCGCAACGGAGGATCATTGTCTATTTGAAGGGGGGACTTGGTAGCCAGCTGTTTACCTATGCTTTTGGCATGGCCTTGGCTAAGGCGGTAGGTGGGGAGCTTCATGCAGTGCATGAGGGTTTGGATGGGGTGTTTGGTCTTGCGCCGTTTGGAGTTTCGCGGATGGGGAATCCACCCAGGAGAAAGTCAGAGATTGTGTGGCATGAGCGCTACGAAGAGGGTGTGCAAGAAGAGATCTTTGCCGAATTGAGGGAGTGCCCGGACGATCCCGTTTGGTTGGAGGGGGACTTTCAGGATGAGCGATTCTTTTTGTCTGTTTCGGCTGACATTAGGGAAAAGTTTTACAAACCACAGGCGATACCGGGGTTACGGAACTGCGGGCCGAGGGTGGCGGTTCATATGTCGCTTGAGGAAGGGCTGGAAGGTCCAAGTGGCGAACCGATAAACGTCGACAATTATCTGGGGGCTATGGACCGGATGCGTGAGGAGTTCGATAGGCCGGTGTTTGTGGTTTTTTCGGATCGCCCTGAGTTGTGCAGGCGGATGTTTGGCGGGCGAGCGGATGTGGAGGTCTTGCTGGAGTTGTCAGAAATGGACTCCTTCTCGAAGCTGCAGTCCTGTGAGGGGGCTATTGTTGGGGATAGTGCTGTAGGTTGGTGGGCGGCTTGGTTGAGTGGAGTGGATAGGGTGGTTTTTGCGGAAACATCATTAATCTCAAACTGTTCAATTTGACCTGTCCGACGGGAGGGAAAGTTTGCAATGTTGGCAGGAGCTGGACTAAGGCAGATCTCGGGCACCTAGTGCGCCGTCTTCAAACCTGATTTTCGCGCATATCACCTTCCATCTGAGGTTTCACATCTTGCCCTGCTTAATCAAACCAAACGTCCCATCAAGGCGCCCGCGCAGGCAGATGCAGCCCATACTTCCCAATATCCGCTCCGACTGGGAACTTCCGGGCGAACCATGATCCACTCTCAAGGATCTTCTCCATCATCTCCATGGTGATCTTCTCATACTCCGTGGGTCGCCCGGCATCCTTCTCCCAATGCGACCACGTCACAGGGTTGTTGGTGCTCCAGTCATCGACCGGATATCCCAGAAGACAGAGTACTGTAGAAAAATACGCCTCATCCGGAATCTCCATTCGTTCAAAGACTTCCGTGTAATCCGCCCTCGCCACCCAATTCGCGGCGATCCGGTCGAGCAACCACCACTGGGACTGAAAGCGCCAGCAGTCGTTGGGAACCTCCGGCAATGCGGTAGCCCGGCTTACCTGTCGTTGGCCGGTTTCGCTGAGTGTCCTGCTTTTGAACCTCGGCTTCGGATTCCAATCCAGCTCGCGGAGAATTTCCGGCAGTGGGCGTACCGGCACACAGCTCTCGGAGAGAAGGACGAAATGCGTCATGCTTTCGTCCTCAAGCGCTTCCCGTAGCATCGCCAGGGTCGCCTGCACTAGCGAGATCGATCCCCATTCCGTTTCAAAATGCTCATCGATCACGCTGCCATCAAGAAAGCCACTCTCAACCGCCTGAGGATCCTTCGGGTGGCTGAAAACCCTGACTCTCTCCGGCGCAGCCGCTACATAGCCCTCCCAAACTCGGGGTAGATTCACATCACCCCGGGTCAGGAACATCAGCGCAAGCTTTGAGTCCCCTTCTTTGCGGACATATCTGTCCCCGCGCCCATACATCCGCTCCCAAGTGCGCTCGATCAGATCGTGCAGTTGCTTTTGGGTGCCTCCCTTCTCGTAGGAGGAATATTTCATCCCCGCCAGGTCCGAATCCTCGACCGCCTGCCAAGCCAGATTAGGGAAACAGGCGTAGCTCGGGATCTCATCTGCCAGCGCCGCCAAATATCGATCCGAGGCCCTCGGATGCCCGGGATCAGGCTTTCCATGAGCATCCATCGCTCGAAGTACCTGATCGTAATAGCGGGAATGGATCGCCACTGCGTGGTTATCCACCACTCCATGTTTCTTGATCCGAACCAGCCCGGGTGCCGCAGGCTCTGGCTCCAGATGATGGGCGCAACCAAGATACAGAATCCCCCAATCCTCCGGTAGCTCCATCATCTCCAGAAGACCCAGTAGGTTGGGATGGAGCACGCAATCGTCCTCAAGCAGTAATACCGCCTCCGCCCCCCGCTGCCGCGCCCGCCGCACCGCCAACCTTTTCGTCAGCGCCAAAGCGTAGCGACCTCCTGACTCGTAGCCCCTCACTAGTGGGGAAAATGCAGTCAATCTCTGGATGCTTGGAGCGGGCGGCTCCCCGACGAATAGGTTTACATCCCCGTCACTGGCCTCCTCCTTCCCTTTCTCTAGCGACATCCGCTCCACAAAACGCGCATCCACCGCCGGGAATCTCTCCGCCGTGATCCCGGTTTGCAAAAGCTTCCGTTCAAATTCCCCTCGACGATCCCCCCGGCGTCCCAAATTGATCCAGAATCGCTCTGGAAACGTCTTCTCAAAATCCATGACAACCAATGTTATTACAATTTCTCACCACCAAGCGGTCCAAAATCCTGACGGCCTATGGAAACAAGAACAAAAACCACGGAACACTCAAAATACACAGAATTCCAGACTGATTGAAGAAACCTCTCATCTGGCCCAGAGCACAACCCCACAGGTCCCCAACCCCATCAATTTTCCGTGTATTCGGTGAATTCCGAGGTTCATCAATTCCCCCTCGACGACTCAAGCATGTCGAAAAACAAGCCATCCCTGTCTCCATACACCGCCATCATGTGAAAGGCGAAGGCTGACTTCTGCTTCATCTCCGGCTAGGTCCACCAAAATGCATCACCGCCGCATTGGCCAAATCCTCGACTGTCACCCCCGGATCCCCAGCTCGGAGCACCTCCCCTCGCTCGAACTCGGCCACAGCGAACTTCCCGGAGCTAACCACACCATTCAATTCCAACACCTCAACCATATCCAAATATTCGCCCAGACGCTCACCACTCACTGCCACAAAACCCGGATCGTAGCCTATCCCGGACCGAGCCACCAGAAGCTCGCCCTCATCAATTAGTAAATGATCAAGATTTCTCAGCGCCAAGCAATCGGCATCTGCGAGAACGACCCAGCTCGCTGGTCTGGAGTTCTCCCTCGCAAACTGGTGAAGTCTCGCCCTTCCGGCAACCCTCAAATCCGAATCCCCGCCACCCATTATCTCCGCCCGCGTTTGCAATTCCACCTCCCCCAAGCCCTCCCTCGGGACGGGAAAAAATGCCTCCGGAAAACTCCGTCCGATCGCGATCTCTCCATCCCTCAACAACGAAGCCGCCCACAGCTTCCAGCTAGCCCTCCACTGCCTAGATGCCTTCACTTCGAGGGCTACACTTAGAATTTGAGCGTCCATCGTTAATTTGAGCGAATTTCAGCACAAGCCATCCCTAGCTGTAGCGAATTGTGAGTCGGAAGAAAAATTGGCTTGCCAACTTTATTCGGGAGTATTTCATACGCTCCAGCATGAACACATCTAATTTCCTACCGCCCCCCGTTCGTTTAAGTCAAGCGTTTGATGGAGTTGCTGGTGGTGGAGTGACCAGAAGGCTGTTTATTAAAAGAACCGGCGGGGCGACAGTTGCCAGCATAGGAGCTTGGAACCTCTCCACAACCTCAGCTACTGCTGCCGACGAATCAGACGGTAGCTGGCTGATCAAATTAGACAGCTCAAATCCAGGAGACGGCGCAAACCAAGCGACCCAAGGTGCCAAGTCGAAATATGGATGGAATTGGAAGTCAGCGCTAGTTACGATCAACGGGTCTCAACACCTACTAACAACCAGATGGCAATGCACTCCAAACCCAAAGCATCCGACCGATCTAGTGGGCACCAAAAAAGAAGCTTGGGATTTCGGAATCACTTTCCTTGCCCAAGTGCGATCAAACCCAGGAGCAATACCTGTGAACTTTCCCTCAAACGGTCAAGAAGACTACATGGTTTATGGAGGACAGTATTACGGAACCCTCGTGGCTGACGCGGGATTTTCAGGACAAGCGGGTAGCAGTGGCACAGTGACACTCCAAGAGACCCTAGTTCCCTTCCATTTCCCGAATGGAACAGAAATACAGCAGTGTAAGATCTCTCACAACCCCGTTGACGATCACGAGGAGTTTTACGCGAATAGTACGGAGCAGTATAAATTAATCCTCGCTGTTCGCTCAAATCCAGTAAATGGAGACCAAGCATCCTCTCACTCTTATCAGGCTGTCATAGTAGCGGGAATAATCAAAGAAATGCTACCTGTTTCACCAAGTAGTTTCAAAATAAGCTATACTCCCCCTACCCAAATTTCGATTGATGTTAACGTAACGGCCCCTCCGGGCGAAGGAACAACCGTTAAGATAACTGAAATAACAACCAGTATGGGCCTGGGATTTGTAGCGATTAAAGACTAATGCGTACCCGACTAAAATCACAACGGAATACCATTCCTGCTTACGGGCTTTTTAGGCCAATTATGAAATCCTACAACGTCTTCTTACTCATCGCTGCATTCTGTTTGTGTGCCTGCAATAAGCATGACATTCCGAAACATGACGCCGAATTAAATAACGGTAATGATACATTACGTGATAAAAAGTCGAAGCTAATCAGCGATAGTAGCGCAGGACCAAGGATTTCACTCTCGCGATCCGAACTTGCTGATGAGGAAAGGACGGCAGATATATTGAAAACTGCCACCACCGAGGAGCTGATCGCAATTTTCCAAAATTTAAATTACAAAGATCCTAAAAAGGCTTGCGAGCTAATATTAAGCCTCCCATTTAGCAAGCAAAAGATTCTACTTCGTGCATCAGTCTCTGAATTGGCAAAAATTGACCCTTTGGAGGCATTTGAAATTACTAATTCATTAGGAGCTGGAAACCTAAGAAAGGAGTGCATGTGGTCTGTAGGTCGGGAGTTCAGCTCAGACGACTTTGTCAAAATTGGACCCAACCTTGCTCAGCTCTATCCTGAAGATATTGTAAGCTTAGTGCATGCACTTAACGCATCTACCGTTCAGGAAAACGAAAAAATAGTCCGAACGCTGGAATCCAGTGATATTCGAGGTGAAGCATTGACAACCGCAAGAACAAGATTTGCTTATTCCCTTGGGGCCTCAGACTTGACCGACCCCAACACAAAAGTAGTTAGAAACCTGAATGCGCTTGAAAAGGAGGCATTTGTAAACGGAATGATATCGAATAGCCCAGACGCAGCCTTGCGGAGTGCGCTCAAGTTTTCCGAGAATGATCCAAGTTTTCTGAAAGAAGTAAAAGGGCAATTGATTGCATCCCTCTTCGAGGAAAATGGACCAGCTGACACAATTTCACACATTGCAAGTATGCAGAAATTTGAAGGGCAGGGATTTCTTATATCCTCTGCTTTTGAGGCATGGATTTCCGAGGAACCCGGCTCTGCCTCTAAGAGTATTCGTGAAATGAAAGGAGGCGACAGTAGAACACTCGGAATAAAAGCAATAATTGAATTTTGTAGGCGTTCAGGAGACAAGGCTTCAGAATTGGAATGGAAGGCCATTTTAGAGAACCCTTAGCAGCCTGTTGAAAACCCGGAATCGCGGAGAGCTGGATGAGATTCCGGGTGGGACGGCTTCGAAACTTGGTACAAAAAGATGCTAGGCAAACAGTGGTTTGACGGGGCAAAACAATTTTGGTAGGAAGCTCGCAACATCATGAAAACCAAGGAGGAAGCAAGTGATTGGTCGAAAAGGCAGGTCTCCCGACAGCTCCGATTCCGGGCGGATTTCGGCGGGGGAAGCAAAAAAAGATGCCAGGCAAACAGTGGTTTGCGACCGAACGGTTGATTTGTAATGTAAGACTCGATTTTCTTAAATCCCGCGTTTAAATAATAGCATGAGCGAGCAAAAAAGAGCTAGATCCGAATGGCACTGTTTTAAGCGAGAGACCGGGGTTTTCCTCGATGAGGGAGGTCCCGGTATTCCGCTCTCGGAGCCGTCAGATAGCTGAAGGGTTTCGGCCGTTTCTTCTTGGCTCTGGGTTCACGACG
>NZ_JBHTBS010000015.1:0-82633 GCF_042664875.1 Haloferula chungangensis | reverse complement strand
GACGGCGTGCTGCAGGCGCGCTACGACTATGACGCCTACGGCAAGCGTATGACGATCACCCAGAGTGCCGGCTACCTCGGCGGTTGCGACTTCGGCTACACCGGCCACTTCACGCGCACGGCGCTGGTGGCCGGGAAGACCGAGCTGGTGCTGGCGCACTACCGGGCGTATGACCCGGCGCTGGGAAGGTGGTTGAGTGAGGATGCTGGTGGAGAGTGGGACGGTATTCACCTCTTCGCTTTTGTCGGGGGCGACGCGCTGAATTACGTTGATCCTCTCGGCTTGTTTAAGATGAATTGGAGAGAGTTCGGTAAAGGTTTTGTGATCGGGCTTGTTGTTGGTGCCGCAGTGACAACGGCCTTGATGTTCGCTCCTGTCGTTATCGCAGCTACTGCCACTGTGGCGTTGGCAGGAGTTGGAGTCGTTCAGGGAATAAGGATAGTTAATAATTGGGATTGCATGTCCGACGATGACAAATCCAACGTAACCGGGAATCTGCTGGGCGGCATGGTGGGAGGAGGTTTGCCAGGCGTTAGGCCGGGGACCTCATTCGGATACCTCAAGGGGACCAATCGAGGTCCGCAGCCGACTGCATTCAGCCACGCCGTCGCAAGGAAACACTTCAAGGCGATGGGCGTAAAGGAAGGCAAGGGTTTTTCCTCGGCAGGCTTGAGAGGTCGTCGCTTAACGGTGACGTTGTGCCCAGAGGTAGACATTACATGCACGACAAATCAGCGAGCGGAAAGGCCTACGCAGAGGGTGATAAGATGGCTGGAGTTCTTAGGTTCGCGGATCGAGTGCCATCCGTTTACAGAATGCCGATTCAGGGGGGCGCCAGCTCATCATTGGCGTCTGATTTGGGAGGCGGGTGTCCATAAACGATTGGTTGTAAGAAAATGAACAAACTTCAGAAGCTGATTTATCGAATTCTTTACCTGAATGTCGGGTTTGAATTCACTGACCTGGAGAACCGTGTAATCAGCGCTTCAATTGAAGCTCTCGATCATGAGGCTTCTGGAATCCTCAAGTGTCAACTCGGGCACATCAAATACCTGGCGAGGCACAAGAATGGTCGGCTGGTCAATATTTGGACCAGGAAATCCACACCGGGCAGCATTCACGGCGAGGAAGCGATGTTTTGTCTGGCGAGAGTCGGTTTCAAACCCAGCCCCGAGAAGCTTTTTGCCAACCTGGTGTTTTCGTTCGGGAGAATCTCAATGATTCAGTTCTCAGCTTCGATTGAAAAGTTTGGCGAGGTCTCAAACGTCATTGTGAAACCGGCCAAATTCATCGACTGGGAGAAATCGCTCTACCCAGATTGAACCGGATTCTCGATGGCTTTCGGGTCGACAAAACCGGCGAAGAATCAGACGAACGCGAGAGACCATGACCGGAATGCTGCGACTGAACCTTTGGCTCCATCGAGCATTCAAGATGGTATTCTACCTCGGCAGCATGCCGTGCCTGTCGGCGAACGAGGTGAAGATCCTGGAGATTGCCAGGGTGGGGTTGGACGAGGAGAACTCTGTGCGCCTCCGGCTGCAAATGGATCTTGTGGAGTGTGTCAGGCCGATGTTTCTGGGAAGGTTCAGAATCACGTACGTGATGCGGAGGCCGGAGGCGAGATTAACGGGCAGGCTGGGACGTGGGCGGCATTGCCTGGCAAAGATCGATCTCAAGACAAAGACGGGTTCGAATCGTGTAGCCGTCGTCATTGACGACGGGTGGCTGGACTCCCTCGATTTCAAGACAAGGCCGGGTAGAAACTATGAGGTGTGTGGGCTGTCGAAGAGTCAGAAGTGGGTCGATTCCGAGAAAGCGCTGAATCGACTTGAGCACGGGAGCGACGACCTGTAGTAGGCTCAACAGCGATGAACCGCCTCAGCCAGATCGGCGGGGCCGGGCGGACGATGGTCGAGGGCGAGCTGGACGAGCCGGGGACGAACACCTTCACCTTCCGCCGCGAGATCGCCGTGCAGGAGGGCGCGAACAGCTTCGCCATCGCCGCCACCGACGCCTCGGGCAACCGCACGACGCAGAGCTACAGCGTGCAGGTCGGCGGCACGCAGACGAGCTACGGCTACGACTTGAACGGCAACCTGCTGTGGGAAAAGGATCCGGGCGGCACGGTGCTGCGGAGCTTCGAGTGGGACGCGGCGGACCGGCTGAAAGCGGTGAACTGGGGCGCGCAGCGGGTCGAGTGGAGCTACGACGCGATGGGCCGGAAAGTCAGCGAGAGCGTCAACGGCACGCTGTCCCGGCGCTTCCTGTGGGACGGCATCGAGCTGCTGTTCCAGCGGAGTGCGGCGGGGGTGATCCAGAAGAAGTTTTACGGCGAAGGGGAGATCCGGATCGGCGGCACCGACTCCGGGAGCTATTTCTACACCCGCGACCACCTGGGCAGCGTGCGCGAGGTGCTGAGGCTCGACGGCGTGCTGCAGGCGCGCTACGACTATGACGCCTACGGCAAGCGTATGACGATCACCCAGAGTGCCGGCTACCTCGGCGGTTGCGACTTCGGCTACACCGGCCACTTCACGCGCACGGCGCTGGCGGCCGGGAAGACCGAGCTGGTGCTGGCGCACTACCGGGCGTATGACCCGGGGTTGGGGAGGTGGTTGAGTGAGGATCCGTTGGGGATCGAGGGCGGGGTGAATTTGTATGGGTATGTGGGAGCTGATCCCGTTGGCAGATGGGATCCACTTGGGCTTGAGTTCTGGTCATGGACGGGAACAGCGGGCGATTGGGCCGAGAACGTGGCCCAGTTTTCAATGGGAATGGCTGACAATTTGAGTTTTGGGCTAAATGGTGCTGCCCGCCGGGCAATATACGGAGACGATTACAGCGATCCCTGTTTAACTGCCTACAAGTCTGGTGAATGGGCTGTCGAAGCTGTAGGGTTGTTGGCTGGAGGTGCCGGGGTCGGGCGCATGGGTCTTGCGAAAGCAACTAAACGTGGCAGTGCGCTGGCGAAGGCTCGGAGCGCTGCGGCGCGGTCAGTGTATGATGACCGAACGTTCAATGCGGTGAGCAAGCAGGTAAGGTCGAGTATGGGTTATCGAGGAAACGATGGAGTGCAGATACATCATATGATCTTTCGAAACAGTAATAGTGCCATCGCCCGAGGTTTGAGGAATAGCGGCCTCAATCTGGTTCCGATTAGCACGCGTTTGAACCAGTTTTTCAATAGCGAAAAGCTTGGTGTTCGGGCTCTTGAGAAAGCGTTTGCTGCTGCATTTGTCACCGCCGAGGCGAGTGTATTGAATATGCCAGGTGCAAGCGGTGGGTGCGACTAATCACTAAAGTCATGTTGAAAGTTTTTATTCAGTTTATATCGAGGTTGCTCTCTTCAAAGAAGCCTGCCCCCCTTATAGAGATCGATCCAATCGGTTCACTTTCCTTCGACACAGATGAAGAAGCGTGGGTAGGTTCCGTTGGATTCAAATTTGGTGTGGTTCGATTGTGTTTAAGCGGGAATTGGCGTAGGGTCGGAGAGGACGGATTGATTCGCCCGCATGCAGCTGCTACTGAGTGGGCCGAGGAGATCGCAAGATCTCCTGACAACTTTCAAATGTTGGCTGAAGGATTTCTCAATGAGCAGAATGGGAGGACGGAGGATTTCCGTCGGTTTCTGGAGAAACGAGGTCGTAAGGAGTTTGACGAGATCCACATTTACAAGGAAGACCACAAGCCCTTGGAAGGTCTTGTGTCATATCTGTCATCCGACGGGATCGAAATATGGAGGATTGCGTTTCATGAAAAGAATCCATGCGCATTCTATTCGGAATGAGAAGCCGACCAGCAAGATGATTTGCGGCCAGCCGGCCACGGTGACCGGGATCCCGGGGACGAACACCTTCACCTTCCGCCGCGAGATCGCCGTGCAGGAGGGCGCGAACAGCTTCGCCATCGCCGCGACCGACGCCTCGGGCAACCGCACGACGCAGAACTACAGCGTGCAGGTCGGCGGCACGCAGACGAGCTACGGCTACGATCTGAACGGCAACCTGCTGTGGGAGAAGGACCCGGGCGGCACGGTGCTGCGGAGCTTCGAGTGGGACGCGGCGGATCGCCTGAAGGCGGTGAACTGGGGAGCGCAGCGGGTCGAGTGGGCCTACGACGCGATGGGCCGGAAGGTCAGCGAGAGCGTCAACGGCACGCTGACCCGGCGCTTCCTGTGGGACGGCGTCGAGCTGCTGCTCCAGCGAAGCGCGGCCGGAGTGATCCAGAAGAAGTTTTACGGCGAAGGGGAGATCCGGATCGGTGGAACGGGTGCCGGGAGCTATTTCTACACCCGCGACCCATTTGGGAAGCGTGCGCGAGGTGCTGAGGCTCGACGGCGTCTTGCAGGCGCGCTACGACTATGACGCCTACGGCAAACGCATGACGATCACCCAGAATGCCGGCTACCTCGGCGGTTGCGACTTCGGCTACACCGGCCACTTCACGCGCACGGCGCTGGTGGCCGGGAAGACCGAGCTGGTGCTGGCGCACTACCGGGCGTATGACCCGGCGCTGGGGAGGTGGCTGAGCGAGGATCCGTTGGGGATCGAGGGTGGGGTGAATTTGTATGGGTATGTGGGAGCTGATCCGGCGAATGCCTGGGATCCTTATGGGTTGGCGTCGTGGTCTGATCATGTTCAGGCCTTCAAAGAGATCGGTTGGGGGCAGAGATTTGAAGATCTCAAGCTCGGAGCGATGGCAACTGCGGATGGGTTTATCCCCTTTTCTGATCCTTTCGCCGATTCTGGGAGCTACGATCCGTGTGCCGATGGCGCGGGATTCTCGAAGAATGCAGGGGAATTTGCTTTTGCTGCCGCAACCTCGGCGGGAGGTGGTGGGAGCATTCAGATGCTTCGTGGCGGCAGGGCACTCAATGTGGTGGGCGGTAGCGGGAGACAGGGAATTTACGTTTTCAAGGATGCAAGTCGGGGGATGAGGAGCTACGTTGGACAAGCACGGAATCTGGGAAACAGGCTTGGTCAGCACGGGCGAGGAGGGCGGATAGGAAGTCGCCCCAAAACCTATACGGTGAGGGGCAATCAACGTGCCTTGGACAGTGCAGAACAACAGATGATTGACCAAATGGGCGGGGTTCGAGCCCTTGCGAACAAGAGAAACCAAATCGGTGCGGGTCGGAGGGCATCAGGATATTATCGGCCAAGAACGTCAGCGGATACGGTGGCTGGAGCGGCGGGTCTGGCTGGAGGAGCGATTGGTGGGATGTGCAACTGATCTGTTATGTCGATATTCACCATCTTCAGTTCCGGCCCAATCCGTCCTCGATGCTGGAGCACCCGTTTGGAAGCCAAGCTCGTCAAGGCGAAATCCAGGCGGCTCGTATTTGATCGGAATCAGCGTTGGCGGGGACCAAAGGATTATTCGTTTCTGGAGGCCACTGGTCCTATCGATGAACTCGTGATCACGGACTATGAGGCGGGAGTCGATCTCACTGTCATCGACGGGCTTTCGGTAGAGTCCCTTTCCATTCAAGCTGGCACGAACGCACGCTGGCCGGATACATTTCCGCAAGGGGTCAGGCGACTTGAGTATGAGTATTCGAGTTCATCGCCGGGGGTGGACGCCCTCCCGGAGCTGGAGGTGTTGCGGGTCTGGGGGAATCCGAAGTGGTCGGTCATACCTCGCTTCGCAAGCAGTGTCATCAGGGAGATTGACCTCGATAGCAGGCATCTTGGTTCGTTCTCCGGCCAAGAGCTGCCCTCTTTGATATCGCTCAAGTTGTCGGGGCTGAAGGATTTCAACTTCAGCGGGTTTTCGACTCTCAATAACCTCGAGGTGATAGAAATCGTCGATTCCAAAGGAAACCTGGATGCTTCCCGTTTGGAGAGCCTTCGCAGCCTCAGGCGATTGGTTATCGATGGCCCGGGAATTAAGGTTGAGAACATCCGGTCGCTTGCCGGCCTTCCGAATCTTGAGTTTCTCTTTCTCGGGAACTCGCTCATTGATGGAGGCGAGGTCTCGGCGATCCGGGAGTGCTCCGGTCTCAAGGAGTTGGCCTTTCGAGATAGGAAGGGCTACGATGCGACTCTGGAGGAAATCCTCAAGGACAGCGGAGCCCGAAGGATCGGATTGAAATTTCGGTGACAGGGCTCCCGGGGACGAACAACTTCGCCATCGCCGCGACCGACGCCTCGGGCAACCGCACTATGGCCACTTTGCCGAGGCTGAATCGGCCGTGGATGGGGAACGACGAACTCTTGGGAGGGGGTCGAAGGTTTGGCGGAGGATTTTCGCTTGCCATATACCTTGTTATACAAGATATCGTGCGGAGGTGTCGCGAGAGTCGTCAGAATGGTTTGAGAATTGGCGGGTGCAGATGCGCAAGGGATTGCTGGATTTGTGCATCCTGTCGGCGCTGCTGCAGGGGGAGTGGTATGGCTATGCGCTGGTGAAGGCGCTGGTGGCGATTCCGGGGATCGGGGTGGCGGAGGGGTCGATTTACCCGCTGCTTTCACGGCTGCGGAAACGAGGGTTGGTGACGACTCGTTTGGAGGAATCCACGGAGGGGCCGGCGCGGAAGTACTACTGCCTGACCGAGGCGGGGCGGGAGCAGGCGGCGGCGATGTCGGGATATTTTGACGACTTGATGAAGGGGGTGAAGGCGCTGGATGCCGGCGAATTCACACCAACTTCATCGAAGGCTCTTGATGGGCCGCAACAAGGAAAGGAATCGCAATCATGAAAACCTGGACGAAGCAGGCCGAAGAACGTTTGGCGGAGTATCTTGAGGCGAAGGTTCGGCGTGAGGGTCTTGAGGGGGGCGACGCGCGGGAGATGAAGGAGGATCTTTCCGCTCATATCCACGAAGAGGTGCAGGCGAGCGTGGGTGATCAGGTGGGAACGGAGGACCTTGAACGGGTGCTGGGGAGATTGGAAGACGGGGTGCCTGTTGTGCCGGAGGAACCCGGCAAAAGGGATCGGGGCCGGAAGTGGTTGCTCTTCTTTGGAGTGATTTTTCCGGTTCTTGTTTCGGTGTTTGAGATTGCGGTGGGATTCTGCGGTGCGGTGTTCTTCGATCCGGTTCCGACATTCTGGCATGCCGGTCTGGTTCTGTCGCTTCCGGCTCTGAATTTGTGGCTTCTGTTAGGAGGGCGGAATGCCGGTTCGCGGATCCAGGGGGTGGCGGTCGGAGCGGCGGTGACGATTGCGGCGATCTATGCGTTGTTCTTCATTCCGCTACTGCCTCTATCCGCCATCGCGTTGATTGCCTGGGGGATGGGAATGCTATCGCTGATGCCTTTGCTGGCGTGGATTTCGAGTGTTCAGATCTCGAAGAGGGTGCGTGCCAGGACTGCGCAGCCGTGGCAGTTCCGCCAGGGTTGGAGGATCGGCATGGCGGCGGTTCTGGCGCTGATGATCGCGATGGAAGGTCCAGGAGTTTGGACGCGCTATCAGCTGTCACGTGCCATTTCGGAGGATACGGAAATCGCCGAGTCGGGGGTAAGTAAACTGCGGAGTTATCATTTGGAGCGGACCCTGTTGCGGGCTTGTTATGAAGGGAATCGCGGCACATCGATGGCGACGGATATTTCCGGATGGATCACGAAAGGTTGGAGGATTCCGGCAGGGATGCTCGGTCGGGGGTCGTTTCAGCAGATGGATTCTGAGAAAACGCGCGATGTGTTTTTCCTGGCGACGGGCAAGTCGTTCAATTCGGTGGAGCCGCCCCGGATGGTGAAGGAGTCTTCAGTGTTTGGCGGACGTGGTCGGGCCTTTGAGGAGTTTGAGTTTGATGATCACCTCGGCGGTGACTCGGTGGCGGTGCGTCTGAAGGATTTGGATTTGGCGGAGTCGCGTTTCGATGGGCACATCGATGGGCTTTCGCAGATTGGCTACGGCGAGTGGACGATGGTTTTCAAGAATGGTAGCGCGCAGGCAAAGGAGGCGCGGTGTCAGGTGCGATTGCCGCGCGGGGGTCGGGTATCGCGTTTGACCCTATGGGTGAATGGCGAGCCTCGCGAAGCGGCTTTCAGCAGCGTGGATAAGGTGAAGGCCGCTTATCGCGAGATCGCGGTGGTGCAGCGTCGCGATCCGGTGCTGGTAACCGTGGCTGGGCCTGACACGGTGATAGTGCAGTGCTTTCCGGTGCCGGCACATGGTGAGATGAAAATCCGCTTTGGGATCACGGCGAGCTTGGATGGCGACCGTTGGGAGCTGCCGCGGGTGGTCGAGCGGAACTATGGCGTAAAAAGGGACGCCGAGCATTCGCTGTGGATTCAGGCGGATCGGAAATTTGAGATCAGCGGTGGGCCGGAGATGGCGGGAGCGATGGTGGATGGGGATGCGTTCTCGACGCAGGCTACCCTGACAATCGGGCAGACCTTGGAAGAGCGTATGTCGGTTCGCCTGGCGGATGTGGATGAGGAACCGGCGACGGTGTGGTGCGAAGATGGATTTGCCGATGCAGGTGGGAAATATCTCGAGCGGAAGACCCGCATGGGCATGCGCCCGGCGGTGGATAAGCTGGTGGTCGTGGTGGATGGTTCGGCGTCGTTGAAAAGTGAGGCGAGTGTGATTCGGGGCGTTCTTGAGAGGTATCCGAATGTGGAGGTTCTGATTGCCGACGACAAGGTGGTGGAGGTTTCCGGTGGTGATCTAACAAGGCATGGATTCTCCGGAGGTCGAAACAACGAACCCGCGCTACGGAAGGCGGTGTCCATGGCGAAGGAAGGAACACATGGAGCGGTGGTTTGGTTGCACGGGCCGCAAGCCGTGGAGCTCGGAAAGTCGGAAGCCCTATTGCAATTGTTAGAGCGTGGATCGAGTCGTCCGAAGATTTATGATGTGGAGGTGGTGGCGGGGCCGAACCGCCTGTCATCAGTTTTGGGAAAAGAGGGGGTGCTGGAGCGGGGTCCGGCGATCGATGAATTGGGTCGGGATCTTGACGCCTTTCTTTTCGCACTCATCAAGGGTGGACCGGAAGTGCGGGCGGAGTGGCGTCGGGCTGCGGATTCGAGCGAAATGGAAGGCCAGAAAGTGTGGAATCACCTTGCGCGTGTCTGGGCGATTGAACGGAGCCAGTCGGGTGATCCGGAGCGTCCGAAGATCGCGGCGATGTATCAACTGGTGACGCCGGTTTCGGGAGCGGTGGTGCTGGAGACGATGGAGCAGTTCAAGAGGCACGGGCTCACGCCGGTGGATGCCGATGCGGCACCTTCGATACCCGGGGTGCCGGAACCTTCGACGAGTTTGTTGATACTAATCGGGGCGTCGGCGGCGTTATTGAGGAGACGCAGGATGGAAGGAGGAGAACAATGAGCCGGATTTTGTTTGTTGGAGTGATCCTCGCCCTTGCGCTGGGCGTGGTGCACACGATGCCGTTCTCGTATCTTTATTGCCTGGCGCGTGAAGAGGCGTGGCTGGCGGCGAAAACGGAGAAGGAACTCGTGGCGCGGCTGCCGGTTTTTCGCAGTGAAGTGGAGATCACTCCGGCGGTGCCCGGCTGGGGGAGCCATCACAAGCTCCGGGAGGGAGACCGGATGATCCGCTATCTAATCTTCGGAAAAGAGCCGCTGGATGTGGTGTATGCCCGCGACGGGACGGTGGACGCGGTTTATACTTCGTATGAGTAGGCGCAGGTGTCCCGATGATTCGCGTGCCATGCCCAGCGTGAGGCATCGCTGCTGCGGAAATGGTGCCTACCTCGTCACTCCTCGCTGGGAAGGCTGTTAGTTTTCGGTGGCTTTCGGGTGGTCCGCTGATCGGTTTTTGCTTTGGAAGACACGCTGACTGAAGGCGTCGTAACTTCCAAAGAAGAACACCGACCAAAGAACGATGTAGCCGAAGTTTCCGTCTCGGGTTGCGGCTGAGTAGAGGATCAGAAAAACAAGAATCGGACCCAAGATACCTCTGGAAACCCTTGGAGTCGCTTTTTCCGGATGGGTTAATAGATGGTAAACGAGTCCTCCTGCCAATGCTATGGCAGGAACGAGTCGTAGTGGCTGGAAGCCCTCGCTCGGTAAGAACGCGAAGCCGGCCGCGAAAATGATGCCGCAGGCCCATGCAAGCATTGTCGTGCGGCCTGTGGTTTTCATAAGTGCGGAAGTGGTGCCTACCTCGTCACTCCTCGCTGGGTGGACTCGAGGAAGGCGATGAGGTGTTTGACGTGGGGGTTGTTCGATGGGGTTTCCGCCTTGAGGGAGGAGAGGGACACGGAGAGATTGGTGTCCTTCTTGAGGAAGAGCTTTTTGTAAGCGCCTTTGAGGGCGCGGATGTCCTCTTCGCTAAATCCGCGGCGTTGCAGGCCGATGTGGTTGAGTCCCCGCGTTCGGGGGTCGTGGCCTTCGGCAATCGTGTAGGGAGCGACGTCCTGGGAGATGCGGGCCATGCCGCCAATGATCGAGTGGCAGCCAACGCGGGCAAATTGATGGACGGCCGAGAGGCCGGAGATGATGGCGTAGTCCTCGACGGTGACATGACCGGCGATGGTGGCGTTGTTAGAGAGAATGACGTGGCTGCCGACCTGGCAGTCGTGGGCGACGTGGGAGTAGCAGAGGAAGAGGTTATCGCTGCCGATGCGGGTCGGGGTGTGGGCATGGGTGCCGCGGTGGATGGTGCAGTTCTCGCGGAAGGTATTGCGATCGCCGACTTCGAGGTAGGTGGGCTCGCCCGTGTATTTGAGGTCCTGAGTTCTTCCGCCGACGGCGGCGAAAGGGAAAAACTCGTTTTGGCGGCCGAATGTTGAAGGACCTTCGACGATGACGTGGGAGTGAAGGATGCAGCCATCGCCGAGTTCGACGTCGTCGCCGACCACGGAGTAAGGGCCGATCCGGACATTGTTACCAAGTTTGGCTTTCGGAGAAACGATGGCGGTGGGGTGGATCACGGGGCAAAGGCTAAGGGGTGTCGGCGCTGTTTCCAATCATGAAACGGGTCTGCCGGGTGGGAATCGTGGCTCGTTTCCATCAGTGGACATGTCCATGCTCGGCAGCGCCGAGATTGAGGACGAACTGGAGCCAGACGGCGTGGTCGTGACCGTAGCCGCCAAGGTCATCATAGGAATACTGGAGCTTGGTGTGGAGGTCGCCATGCTCTCCGAGCATGCAAACGCGGCCGACATTGGCGGAGGCGCGCCAGCGCCTTTCGGCACCGACGTCGCGATTTCCTGAGGCCCATTCGAGGCGCACGGCGCTGGTCCAGTTTTCGACGAATTCAAGTCCGCAGGAGGCGTAGATGCCGGTTTCGTCGAAGTGGCCGGCATTGCCGTTCTCATCGTAGGCATTGACGTAGCGGTAGAAGGCTTCGGTGCGCCACCAAGCGGGCATTTCGGCAACTTTGAAGCTGCCATTGAGGTCGGCTCCGGCGAGCCAGGTGGTGCGGTTGAAACCATTCTGGCCAGCGGCGAAAGAGATGCCGACGAGGTCGAGCCCGCTGATGGATGGAGTGTCGGTTTCGAGGCGGGTGAAGAAAAATCCGTCGTCGAGGTAGGACTTGTCGGCGTCATAGATGCCTCCATTTCCGGCAAGCCCGTGCTTGTGATCCTCGTGATGATCGTCGTCGTGGTCATCATCATCATGGTCGTCGTGATCATCGTGATCATCGTGATGGTCCTCGCCTTCGAGGGCTTCGTAGTAGAGTTCGCGTCGGGTTTCACGAACGGTGAAGCCGTGATCGTGGGGGCGTGCCTGGCCGTAGCCAAAGCGAAAGATGCTGCGTTTTCCGGGTCCGGGAAGGTGGAAGGCCAGATCAGCGCCTTGGACGAAGAGACCATCTTCGCCTAACAGACGGATCACCGACATCGGTGGTTCGACGAATTCCCGGTCGTGGATGTGGAGCTGGTTTTCGTAGCCGAAGGGAAGCAGGAACTGGCCACCGCGAAAGGAGATGCCGTTGGGCAGGTCGAGCGCGAGGTAGGCGTCTTCCCATTCGCCATTCCAATGATCGAAGCGATCCCAGAAGAGGTTGTAGTTGGTGTGAAGGGAGAGCATTTCGCCGAACTCCATGATGAAGCCGGGTTCGATGGTCTGGAGATTGAAGCCATCGTCGACGGGAGCATGGCCGCCCGGAATGAGCGTGTAGTTTTTCTCCGAACTCGAGCCGCCCATCGCGATGGCAACGCTCAGATGGGGGTGAAAGTCAAACCAGGCCTCGTCTTCAGCCTGCAAGTCGAGATGTGGGTGATGGGGGCTGCCGGCGGTTTCGGCAGGATGGGCATGATGCGGGTGCTCGTCCGAGTGGTCGCATGTCTCGCTGTGCACGTGGGGTTCTGCCCAGGCCAGGCTCGGCACGAGAAGATAGAGGAGTCGAAAACGCATCATGGTGAGGAATCCCCGAGTGTCTAGCGGAGCAACGGCGTCTTGGCAAAAAAGAAACAAATGCAAAAACATTGCAAAAGCGCAAAATAGGCGTTACCTGCCCGCGGTCACCCGATGAAAGCAAGGAATTCGATACATTTGAGAGGCTTCACGCTGGTGGAGCTGATGGTCGTCGTGGTGATTATTCTGGTTTTGGGATCCCTGGCATTCGTCGCCACCAAGTCGGTGAAGTCGAGAGTGGATCAGGCGGTTTGCGCCAACAACATGCGGCAGATCGGCATCGCCCTGCAGGCCTATGCCGATGACCATGGCGAGTATCCATCGACGGCTCATAGCGAACGGCTTGACCGCTCTTGGATTTACGAACTTGAGAGTTACCTGGGAGATTTCGACGAGCTGCGGGTGTGTCCGGCGGACCCCAATGCGGAAGAGCGGCTGAGGGAACACGGGACGAGCTACGTGCTGAACAGCTTCGTGTTCGTTCCCCGGATCGACCCTTTTGGAAATCCGATCGGAACCCGGATGAATCGGCCGCGTGCCCTGAAGGACCCTTCGCGAACCTTGCTTGCCTTTTGTTGTGCGGATCACACGCCGGCCGGTCCGGGGAACGATCACACGCACTCGGAGCGCTGGACCTCCTGGTCGGCGGTGACGCGAGACATCGCTCCCGACCGCCATGGCGGCAAAAGGGCGAACTACCTTTATGCTGATGGACGGGTCGTCACCTGGAATCAGGAGGAGCTGAAGCGTGAAATAGAATCCGGCACCAACTTTGCCAAACCACCAGGCTATATCGAATGACCACCTCCATCCTACGTCTCGGACTGCTTTCCTGCTGCCCTCTAACAGCCACGGCTCTGGAACCGCTTGCGGAGCACATTGATGTCAAGCCAAGCTATCAGAACGAAGCATGGTCGTGGACGATCGGGACGGACCGTGATGACCGGGAGCCCAGCGGGGTTTTCTTTCCTGTTAGAGACCTGCCGTCACCCAGTGGCGAGAAGTTCGAGCGGCCTGCGGGGGCCGTGTGGGATTTTCTTGGCATGGATGCCGGCGAGTCGGTCTGGATCCTTCCCCAATCCGACAATGGTTCCACCTGGCCTGGAATCGAGAGCGCCCAGAGCGGCGTGTTCGCGAGCTATGTGGAGTCGGACCCGAGGGCGGCCGGCGTGGCTCAGGCCTGGGTTCGCATCGGCCTGGTCGACGTGGAAGGACCGGGGGATTTTTCGATGTTCCAGTTCCAGGGTGGTGCGCCGTTGGTGTGGATGGCGACGTCTGACGGTATCACCGCCAACGATGTTTTCCTCCTAGCCGCCCCGGGCCACAGTCACATGAGTTGGACCTTTTCGTCCAAAGGAATGTATCGCGTGGTGCTGAGTGCCCAGGGGTATCTTGGCCCCGGAGCGACGAATCCCACGCCGCAGGGCGAGATGGTATCGCTCTATTTCGCGGTCGGTTCCCGAGCGGAATGGCGTGCCGCCCATTTTCCGTCCGACAGCGTGATGAGTGACGAGTTGGCGGGTCCCGATGCGGACCCGGACAAAGACGGTCGATCCAATTTGCTGGAGTATGCTTTCGGCATGGATCCTCTGAGCGCCGAGGCACTCCGGGAAGATGGAGAGGGGCCGGGAGACCCCGAAATGATTCAGGTGGTCACAGAAGGTGAGACCTATCCCGCCGCCCGTTTTTATCGTCGAGCTCATCAGGATTCGGACCTTGTGTATGCCGTGGAGTGGAGCACCGAGCTGGGGGGAGGCTGGTCAGCGGGAGGGGTGGTGCACGAGGTGGAGACGATCGATGACGAATGGGAGCGAGTTGTTGTTAGAGACACCCGTAAGTTGGAGGGAAGAGGATTTTTCCGGGTAAGAGTGGAAGGACCGGAATCGCAGGCGGAGTGATGGACTTGGCATCGCTGCAGTTTTGATGCTTCAGGAAAAGGAAATGCCCCCCGCCCGATGAGGGACGAGGGGCATGCTTGACCAACGGTGAAACAGGATCGCAGCTGTCCGGCTCAGCGGCGGCTTAGCGGCGGCGACGCAGCAGGGCGAGGCTTCCCAGGGCGCCGAGAAGGGCGACGGATGGCTCGGGAACAACCTGGAACTGGAAGGTGGCCGATGCCGATTTAGGACCGTCCACCTGGTGTGTTCCCGCAAAGCTCACGCTCACATCATAAGTGCCGGGTGCGGTGAATGCCCAGTTGAAGTGCTCGTGGCTGTCTGGAGCGATGACGATCAGGTCGGATCCGTCGATGCCGTCAGCGGTCGACATGAAAAAGGAAGGGGCAAAGCCATCGAGATACATCGAGAAGTCGCCTGGTCCGACCACGGAATCGAGGGAGATGGTGATGTCCGTGGCCCAGTCCGAAGGGTTCAGTTCTTCGGTGCCGATCCCCGCGAAGGGAGCTCCGAGGGAAGCGCTCCCTGCGGGGCCGCTGTTGGATTGAGAGAGAAACCAGAAGGCTTCTCCGGCTGCGATGCCGATAGGGTCCCAGGCGCTGCCTGCGGGACGTCCGCCGTTCGCGGTCCAGAAGTCGAAGCTGCTTTGGGGGACGACGGTGGTGATTTCATTCGGCGCGTATTCGCCCTCATCGACGAAAGCCCCATCGATGGTCGCGCCTTCCGCGTGAATGTGAGGTTCGAACGACCCGTCTTCATAACCGATGCCGATGAGATCGGCATGTCCGCTGGTGTAGAGGGCGGCAGACGAGATGGAGGGTAGCAGGATCAGCAGTCCGATGGATGGAGTGAGTGGAAATGGCTTCATGCAGGACAAAAAGATTACAAATGCAATAGAACTGCAAATACAAAACCGCAACAAACATGCAAAAGCAAGGAATTGGCAAGAGTGTTTTCCGTGGTGTCGATGGATGAGGTGTCTAGGGTTTCGGGCAAATGGTGATGGAAATCTTGGCGGCTGGAGAGTCTTCGGTGACGCCGTTTTTTGGTTTGCTGGCGATGGTGCTGGTGCTGGCGGTGCTTGTTTCCCTGCTTCTGACGCGGGTCCGTCAGAGTGTGCTGGTGGGATACTTCCTGGTGGGCGTGCTGATCGCGAACAGCGGGATGCTGGGCTGGGTGGGGGCGGATAAGGACGACCCGATTATTGGAATGTTGGGGGAGTTGGGAGTGATCCTGCTGATGTTCACGTTGGGGATTGAATTTTCGCTGGGGGAACTGCGACACCTGTGGCGGATCGCGCTCATCGGTGGCGGGGTGCAGGTGACGCTGTGCGGGGCAGCAGGGGCGCTGGTGGCCTACTGGGCGGGCTTGCCGGGGCCGGAGATCGCGGTGGTGGCGGTGGCGATTGCGCTAAGTTCCACGGCGGTGGCGATGAAGTCGTTTCAGGACATGGGGCTTCCGCACAATCCCGGAGCGCGGGCCTCGTTGGGGATTGCGCTGTTTCAGGATCTGCTGGTGATTCTCTTCATTTTGGTGCTCCCGGCGATCTACGGGGCGAGTGGTAGTTTTCCGATCGGTGGGATCCTCTGGGCGCTGACCAAGGGGCTGCTTTTTCTCGGCTCGGCATTGCTGTTCGGAAAATATCTGAACACGCCGCTGCTGCATGCGGTGGCGCGGACGCGGAGTCGCGAGTTGTTTACGCTGACGGTGATCGCGCTTTGTGCGGCGGTTGCCCTGGCGGGGGAGGCGCTTGATCTTTCGCTTTCCCTGGGAGCATTTGCTGCCGGTCTGGTGGTGAGTGAGTCGATGTATTCGCACCGGATCATGGCGGATGTGCTGCCTTTCAAGGATCTGTTCTTAACGATCTTCTTCGTCTCGGTGGGCCTGATGATTGACCTCAATGAGGTGATGACGTCGTGGCTCTTCGTCTTGATTGGGACGCTGCTGATTCTTGTGGTGAAGGGGAGCGTGCTGGTGGGGGCGACCCGTCTGCTGAAGCTCCCGATGAGGCCGGCTTTGCTGGCGGGGGCGAGTTTGGCCAGCACGGGTGAGTTCTCCTTGGTGCTGATCAACAAGGCGGGTGAGTTCCGGCCATTCGATCCGGCGGTCGAGCAGTTGTTGCTGGCCTGCACGGCGGTTTCGATGGGGCTGGTGCCAAGCCTGATGAAGGGGGCGGGACCGTTCGGCCGCTGGCTTGAGGAAAAGGGCCTGGTGAAGGCTCACCAGAAAGCGCCGGCAGGACTTGAGGGGAGCAAAGCGATCAAGGTAATCGAGGATCATGCCGTGGTCTGCGGCTACGGTCCGGTCGGGCGTGCGCTGAATGAAGCCTTGCAGCGCTGTGGGGTGGAGACCCTGATTTTGGAGCTCAATGCCGATACCGTCCGTGAGTTGAAGAAGGATGGCCAACGGGTCTTGTTTGCGGATGCGACCCACCCCGAAGCCCTCGACCTGGCGGGGATCGATCGGGCTCGAATGGTGGCATTCACCTTTCCGGCAGTGGAACTGACCGTGGCCTCCCTACCGCTGGTAAGGGAGCGAAATCCGAGCATCTGTGTGTTTGCCCGGGCTAAGTTTGCGAACGAAGTCGAACGGCTGCGGAAGCTCGATGTGCAGGTGATCCATGATGAGAAGGAGAGCGGCGGGGCGATGATCCGGGCGGCCATGGGCGTCTATCAACGAGCAGAACTTGACGACGAGGAGGTCCGCGAAATTGTCGGAGGGGACAAGTAGGCGGCTGCCCGGCAGCCTCCGCTGGGAAGATCGCTCACTCCGGTTTCTCGAGGATCTTTTTAATCTCACCCGTGCGACCTTTGGTGGTGACGCCCATGTAGTGGGCGTACCATTTTTCATTATTCAGATGATCGTTCGGAATGAGTTCGGTGTGACCATCGACGAACATGCAGTGGGCTCCATTTTTGTAGCTGCCTTGGGGCGCGTTTCCGGCACCCCAGCATGCGGTGGGCACGCCGGACTTGAGGTCATCATCGGACTCTCCAAACAGGATGGTGAGCGCCGGGTAAGGGACATCGGATGCCCGGCGGACCAAAGGATCGGGCGTGTGGGCGGCGACCCATGCTCCCATTTGGTTGTTCCAGGTGAAGCTCCCGAAGGTGTTCTCCTTGTCGCCATACAGTGGCTCCCACTCAGTGCCGCTGCCACCCAGCTTGTGACGGGAGAGGGGGTTCTGAAAAATGCTGTCTTTGGGATGGAGGTTCCAGACGTATTTGCTGCCGATGACTTCAGCCAATCCCATCTCTTCTGCGACAAGGTCAAGCCAGATGAATTGGTTCCAGGGCCCTTGCTGTTGGCCGGCGTAGGGCGGATAGGTGCGTCTGGGGTTGTGGCTGGTTCTGACGCCCTCGGTCGTCAAACTTTCCACGCCGGTTTGGATCTGGCGCATGTTTGAGATGCATTCGGAAGCCTTGGCAGCCTGGACGCCTCGCTTGGCGAACATGACGGCAAAGGAGGCGAGCACCGCGACGATGACAATCGAGACCATCAACTCGACAAGGGTAAATCCATGGGGTTTTTGGGAGTTTTGCATGGTTAGGGGAATGTCCCCGGGACGACAAAAAAGAAACAATTCCGCAAATATTTGTATGACAGCAATGCTTTTTCCTGGAGCCACGCCTGATGGCGGGGTTTGAGAGGCGGGGCAGCGATCCATGATTCGTCGCTTTTTCGCATTGTGGGGCCGAGGGAAAGGGTTCCTTCTATCGCCGTGTTTCCCAAGGAGTTTGATACCCGCAATGGCAAGGTGGTGGTGCGCAATGCGCACATCGACGACATTCCTGCGCTGATTGCGCTGCATCGTCGGTGTTTTCCGCAGATGGTGGCGGAGGATGGGGCTTGGGAAGAGGGACAGCTGCGGTCCCATCTGGACGTCTTCGAGGAAGGTCAGCTGGTGGCGGTGCTCGATGGGCAAATTGTGGGCGCGGCCTCTTCACTGATCGTCAATCTCGGTCGCAATCCCCTGCGCAAGCACACTTACTATGGGATCACGGACGACGGCTATTTCTACAATCACGACCCGCAGGGCGACACGCTCTACGGCGCGGAAGTCTACGTCGACCCGGAGATCCGACGCGGTGGTCTCGGGGCGATTCTTTACGAGGCACGGCGTGATCTGTGCCGACGTTTCAACCTGCGCCGAATCCTGTGCGGTGGCCGCATGGCGAGCTATTCGCAGCACGCCGAGAAGCTGACGCCGGAGGAATACGTCTGGCAGGTACAGGACGGGAAAATCGACGATCCGGTGCTTGGCTTTCAGCTCGCTCAGGGTTTCGTGGTGCGCGGGGTGATGCCGAACTACATCCGCGACCGGCTTTCGATGGACTACGCGAGCCTCATCGAGTGGCTCAATCCGGACTACCAACCGAAGGATGAAGAGAACACCAAGGTGCGGGTCGCCTGCGTGCAGTATCAAATGCGCAAAACTTCCAGCTTTGAGGAGTTCGCCAGCCAGGTGCGCTATTTCGTGGAAACGGCGGGCGAGGATTATGGGGCGGAATTCGTGCTGTTCCCGGAGTTTTTGACGGTTCAGATGCTCAGTGGTCTGGAACCGATGGGCTCACGCGAGGGCATTCGCAAATTGGCGGAATACACCCCGCAGTTTGTGGAACTCATGGGGACGCTGGCTCGGGAGCAGGGACTGTATTTGATCGCCGGTTCGCATCCGGTCGAGCAGCCCGACGGCCGACTGGAAAATACCTCGATGATTTTCAAACCCGACGGCAGCTACGAAAGCCAATCGAAGCTGCACATCACGCCCTCCGAAAAGACCTGGTGGGGAATCTCGGGTGGCAATTCGTTGATCGTGCTGCAGACACCGAAAGCGAAAATCGGCGTGCTGATTTGCTACGATGTCGAGTTCCCCGAAGCGACCCGCTACCTCGCGGACCGGGGGATCGAGATTCTTTTCGTGCCGTACTGCACGGACAACCGTCAGGGCTATCTGCGGGTCAGTACCTGTGCCGCGGCGCGGGCGATCGAGAACCAAATCTACGTGGCGACGGCCGGGGTGGTTGGAAACCTGCCGGATGTGCCGGCGATGGATATTCACTACGGTCGAGCTGCGGTGTTCTCACCAAGCGACTTCGAGTTTGCGCGCGATGGCATTCAGGCGCAGGCCGATCCCAATGTGGAGACGATGCTCGTGACTGATCTCGACATTTCCGATCTCTATCGCTCACGCCAGGGTGGCGCGGTCACACCGGTGAGCGATCGCCGTCGCGACCTGTTTGAGTTCCACAACAAGTTGGCAAACGAGACGATTTCCGGCGGCTTGGAAGAAGGGCGTCTGTAACGGCGATCTGAGATACGGCGCCTAGTTGGCGGGCAGGACGATGCGGAATCCGAGGTCGGGGCGCTGCTGCTGGCGGTCGTCGGTCCAATCGCGGGCAAGGGCGCCATCGGCTGGCTTAAGGAATGAGGCGCCGATGATGACGAAAGATTTTTTCCCCAGCGGATTGGCCGGATTGGCGGCCGGGCGGCGGGTCCACTCTGAGACGGAGCCCGCCATGCCGAAGAGACCGTTATCGGTTTGGTCGTCTTTTCCAATGGAGGTCACCGGGCCCCAGGAAGCGGGTTGAAGGAATTCCGGTTTCTCGACTTTTTCGCGAAGCGCGGCAAACCACTCCTCTTGGGTCGGGAGGCGGCCCCCTTTCCAGTCGCAGTAGGCGGCGGCATCCCACCAGTCGATGTTGGTGATCGGGCAGAAGAGATCGATGCTCCGACCATCCCAGGTCCCCCCTTTGCGGGCGGCGCTGAGCATCTCCGCCCAGTCTTTGGGCTGGTGGCCGGATTTTTCGTTCGGTTGGCCTTCGGCGTCGTAGATGCTGCGCGATTCGGCATCGAGGAGTTCGAGCATTTCGAGGAATTCGAGATACTCGCCGATGGTGACTTCGCAGGCGGAAATCCGGAATGCCTTGAGGTTCTCCGTGGCGCCGTCGGGGCTGGGATATTTCCCGGTGGCGATGGAGACGGGTTCGGGCAGGCTCGGCGGCGGCACTTTCACGGTGGTTTCCTTGCCCTTTGCAAGAAAGGCCGCGGCGCCGGCGAGAACCGCAAGTCCGCCGACCACGCCGAGAATGGCGGGAAGGGGCGACTTCTTTCCCCGAACACGCCCCGTGGAGGGTGTCTTGGGCGAGTGGGAAACTTCGACGAGCTGGCTTTCGATCTGCTCGCTGTAGGAGTGAATTTCTTGCCAGGTGATGGCGCGCTCGATGCCTTCGCCGCGCATCCATGCAAGCACGGTCAGGGCGCGGCTGGCTCCAGGTCGGCCATTGGGAATGAGGGGCGGAAGCGACTGGCCAAGCCGGGCGATGTCCTCGGCCGCCGTGGCAGGATCGGGCGTGCTCGCACAGGCGATGTTGCCGACACGAAGGACGCCTTGGTTGTCGAAATGGATGGCTGCCGGGGTGAGTGGCTCGGTGGCGATGCCTTTCGCGGCGAGATGCAGCATGGCTTCGGAAAGCATGCGCAGCAGGTGGGAGAATTCGACAGGCAGGAGGGTTTCTCCTGAGGCGATCCGCTCGGCAAGGGTCCTGCCGGGAAGCTTTTCCATCGCGACAAGGCAGTGGTCGTCCTCCGAAATCGCCTCGTAGACCGAGCCGATGAGCGGGTGGTCGACGGAGGCTTTGACGCGGGTGTCGTTGAGAAAGGCTTCGCGCTGCGAAAAGTCGGTCAATTCAATGACGGTGACTTCACGGCGGACGGAGGTCTGTTCGGCGAGCCAGGTGGTGGTGACGGATCCGGTGTGGATCGGTTCGATCAGGCGGTAGTCGCCGATGATGCGTTCTTCCATGGGTGATGATCAGCGTGGAGGCAGCTCCAGTTCGTCCGGCATGGGAGGAAGTTCAAGTTCGTTCTCGAGGGGTGGAAGAACTCCGAGGTTCGGATCAAAGTCGCTTTCCAGGAACATCGGGTCGTAGGATTGCTGGGGCTCGACCTTTGAGCGGGAGGCGAGGTGGCGCGGCCAGGCCTGGCTATCGAGAAGCTCGTTCTTGTAGACCAGCTCGACGATCTGTCCGTAGTACTCGGGATGCCCAAAAAGATGCTCTTGGCCGGGTTCTGGTGGTGGGAGGATGTAGGTGACGCGCAGGATCTCTTCGCCGCCAAGCCAGTCGATTTCACCGCTGGCCCATTCGAAGTTGGTGACGCAGTTGGGGCCGGCCGGTTGGGGATCCTTGTTGCGGATTTTGTCGAAGAACTCGACTTTCACAAAGAAGTCGTCGGCCGATGGGTTCGAGTCGGGAGCGGCGCTGACGGGCACGGTGAGCACAACGCGCTCGCCGTCCTCAAAGGCGTCGTCCTTGAAAATGCGGACACGTCCGAGGGAGAGTTTTCCGCGCATGTCCACTGGCCGGGCGATGCCATCACGGAGCTTGCGGGCGGCCAGCGGGTAGAGCGCGCCGGCCTTGGTGGTGCCGAGCTCGAAAACCGCTTGATAGGCTTCCGCCGCTTTCTCGGCGAGGGCGGTGTCGTAGGCGGCCATGGTTTCATACACGAGCCCGAGCTCGTAAAGGGTGTTCGGCTCCTGAGAATCGATGGAGCGGGCTTCCTCAAGTTTGATGATCGCGCGGCCCATGTCTTCGGCCACGCGGGCTTCCCGGCCTTCAAGCACGAGCTGTTCCACTTTCGCATCAGCGATCGCCGGGGCGTCGAGCGGACGGGCTGGGGGAAGCGGGGTCTCGACCGGTGTGGGCGGCAGCGGTGGGAGCGCGACGACCGGGCTGGCTTCCTTCTTGGGCTCTGGCTTGGCGGCGACCGTGACGATTTTCGTGACGATCTCCGTTTCAACCCGGACCTCGCGGGCATTTTCCACCCGCACGGCGAGCGCGACCCCTGCGGTGATGATCTGAATGAATGCGATCAGCCCCATCACCCAGCAAGCCAGGCGGAAGGTGAGGGTGGAGTCGTGTTTGGTCTTGGTCTGCCCCATGGCCGAAACGCTAGGGGGCGTGGCCCCATGCTAGCAAGGCGGGACTTCGCGGCGAGGGAGCCGTTCGAGGCTAAGATCCGCGGGTTACGACTTGGACTTTTCTGATGCTAGGCTACAGGTGCCGCCGTGAATCGCCCGGCGCTCCGGCAGTCTCAAAGCCTCCAAGCCCTCACTCCTGTCGAGGTGGCGGGGGGTTTGCGCCATCTGCCGGGGATGGTTTTCTTCGATACGGCGGGGAATGTGCCGTCGACCTATGGCAACCCGGTTTCGATCATCGCGGCGCAGCCTAGAGCGCTGATCAAAGGCTCGATTCATCATGAGGAGGATCGAGAGAAGCTCCGCGAAGTGCTGGAAAGAAATGCCGATGAACCCATGGCGGATCGCGGGTTTCCGAGTGGCGGACTCTGTGGCTGGGTCGATTACGAAGGCGAATTCGTCTTCGGGGACTATCCCGAAATGCTGGTGCACACCCACGACGGTGGATGGTATGAAGTGGGCGGGCTTTCAAAGCAGATCCGCGAGGTGACGGAGGCGGATGAATTTGAGATGGGTGAGGTGCGGGCGGATTGGTCGCGTGAAAGGTTCGTGGCAGCGGTCGAGCGGATTCGCGAGTGGATCGCGGCAGGCGACATCTATCAGGTGAACCTGTCGCAACGCTTTGAGGCGGAAGTACGAGGTTCATCGTTGTTCGGACTCTATCAGGAACTGCGCGATGCCTCGCCTTCGCCGATGGCCGCGTGGCTTTCGCTCGATGGGCGTGAAGTGCTTTCCTCATCCCCGGAGACATTTCTGAGGATTTCGGGAAGCGGCATCGAGACGCGTCCGATCAAGGGAACGCGGCCCCGTTTCCCGGATGCGACGTCGGACCGACGATCGGCCTACGAGCTTCAAACCTCACCCAAGGAGATTGCCGAACTGGTGATGATCACGGATTTGCTGCGCAATGATCTCGGTCAGGTCTGCGAGTTCGGCAGCGTGGCGGTGGATGAAATGCTGCAGCTCGAAACGCTGGAGCAGGTGCATCACCTGGTATCGACCGTCAGTGGTCGTCTGCGCGATGACTGCGGGCCGCTGGATGCGCTGGCGGCGTGTTATCCAGGCGGAAGCATTACGGGTGCACCGAAGAAGCGGGCGATGGAGATCATTGCCGAGCTCGAGGATCGGCCGCGCGGGCTCTACTGCGGAGCGATCGGCTACTTGGGTTACAACGGCGAGAGTCAGTTCAACATTGCGATCCGGACGATGGTGAGGGACGGCGGAACCTTATCTTTCCACGCCGGTGCCGGGATCGTTGCGGACTCGGATCCGGAGACCGAGTATGAGGAAACGCTGCACAAGGCGGCAGGGATCCGAATGGCGTTGGGGGCCAATTTCCAGTGATCAATTTTCCAATGCCAAAATGGAAAAATTGCAGTGAAGTCGCTCAAAGATCGGCTGTTTCAGAGCTCTCATCGAGAATCTCTGCTTGATCCTTCAGCTCCAGGGCGAGCTGGTGAAGCGCTTCGCGGCGCTGGGCTGTTAGGGCGAGCTCGCGGACTTGATCGGCGACGTCTTCGAAGGCGGCGGTGTGCTCGGCTTCGATCGCTTCGGGCCAGATGAGATGGAGGGCCTGTTCGTAGTAGAAGACCGGACTGACTTCCTTTTCGCGCAGCGAGAAAAGCATGGTCTCGAAGGTGTTGAGCACCCGCTCATGCTCGATCCAGCCGAGGTCGATATTGCCGTCGTTCTTCTGCGTGTGCGTCTTGGCCAGTTCGGCGAAGTCGGCACCCTCGAGCACCTGCTCGCGAAGGGCGAGGAGCTTGCTGAAGTCCTCGGCAGGATTCGATTCATCCGGGAAAATGACGATGTGGAGAACCTTGGCGCGGGCGGGCCGACGGAATTCCGCGGCGTGGTCTCGATGCCAGTGTCGAAGGTCGTCCTCGGTCAGTTCCGGGAGCTTGGTCCAGATGGATTCGACGAAGCGATCCATGCGGAGTTTGGCGACGAGCTCGGCGCGGAGTTGATCACGCTGGGCTTCTAACAGGTCCCAGGAGGCGCCGTTTTCGCGCCACTCGCGCAGCGTCTGCTCGAAGTGCTCGCGGATCTCGTCCTTGTCGGGAAGCGGGGTGCTTTTCTCGGCTTCCTGGGCGAGCAGGATGCCGTCGATGACTTCGTCCTTGGCCAGCGCACGGAATTCCTCGTCGCGCTCGCAGCAGGAAACCTCGCTACTCGCTTCGGCGCCGGCTTTGATCCGCATGAATGCTTCGTCAATCAATGAAGGATCGACGATTTCCCCATTCACACTGATCACGGCGTCTAACGGAAGCGTGGGTCGCGGATGGATTTGCCGAAGAGCGTCACGCTCTTGCCTTCGATCGAGGCGCGGAACTCGGCCATCTGCTGTTCGGTCAATTCGCCACTGAGAATGCCGAGGTTTTCTTCAATCCGAAGCTTTTCCTCTGCGGCGATCCGATCCGCCAGCTTGATAGGGTCACTGGTGACCGAGGGATCCGAGAAGATGTCCCGGTAGCGGTTGAAGGAGGCATTGCCATTGGCAAGCCCGGTGCCGTTGTCGGTCAGCAGATCCCAGGTGTCCGGCTCCGACGCGTAGGCCACCCGGTTCTTTTCGCGGAAATTGTTGAGGAGGTTTTCGCGCTGGGTGCTGCTGAGGTCGACGACGCTCATCACCTTGGCGAGGTCCTGCATGGCGCTGGTTTCGATCTGGTTCTCGGTGGTCCGTGTCTTGAATGCGGCGAGTCGATCCTTTTGTTCGTCGTTGAGCAGGGCGAGCAGGGCGTCTTCGAAGTCGAGCTTGCCGTCGGCGGCTTCCGTCAGAAGTCCGTCGGGTGAAGCGTTGGTGGCTCCTTTGTGTTTTGAAAGCAGGCTGGCGATGGCTTCCAATTGGTCGATATCAAGCCCCAGGGCCTCTGCGAAACGGGCGAGTCGTGCCTTTTCCTTCTTTCCCGTGAGCTGATGGTAGGCCTGTTCACGTCGCACGCTGACCGGATCGACGATTCCCGATGGGCTGGAAGCGAGGCTGATGGGGTCCCTGGGGCTGGTTCGGCCGGGAGCCACCAATTCGGCGTTCTTCGGGCGTTCGCGCGGAGGTGGCTCCGAGTTCGCGAGTTGATGGGCGGAGCCGTCCCCGCCGGGTTTGAGGATCCAGCCCATGGCAAAGCCAGCGAGGGCCGTGCCGGCGGCGATCAGGGAAGAGGTTTTCATAGGAATATGTGGTGTAAGCGCCGCAGTCGGCCGAATTTGTTGGCTCAGGCCGAGCGAATGTCACGGATCGCCGCCGCCATGTCGGGGGCCTTGAAGGTGGACGAGCCTGCGACCATGACATTGGCACCGGCATCGTAGCAGCGCGAGGCGGTTTTTGCATCAATTCCCCCATCGACTTCAATGTGAAAACCAAGGCCGGCCTTTTCGCGCCAAGCGGCGGCGGCTTCGATCTTAGGCAAGACCTCCGGCATGAAGGCCTGACCGCCAAATCCGGGGACCACCGTCATGCAGAGCAAGAGGTCGATCTGATCGAGGAAGGGCTTGATGTCCTCGATCGGCGTGGCGGGATTGAGCGCGAGGCCGGCAAGGCGGCCGGCCTTGCGGATGCGCTCGAGAGTTTCGGCAACGTCGTGCTCGGCTTCGACGTGGACGGTGATCAGATCGCTGCCCGCCGCGAGAAAGCGGTCGAGGTAGTGGTCCGGTCGCGAGATCATGAGATGGGTATCGAGGAAAATGTCGTTGGTTTCATGGACCGCCTGAATCACGGCCGGGCCGAAGGAGATGTTGTCGACGAAGTGGCCATCCATCACATCCATGTGGAGCCAGTCGGCCCCCGCATTGATGGCACGGGAGGTTTCTTCACGGATCTTGGAAAAATCAGCGGCGAGCAGGGATGGGGCAATGACGCGGTCGTTGTGGGTCGGCGGGATCACGCAGGGAAGATGAACGTCGCGGCGTGAAGATCAAACCCGTAATGCGGGGTGGGAAAGGTCCGCTCGATGAAGCTCTCAGGCACCCTTTCCCGAATCTTTTTCACTCCTGAGACCCTCATAAAAACCCCTTGGGAGCTCGCGAGCCCAAACCCATTGAAACATCGCGTCGGCCTCCCTCGTTATTAGCCATGTCCCAAGGCCTAAAAGTTACGCTATCAGGCATGACATTTCACTTTACCACGCTTCGATCTCCCTCCGTCGCCCTCCTGTCCTTCATTCCGATTTTCCTCGCATCATGCTCTCCGCAGTACTGGAGTCAGGATGCCGACAAGGATGTTTACACGCTCCTGCATAACAATGAGGTGAGCTTGTTTGGCGAAGCCGTTGAGTTCGATATCAGCACGCCGCATTCGGCCGATGATCCAGAGGAGCTTCGAGCCGTCGAAATTCTCGCGGAGCGCCGCAGCAAGGAGACCCATAAGATCGATCTCGATGAGGCCATCACGATGGCAGTGGAAAATGGGCGGGACTATCAAACCGAAAAGGAGAATCTCTATCTGGTCGGACTTGATCTCACCCGAGCGCGCCATGATTTCAGCCCCCAGTTCGATGCTTCGAGCGGTGCGGGTTTGGACAATACCTGGGTCGACGGAGAGCATACCCAAAATCAGACAAGCATTCCGACCCGACTTGGTTTCGATCAGCTCATGCGGAGCGGCGGTTTTCTTGCCCTTGATCTGGCCCACAACATTTTCAAGTTCTATCTTGGCGGTGGAGCGGCACCGCCGACGACCTTTCTTGTCGCCAAACTCAATCAGCCCTTGTTGCGTGGCCGCGGTAAGGTCGCGACGGAATCCCTGACGCAGCGGAAACGCAACGTCGCCTACGCCATCCGGTCCTTTTCCCGCTATCAGAAGCGCCATGCGCTCGATATCACCAGCGACTACTACCGCATTCTTCAGGAAAAGGACCGCGTGCAGAACGAGTATTTCAATTACCGCAACCTGATTGCCTTCACCGAGCGGGCGACCGAGCTTGCCGAAGACCGATTGCCGCGCTTCCAGGTCGACCAGGCGCGCCAGGATGAACTCCGCGCGCGCAATCGCTACATTCTGGCCGTCGATTCCTATCGGCGCCTGGTCGATCAGTTCAAACTCACTCTCGGCATGCCGGTGGGCGGTGAGCTTTTCCTCGATGATCAGGTCCTCACCGCGCTTTCCCGCACCGGGCTCACATCGGTGCCACTCGATGAGTCATCAGCCATCGATATCGCCATCGAAAATCGCCTCGATCTGCTCAACCAGGTCGATCAGTTCGAAGATGCCCAACGCAAGTTGGTGGTGGCGGCGGATGCCTTCAAACCCGGCCTCGACCTATTTGCGGACCTCTCCATGGATAGCTATGGCGGTCATGATTACTCGAACTTTGATCCCGAAGTCTATCGGACCCGCCTGGGAGTCGACCTCGATCTTCCTGTCGATAATCTCGACGCACGCAACAGCTACCGGCGCAGCGAAATCAGCTTCGAGCGGCAGCTTCGCGAACTTGCGCTGGCGCTCGATGAAATTCAGTTCGAAGTCCGCTCGGGAATCCGCGGGCTGGAGCTGGCCCGGCAGAGTTACGACATCCAGGTCAATGCCCTACGGCTTGCCAATCAACGCGTCGATGCCGTGAATCTGCTTCTCGAAACCGACCGTGCCGAGACTCGCGATCTGTTGGAAGCACGCAACGCGCAGTTGAGCGCGCGCAATGCCCTCACCTCGGCTCTGATCAGTTACCATCTCACCCGCCTCGAGTTGCTTTTCGATCTGGGGATTTTCGATCCGACATTGTCGCAGTTCTGGGTCCGCAATCCTGAGATTCCTCAATCAAGCCGAAATAATTCCACGACGGACCTCGTATCTCCTGCATCACCCGCCGAAGGAGCTCCCCTCATCACTCCGGAAGAACTTTTCCAAGAGTCCTCGCTCTGAGTCACCCCATGAATATTTCATTGATCAAAAACTATGCAATGCGCCGGAAAGTCCTGATCCCGGCGGCTGCGATGGTGATGGCCTGGGGGACATGGGCGGCGGTTTCCGGAGGAGGAAAGTCCGGCGCCGAGCAGGTGGAGGCCTATTATAAGGCCGAACAAGGATCCTTCACCATCGCCTTGCCGACGGGCGGTTCGCTGGAAGCGGTGAACGAGGTCAAGATCCGCAACAAGGTTCCCGGACGCACCCGCATCATCTCGATGGTTCAGGAGGGCAGCGTCGTCGCCAAAGGAGATCTGCTCATCGAGCTTGATTCCAACGATATCGAAAACCAGCTTTCGCAATCCGAGATCGCCTATCAACAGAGCCTCGCTCAGGTCGCTGAACTCGAAGAGCGCTACGATAGTCTCGAAAGTGAAAACGTGATCAAACTTCGCGACGCCAAGCTCGCTTTGGAATTCGCAAAAAACGATCTCAAGAAATACAACGAAGGCCAGTTTCCCCAACTGAAGAAGAAGGCGGATTCGGCGATCAACCTCGCCAGTGAAGAACTTCGCCGTGCGCAGGACCGCCTCGATGGCACCCGCCGACTTGAGGAGAAAGGCTACGTCACGCCGTCCGAGCTTGTGGTGGATGAACTCGCCGTCAAACGCCGCGAAATCGAGCTCCAGAGTGCCGAAGAAGAACGTCGCTTGCTAATCACCTTCGATGCTCCGCGCAACGTGCGCCTGCTCGAGTCCAACGTGGGAAATGCCGAGGTCCGTCTCGAACGCACCACCCGCCAGAATGAGACTCAGCTTGAGAAGCTCAAGATGCAGCTCGCATCGGCACGGGAAACGCTGAGCCTGCGTGAGCGGAAACTCGCCGACCTTCGCGACGCCGAGAAGTTCACCAAAATCTACGCGCCTGAATCCGGACTCGTGATCTACGAAAATCTGCCTTCATGGCGCGGCGGGCCCATTGAGGAAGGTTCCGAAGTTCGCGAACGTCAGGAACTGCTCTCGCTTCCCGATGTTTCGCAAATGAAAGTCCGGGTGAACATTTACGAGAACCAGATCAGCCTGGTGAAGCCGGGCATGCAAGCCACTGTCAGCCTCGACGCCTTGCCTGATCAGGTCTTCTCCGGCGAGGTCACAGCAATCGCTTCGATGCCCGAACCGGCTCGCGATGGCAACCCGAACTACCGGGTCTACAAGGCGGAGGTCCTCGTCACCGATAAGATGCCTGAGATCAAACCCGGCGTCACCGCCAAGGTCGACATCCTCGTTGCCGAGCTCGACGATGTGATCAAAGTGCCGCTTCAGTCAGTCGTCGGTCTCGATGACCGACAGTACTGCTTCATCGAAAAGAATGGCGAAGCCGAAGCCGTGGAGGTTGAAATCGGTCTCTTCGATAGCGACTTCGTCGAAATCAGGAACGGCCTGACAGCCGGCGACCTGGTATCGCTGGTTCCACCTTCGTCGCGTGACTTCCTATCAAAAGAGAAGGATGGCGAATCGGGTGATGGTGACGTGATCACCGACGACCAGCTGCTTTCATCCCGCAACTAACCCCAGACCTTGGCGTGAGCGAGGAACCGGTCATTCGCATTCGCGATCTGCGGAAAGTCTACCGACTCGGCGACGACTCCGACGTCGCGGCCCTGGCGGGAGTCGATCTCGACGTGATGCCCGGCGAGCACCTCGCCATCATGGGCTCCTCAGGTTCAGGGAAATCCACCTTGCTCAATCTTCTCGGCTGTCTCGATCATCCGACCTCCGGCACTTATCATCTCGGCGGTGATGATGTTTCGCTGCTCGATGATGATGCTCTCTCGCTGGTCCGCGGCAAGCGTCTGGGATTCATCTTCCAGTCGTATCATCTGATCCAGCAGCTGACGGTTCTGGAAAACATCCAAATGCCCCTGTTCTATCAACAGAACGAAGGACCTGAAGCCCTCGCACGGTGCAAGGAGTTGGCCGAACTCGTGGGCCTCGGCTCGCGTCTCGATCATCGGCCGAAGCAGCTCTCCGGCGGTCAGCAGCAACGCGTCGCCATCGCTCGATCGCTGGTCAATGATCCGCTGTTGATCCTCGCCGACGAACCCACCGGCAATCTCGATTCAGCCACCGAAGAGGATGTACTGGCACTGATCGACAAGCTCAACGACGAGGGACGCACGATTGTCATGGTCACGCATGATGAACACGTCGCCGATCGCGCCGATCGCGTCATTCACATGAAGGACGGCCGCATCAAGCACGTCACCCACAACAAGACCGCCGGAGTCTAACCGATCGTGTTTCTTCGATTCCGCCGCACTTTTGCCCTCGGGGTGAAAAACCTTTTTTTGCACAAGGTTCGCTCTCTGCTGACGATGCTCGGCATTGTTTTCGGTGTCGGATCGGTGATCGCGATGCTTGCGGTGGGGGAGGGAGCATCGCAGAAGGCAAGCCAGTCGATTGCTCGCCTGGGGAGCAGCAACGTCATCCTCCAGAGTTCTGAGCCACCAGTTGAGTTGGTGAGCGAACAACAGAACGAGCAGAATCGCGTGCCCTTGTGGCGCAAGACCTACGGGCTGGACGACGCTGACCTTCAGCGGATCAATGCGACCATTCCCTATGTCAATCTGGTCCATCCCGAGGCGGAGATGAGCGAGGAAGTCACCAGTCCATCGGCGCAGGTGCGCGCCATTCTTCAGGCCACCACCGAGAATGCTCCCGAGATCCGCAATCTGCAAGCGGTCCGAGGTCGCTTTTTCACCTCACTGGAGAACTCGCGCGGAGCGCCGGTCTGCGTGCTATCGCCTGCACTCCAGCGCAAGCTGTTTCCCTTCGGCAGTGCCCTGGGAAAAACGGTGCGCATTCAAGCCGACTTCTACACCGTTCTGGGCATCTTCAGTCCGGGCTTTGCCACGGAGGAGAATGAGGAAGAGAAGGAAGGTGCCAATGCCCGCGAGGACATTCTCTATCTCCCCATCAACACCGCCAAAACCCGGATCACCAGTTTCGCCTACAGTCGGACGGCCTATGATACCTTGGTGGTGAGGACGGAGGGGACCAGCAAGGTGCCGGCCGTCGGCGCGGCGATCGAGGCACTGATGCAGAGCACCCATAAGGAGAAGGATTACCGCATCACCGTGCCGCTGGAGTTGCTTGCTCAGGCGCGCGAAACGCAAAAGCTCTTCAACATCATCCTCGGCTCCATTGCCGGCATTTCACTGCTCGTCGGCGGCATCGGCATCATGAATATCATGCTTGCCACCGTCACCGAGCGCACCCGCGAAATCGGGGTCCGTCGCGCCCTCGGCGCGCGCCGCAATGACATCGTCGTCCAGTTCCTCGTGGAGACGATCGTGATTTCCCTAACAGGTGGAATGATCGGAATTCTGTTAGGGGTCTCGATCCCGCTGCTGATCTCGATCCTCACCAGCGTGCCGACGGTGGTCACTCCGACTTCGGTCATCTTGTCGCTTGTGATCTCGCTACTCATCGGCGTGGTGTTCGGGCTCTACCCCGCGCGCCGCGCCGCCAGCCTCAATCCGATTGAGGCCTTGCGGCAGTGAGAAGTGAGAAGTGAGAAGTGAGAAGTGAGCAGTGAGGAGTGAGGAGTGAGGAGTGAGGAGTGAGGAGTGAGGAGTGAGGAGTGAGGAGTGAGGAGTGAGGAGTGAGGAGTGAGGAGTGAGGAGTGAGGAGTGAGGAGTGAGCAGTGAGTAGTGAGCAGTGAGCAGTGAGCGCAGTCATAATATGGATGACGCTCCTGCGGTTAGGCTGCACGTTTGGAGGGGGTCAGGGGAGTTCCCAGGTTTGAGTGGTGGGGCGGTAGTCGAGGTCGCTGAGACTCTTTCGAAGAAAAGGAACGAGAACAGGCGGGGCGCTGGGGATGAGTTTGGCAAGTTGTTGGCGTTCCCACTTCTTTCCGCGGGCGGCTTGTTCGGCGAGGTGGCGGAGGGCCGAGCGGTCGCCGAGTTCGGCGGCCCAGGAGGCGTAGAGCCAACCTTCTCTGCGGTAGTTTGACTCGCCGTATTTGCGGGATCGCCAGCCGTCGGCGACGAATGCGGGCCAGTCGAAGTCTGGTGAGTCGCGGAGGATGGGAGCAAGCTTTTCGATGCCTTTGGGGAGGCGGATGGCGAGCTTGGCAAGAGATTCGCTGAGCTTGGGATCTGCTTGTTCTACGAGAAGGCGAAGCGATACGGCGTCGAGGTCGAGGCCTTGTTCTGCCCGGAGGCTCAGGACCGGGATGGCGTCGGAGGTCCAGTTTTTCTCGATGAAGAGTCCGGTGAGGCGAGGGTCGAGAGCGAGGCGTTCGAGAAGGATCGCTTTGTCCTTTTCTGAGACGTGCGCTTTCAGAAAGGGGTGGACCAGGACGTGCCATGTGCGGTCGTGCCATGGGTGGTAGTCGAGAATGGGTTGAAGGGCGGCGGGCGGAAGTTGATCGGCCGTGATGAGGGGCTCCACGAGGTACCTAGGATGTCCGACGAGGCTGTCGATGAGTTGGCGGATGGCGAGCTCGAAGTCTTCGTGATCCGTGGTGGGAATGACCAGAGGTGGCGCCGGTGATGCGGGGTCAGCAGCGAGTTGGTCGAGTGGAGCGGGGAATTCAGGGGCCTCCGGGTCTTCGACAAAGAAGAGGAGGTGGCTGGGTTTGAAGGATGAAGGGATCACGTTCCTGTTTTCAGGAAGGCAGGCGGGGGAAAAGAAGAGGGCCTTCAGGGTGAGGCCGCGAATCGGCAGGTAGGAGCTGCCGGCGCTGTAGTCGTAGTGCATGTGATTGAGGCAAGTGGCAGCCATGCCATTGTTGTAGAGAAGGATCGGGTTCTCGATCTTCCGAAGGGCGGAGAAGGTCGCGCTGTCGGGGCTTTCGAAGAAGACGTTGATCTCGGTATGTTGGCCTTTGGCAGAAGCGCTGATTTTGGCGAGGCGCATGCCGGGGAGGCTGGATTGCGGGGAGCCATCGAGCGGCACGGAGAGGAACAGCCTGGCTCGCGGGACCATCACGGGACTGGGTTCGTTCCATTCGCCGATGAATTCAGTGACCTTCGGAAGTTGCGCCTGGATGCTGGCCGAAAGTCTTCCGGGTGGGTCGCCGGAGCCACCACTGCCGCCACGGTTGCCGTAGGCGTTCTTTGGGAGCACGACGAGAGTGATCGGTACGAGGACGATGACGAGACAGGACCAGGCAGCGATGCGTGCTTTGCCTTCAAGGGGGCGGAGGAGCAGGAAGGCGAAGAGTTTGATCGAGACGGCGAAGGCGAGCCAGGCGAAGGCGGCCTTGAGAAATCCGCCGCGAAGGAGGCCGGACCATTGTTCCGGAGTGAGTTGATAGCGTGTTTGGAGGAGCAAGCCGTGGAGGGCGAGGGGCAGGCAGGTGATCAGGGCGAGAAGAATGAGCTGAGCGGCAAGAAGATGGAGGGCGTGGACGGGGCGGGCTTGCCAGCCGGCATGGGTTTTAAAGCCGTCGTCAGCGAGCAGGATGCGTAAGGTGAGCCAGAACAGCCCGAGGGTTTCGAGCATGGCGAAGGTGCCGATCCAGCGGGCTTCGAGTGGTGTCGATGGAGCGGTGCTGAAGACGAGGACGATGGCGAGGAAGCCGGTGATTTCCCAGCGGTAGCGAATCCAAAGGGTGTGGAGGGCGTGGCGGATCGGGTTCATGGCGAATGGCAAATGGGGACTGATGGCAACGGGGCTCACTCGGAAGTCGAGGGGGCGTGCCATTTTTGAGTCAGGGAATCGTAAGTGAAATCCTCGCGGGACTTGCCGGAGAGGAAGGCGATCCAGGCTTCCGTGGTTTCCGGAATGGCGGGTTCGGGTTGGACGAGGTTCGCGAGGGGTCGGATCATGCCAAAACGGAAACGCTCGCGGGGCAGTAGCCGCCAGAGTTCTAACAGCTTTTCGAGGGCTTCTGGATTGCCGTGGCGAACGCCTGGCCGGAAGGCATCGAAGACCCTGAAGTAGTCGTCGTGGCGACCGTCGGCGAGCACCTGAATGGGGTTCAGGTCATGGCTCATCCTTGCGATGCTTTCATCAAGCGCCGGGGTAATGCCGGGGAGCTTGCGGACGGTGTCGTAGATGGCCCATGAGTTCGAGGTCTCCAGGGCTTGGAGTAAGTGCGGGTAGGTCTTGGGGTCTTCAAGAGTAGCGATGGCTTCGACGAGAGCTTGGAGGCGATACCAGGTGTTTCCGTAGCCCGGTGATGATGATAATGAGGACTCCAGTTGCTGGATGAGGATGTCGATGGCTTCCCTGGTCCAAGCCCGATGAACCAGCGTCGGAGCGAACTGATACACATTGCTTGGGTTTTCCTGGAGGGTCTTGAGGACGAGATCGCGCTGGGCGTCCGGGGTGCCGAATTCGATGGAGTCGGCGCAAGTGTCCCGCCGAGCGTGGAGAGTGAGGAGTTCGCTGAAACGGGGTGCGTATTCGGCGAGATCGCGGCCAGATAGGCCGGGGCCGCTTCCGTCGGAGTTGAGTTCCAGGGTTGCGCTGACGGTGCGGATGTAGCGGGCGACTTCTGCTTCTGTCGCCTGTTCGGGATCAGGCCGGAATGGTCGGTGGTTCTGGAGATAGGCAGCGAGCCCGAGGTGGTAGTTCCGGAAGCGGAGCCAGTCGTTGTCTGTGGCGATATGCCAGCTGTCGCCGGGAACGACGGTGAGCGTGCGTTTGATGTTGGCCAGCGAGACAGGGCGAAAGATGAGCAGGCGCAGTCCGCTGCGATCAAGTTTCAGGTTTCGGTCGTCGTTGTTCGGGGCAAGGACGCGGCGGATCAAGGTGGCGCCACCGGGGATGAGGACGGACTGCCTGAGTTCCACGGAGAGTCCGAGGCAGCGATCGTCGCCAGGGGAATAGAGGAAGATGCGGAAGCCGTCGGTCTCAGCGGTGGGCGTCTGGAGTTGAGCGGGGTCCTTGGAAGCGCCCAGCATCGGGCGCTGGATGGCGAGCTCGATGAGGATTCGAGAATCGCTGCGAATCTGACGAAAGGAGAAAGTGTAGGCTCCGCTACGCTGGCTGACTGGATTTTCGGTGAGCGGGGAATCGACGATTCTATCATAACGGAACAAATTGCCTTTCAGCGGGATGAGGAATTCCTCCTTTGCTGTTAGCTCACTACTAGGTATCTCGTAGGTGACGACATGTTCGCGGCGAGAGTATCCTGGCGGCAATGGATGCAGCGGGGCGGGAAGATAGGGGGCGATTGCGGCACGATCGCCAGGCGAGTTGATGGCTGGAAAAATGTGCTGCATCGATTTTTCTCCGCTGGAAGGGACGGAGTCGTCGTTCCATACGATCGAGGTGCCGGGCGGGAGGGCTCCCGTGGTGGTGGTTGGAATGATGAGTTTGACGACGCCATTGTTTCCGTAGGGGCCCTGATCCTCGATTTCCAGCGAGGATTGCTGGTAGTCGGGTGCGATTTCCTGGAGGGCGCTTGAGGCGACTTCATCAGGAGCGGGTATCAGCGCTCGGACCGGGACGGAGCGGGTGACCACGGCGGCGATAAGGATGGAGAAGATGCCGGTGGCGACGGCACGTGGTTGGCCTGGGCTGGCTCGCAGGAGTCTGGGGAAAAGCAGCATCGCCAGCAGCGCCAGTGTGCATTGCGCCCAGAGTTGGGGGCCTTTTCCGACAGCCCAGGAATCACTGAAGAAGATCGAGAGGCCGTGACCGAGGTTGGTCTGCTTGACGATCACTGACAGCCCCGTGAGTGCGGCGACTCCTGCGAGCCAGGTCCAGCCGGTGGAGCAGAGTCGACCGAAGAGGGCGGAGACGGAATGGAGAAAGACAAGGGAAGTCGTCGTTCCCAAGCCTGCGGCGAGAATCGTGGCGAGAGGAAAGCGGTGGATCAGTAGCACGGCGCACCCGCTGAGCAGCAGCGGCAGAACGATGAAGGCCATGAGGGCGAGGAGTTTGGCGCTCGCTTGAGTCAGCGGACGGATCGGTGTCGCTCCCTGCCAACGGATGCCCGCCATGCCGATTGTGGCAGAGAGAGCGAGGGCGGCGAAGCTGAGCGCGATGTTGAAGATGGGCGGGATGGAATTGCGGGGCCCGATCGCGGAGTCTGGCAAGGAGCCGTTCCAGCCGCTTCGAGTCCACCATGGAGCGGTGAAGCTGCCAGGTGAGTGGAGCAGCCAAGGCAATGCCGAAAGGAGGATCAGGATCCACAGGCCGAGGATCGGCCAACGGAGACGCTGCCAGTCGGTTTTGAGGAGATGGAGGATCATGAAGGGAAGAGTTGTTAGGCGCCGGCGTCGAACTTGCCGGCGGTGGTGCGGGTGGTGAAGAGCTCTCGGAGGTTGAGCGGGTGGATGTCGGGTGAGGGACATCCGGGGAAAAGGCGGCCGATATTTTCCGCGAAGCGGGTGGGATCATGGCGGACGTCGGTGAAGCGCAGGACGCGACCGGAGGTCTCGGGGGCGAGCCACTCGGCGGGGAGCTTGGGGAGTTCGCCGAAGGATTCGGGGAGCAGGATTTCGACGCGGCGATGGCGGGCGAGCAGGCTGTCGGTCGACTCGTCAAGATGGACGTGGCCGTGGTTGAGGAAGACGAGGTGGTCGGCGAGGCGTGCGGTTTCCTCAAGGTCGTGGGAAGAGAGGACGACGGTGAAGCCTTCACTGCCGGCCAGCTCTAACAGACCGTGGATGAACTCGTCGCGCACCAGCGGGTCGAGGCCGGAGAAAGGTTCATCGAGGATCAGCAGTTCGGGTCGGTAGGCGAGGGCGGCGATGAGGGCGGTCTTCATGCGCTGGCCACGCGAGAGCTGCTTGAGTTTGCGCTCGCCGGGGAGGGCGAACTGTTTGCGCAGGGAGGCTTCGAGTTCGGGGTCCCAGGTCGGGTAGAGCGGGCGGCACCAGGCGAGGAACTGGTCGATGCTCATCCACAAGGGCAGCTCCATGCCTTCGGCGACGTAGCCGATGCGTTTGAGCTGGTCGGGGCCGAGTTTGCGGGAGTCGGTGCCGAGCGTAAGGGCCTTGCCGACGGAGGGCTTGAGCAGGTTGAGCGCGATCTTCAGGGCAGTCGATTTGCCGGCACCGTTCGGTCCAAGCAAGGCGGTGATCGAGCCGGTCGGGACCCGGAAGGAGGCGAGCTGGAGCGCGAAGTTTCGCTGGAAGCGTCGGGTGACCTGATGGAATTCGAGGGCGGAGTTCATGGCAGATTGCGGCGTAGGGCTTCGAGGATTTCGTCGGCGCTAAGGCCGAGCAGGGAGGCTTGGCGGATGAGATCGCGGCAGGCGGGGTCGAGCTGGGATAGGAGTTGGTCGCGGGAGGAACCGGCGGGTTTGACGACCACCATGCCGGCACCGGGTCGCGAGGCGAGGAAGCCGGCGTCGCGCAGTTCGAGGACGGCCTTGTGGGCGGTGGTGGGGGAAATCTTCAGCTCCTGGGCAAGGACGCGGACGGAGGGGAACTTTTCTCCCGCCACCAGCTCCCCGGTCAACACCGCACGTTGAACCGCTTTGACAAGCTGGTCCGAAACGGGAAGTCCATCGAGAAGCTGGAAGCGGAAGGGAAGCATCGGATGAAGCCGGCTGAGTAGCCGTGTGAACTGTAACAGTATGAATGATACAGTGTGGCGAGTTTGGCAAGCGCGAAGTTTTTCATCAGCGATGTCAGGGGGATGGCTTTTGCCGCTTGGCAGGCTTCCCCGCTGTCTCTCAGGCTAGCGGGGTGGACGAGATGATCGAATTTGGCGGCGATGTGCACTTTATGAGGCAGGCGCTGCGTCAGGCTCAGTTGGCCTATGCGGCGGAAGAGGTGCCCATTGGCTGTGTGATCGTGAAGGATCAGAAGGTGATCGGCCGTGCGTGGAACCAGGTGGAGACGCTCAAGGACGCGACGGCGCACGCGGAGATGCTGGCGCTGACGGCCGCGCAGAGTGCGCTCGGCGACTGGCGGCTGGAAGGCTGCACGCTATACGTGACCAAGGAGCCATGTCCGATGTGCGCTGGGGCAATCGTCCACTGCCGGCCCGACCGAGTCGTCTTCGGGTGTCCGGATGGGAAAGGGGGCGCAGCGGGCGGATGGATCAATCTGCTGGAATCCAATCCGCCCTTAAACCACCGCTGCGATGTGGTTCCGGGGGTGATGGAGGGAGAATGCTTGTCCCTCCTTCAAAGTTTTTTCCGGGAGGCGAGGGCGAAGAAAAAGGAAGCCCGCCGCGAATTAGCGTCGGCGGCGAAGGAAGCCGAGGAGGCCGAGCGCGGCGAGGAGGGCTGAGCCGGGCTCCGGCACGGCGGCACCTGGAGAGGCAATGTCACCTCCCGATGTGCTGGCGAATGCGCCATTCACGCCGGAGCTGCTGACGCCGAGAAAATTTCCTGAAGTGTCCCACTGGAACGACGAGCCATCGGTCGAGCTGCCGAAGACCGCTGAGGCCACGAGGTTGGCCGGTCCGACGTTTGGATTGCTGTCCCAGATCTCGATTTGATCGCCGCCACCGCCGAGTCCGGAGAAAGCATCGTCGCCACTGAAGTCTTCGGAAGAGTATGCGGTCACGCCGCCGCCCCAGGCCGCGATCCAATCCGCGAGATCGGCGTTGTCTTCATCGACGATGACGATGGACTGACCGACGGCGATGGAGATGTCGGGGAAAACGGCGCCATCGGCGCCGGTGGGGCCATTGTCGTCCCAGTAGTAACCCGCCAGGTTGATGGCGGAAGGTCCGGTATTGGTGATCTCAAACCAGTCTCCGGAGAAGTTCGAGCTGGGCATGGCTTCGGTGATGACCAAGGCAGCTTGTGAGCTGCTGATCGCGAAGAGAGCGACGGTAGCGCTGAGGGCGAGGTAGCGGTTAGACATGAGGTCCATGAAATCGTGTCTCGATCCGGGTCGAGTCACTGAATTTGTTACGCTTCCGACACAAAATGTCGGATCGGAAGATGGGCAATGATCGGCATTCCATGATACAGGCGTGCGTGCTCTGGCGGATATGTTTGGGAATTCTGGTGCTGGCGATTTGCAGCTGCCGGACCATCGGTTTTTATGGCCAGGCGATTTCGGGGCAAGTCGAGGTGATGGCCAAAAGGCAGCCGATTGCGGAAGTGGTCTCGGGGACGAACGACGAGGCGCTCAAGGAGCGAATGGCGCTGACCCAGCGGCTGCTGCGCTTCGCCGAAATGGAGCTCAAGATGCCCTCCGGTGGTAGCTATGAACTCTACGCGGATCTGGGGCGGGAGCATCTGGTCTGGGTGGTGTATGCCGCGCCGGAGCTCTCCATGGAACCGAAGGATTGGTGGTATCCGGTGGTCGGGCGTCAGGATTATCGCGGGTATTTCCGCGAGGATCATGCGCGGGATGAGGCTTTGCGGCTTGAGCAGCGAGGCTACGAAACGTGGGTGGGAGAGGTGGATGCATTTTCGACCCTCGGCTGGTTCCGAGATCCGGTGCTGAACACCTTTGCGGGATACGAGGAAGTGGATTTTGCGGAGCTGATTTTCCACGAACTGGTCCATCGGAAGTACTACGTTCGTGGTAATACTCCCTTCAATGAAGGAATGGCGGAAGCGGTGGCGAGGGAGGGGGTGCGGCGTTGGTTCCGGCAGACGGGAAGGCCGGAGCTTGTAAGAAAGTATGAGGACCGACTTAAGCGGATCGGCCAGGCGGGGGAGGAGATCGGCGCTGCCGCGGAGCGGCTGAGAGCGGTGTTTGAAGGGGACTATTCCGCCGAGGTGAAGCGAGAGAGAAAGCAGCAGGAGTTGCGGAGCTTGAAGCAGGGCCTGAGCCGCTTGCGGGGGGAATGGGGAGGTGGGTTGAAGTCATGGATTGAGGATCCGGTGAACAACGCGCGACTGAATTCGTTCATCACCTACGAAGCGGAAGTTCCGCGCTTTGTCGCTTTGCTTGAGGAGTGCGATGGGGATTTTGAGGAGTTTTGGAACCGGGTGCGGACGATGGAGCACTAGTTCGGCGGGATTTTGCCGCTTGCCATGAGGGGGATGCGGGTAAATGGGTGGGAATGAAATTCGGGTGGGTAATCGCGGTGCTGATGGGAGCGATGATCGGGTCGCTGGCGGCGATCGAAGTTCCGGCGGTCGAGGAAAGCCAGGCGGGGGTGGCCAAGGAGGAGTCGATTGCGGTGAGCGATCTGCCGGGTGATGAGGAAATTCGCAGCCGGCTGCTGAAGATTTTTGGGGCTGTTGAAAGCCTGAAGGATTTGGAAGTGACGGTGGATTCCGGTGTGGTGGCTCTGGAAGGTGAGGTGACGGAGGCGAGGGATGTGAAGGATGCGGTGGCGCTCGCTGGGAAGACCGAAGGAGTGGTTTATGTGTTTGATCGGGTGGGGCGGGCGACCCAGGTGGAGAAGCGTCTGGCACCGGCGATCCGCAAAACGGCGGAGTTATGGGATGCGGCGGTGCGGAAGCTGCCGCTGTTCCTCATCGCGCTGGTGGTGATCGTACTATTCTGGGGCCTGGGGAAATGGCTGATCGGGCGCGATGGGCTGTTCAGCAAGCTGGGGATGAGTGAGCTGAGCTCGAGCATGGCCAAGCAGGTAATCCGGCTCGGCCTGCTGGCCATGGGGCTGGTGATTGCTTTGGAAATCCTCGATGCGACGGCTTTGGTCGGGGCTTTCCTCGGGGTGGCGGGAGTGATGGGGGTGGCCTTGGGTTTTGCTTTTCGCAATATCATCGAGAACTACCTCGCGGGGATCCTGCTGAGCATTCGAAATCCCTTTTCCGCAGGTGATGTGATCGAGGTGGAAGGCTTTACGGGAAAGGTGATCCGGCTGACCACGCGGGACACGGTGCTGATGACGCTCGAGGGCAACCACCTGAGGATTCCGAACCGGATCATCATCGGATCGACCTTGCTGAATTTCACCAGGAATCCCCTTCGGCGCTTTGACTTCGCGGTGGGCGTTTCCGTCGAGCAGGACCTGGTGGCGGTGCGTGAACTGGGGCTCGAAACGCTTGAGCTGATTGCCGCCATTCTGGATGACCCTGCGCCATGGGTGGTGGTGGAAGAGCTGGGTGACAGCACCGTGAATATGCGGTTTTTTGCATGGCTTGATCAAAACAAGTCGGACTATCTCAAGACCAAGAGCGAGGCGATCCGGCTGATTAAGGAGAAGTTTGACGAGGTCGGTATCGAGATGCCGGAGCCGATCTATCGGGTTCATCTAACCAATCGGACGCCCGTTGTCAGTGATTCCGAGGGGGGTAAACCGCAGGGCCCGAAGCGGAAGAGCGAGGTCGCGCTGGATACTTCCGTGGATCGCACGATCGATGAGCAGATCGAGCGAGTGGAAAATACGCAAGACGAGCCGGATTTGCTGGAAGAGCCTGCGGAAAAACCGAGTTAGCCCGGGCGCAGGCTGCGGTCTCTCCGGCGCGAACTGACATGCCGCAGCTTGTCGCTTGTGTCTTGGGGAATGCACGCTGAGCTTGGCGCCATGTTCAAACGCGCTCTTCCCCTGCTGCTAATCGCCGGCGGCTCACTGAATCTGGTGGCTCAAGGTCTCAACGAGGCGCTCGATGAGCGCAAAACAGACTTTCTCGAGCGTGCCCCTGCGAAGCTCATTGAAAGCCAGAGCGAAGCCCTGCGCGAGTTGGAGGACTCGGGGATTTATGAAAAGGTCCTCAAGGTCGGTGACAAGGCTCCGGATTTCACCTTGGGAAATCAGGATGGAGTCGAGCGGAGTTTGTCCAAATTGTTAGAGAAGGGACCGCTGGTGCTGACCTGGTATCGCGGGGCGTGGTGTCCCTACTGCAGTATCACACTGTCGGCGATGGCGGAGCGGCTGGGTGACTTCGAAGAACTCGGAGCGACCCTGGTGGCGCTGACACCTGAGCTGCCGGAAGTGACGCAGGCGACCAGAACGGAGAAGGATCTGGGATTTCAAGTGCTCACGGATTTGAATCATCGAGTGGCCGAGAAGTTTGGCCTGGTTTTCCCGCTCAATGCCGAGACGGCGGCGCGCTATGAAGAGAACTTCAAGCTGGTGGAGCGGAGTGGCGAGGAGGCGGCCGATCGCTTGCCACTGCCGGCGACCTATGTGATCTCTCAGGATGGGGTGATCCGCTATGTTTTTGCTGATGCGGACTACCGTCGTCGCGCGGAGCCTTCGCGGATCGTCGATTCCCTGCGGGCGCTGAAGGACGGGCCGACGGGAATCCACCTGGTGCAGCAATTTTGGGAAAACACGTGGAATCCTCCATATGATTTGGAATTGATCGATCGCTTGATGACGGAGGACTTTGTGATCACTTCGGCTGGCTCCGATGTGAAAGGGCGAGCGGAATTTAAGGAATGGGTCCGGAAGTTTCAGCAGAAAGCGCAGGGCCTGAGGCTGGAAAATCGTGAGATTTTCGCGAGCGCCGAGGGAGACCGGGTGGTCAGCCGCTGGATCGCACGGGCAAGAAATGGCGGGGTGCTGGGGACCGAGGCGGACGGTGAGCCCATCGAGTTTACCGGCATCGCCATCTGGGAAGTTCGGGATGGGAAGTTGGCCCACAACTGGGTGGAACGCTCGGCTTTGGAAATGTTCCAGCGGATTCAGGCTGGGGAGTGATGGGGGCCACAAGGAGCGGGGAGTTGCAATTCCCGAGAGTCGATGGGCTCGGTCGAGAGATTCGGCTTCTTCGAGGGTTGTTCGCCGGGGTTGTCCGGTAGCTGCAAGCAACCGCTCCTTGGAGAGGTCGCTTCTTGCCGCGTGGGGGGCGGGCCGCGTAGTCTTTCGGCGTGGCCGGGAAATCACAGTTTTATGCGATCGTCGGAAGCGATGAGGGGCGCGTGAAGGAGGAAGCTCTGCGCCTGCACCGCGAGCTGACGGGGGGAAACGACGACGGTTTTACCCACGAGACGATCGATGGGACGGCGGATAATTCTGAGGGGGCGTTTCAGATTTGCCGGAATGTGGTGGAAGCGCTGAATACATTGCCGTTCTTCGGCGGAGAAAAGGTGGTGTGGCTGAAGTCGGCGACCTTTTTGATCGATGATGTGACGGGGCGATCGGAGCGGACTTTGAGCGGGGTGGAATCGTTGAAGGATTGTCTGGCGGCGGGTCTCGGGCCCGGGGTGGTGTTTCTGCTCAGTGCGACGGGGATCGATAAGCGCCGGGCCTTCTGGAAGTTTCTTCAGAAGAACGCCGAGGTGAAGAGCTATGACAAGATCGACACAACGCGTGATGGCTGGGAGGAAGAGGTGGCGCTGCTGGTGCAGGGGCGAGCCAGGGATCTGGGTTTGAAGTTCGAGCCCGAGGCGATGGAGCTATTCGTGATGCTGGCGGGTGAGGCGACTCGGCAGATCGGGAGCGAACTGGAGAAGCTCGACCTCTATCTGGGCACGGAGCGCCGGACGGTGGAGCTCGATGATGTCCGACGGATGGTGCCAATGAGCCGGGCCGGGGTGATTTTTGAGGTGGGCCGTGCTTTGCAAAATGGCGACGCGGCGAGGGCGATCGAGCTGATCGACCAGCAGCTCCAGCAGGGCGAAAGCGCGATCGCGGTGATGCGCGCTTCGGTGATCCCGACGGTGCGCAATCTCTTCATGGCAAAGGTGGTTTCCGAGACCGGAGTGTCGACGCGAAACTACAAGGCCTTCGCCGCTGAACTGGATCGCCTGCCGGAAATTCAACGGGCCTGGCTGCCGCAGAAGAAGGCGGGTGGGGTGAATGCCTATCCGCTTTTCTTGTCGATGAGTGCGGCGGCGGCTTTCGAAATGAGGGGCTTGCGAAAGGTCATGGAGTCCGCGCTTCGAGCCGATCAGGCGCTGGTGACCACGGGGCTGGACCACCGCCTGGTGCTGCATCGCTTGATTGCGGAGGTGACGGCGGCGAGGAAGAAGCGGAAAGTGGCGTCGCGGTAGGGGGACGTCCTCGTAGCGCAACGCGAGAGATGTTTTCTGCCATCGATTCTCTAACAGGTGATCAAGGGGAGGCGCTGCTGGGGTCTGCAGTAATGCTTTCGACTCTTTTGTGGCGGAGGTGTCCACCCATGCGCGACGCGGGCGTCGCACCTCCATACGAAAAAACCCAGGGTTGCGGAACCCTAGGTTAGTGTTGGAATTTCGTTGAGATCTGAAGACGCCGAACGTCAGGCGGCGGCTTGCAAAGCCGCTTTTCCCGTGGGGTTACTTCTTCGCTTCGTTGAGCTTTTCGAGGACCTTGGCGGTGATTTCGTCGAACATTTCCTGGTTGTCCTTGAGGGCAATCTTGGCGGCGTCGCGGCCTTGGGCGAGCTGCTCGCCGTTATAGGCAAACCATGATCCGCGCTTCTGGACGAGGTCGAATTCGAGGGCCATGTCGAGCAGCGAACCGGTCGACGAAATGCCTTCGTTATACATGATGTCGAACTCACAGGTGGTGAAGGGAGGCGCGACTTTGTTTTTGACGACTTTGATCTTGGTGCGGTTGCCCTGGACGGTGCCGTCGGTGGCTTTGATCTGGCCGATGCGGCGGATGTCGACGCGGACGGAGGAGAAGAACTTCAGGGCGCGGCCACCAGGAGTGGTTTCGGGGTTGCCGAACATGACGCCGATCTTTTCGCGGATCTGGTTGGTAAAGATGCAAACCGTGCTGGCCTTGGAAATGAGGGCGGTGAGTTTGCGCATCGCGGCACTCATGAGGCGGGCCTGGGCCCCCACGGTGGAGTCGCCAATTTCGCCAGCGAGTTCCTGCTTGGTGACGAGGGCGGCAACGGAGTCGAGGACGACGACGTCGAGGGCGTTTGAGCGGACGAGGGCTTCGCAGATTTGCAGGGCTTCTTCACCGGAGCTCGGTTGGGAGATGAGCAGGTCGTCGAGATTGACGCCGAGCTTGCGGGCATACTGGGGATCCAGCGCGTGCTCGACGTCGATGAAGGCGGCGAGACCACCACGCTTCTGGGCTTGGGCGATGGCAGTGAGGGTAAGGGTCGTCTTACCGGAGGATTCCGGGCCGAAGATTTCGATAATGCGGCCGCGCGGGAAGCCGCCGACGCCGAGGGCGCGGTCGATGACGAGGTTGCCGGTGGGGATGACGTCGATGTCGACGACGTTTTCATCGCCCATGCGCATGATGGCGGTTTCGCCGAACTCCTTCTGAATCTGGGAGATTGCGAGGTCGAGGTTGCGCTTGCGTGCGTCGGCGATTTTGTCGGAAGAATCTGCGGTCTTGGCCATGGCAAAGGATGTCGCAGATCGGCGATGCTTGGTCAAATTGAAAATGCTGTTCGGAAGAACAAAAATGAGACTTTTCGAGGAGTGGGGGTGGGACATGGGAAATTGTCCCAGGTCCTGCCATGGAAGGGTTTCAGCGTATTTTGTGACGTCTTCGAGAGGGCGGATTGCATCCTGAGTGGGGTGCTTCGGAGCGGTTCGAAGGGGGCTCGATCGAAACGAAAAAGCGCCGCAGGAGCAGGTCCGGCGGCGCTTGGAGAATGGATTGGGGGATCGGCTTATTCGCCGTCCTTCTTTTCTTCGGTCTTCGGAGCTTTGCTTTCCGCTTGGCTTTTGGAGATGTGCTCCTTGAAGCTATCGACGCGGGCGCCAAGCTTGCTATCAGGTGCGATGGCTTTGGCGGCATCGAGGGTGGTAAGTGCCTCGTCGAATTGCTTTTTCTCGGCGAGGATCATGGCCTTGATGAAAGTGATCTGCTGTTTCTCCGGATCGCCGAATTCATCCTCGGCAAGGGTCTCATTGACGAGTTTCAGAGCGGCGTCGCGATCGCCGTTCTGGCCGTATTTGTTGAGTTCGGTTTCGAATTGGGCGAATTTTTCCTTCAGTTCGATCTTTTTGACGAATCCGGTCTCGTCGTCGGGATCCGCGGCTTTGATTTCCTCGATGGTGTCGCTGTAGGAGGAGGCAAGGGTGGCATCGGCAAGCTTCATGGAGCCGAGAGCAGCAACGAGCGCCTTGGCTTTTTCAACTCCTTCTGCCTTGGAGGCCGCATCAAACGCTTCGTCGCGAGCTACTTTGGATTCCTGGAGTTCGTTGAGGTGGGCGACGTATTTTTCCGGTCCGCCGGGTTGATAGCCGGTCTTGGCGTAGGGCTTTCCTTGGGGGTCGGCGAGGAGAATGGTGGGGAAGCCTTTGGGCTGGTAAACTTCCTTCAGCTTGGCGTTTTGCTTCAGAGTCTCCTCGGTGAGCTTCGACTTGTCCTTGGGAAAGTCGAGTTCGACGAGGACGTATTTGTCTTCCACGCCCTCTTTGAACACGTCGTGGCTGAAGACTTCTTTGTTGAGCTTGATGCACCAGCCACACCAGTCCGAGCCGGTGAAGTCGATGAGGAGATCCTTGTTTTCGGCAGCGGCTTGTTTCTTCGCCGCTTCGAAATCGTCGGTCCAGCCTTCGCCGCCAGCGAGGGCGGTGCCAAGACTGAGGGTGGCCGCGCATGCGGCGAGCAGTAATGTTTTCATGAAGGGGAAACCCTCGGATGGCTCTGGGGGAAGTCGAGGAAAAAGGAGGCAGAATCAGGATCAGGAACGCCGCAAACGGCTCAATTCCATGGGTCTGAGGCGTTTATCGATATGGCCTGGATTCAAGGCCGATGGCGGGGGATTCCCCCTTCTCGGCGGCATCCGATGATTTGCGCGACCTCGTTCCCTACTCTCTGAATAATCCGCGTGCGGAGAGGTGGACGAGCCAAGGGTCGAAGTGGAGGTCTGGGGCCTGCTCTTTGGCAAAGGTGGCGAGTTCCTCGCGATTGCGGCTGCCGTCGAGGGCTTTGACGATGGCCTGATGGCCGACGGGAAAGTGGCAGCTTTGATGAAAGGCGTCGACAAGCGGAAGCTCGGCACCTGCGAAGGCCCGATTGAGCGGGGAAAGCTGCGGACGCTCGGGCGGGACGGGCTCGATCAGGGTTTCGTCGGCGCGGAGCTCAACCCAGCCGAGCCGTGCCGCTTGGTAAAGCCAGCTGGCGATGGCCTTGGCGGCTTGCGCGGGATCCCAGCGGTTGCCGAGCCGTTTGGCGCACTCTTCCATGATTGTGCGGACGCTGCGGGCCGAGGGAGAAGCGGCGGTGAGAGAGGCGTGGAAGATTTCGACGAGCTCGCCGGTGATGGCTTCGCGGGGAAGCGAGGGCTCGAGGAGGCGGGCGGAGAAATGCAGAGTGACGGCCGCAGTGGTGGCGAGATCCATCTCGCAATCGGCGTGACAGAAGAGCGAGCAGCGATGGGTGCGCCCGGAGAGGAGGTCGAGGGTCTGCTGGAGGAGCACAGGGTCACCGGCAATCGGCTGCAGGTGCGTGAGCGTTTCGGGGGCGAGCTTCGGGGGAAGATTTTCCGGAAGGGAGGACTCGCTGAGGTAACGCAAATGCTTCTGACCTGCCCAGTGGATGACCTGGCTGAAATGGAGCGGGTCATTGATGGGTGCCAGCTCATCGAAGCGGAGGATCTCGGAGCCTTTGCGGCGCATGTCTTCAAAGATCGCCGCAAGATCGCGTGCATGGGCGGAAGGGCTGATCGAGGCGGTGGTCGCGAGTTTTTCTAACAATGCCTCGAGCTTGCCCCCCTCCGGAGTGAGCCTCGGAAGTGCTTTGACCATCGCCGCAGCTTCCTGGCGCAGCGACCAGCCGGGCAGGGTGTTGTAGCTGAGGCAGGCGACGCCATCGGGGGCCAGCGTGTTGGAAACCAGCTCGAGAAGCGCTTCCTTTGCCGGATCCGTGATCCAGGAGAGCATGCCGTGAGCGATGATGTAGTCGAATTTTTCCTCGCCTGGCTGCCAGTCGCAGAGGTCGGCATGCTCGAAGCGGATATTTTCCAGACCGGTCTCCCTGGCGATGCGCGTGGCGGTCCGGATGGCCGTGTCGGAAAAATCGATGCCGACGAACTGACTCTCGGGATAGGCGGCGGCGAGCGGCAGCAGGTGGTGGCCTGAGGCGCAGCCGATTTCGAGGACTCGGCAGCTTTCCGGCAGGGCCGGGGAGACGACTCCGGCGCAGCGGGCTGAGGCGCAGAGCACCGCGGGATGCGCCTCGGCGTGGCTCAGTGCGGGATAGCGGTGCTCGGAATAAAGCTCGCGAACGGGGTCGGACATGAAGGAAGGAAATCAGGCTGAGAGAGGCTGCCAATGGGAAATGCGGGCATGCGTGTGGAGTTTCTTTGAAATTCCGGGCATTGACACCCGGGCAGGAGCGGCGTAGTGAATCGGCCCCACGCGACGAGCGTTACGGCGGAGTAGCCAAGTGGTAAGGCATCGGTTTGCAAAACCGACATTCGCGGGTTCGATTCCCGCCTCCGCCTCCATCCTGATTTTCAGTCAGTTGTGAGCTTTGGAACGGGGGTTGACTGAAAGTGGCGAGCGTGCGCTTCTTTGCGATCCGCTTCTTTCTCGCTGCTCTTGGCGGGTGCTTGACGCACAACGGAGCTGATGGGCTCAAGTTTTCTTAAATGGTTCGCCATGACCGCTCGGGATCGGGATGAGGAAATTCCGCAGGCGGGGGTGGCTTTCCTTTGTCGACTACGGATCGCCATGAAGGCCATGATCGAGATGAACTTGTGTTAATCTAACAAGATCAGAAGTTGTGCTTTCTGCTCACTGAAAAATTTGATCTCAAAGGATGGTTTGGCATGCCTTGATGGGTGAACTCGTCAGACCGCTGTCGGCGGTTTTTGGCTCGCTCAGGTCGTCGGCGATGGGGGTGGCAAAACCCCGAATTCACGGTCGACTCGGAGGGGGCTGGGAGAGAACTTTTTTCAAAAAATCTCCCACGGATCAAAGCCGGATTCGGGGGTGTTTCGGGGGTGTTTTTGGGGTAGTCGGCGGACGGATTTTTGACCAAAATCGACTCGTTTTTCAGTCTCGAGAGCGCTGTCGTGGTGAAATAAATTTCGGGTTTTTGATCAGGTTTCTTGACATTCGTCGCTCATTCAAGGAATTCCCGGCATGGCTAAAAAGCAAGCTGCAATCAAAGACCGTTTCTCAAAGACCCAAATCCTCGACCAGATCGCTGAGGAAACCGAACTCAGCCGCAAGCAAGTGTCGGCTGTGCTCGAAAGCCTCAGCGGTGTTATCGAAGGTCACGTGAAGAAGAATGCATGTGGTGAATTCGTTCTCCCAGGTCTTCTCAAGATCATCACCGTCCGCAAGCCCGCTGTGAAGGCTCGCAAGGGCATCAACCCTTTCACCAAGGAAGAAGTGATGTTCAAGGCAAAGCCTGCGACCACCGTCGTCAAGGTGCGCCCTCTCAAGAAGCTCAAGGACATGGCACTGTAAGTGACCGTCTTGTTGCTGTCTGAGAAGACGTAACAGATTATCGCGGCTCACGGGATTTCCCCGTGAGCCGCATTTTTTTGCGAACTGCAGAAAATTCTCTGAATGCTTTCCAGGAAATGTCAGTCTCTTCACTGATGAGAAGTGTTCACGGTCTAATCGGGATTGCCTTGATCTCCACGCTCACGGCAGGGGAGTTGGGGAAAGGGATGAAGTTGGAGTATGGAGAGAGGGGGCTGGCGAAGATGAAGTTAGGAGAGCAGAGGAAGGTGGGATCGGTCCGCCGAGTCATTTTCACGCCCTCATCACGGAGCGTCCCCTCCGAAGCGGAATGTCTGCGTCGGCTACGTGAGATCGGCATCAGGGTGGACCCCTTGCGGCCCGGCAGCAGCTACCGGGTGAAGCTCGGTGCCGAGCTGAGGGATCTCCGCTATCAAGGCAAGGGCGCTTGGGCGGTGCACTACCGCGGAACGAAGTTCGTCCTGACGGACCGGGCGCGGGCAGAACACGCGTCGGCGATTCGCAAGGGACGGGCGTCGACCTATCAGATGAGCTTTGTTGATGGGAATTGTCACTTGAAGAGCATGAAGGAGTGAGGGGGAGTCGCGGCCGTGGATTCCTCTGAGCCGCGCTTTTTGGGCTCGGCCGTGGATTTGGTCTCGTCAGCTCGGATGAAACAGGCGGCAATGGCCGGGTGAGCGAGGCGTTTCTGGAACTTGAACGGGTCAATGTGTGGCGGGGTGACGAGGCGCAGGTCGCGGCATTGTCGGAGGTGACGATGACGCTGAGGACGGGGGAGAGCGTCGCCGTGCTCGGTCCTAACGGATCAGGGAAAAGCACGCTGTTGAAGTTGCTGACGGGAGCTCTGAGGCCGGAGGTGCGGGATGCTTCGTCTTGTCGGCTCTTTGGGGAGGAACACTGGAGTATCGATGACCTGAGGCACCGGATCGGCGTGGTGATGCCGGAAGAGGTGGCGAGGTTCGACCCACTGGAGGAAGCGTTTGATGTGGTGCTGTCGGCTTTCCGAGGGGCCTACGGTCGGACGCGCGACATGCGTTTTTCCAAAAAGGAACGCGTTGCGGCTTCGCGAGCCGTGGACCGGATGGGCATCACGAGTCTGATCAGCCGGGAGTACGGTGCGCTGTCGTCGGGCGAGCGACGGCGCTTTCTGATCGCGCGGGCTCTGGCGCATGACCCGGAAGTGCTGGTGCTTGATGAACCATCGACCGCGCTGGATTTCGCGGCGGCGACGGAGCTCTCGATGACCCTGCGCGAGTTGATCGGAAGTGGTCACACGCTGGTGCTGGTCACCCATGACCCTGGTGAGATTCCGCCGGAGATCGGGCGGGTGGTGATGCTCAGGAATGGCAGTGTCCTGGCAGACGGGTCGCCGAGGAGGCTACTTCGCTCCGAGAGATTGAGCGAGCTCTATGGCTTGCCACTGAAAGCCAGGTGGTCTCGTGGCTGGTGTGAGGTGAGGGCGCGGGAGTGATTGGCAGCAGGATTGAAACGAAGCTGTGACCTTTCAGATGAGGGGTCATCGGCAAAAGTGACAGAAGCGTCACGGCGAGTCACTTCGTGAAGTGACGATTTCGGAGGTAAGGGCATCCCCTCACTGCGCCGTGTTGCTTCCCATTTCATCCACCCAGCTAGCCTCAGTCACTTCGTACTTCGCTTTCAAAAGGCGTAGGACGACGGTGGTGAAGGCACTTGTTAGATTGCTTGCCGTCATCGCGGTGAGTCCGGCAATGGTGCTGGGTCCTTGCTATGGTGAGGCAATGATTTCCTTGCCGACAGGGATCAGTGCCTCGATTTCAGATTCGCTTTTCCCGACGATCGGCGAGGCAGAGGCTGAGTCTCCATGGGGTTTTGCGGCGCAGAAGAAGGCGTGGCAGCCTCCGGGCAACCCCGCCAGGTCTCAGACGCTATTTGAAGCCTGGGAAGCGGGTTCGACGCAGCAGATACATGCGAGAACGACGCCAATGTTGCCGATCCCGGTCAAAACGGGAATCGCCAACGTCGCCGGAGAATCCATCGCCCTGCCACCTGACGATGGGGCATGGGCCCCCGCGGATGGGGTGGGGGCGCCGGCCGCTGCGGCGAGCGAGTTGCCTTTGCAGCAGGGGCCGATCAACCCGGTCCTCGCGGCTCAAACGGTCGGCGAGTGCACGGTGATGGGTGAAATTTCCGACAAGACCACGCTTGATCCGATCATTGGAGCCATCGTCACGATTGGCGGTACGGGACGCGAAGCGGAGACCGACAGACAAGGCCGCTTTCGCGTGGATGGATTGCCCAGTGGGGACTACCTCGTGGAGGTCCTGAAGCTGGGGTATTCAATGGGAAGTGCGCCGGCGAGTCCCCGGCCAGGTCGTCCCGCCGAGATCCGGATTGCCCTGACGGTGAAGCCGAGTGACTCCGGTGATGGTGAGTTTGTTTTGGCGGAAGAAGTCGTGGTCGGTGAATACAGCGAGACAGCGCAGGCGGACTTCGAAATGAGCATCGAGCTTGGCCAGAATCTGGTCTCGGGTCTCGACAAGAGTGAGTTCACGGCCTCGGGCATCAGCGATGCGGCGGGTGCGGTTTCCAAAATCGCCGGTGCCAACATTGTGGGCGGGCGCTACGCGGTGGTTCGCGGCCTCGGCGATCGCTACTCGAACACCCTCGTCAACGGTGCCTTGATCTCAAGCGCGGATCCCTCGAAGAAGGCGGTTCAGCTCGACCTCTTTCCGAGCGATCTTCTGCAGTCGATCAATATCTTCAAGACCTTCACTCCGAACCTTCCGGGTGAGTTCGCCGGGGGACTGGTCGCGATCGAGACCTTGTCATTTCCAGAAGAGCAGATTCTGGAATTCGAATACGGCATCGATTATAACAACAACCTCGACTCGGATGAATTCTGGGCGGTGCCGGGACGAGATCTTGGCATGTTCGGCAAGCCCGACGACGGATTGCCCGCAGGGATCACGCCGCTTGAGGCTGGCGGACTTGCACGGGGCTCGACATCTACCCGGCCTCCGACAGCTAGCAACGCCGCAGCGAATGCGGCAATCGAGGAGTGGAGTGCCCTGCATTCGAGCGCCGGGATGACTCCAACGCTTCGCTCACCGGAGCTTGGACAGGATCTCAACATTCTGTACGGTCAGACCTTTGACTTCGAAAACGGAATTGAGGTGGGCGTGGTGGCTTCTGGCGTTTGGAACGTGGGAGACGACGTGACGGAAAATGTGCAGGTGGGGCGGAGTTTCAGTCCCGGCCCGGACCAGATTGCCGGCACGGCCGACGACTCACTGTTGCGTTCGCAGACGGAGGATCGCTACGAGTCCTACGCCGGATACGGTCTGCTCGGTTCCGTGGGAGTGAGAATCAAGGACCGGCATGAAGTCAGTTATACGTTCTTCCAGAATCACCGCGGTGAGGACCACGTAACGCGTGGTAGCGACGTGGTCATCGTCGGTGAAGGACGCACCGGTCACATCGGAGCAGACGATACGGGATTTGGTGCCGGTGCTTACGTGACAGAGGCCTTCGATTCAATTGATCCGCTTCAGCGAACCCTCACGCTAAACCAGCTGACGGGATCGCATAAGATTGGTGACTTTGAAAATCCGATCGAGCTCGGGTGGGCGTTCTCACGGAGTGATGCTGATGAAATCCGGCCTCAGTCACGAACCCTCTTCTCGCAGGAGCTCGACTTCACTGATCCCAGAATCGAAACCGAGCTTAATGAGCCTTACGATCCATCGCTAGGCGTAGTGCGGACGGCTGGCGACGTTTATGGAAGCAACCCTCCGCTGGTGGTCAGCTACCGGGAGAACCTCGAGACCCACGAAGAGGCGGGAAACGAGCGCCTGGATCTGGTCTTCCCGATGTGGTCTAACAACTCCGGGGACTTTTTCGAACTCTCGGCAGGTGGTTCTCATTTCAACCGCTCGAGGCAGGTCAGAGGACGTCTGTTTACCTACCGGATTCCAAGCAATTTGAATGATCGTCTGATCGACGATGACTCGGGCGAGTTCGGTGTGGACTATCTGGACTCCTTCGATTCCCTGACTGATCCAAACGGTGACCCCAAGTTCGATGGTTGGTCGAATATTGGTCGTGCCGGGAACCTGATTCTGACGGAGGAAAGCACCAGCGGCCGGACGGTTCGGAACGTCGATGCTGAGACGGATTTGATGGCTTCCTATATCATGGGAACGGCAAAACTCGACCGCTGGGATTTCACCGGGGGTTTCCGCTACGAAGGGGAGAGCAGGGGGTACTCGGTGCTTCCGGGGCTCAACCCTGGCTTCGCGGTCGGAAGTCCACCGCCTGAGAAGAACAGCTACCTTCTGCCGGGCATCCTCATCAACCGGTCGTTTGGACAGGACGACGAATTCGGGGTGACTCTCGGATGGTCGAAGACGGTTGCTCGTCCGACTTTCTATGAATTCGCGCCGACGATTACCCAGGATCAGGCGACCGGAGACATCATTGAGGGAAATCCGGATCTCAAGGATACCCAGATTTACAACTATGATCTAACGGTCGGATGGCGGCCCACGCCGGGTACCTCGGTGGGGATCAGTTTGTTCCACAAGGACATGACGGATCCGATTGCACAGGCTTACAATCTGACCCGGAAGACCTGGGTAAACGGAGAAGAGGGAACACTTCAGGGGGTGGAGTTGGAGATCAGTAAGGACTTCCTGACCTGGTGGTCCCTGACGACAAACTTTACCTACATCGATTCGAGCTTGGTCTATCAGCAGGCCTTGGGTGGCGCTTCCCGAACCATTCATACCACCTTTGAAGGACAGCCGGAGCATATCTTCAACCTGAATCTCGGCTACGACAACGTGGAGACGGGGTGGGCGGTCAACCTGATCTACAACTTTACCGGCTCCTATCTCACAGGAGTTCCCCTGAGTGATATCGATCCACCCATCCGCAGGGAGTCCTTCGATCTCCTGGATCTGGTGGTCCGGAAGCGCTTCGATATCTGGAATGGTGTCGGAATCGTCAAATTAAAGTGCGGGAACCTTTTGGATTCTACAGATACTCAGGTTTTTGACGGAACCGATAAGATTTACGAGTCCTACAAGCCCGGCCGCAGCTACAGCATTTCGTTCAAATACGAATTTTAGGCCAAGGATCCCGACTTCATGCCGAAAGAATCTACCAAGAATACGAATATATGAAACAAACCAAGCAGATAATCGCGTTGCTCGCGACGATGGCATCCCCCGCAGTTATGGCGGCGGATGTTACGGTTACGGCGGACATCACTGCCGATACGACCTGGACAAGTGACAACGAGTATATCCTCGAAAGGGTGGTTTTTGTGAAGCCTGGTGCGACACTGACCATCGAGCCCGGAACGAAGATCTACGGTACTGAGAATTTGACCAATGGGACCTATGGATCCCTCGTCGTGACACGTGGTGCGACACTTGTTGCCGAAGGTACGAGGAAGCAGCCGATCGAGTTTACCGCTCTCGTCGAGCGCGACGGTTTCGACCACGACGACGATCCGGGAACTCCAAACGTGATGCCTGATCCAGCTCTTGGTGACGGTGGCTTCTGGGGTGGTGTGGTTCTGCTCGGATCTGCCCCGATCAACTACTACGCCGGTGGCGTGAACCTGAATGAGAACGACATCGAGGGATTCCCCGGCGGTGCGAGCTCGGACATCCTCTACGGTGGCAGCAACCCGAACGACAGCAGCGGTATCCTCAAGTATGTATCGATTCGTTTCGGTGGCTACGAATTTGCAGCAAACTCGGAGATCAACGGTCTGACCCTCGGTGGTGTCGGAGCCGGCACCGAGATTGAGTATGTCGAGGTGGTTTCGAACACGGACGACGGCGTCGAGATCTTCGGCGGCACGGTCAACACCAAGCACATCGCCGTGGCATTCTGTCAGGACGACAGCTTCGACCTCGACGAAGGCCATCAGGGTCATCACCAGTTCTGGTTTGCCCTTCAGAACGCTGACGACAGCCTGGGTGACAACCTTGGCGAATGGGACGGCGGCAATGGCAACATTAAGACCGGCACTCCCTACAACCTGATCAAGGTTTACAATGCGACACTCATCGGAAGCGGCACTGCCAGTGCTACCGACAACGATGGTATCGCCATGGAGAACAACTTCGCCGGCACCTTGGCGAACTCGGTGATCACCGATGTTCCCGACGAGGCGATCAAGGACAAGAGCGATGGTATCGGTTCACCGAAGCCAATCTTCCTTAACAATACCTGGGGTGCGATTGGAGACGCTTCCTTGCTTACATCGGTTGGAGCTGGATCTGCTGGGACACCTGACGGATCGAGCAACGACGGAGTCGGCGTGGACGTGAAGCTTCGCGGTATCAGCCGGGACGCGGATGGCGTACTTGACCCTCGCCCGGCCAGCGACAGCCCGCTTCTTGGTGCTTCGCTTGCCCCTTACCCCACCACGGCCCCTGCAGGCTTCTTCAGCAAGGTTGACTACCGTGGCGCTTTCGCCTCCAACGAAAACTGGTTGGATGAATGGTCCTATCTTTCCCGCGCGGGCTACATCACTCCATGTCCTGAGGTCGTGGTTGGTGCTGAGATTGCCGTAGATACCACTTGGACAAAGGACAACTGCTACATCCTTGATAAGGTGGTTTTCGTAAAGCCAGGCGCTACCCTGACAATCGAACCGGGAACAAAGATCTACGGTACCGAAAACCTGGAGAATGGCACCTACGGTTCCCTCGTGGTGACTCGCGGAGCCAAGCTCATCGCCGAGGGCACGGTCAACGAGCCGATCGAGTTCACGGCCCTTGTGGAACGTGACGGATTCGACGATGACGACGACGCATCGACTCCAAATGTGATGCCTGATCCAGCTCTTGGTGATGGTGGCTACTGGGGTGGTGTAGTTCTGCTCGGATCGGCCCCGATCAACTACTACGCCGGCGGCGTGAACCTGAATGAGAACGACATCGAGGGATTCCCCGGCGGTGCGAGTTCGGACATCCTCTACGGTGGTAGCAACCCGAACGACAGCAGCGGTATCCTCAAGTATGTATCGATTCGCTTCGGTGGCTACGAATTTGCAGCAAACTCGGAGATCAACGGTCTGACCCTCGGTGGTGTCGGTGCCGGCACCGAGATTGAGTATGTCGAGGTGGTTTCGAACACGGACGACGGCGTCGAGATCTTCGGCGGCACGGTCAACACCAAGCACATCGCCGTGGCATTCTGTCAGGACGACAGCTTCGACCTCGACGAAGGCCATCAGGGTCATCACCAGTTCTGGTTTGCTCTTCAGAACGAAGACGACAGCCTGGGTGACAACCTTGGCGAATGGGACGGTGGCAATGGCAACATTAAGACCGGCACTCCCTACAACCTGATCAAGGTTTACAATGCGACACTCATCGGAAGCGGCACTGCCAGTGCTACCGACAACGACGGTATCGCCATGGAGAACAACTTCGCCGGCACCTTGGCGAACTCGGTGATCACCGATGTTCCCGACGAGGCGATCAAGGACAAGAGCGATGGCGTGGGTGATCCCAAGCCGATTTTCCTCAACAATACCTGGGGAATCATCGGTGACCCGTCCCTCCAAGCCGTGATCGGCACGGGTGTGAATGGCGATTCCGATCCGGGAACGGCGGGCATCCAGCTCGACGGCATTCCGAATGGTTCGATCAATGGAAGCACTGGTGTTGATCCGATGCTGATCGGCATCAGCCGCAATCCTGATTGTGGCCTGGATCCTCGTCCTGAGATCGGCAGCCCGCTGCGCGGTGCTTCGCTCGCGGCCTTCCCTTCGTCGGCTCCGTCCGGATTCTTTGACACCGTCAACTTCCGGGGTGCCTTCGGTGACAAGAACTGGCTTAACGGTTGGTCCTACCTCTATCGCAAGAACTACCTCAGCGGTCTGCCTGACGGTGGAAGCGATTCCTCCGGTGGTTCCAATGGTTCCGGTGGCTCGTTGGTCGACAGCGATGGCGACGGCATCTCCGATGAAGTTGAGTCCGCCAACAGTGAGCTTGGCTTCAACCCGAATGTGAGCAACGGCACTCCCTCCACGGTCTTTGACGGTCTCTATACTGAGGCTGGCATTCTTGACCTCGTGACTGGCAGCCAGATCATGGTCCAGGGTGGTGGCGCCGGTCAGCCGGTGACACTGAGCCTGCCGCTGTTCCGCTCGGAGGACATGAGCTCCTTCACTCCGGCCCCAGCACTTGACGCGACCTTCAATGGTAGCGGCGAGGCTGAGTTCTACCGCATCGAAGTTTCGGGTGCTGAGTAAGCAAACCTGAATCCCCCCATTAATGACCGCCCGACTCGCAGGAGTCGGGCGGTTTCGTGTACGGAGAAATCGCCTAACTGACGAATTCGTCACACGGTGACCATGGGAAAGTGACCATTTCGACTCTTTGATTCGCCCGCTACCAGCCATGCGCGCTTTATCCACTTTCATCGCCCTGTCGCTGCTTTCAGGATCCCTGGCAAATGCCGAGGATGCGAAGGCATCATCGACTGAGAAACTCAAGGACTCGATTCGCGAATGGATCGAAACCACCCGCGAAATCCAGAAACAGGAAGATGACTGGGACCAGGACAGCCAGGTGCTGCAAGGTCATCGGGATGGTCTTCTAACAGAGATTGAGGATCTCAAGGAGCAGATTGAGAAAGCGAAGTCGAGCAAGGGCGCGGCAGACAAGAAGTCGCTGGAAGCGGTGGAAAAATACGATGCCTTGAAGTCCGCGAATGATCTGCTGGCTTCACGCCTTTCCGATTTTGAGAAAGCGATGGTGGAGCGACTGCCGATCCTTCCGCCGGCACTGACCAAGGAGCCGCGGGTGGCGCAGATGATTTCGGATCTCAAGGCGGCGGCAGCCAAGCCGGAGCAGGCTGAGCAGGGTGGCAATGCACGCCTTAACAATGTTCTGAACCTGATGGCGGCAGCCGAGCAGTTTCAGGGATCGGTGCATCTGGATAGCGAAAGCCGCAAGGTGGCGGATGGACGCGAGCTCAAGATCAACATGGTCTACTTCGGTCTCGCGGCAGCCTATGGTGTGGATGATGCGGGTGAAGTGGCCTTTGTCGGCAAGCCGGGTCCGGATGGATGGGCTTTCGAAGAGAAGAACGAGCTGGCTGCCGATGTGCGGGCACTCGTCGATGTGATGAATGGTGATGCCGACGCCAAATTTATTTCCCTACCGATCAGTCTACCATGAAGACCTTCATTTTTCCGGGCCTGATGGCCCTTCTCCTGAGCGCTTCGCCCTCGCCGGCTCAAACTGCGGGTGAAGCTCAAATCGAGACGGCACGCAAGGAGCTCGAAGCGACATCGCGCGAGTATCAAGGCATGCGCACCGCGCTTTACCGCGAGATCAACACACTGGATGACGAGGTGCTGAAGCTCTCACGTGAGCTGAAGGAGCTCGAGCGTGAGGAGGCGATGCGCACCAGCAAGCAACGCACGACCGAGCGCAACACCCAGATTCTGCGCGCCAACTTCGACTATGCTGTGGGCGTGCTCCGTCAGTATGGTGACAATCTGACGAACCGTCTCCATGCGGCGGAGAACCAGATTTATCGCGAGAAGCTCCAATCGATTTCCGAAGCGGCACTGGCTGCCAAGGATGATCCGGAAAAGGAGATGGAGGCGCGACTTGAAGCGCTCGAGATTGGCTTGAAGCGCTTGCCTGAGCTGGCTGGTGGTCAGCGATTTCAGGGAAAGGCGATGCGCAACGGCACCGAGGCCAAGGAAGGGGAGTTCATGCTGCTCGGTCCTGCGGCCTACTTCCGGTCAAGCGATGGTGAATTTGAAGGCGTCACGACATTCGAAGAAAACAATACCGGCATTCCGACGGCCGTGGGGGTCAAGGTGGCAGAGGATGGAATGATTGCCACGGCGGTAAGCAACGGAGCGGGCCACGTTCCTTTCGATCCCACGCTTGGTAAGGCCCTCAAGGTGGAGGCGGCTGAAGAGTCGCTTATAGAGGTGATTGAAGCTGGCGGCATTGTCGGCCATGCAATTCTGCTTCTCGGTTTGGTGGCACTGGGTCTGACGGTCTTCAAGGTCCTTGAGATCACGAGATTTCCCGTGCCATCGCGTCGCAAGATCAATGAGATCATCGATGACCTGGTTTCCGACCGTCAGGAGGAAGCGAGGAAGAAGGCGGCAGGCCTTCAGGGCATGTCCGGCGAGATGGTGAGAACAGGAGTCGAACGCTTTTATGAAAAACGTCGGGTGCTGGAGGAATCCCTCTTTGAGAAGATGGTTTCGATCAAGCCACGGCTCGATCGCTTTCTGCCCTTCCTTGGTCTAACAGCCGCGGCCGCGCCATTGATGGGCCTGCTCGGCACCGTGCTCGGCATCATCAAGACCTTCAAGGCGATGGCCCTTGATTCCGGTAACAAGCAGGCATTCACCGTGGGAATCTCCGAGGCCCTGATCACCACCGCGGAAGGTCTGGTGGTGGCGATTCCGGTGCTCGTCCTGCATGGCATGATGAAAAGTCTGGCGAAGGGCAAATTCAGTGAAATCGAATCCATCGGCATTGCCCTGATCAATGGCACGACGGAACTCACTGGTGGCGAGAAATCCGTCATGGGCACCGATGAGGGTGAAGATGACGATTCCGAACTCGTCCCCAACCCCGCATAAGTCATGTTCGTTCTCGCTGAGGGTCAGGGACTGGTTTCCGAGGTGCTCGAGGTTTTCACCTCGGGTGGCTGGATCATGTTGATGCTGGGAAGTGTGGCATTCATTCTCTACGCGACGGCATTCGCAGCCTTTGCCTATGTGAATCGAGGCAATCTAACAGGCGAAGACTCGCATGAGTGGGAGAAGTGGATTGAGAATCCGGAGTCGGCGGAAGGCCGGATGGGTGAGGCGATCAAGTATGTGATGCATGGGCCGCGGCTGACGATCAAGACGGTGCAGCGGCGATTTGCGGAAGTCCGCCTGAACCTCCTGTCGGCGATCGATCGCCGCCTGCTGGTGGTCAACACCCTGGTAGCCGCCGCGCCATTGGCCGGCCTGCTGGGAACGGTGATGGGCATGCTGGCGATGTTCAACGGACTGGCTCAGGGCGGGGGAGCGGCGGCCATGACGCGCGTCGCCGGCGGGATGAAGGAGGCTCTGATCACGACTCAGACGGGACTGACCATCGCGCTTCCCGGGCTGTTCATTGCCCTGATCGTGAAGAGCAAACGGGACCGGATCTCCGCCGCTCTGACCCGACTCGAAAGCCAGATTCTCTGCGCTCGGTTTCAAAAGGATCACTAATTCAATTTTTACTCGTTATGTTTGGAAGAAGTCTTGGAGATGACGCGGATGAAGAGGTGCACATCGACCTCTCGCCGATGATTGACTGCATTTTCATCCTGCTGATCTTCTTTATTGTGACCACCGTCTTTGTCGATGAGACGGGGGTGAAAGTGAACAAGCCGGACTCGGGTGGTGCGGCGAGCGCGCTGGATAGCAACAGCATCCTGCTGGCCGTGACGGCGGAAGATAAGGTTTTCTATTCCGGCGAAAGCATCGGAGTCCAGGGGGTTCTGAGTAAGATCAAACCCAGTCTCATCGAGACGCCGGACATGCCGGTGATCATTCAGGGTGACAAGGAGGCCTCGCACGGAATCGTCCAGCAGGTGCATGCGCAGGCGATCCTGGCTGGCGCTCAAAAAGAACGAATCTCCGTATCGCTGAAGTGAGCAAGCCGCGTCATGTCTACCGCCCCCCTCGCGGACGTTACTCCGGGATCTTCGCGATCATCGGCGGCGTCATTGCGACCCTTGCGGTCTTTGTGGCGATTCCGCTTTCGCAGAAGCTTTCCGACATGACGAGCCCTCCTGCAGTGGTGATGCCCGAGCCGGAAGCCGCGCCACCACCGGAACAGGAATTGGTGATGGAGGAGCCACCACCGGAAGAGCCGGAGGAAGAGCCGCCCGAACCCCCTCCGGAATCAGCGCCGGATCTGGACATGGCACTGGATGTCGGTGATCTTTCGCTCGGTACGGGTGGCGGCTTTGCGCTGAGCATCCCGAACTTCGCGATGGGCGGTGGCGACGATGCCTTTGGCGGCGGTGATCTGGAAACGCCCCCGCAACCTTATGTGAAATCCCAGCCGGTCTATCCCAACAACCTTCTTAGCAAGGGTGTGGGTGGAAAGGTGGAGATTGCTTGCGTGATCAATGCGGATGGAGGTGTCGGTAGCACCAAGATCCGCAAGTCATCCGGGAACAGCAGTCTCGATCAGGCCGCGCTGAAAGCAGTGCGGAAGTGGAAATTCAAGCCAGCCGTCCGCGGTGGCAAAAAAGTCAAGGCAACCTGTGTGGTGCCATTCAATTTCGAAGTGAAACGATGAGAGTTATGACCAATCCCTTTTCACGCCGGTTGTTATCGGTGTTGCTCCTTGCCACGGCGTCCATGACGGCGGTGGCCGAGAGAATCATTCCTCCGCGCAACCTTTTTCAGGATCCCGAGTTCGTCAGGGACTTTGTCGGGAGTTATGGGTTTCTATCCGATGTCGAGCCGAAGGTTTCCCCTGCGGAAAGCCGGATGCTGGTGAAGATTCGCGAGCTCTTCGATGCGGCGAAATTCAAGGAGGCGGAGACCGAGTTGATCCGATTCATCAAGGAGACCGAAGCCCCCACGGATCCCGAGAAGGAGCCGCAGGAAATCAGTGCGGCGATGGTCTTCGTTTTGGGAAACCTCTATTTCAGCGCGGACCGTAGCGAGGAAGCTCGCCGGGCCTTTCTGGAGGCGATCCGCCGATTCCCGAAGTTCCGCCGCGCCCACGTTAACCTCGGCTACCTCTACATTTCGAAAGAGGACTTTGATAAGGCGATGGCGCACTTTCAGCAGGCGGTTTCCCTCGGTGAAGGAAATCCGCGGGTCTACGGATTGCTGGGATACACCTACCTTTTGAAACAGAAGCCGCTGGCGGCGGAGAATGCCTATCGTCAGGCCTATCTGCTCGATCCCGAGTCGCGCGATTGGAAGCTCGGACTGGCTCAGGCACTGATCCAGCAGGAGAAGATGGAGGAAGCGAGTTCCATGCTGGGCACGCTGATCGAGGAGTATCCGGAGGATCGCGACCTGTGGCTGCAGCAGACGAATGCGCTGCTCGCCCAGGAGAAGAAAATGGAGGCAGCGGTGAACCTCGAAGTGCTGCGGATGAAGGGTCTGGCCTCCGAGTCGGAACTCACGCTGCTGGGCAACCTTTACATGGATCAGGAAGAGCCTCAGTTGGCGCTCTTCGCTTACACGGCGGCGATGAACAAAGAGGAGAAGCTCGATGTCCAGCGATCGCTCAAGGCGGCGCGGATTCTCAATGACTACGGGTATCCGGATAAGGCCGAGGCATTCGTGATGCAGATCCGGGCAAAGGCAGGCAGCAGCCTGAGCGCGGAGGACGAGACCGAGTTGGAATTGGTTGAAGCGAAGATCGCGCGTTCGGCAGGTGATCTGGAACGCGTGGGCCAGGTGCTTGAGGGACTGGTGAAGCGCGATTCGATGAATGGCGAAGTGTTGACCGAGTTGGGCAACCACTATGGAACCATGGCGAAGAGCGAGGAAAACGAAGAACGCCGCGCCAAGCTGATCGTCGATGCGAAAACCAATCTCCAGCTGGCCGCAGGCATCGAGTCATCGGCCTACGCCGGCAACCTCGCGCTGGGTCAGCTTTTGGTACGAGAAAGGCAGTACATCCAGGCGATGCCGGCACTGGATAAGGCGCTCGAGCTCAAGCCTAGTGAAAGCTTGAAGAATTACGTGAGCCGGGTCCGACGTGCGGCGGACAGGGAGCAACAAAGAATCGAACGAGAGGAAGCCGAACGTGAGGCGAAGAAGAGCGAAGAAAAGACAGAGCCATGAAGACCATGAAACCATTTCAAATCATCACCCCGTTCCTGCTTCTTTCCCTGCCGCTGGCGGCGAATGAAGCGCTCGACATCCTTGAAGGAAAGAAGGAGGTCAACGAGATCGATCTTCCGCCGCTTCCCGAGGAGGAAAGCGAGGAGGTCGGGGGTGAAGTGAGCTATGTGGCACCCGAGTGGGCACCAAGTCCGCTCGATCCGGTCTGGTCACGTGCCGTGCTTTTCGAAGACAATGACAACCCGTGGGTCCAGCAGCTCGCCATCATGGGGCTCTTTGAGTTTTCGGGATCATGGGGTGATGCGAAGACCGAGGGGGCCACGGACACCGACCTGAACACCACAAGAACCCGCCGGGCGCGTCTCGGGGCACGGATGAAGGTGTTTGGAAACACCGAGATCGAGGCCGTCGGCGAGTTTGCAGGCGACGCCGACTTCCAGCGAATTGAGCGACTCAAGGCGAAGACTCAGATTCGTCCGAACTATTATGTCAGCTACGGCAAGATGAGGCCACGTTTCGGCATCGAAGGTTCGAAAGAGCCGCATCAACTCCTCACGCCGGAGCGCACACTTCTCTCCAACATGCTGATGCCGGCAGAGACGCTCGGTGTTTCCTTTTCTCAGGACTGCGCGCCTTGGGACTGGAGCATCGGCTGGTTCTCGGGAGACTCCGATCGCTACATTCCCGGCTTCCACGGAGACGGATTCCTGGCCGGTAGTCTGGCCTACGAAAGCGGCGAATCCCTCGAAGGCGGTGGATCCATGCGGACCCGCTGGCACCTTGACTATATCTACAATCTGGATGGAAGAGACAGTCGGTCGATTCCCCGCTACGATGTGGCGGGACGGCGTTCGGCGAACGGCAACCAGCTCATCGCGAACAACCCCGCCTTCACCCATCTGTTTTCGACCGGGATCGAGCTGGAGGGCGATCGCTTCGCCTTCGAGGGCGATTTCCAGCTGGCGAATGGAGATCTGAATGCCTGGGGCATGACCCTGACTCCGAGTTATTGGGCGGTTCCGGGAACCCTCAAGGTTGTGGGACGCTACCACTACGCCGATACGGATGATGCGGCCGGGCTGGTGGGTGGTCTTGGGGCGGGCAGTGACCCCTTCTACGACACCTCGCCGTTGTTTGTCGGGGATGAATTCCACTCCTTCTATCTCGGTGCGAACCTGCACCTCTATCAGGACAAGGTCACGGTGCTCAATGGACTTGAGTATGCCCTCATGAAGGACGATGCCGGCGGATTCGAAACTGATGCCTGGGTCTGGCACACGGGCGCACGGCTTTCCTTCTAACAAGACGACAGATGAAACACTATTTTACCATCCTGATGCTTGGCGCCCTGCCGCTGGCGGCGGCTGAACTGGACATGTCCGGCGTCGGCCGGGACCTCAACGGCTGGAACGAAGACCAGCTTGCGTGGTATGGCATCGACGGCCTGAGCTTCCGGGCATCGACGCCGGTGCTGCGCTCACTGGAGGGGGGCACGCTGGAGATCACGATGAAGCTTGAGCAGGTGGTCAAGCGGGTGAGTGTTTACACGGCGGAGATCCGCGTGGTCGTTACGAGTGACGGACTGGTGCGGGCTGCGGAAATCAGCGGCGAAGTCGATGGTGCGCCCTTCGATACCGGTGAAGTGACGCGGCCGGAAATGGCCGTGGCGGCGCCGGATGCGGTTCCCGTGAGTGCGGAGGCCGAGATGCGGGAGCAGCTCTCCCAGAGCCTGGATTCCGCGATTGTAAGAGCGAGAACGAGTGGCAAGCAGGCCCGTAAGGACGTGACGGCTCGCTTTTTCGGAGCGGATGCCGGTGAGTCGGGCACTCTGACGAAAGCAACGGATGTGGCGGTGAAGAGCCTCTTCCGCAGGGTCCATCCCTAACGCAAAAAAAGGCCCACCTGATGCGGTGGGCCTTTGTGATGAGAATCAATGGGGCGGGTTTTACTCGCCTGCGTTTTCCGAAAGCCACTTCTCGCGGGCCTCGAGGTTGGCCTGCATCTTGAGGATGCTTTCGCGCTCGTCCACGGCTTCGTCGTATTTCTTGAGCACCGCCCAGTGGTCGTCCTGGATGTCTCCGCGGGCATCCTCGAACATCTCCTTGAGGCGGTCGGCGGTGTCCTTGTTCGCTTCATCGCCGGAGGTGGTGCCAGCGGGGGTGGAAAGCTCCAGAAGTTCCTTTTTCCGGCTCGAGAGCATCGCCTGATTGCGGGCAAGTTCCTGTTTGGCGAGGATGGTGTTGGCCGGGCTCAGCTTGCCGTCCTTGAGCCTCGCTTCGACTGCCATGATGCGGCGATCAAGATCTTCGATGGCACCTTCAAGCGCCTGGGTCAGATCGCGCAGTTCGTTCTCGGTGGCGACACCCTGCCGGCGGTTCTGGCGCCATTCCTCACTGATGCGGGAGTCCTCGTGATACCAGCCGTTGTAGTAGTCGCCGCCGTCGCCTTCATACTTTTTGACGTCCTTGCCTTGAGGCATGCTCTTGGCGAGTTCGATGATCTGGCTGGCACGCTTCTCAATGCGGGCGTCAATCTTGTTGATGCTTTCATTGAGCGGATCCGAGGCGCCGGATTGGTCGGTGCGGATGCGTTCGAAAATTTTCCGTCGCTCGGTGGCGTAGGCATTGATGGACTTCCGCAGGCCTTCGATGACCTCGCCTTTCAGCCGGGTGATCCGGGTTTTCGAGGACTCGGAATCTTCAAGGCGCTTGAGGGTATCGATGACCCGATCAATCTTCTTTTCGGTGCGTTCGTCGAGGGTCTTGATGTCGGCGATGAGTTCCTGAAGCCGCTCCTCACGGGCTTCGATGTTTTCCTTGAGTTGGACCACGGAGGCCTTGCGTTCCTCCATGCTCATGGTGGAGGTGCTGTCCTGGGCGTTGAGGACGGGAAGGGCGAGAAGTGTGAAGAGCAATTGGGCTTTCATGAGCCGAGAAATATCACAGGGGTTAGAGTGGGGCAACCTCCGGATTCGGGGGAGAATGACATGCGTTTCCGCTGGGCCCGACGGGTGCTCAGAGCGAGCCGCTCCGCAAGGTGCCTTCGGTGACGCCGAGCTTTTCGATGGCTTCGACCTCGGCGAGGAGTTCACTGGGGAAGCAGCGTTCGGCGAGGAGTTTCTGGTAGGCTTCGATGGTGCGGATGGCGGTGGCGGAGTCCTCGTCGAGCAGCTCGATGCGGAAGCGGGACAGGCCTTTTTCCCGCAGCGATTCGTAGAATCGGGCTCCGGTCTGGGCGCGGCCGTTGAAGAGCGTGTTCCGGCAACCGACGTCGGCCTGCAGGCGGTGAAGCTGGCCGACCCGGTCGCGCAGATGAACGACGTGCTTTTCACAGGGCCGTCCGCAGTCCTTGTAGGTGGTGCCTTCGCTCAGGAAGGTGCAGAACACGCAGTGCTCCATATGAAACATCGGCATGTGCTGGTGAAGCGAGATCTCGAACCACTCGGGCGGAGCATGGTCGAGCAGATCGAGGACCTGGCCGATGTTGAGATCGTAGGAAACGGTGAGGAGATCGAGCGCTGCCTGATCCTTGAGCAGGGCGGCAGTGATGGGATTGGCGACGTTGAGGGAGAAGTCGCCGGTTTTCGCGAGGTCGCTACGATGTTTGTAGTAGTTGAGGGAAGCGAGGTTGCGGAGCAGGAGTCCGTCGGGCTCGGCGCGCTCGATGAGCTTGAGGTATCCGGTTTCACCAGGCTTGAGGATGCGCGGAGTGGCGAGGTGGATCTTCGCGGTTCCTTCGCGAACGAGGCTCACCGCTTCCTTGAAGCGGCGCGGGTCTTCGAAGTCGCAGTAGATGATGCTGGCACCGCAGGTGAGGGCGGCGCTGACCTGGTCGAGGCTGCGGCAGAGAATGGAGAGCTGGGGGGGCAGCGAGGAACTGGACTCTCTTTTTGGGAGGAGGTCCTGGTAGCTGATGGTGGTCGCTCCGGTTGCAGCGCCGACGCTAGTCAGCGGTCCGAGCTTTTCGATAAGGTCGCGGCGGAGTTGGTTGAGGGCGGAGAGGGGGAAGTGACAGTCGCCGACAAGTTGGTTGTCGAGGGAGGCGAGCTCGTAAGGGGTATCTCCGAGGCGGCTGAGCTGCTTGGTGAGGGTCTCGGTGTTGAGGGGGTGCTTTGAGGCTTCTTGGAGGGCTTGCTCGCTGGTGACTTGAGATTCACCGCTTCGCAAAATCAGTGGCTTGCCAGGGGCTCCTGCGACGGTGAGGTGGAGAGGTGATTTTTTCGGCGTGAGCTTGGCATTCTGCCAGAACTTGCGGATCTCGGATTCGAGGGCGGGGTCGGAGGTCTTGTAGAGGGTGATGCCGGGGCGGATGCGGTCGAAGTTGATGCCGCTGAAGGTGCGGTGGAAGATGATGCGGTCGTTCTCAACCTTCCAGATGCGCGCGCCTTGCTCGAGGTCGCGGTTTTCTCCGGCATCGAAGACGATGCCGTCGCCGGCTTTGAGCGGCGGATTCTGTTCGGATGGCGGAACGTCGAGACGAATCCAGCCGTTCTGGGCTTCGGTGATGGTGCCGAGAAGGGGGCCACGCTTCTTTCCGAATCGACCGTGGGTCAGGTAGGGGTGATCGGTTCCGGCGAGCCAGCCGGTGGTGAGACCACGGGAAAAGGTCATCTCTAACGCATACCTGTCGGCGTGCGTGATGGGAGATGGAGGAGGGGAGATGGAGGATGAAAGGCAGGCGTCGATGGCTTTGCGGTAGACGCGGGTGACGGCGGCGACGTACTCGGGGGTTTTGAGCCGGCCTTCGATCTTGAAGGATTTGACGCCAGCCTGGATGAGCTCGGGGATGAGGTCGACGGCGGCGAGATCCTGCGGGCTGAGCAGGTAGCGGTGTTCACCGAGGTCCTGGACTTCGCCATCGACGAGGATTTCGTAAGGCATGCGGCAGGCCTGGGCGCACTCGCCGCGGTTGGCGGAACGCTGACCGAGGGATTCACTTGTTAGGCATTGTCCCGAGTAGGCGACGCAGAGGGCGCCATGGACGAAAACTTCGATCGGAGTGACGGTCTCGGGCGAGGTGGTGATTTTGGTGATCTCCTTGATGGAAAGTTCGCGGGCGAGCACGGCGCGCTCCATGGGGAAGAGCGATTCCACGAACGCGAGACCTTCGGGGGAGGTGATGGTCATCTGGGTCGAGGCGTGGAGCTCGACATTAGGAGCAATTTCCCGGGCCATTTTGGCCAGGCCGAGATCCTGAATGATGAGAGCATCGACACCGGCTTCGGCGACGAGTCGGAGCTGCGCTTCGGCGGCTTCGAGTTCGCTGGTAAAGATGAGGGTGTTCATCGTGACGAAGCCTTTGACGCCGTGCTGGTGGAGGAACTCCATCAGTTCCGGCAGGTCGTCTTCGGTGAAGTTGTCGGCGCGGAGGCGGGCATTGAAGGCGGGGAGACCGAAGAAAATGGCGTCGGCCCCGGCGGCGACGGCAGCGCGGGCGCAGTCCCAGTTTCCGGCTGGGCTGAGAAGTTCGGGATCGGTCATGGGGAGGTATTGAAACGCCAAGTGGCCAAGGACGCAAAGGCGGGGTTGTGATAATTTTGAATGGGTGCTCGCGACTCCAATTGCGGGACGGGGTTCATCACTCTGGAACCATGTTGGCACAAGCAAAAGACGAATGGACGGTGAGCGAAGCGGCGCATTTGATGCGCAGAGCGGGATTCGGCGGATCACCGGAGGAGATTCAGAGGGTTTACCAACTCGGTCGGGCGGCGGCGGTGGAGGCCTATTTGAACCCGCAGGAGCCGCTCGATGCTTTCCCGATGCCGGCTTGGGCCGATCCGAAGACGGCCTTCGTGACCATGCGGGAAAACTTTGCGAAGCAGCGTCAGGCGCGGATGGCGGCGGAGCGGGACACGAGCGAGGCCGCTCAGGAGAAGTTCCGGGTGCAGCAGCAGGAGCGGCAGCGCGAGAGCCGTCGGCAAGGTTTCGAGGGACAGGCTTGGTGGTTTGGGCGGCTGATGAATTCGCAAGCGCCGCTGCGGGAAAAGATGGTGCTTTTCTGGCACGACCACTTTGCGACATCGCTTCAGAAGGTGAAACAACCGGCGCTCTTGCTGAAACAGAACCAACTGTTTCGCGAGCATGCCTTCGGGGATTTCAAAGCACTGACTCATGCGGTGCTGAAGGACCCGGCGATGATGCTTTATCTCGATACTCAGGCGTCGGTGAAAGGAAAACCGAATGAGAACTTCGCGCGTGAGGTGATGGAGTTGTTCACGCTGGGTGAGGGGAATTATTCGGAAACTGATATCAAGGAGGCGGCGCGTGCTTTCACGGGGTATCGATTTGATCGTCGGGAAGGAAAGGTCATGCATGTGCGCTTCCAGTGGGATGGCGGGGAGAAAACGGTGTTCGGAAAGACGGGGAAGTTCGATGGCGATCAGCTCATTGATCTGTTGTTCGAGCAGGAAGCGGCGGCGGAGTATTTGCCGACCAAGCTGTGGAAGTATTTTGTGGAGGACGAGGTGCCTGCGGCGATCAGCAAGCGGCTGGCGAAGACTTTCCGCGAGAGCGGTTTCGAGGTGGAGGCTGTGCTGCGCGAGATCTTTTTGTCGCGGGCATTCTACGATCCCACGGTGATGCGGAATCAGATCAAGAGTCCGATTCAGTTTTTGATTCAGATGTCGCGCGAGCTGGAACTCGATGAACTGGCTGGCGGTCACGTGACGGTGGCGCAGGTGCAGCTGGGGCAGGTGCTTTTCATGCCTCCGAATGTCGCGGGCTGGGACTGGGGCAAGGCTTGGATCAACACGAATACCTTGCTGAGTCGCTACAACATCGCCGGGATGGTGACGAAGGGCGCGGAGTCGACTGGTCAGGAAGATGCGGGTGGCGACGACATGATGATGGAGATGGCCAAGGAGGCGAATGGTCCGATGGCGCGGATGATGGCGCGTGGGACGCAGTCATGGGAGGGGCCGGACTATGAGAAGATTGCCCCGAGAGCATTGCGGGAAGATCCGGAGAAGTTGGCGGACGCGTTGATGGCACGCTTGTTCCAGGCAGAGCTTGGGAGCAAGCAGCGTGAGACTTTTGTGGAGTATGCGAAGGCGAAGAAGGGCGCGGTTTTCACCAATCACGAAGTGGCGGAGCTGTGTCATCTGATGATGAGCACACCGCACTACCAGCTCGCTTAGGCTCGCTGGAATTTTCAATGATCAATTTTCCAATTTCAAAACGATGAAGACGGACCAGTGAAGCTTTTGGACCAGGATGGATGGGATGGATAAGATAGATGACCATTTTTCTGATATCCTATTCGTCCGATCCATCTTGGTGCTGGAATTCTAACAACGAACTTTTAGAAGCTATGAAGACGAGACGTGAATTTTTGAGGTCGACGGTGCTGGGGGCATCGGCGACGTGGACGGTGCCGATGTTTGTGGAGCGGACTTTTGCCGACATGCATGTCGCGGCAAAGGATCTGGCGACGCAGGCGGTGACGGGGAAGGATGATACGATCCTGGTCGTTCTTCAGATGGCGGGCGGGAACGATGGTTTGAATACGATCGTGCCGTTTGAGGATGATGCCTACTACAAGGCTCGTCCTCGATTGGCGAAGAAAGAGAAGGATTTGATCAAGCTGGCGGATGGAGCCGGGCTGAATAGCTCGATGCCTTATCTGGGGCGTCTCTTCAAGGAAGGTGAGCTGGCGGTGGTGCAGGGGGTGGGATATCCGAACCCTAACAGGTCGCACTTCGTTTCGACGTCGATCTGGGAAACGGGGGATACGGCGAATCGTTCGAATACGGGATGGCTTGGTCGATATTTTGACAATGCCTGTCCGGGCGCGGATCCGACGGTGGGAATTTCGCTCAACAAGACGCAGCCGGAGAGCTTCGGGGCGCTGAGGAATCCCGGAGTTTCGCTGAGTTCGCCGGAACTGTATCGCTGGATGCACAGCGGTGGTGAAATGGCGGAGGCGGAGAGGTTGTTTGATTCGCTGAATTCACCGGACGCGCCGGTGGATGGCGCTTCGATCGAGATGTTAGGGAAGGCCGGTGGGATTGTGGGCGAGGACAATCTGGCTTTCCTGGAGCGTGTGGCAATGGATGCGCGGGTGTCTTCGAAGACGGTGCTGGAGATTGCGGCGAAGCACCGGACGAAAGTGCGTTACGGGGCGACGCCGATTGCGCGGAGCTTGAACATGGTGGCGCGGATGGTGGCCGGTGGGATGCCGACGCGGGTTTACTACGTGAGCCACGGCGGCTTCGATACGCACAACCAGCAGATCAATTCACACGATCGATTGCTCGGGCAGTTGGATGATGCCTTGAAGTCGTTTTTTGCGGACTTGAAGGATCAGGGAAATGCGGATCGCGTGACGCTGATGACCTTTTCGGAGTTTGGTCGGCGGGTGAAGGAAAACAACAGCGCGGGCACGGATCACGGGCGGGCATCGTGTTTGTTCGTGGCGGGTGCGCCGGTGAAAGGCGGGCTATACGGTGCGGCCCCGAGTTTGACGGATCTGGATAAGGGAGACTTGCTGCACTCGGTGGATTTCCGTCAGGTGTATGCGACGGTCCTGAAGGACTGGATGCGAACGAATCCCGCGCCGATCTTGAAGGGGGAATATGGGACGCTTGGGTTTATGGGGTGAGGACCGCTGCGCGGGAGTGCCGAGTGCCGAGTGATCAGTGATCAGTGATCAGTGATCAGTGATCAGTGAGAAGTGAGAAGTGAGAAGTGAGAAGTGAGAAGTGAGAAGACCCTTTCGCTCCGGGTAATCGCGTGAGGCGAAGCCTTTTACCGATCTTTCTGACCACTGCCCCCTGAATCCTGACCCCCAAAGCCGGAACAACCAGTGGTCGTACGATCAAGCTGGCAGCCTAGCCCACGGTCGCTAGGCTGCGCGCGTGCTGGATGGTCCGTGGGAACTTGCTTTGGCGCTGCTAGCAGCGTTTTGCGTGGGGGTATCGAAGGCGGGGTTCAGTGGAACCTCGCTGTTAGGGGTAGCGATTTTCACGCACCTCTACGGGGCGAAGGCACAGGCGGGGATGGCGCTGCCTTTGCTGATTTTGGCAGACATCATCGTGTATCCGGCCTTTCGGAAATACGGGAGCTGGAAGGACGTATGGCGCTTGCTGCCGGCGGCTCTGGTGGGTTTGGCGATCGGCTGGTGGCTGTTGGGAAATGTGTCTGAGCTGGTGGCACGGCGGACGATTGGCGTGGCCATTTTGCTGATGCTGGCGCTCCAAGGACTCAGGGCGTTGAGACCTGGGGTGTTGGAAAGGATGGCGAACCATCATGCCTTCGGCACGGCGGCAGGCGTGACTGGCGGAGTGACGACGATGCTGGCCAATGCGGCGGGTCCGGTGATCCAGCTTTACCTGCTCTCGCGGCGGCTGCCGAAGATGGAGATGATCGGGATCGGCGCGCGCTTTTTCCTGCTGATCAACATCATCAAGGTGCCAATCAATGGGCAGCTCAATCTGATCAACTCGGAGACGCTGATGGAGAACCTCAAACTGGCGCCGGGGATTGTCGCCGGGATCTACATCGGGAAATGGGCCCTGCTGAAGGTGCCGCAGCGCGCTTTCGAGTGGATGATCCTGGTCTTCGCTGCGATGGCGGCGGTGAGGATGCTGAGCTGAGCCTCAGCGGTGCTGCTGGATCGCCTGCCAGTTCTGATAGGCCATCGAACCGAGAAATAAGGCGATGAAGTACTGCTTGTAGATCACGCCGAGGACGGTGATGACAACCGCGGTGGCAAAGCTGATCCAGAGGGTGGTGCGGGTGCGTTTCGGACCAAGGGTGTGCTCGACCAGACGTCCGCCGTCCAAAGGCAGCACAGGAAGCAGGTTGAAGATGGCCCAGATGAAACTAACAGCCACGCTGTAGGTCACAAATCTCTGGATCATCGTATCGGGCAAATTGCCGAAAAGAAGGATCAGCAGAAAAATGCCACCCCAGATCAATTGAATGCCGGGGCCAGCCGCAGTCACGAGGAAGTTCTGACCACGGGTAAAGGCTCCGGCCGGAAACGCGGCATAGCCACCGAAGGCTTCGAGGACGATTCCCGTGGGGGCGCCAAAGGCGCGTCCGACCAGGGCGTGCCCCAGCTCGTGAACGAGAATGGAAAGCGAGCCGGCAATGACGAACAGGGCGATGAGGATCACGGCATCGCGCGAGCTGCCCGAGCCGGTCCACAGACTGCCGAAAATGATCATGGTGATCCAGAACCAGGGCCGGATTTCGATCGGGATGCCAAAAAGGGAGAAACGAACCATGTGGGCGGAGGTCTTAAGCCGGGAATGAAAGGGGGCAAGCCTCAATCGCGCGGGGGGGCAGAAGTCCGCTTCGCCCAACTAGGGGCCGACGAAGCCTGCCGATGGATCCCGGCAGCGATTTCATGCCGAGACACGGCAGTCCTCGGGTCAGCGGACTCAGTCCTTTTTCTTCTTCGGACGGGCTTCCCGTGGCGGGAACTCAAAGCCGATCTTGCCGGTCTTCGGGTCGAGCGTGAGGAAGGCGTCGAAGGGACGCTTCGTCTTGTTCGAGATGAAGCCTTTGATCAGGTCGGTCTTGCCTTCGGTGACGAGCTTGATCGTCTGGGCCTGCTCGATTTCCTTCTGAAGAATGGACTTTCCAAGACGGAAGCCGTCGGGGTCGTTCTTGGTTTTGATGCCGGGAACGAGGTAGGCTTTGTCGGTGGCGTAGACTTTGAGCTCCTTGCCGTCGCGCTCGACCTTCGCGATGATCTGGTCGTCGGTGAGGTCGTCGAAGGAGTCCTTGTCGTCGCCGTCGAAGACGAAGTTGATCTTGAATTTGTCGTCGAGCTCGAGCGCTGCTTCGAAGGGCTTGTTGAATCTCGAGCGGAAGCCTTCAAGAGGTCCAACGAACTTGGTGGTGAAGAGCTGGCGGGCTTCTTCTTCGGAGAGCAGGCGGCTGGCGATGTACTTTTTCGAACGGAATCCGCATTCGGGTTCGCGGCATTCGTAGGTGGCGTCGGTGACCTTGAGGGTGCTGGCGCCGCACTTTGGGCAGGGAGCCTTCAGGTCGGGGAAAGTTCGGCTCTTCAGTTCGGTGGCGAGTCCTTTGGCCTTTTCCACGATGTCAGTCGTGTAGGCCTTGATCTCGTTCATGAAGGCGTCACGGGCGAGTTGGCCCTGCTCCATTTGACGAAGTTTGTATTCCCAGTCGCCGGTCATCTGGGGCGAGGCGAGACCGTTGATGTCCATTTCCTGGACGATCTTGATCAGGCGCATGCCATTGGCGGTGACGTGCAGCGGTGAACGACCGCCGTCGCCATCGCGGGCGATGTATTTCTGGCGGATGAGCGCTTCAATGATCGCCGCGCGGGTCGCCGGAGTGCCGAGTCCGCGTTCGGACATGGCTTCGGCGAGAGCTTCGTCGTCGAGCAGCTTGCCGGCGCCTTCCATGGCGGAGAGCAGGGTGGATTCGGTGAAGCGGGCGGGCGGTTTGGTTTGCTCGTCGCGGATCTCGATTTCCTTGGTCTCGGCGGATTCTCCGGGAGCGACGACGGTGAGGTCGTCCTTGCCGGCGGCGATGCCTGGCTTGCGTCCGTAAACGGCGAGCCAGCCAGGATTGATGAGCACGCGGCCTTCGGTCTTGAAGACGTCGGTGACGTCACCGGTGGTGATCTTGGTGAGGCGGGTCGTTTGTTCGAACTCGGCGTTCGGGAAGAAGACGGCGATGAAGCGCTTCACGATCATGTCGTAGAGCTTTTCCTCAGGCTCGCTGAGCTTCACCACGCGTCCGGTCGGGATGATGGCAAAGTGATCGGTGACCTTCTTGGAATCGAAGACGCGCTTCGAGGTATGAAGCTTGGCGCCGTCGGAGCCCTTGAGAACGGCCTTGGCGAAATCGGCGACGGGGAGATCGGAGTTGGCGATCTCGGACATGGTTTCGCGGACGGTTGCGGCATAGTCCTCGGGGAGGTAGCGCGAGTCGGTCCGCGGATAGGTCACCATCTTGTGCTTTTCATAAAGCGACTGGGCCAGCGAGAGGGTGCCTTTGGCGGAGAAGGGGGCTTCACGCTGGAGGGTGGTGAGGTCGTAAAGCTGGGGCGAGATCTGGGTGGAAGGTCGCTTGGTTTCCTCGATCTTGCCGGTCTTGCCATCGCAGCGTTGCTTGATGGCATCGGCGAGCGTGCGGTCCCAAATCCGCTCGGGGCGGGCGTGGGGTTTCTCGGCATCCTTTTTCCACGACTCATCGAACCAGCGGCCCGGGTAGTCGCCGGCCTGCACGCCGAAGGTGCCGTGGACTTCGAAGTAGTCTTCCGGCTTGAAGGCGCGGATTTCGGCTTCGCGTTTGGCCAAAATGGCGAGCGTCGGGGTCTGGACGCGGCCGGCGGAGGTGATGTTGAAGCCGCCGTGGCGCGAGTTGAAGCAGGTCAGCGCGCGGGTTGCATTGAGGCCGACGAGCCAGTCGGATTCGGAACGGCAGCGGGCGGCATCAGCGAGCGACTGCATTTCCTCGTCGGAGCGCAGTCGGTCCCAGGCATCGAGGATCGCCTGATTGGTCATCGATTGCATCCACAAGCGCTTCACCGGCTTGTCGATTTTTCCGATGTCCATGATGTAGCGGAAAATCAGTTCGCCTTCGCGGCCGGCGTCACAGGCATTGACGATTTCGCTCACGTCCTTGCGTTTGGCGAGCTTGAGGACCTGGCGGAGGCGCGGCGCGGTTTTCTCGACGGGATCGAGCTCGAAATGGTCGGGGATGGCCGGGAGAACCTGGAAATTCCAAGGGAGTTTGTTGCCTTTCGGGCCGACGGGCATGCGCAGTTCGACGAGGTGACCGACGGCCGAGGTGATGATCGCCTTATCGTTTTCGAACCAGGTTTCGCGGGCTTTTCCCTCTTTGGTGAACTTGCCGAGGACTTTCGCCAGCGATTTGCTGAGGTCGGTCATGACGGATGGTTTCTCGGCGATGATCAGTGTTTTTCCCATGAAGGTGTCAGAGTGGTCGGTGAGGAGCCACTAGCGGGCCGGAGGGCAACTTGGCAAGGGGATTCCCGATTTGGGTGGGCGATCCCCGTAGGGGATGGAATTTGAGGGGCGAGGAAAATGGAGGGGGCGGCGAGATGGAAAAGGCGCTGAGATGGAAGAATTTGGAGCGCGCCCGCGCCGATGGTCGGTGGGTGGCAGAGCGAGTCGGAGCCTGCCCGCCGAAGCCTTGCGCGAAGGAGGGAGCGCCGACACCGCTTTGCAAGCCACCTTGATGACTCCGATTTCAGGATGAGTGCTCGATGGAGGAATGAGGCAAATCGCGGAGGTAGGGTCGTTTAGCTGTTTTGAAAGCGAGGATGCCGGTTGGCGGTGGGCTTTGCTGCTGCGGGCTGGGATGCTTGGGACTTTGCTTGGTATTAGTTACCGGTGGGGAGAGTGGCAGGCCAAAGCTTGCTAGAATCGGTTTGCACAAATGTGGGTTTGTGGGGTATGATGGGCGCAACGGAAGGGACTTGAATCATGAGCAGAATTTCAATCGACGTATCTCCTGAGGAGCACAGGAAGCTGAAAGCCATTGCCGCCCTGAAGGGAAAGTCGATGAAGGATTACCTGTTAGAGGGGAAGATCGACATCGGAGCAGGCGATGAAGAGAAGGCCTTGGTAGAGCTGGAGGCGTTGCTTGATGCGCGGATCGACCACCATGGGGAAAGCCAATTGAAAGGCAGATCATCCGCCAGCGCCATCTTGCAGGACATTCTGGAGAGTCGCTGACCCATGCCGAATTTTGAACTATCCCATCTGGCCGATGGCGACATCGCCGGGATTATTCGCTACACCATCGTAAAATGGGACGACGAGCAGGCGATCCGCTATGTCGGTTTCCTCGACGCCCACTTTGAAGCGATTGGCAAAGGGGAGGCCCGCACAAAAGCGGTCTTTGGACACCGTGGCGATCTACGGGTGTCCCGTTGCCAGAGACATGTAATCTTCCCCCAAGAGCGAAGCGGGGATCACCCATTGATCCTTGCCGTTTTTCACGAGAGCATGGAACTGATGGAGAGGCTCAAGGAGCGCCTGGATTAGTCGGCGTATGCGAATGGCAGGGATGCTGTGCCGCAAAACACCACTTTACGGCAACTACCAACGGTAGATAGTTGTTTCATGGACACGGCGAAGCCATTCAAGAGCGGGCGCAGCCAGGCAGTACGTTTGCCGAAGTCATTTCGCTTCGAAGGCGATGAGGTCGTGGTGACACGGCTTGGCGCTGCGGTGGTGCTGGAATTCTGGACCAGACTGGGTTGCTGTGGCTGGCTACCCATTCGCGTCAGGTTAAGGAGCAAAGCATTGGATATCAGTGAATTAAAACAGTAAAAATCCAAAAATAGAGTTGACGAGGTGAGCGAGCCGGCAAGCCCGCGGTGTTCCTCTTGAGTTTTTTCCAGCCATCGACGGCGAGCGGGTTCCCAACTGGAAGCTGGAAAAGTTTCCGGAAGATACGACAGGGAGTGCCTACGCAGTTCGTCTGACCACAGAGAGAAGTGACAGACACTTTCGAGACACACAACAAGCCTCTCATAAAATCGGCTGGTTCTCATGGACTCGACCGTGACAAGTGCAGGTGCTGCATCGAAACATTTCTATCATCTACCTGCGAATCACCGGCTTGTCCTTGGCGCGGGGTTGGCGGCGTTCGGCGAAGAGCTGCTCTTTAGTCTGCGGATCGAGACCGTCATACACCACGCCGGTGAGATCCCTGAGTCGGGAGGCTAAGCGGGATTTCGAGTTCCAAGTGTAAACAAGGGTGCGTCCCTGCCGTTTGCAGACCAGTGTGCCGGAGCGCTCGAAGCGATCCAGTTGGCGCTGGACGGAATCCAGCGATACGGCAAAGTCACGGGCGATGGATCGTCCGTAGGCTTCCCCATGATGGAAAAGCGCCAGAAGCACTGCTTCCGCCGCTTTTCCGCCAAACAGATCCTGGAGCGCCGTTGAAACCATGACCTGAATGTCCGGTCATATGACCCGAATAGCCAGTCATAAGTCGCGAGGGAAGAACCCGATTGGAAAAGCTGCACGGAGGAGAAGCTATGGAGATACGTGGCCCGGCATCTGGGGGGTGCCGGGATCCGCTCGGTGTTGGTCGGTGGCGCGGTGGTCTCGATCTACACCGAGGGGCTTTATCGCTCCGGCGATCTCGACCTGGTGCCGGACGATGCGGGTCGGACAAGATTGGCGGAAGAACTTGCGCGCATCGGTTTCGAGCCCTCACGTTCCCGCTATTTCAAGCATCCCTCCTGCCCTCACCTTTTCCTGGAGTTTCCGCGCGGCCCGGTCGAGATTGGCGAGGAGTTTCCGGTGGTGCCTGCGGATATCGAGGTTGAAGGTCGGACGCTCCGCTTGCTCTCGCCGACCGACAGTGTGAAAGACCGGCTTGCAGGCTACATCCACTGGAAAGCCCGTGCGAACTTTGACCAAGCGGTGCTGATCTGCCGCTGCCAAAAGAGTGAGGTCGATTTGGATGCCGTCCGGCGGTGGTGTGAGGGAGAGGGAGGCGCGGAGGCTTTCCGGGAATTGATGGAGAGGCTTGAGGAAGAGGCGGTCTGAAGTTCGCTTCATGGTCATCGGAGGCTACGCCGTGATCCATCACTCTCGACCCCGCTACACCGGCGATCTGGATCTGTGGATCGACTCGTCGCCTGAAAATGCCCTGCACGTCGTCACCGTCCTGCAGGAATTTGGATTCCGCCGGATGCGGTTTCCACCGAGATGATCACCGATGGCAAAAAGATTATCCGCATGGGCTTCGAGTCGATGCGGCTGGAGTTGTTCACCAGTATCCCGGGCATCGAGTTCAGCGGCTGCTATGATCGCCGGGATCTCGTGGAAATCGGGAGCATGATGATCCCCTTCATTTGCCTCGCGGATCTGAAAATCAACAAGCTCGCCAGTGGGCGCCCGAAGGATCTCCAGGATCTCGAAGAACTGCTGTAGTGCTATGATCTTGAATGAGGTCTACCACCGGCAACTGGATCTCTTCCTGCTATCGCTTCCGGTGTTGCCCTACGGTGGGGAGTGCGCCCGGCATTACGGGGAAATCCGTCGGCATCTGGAGGTGTCAGGGACGCCGATTGGCGCGATGGATCTGCTCATCGCCGCACACGCGAGGGCGGCGGGCCTGGTGATGGTGACGCACAATATCCGCGAGTTCGACCGTATGCCTGGACTGGTGGTCGAGGACTGGGCGGTGGGTTGAATTTTTTGTAGAGGGGCAGGCGCATTGAGCTGCTTTGGCACTTTGAACGCTTTGAGATGGATGGTAGATCGGACGATGGGCTGAATTAAGTTTGGCGAAGTCAGTTTCTGCGCTTTGCGACTGCAGTCTCGACTCCTTGTATCTCAACTAGAACGCTTTGACTGCGACCCCTTTCACTTTCAGGAACGAAGGGGTGCGTGGTAGGCGGAGAATATAAACTCAGAGGAAGAAACGGCTGGCAATGAATTCCTGATTGTTCATTTTCCTCATGATGTCCAAGTAAAAAGACCGGCGACTCAAGCAGATTGAGCAAGAGCGTCTACAACGTGCGAAAAGTCGTCGTTGGGGGGTCGCTAGTGCGGCGATTGTGATTCTTCTGGCAGGAGCAGCGATTTGGAATCGCAAAGCGAACGAGGCCAAGGTCAGTGCCATTTCGTCTAATTCTCCGGCTTACGAAAAGTGGACGCTTGCCGCCCTACTTGCGCTCGAGCCGCATCAAATAGATGAGTTGGACATTGGACTGATCAATCTCCTCTGCGCGGAGGGTCTCCGAGGATCGGAGTTACTGGACTTGGACAATTCTCTCGACCGAATCGACGAAATGGCAACTCGTGTCCGGTTGGAAACTGACCGCAATATGCATCGGTTCCGCTCGAATCCTGCCGACTATGAGAACTCGGAACCTTATTACCGCATGGCGATGCTCGTGACCGTGCTCCAACAGGACTTCGGGATCATCTATAATCCGGATCGGGTCACTCCAGTCGGTGTGTTCGAGTCGAACGACAAATTCTTTGCGGATTCACGAGACGTCTTTATCCATGGCCTCACAGGGGAAAACAACTCAGGAACCTGCTCGTCCTTGCCCTCGTTCTACATTGCCGTTGGCAGACGACTCAAGTATCCGCTCGCCCTCGTCAGTGCAAAAAACCATCTGTTCGTGCGCTGGGAGGATCAGGAGACACGCCTCAATATTGAAGCTGCTGGCATTGGGGTGAACACCTACGATGACGATCACTATCGAAAATGGCCCTATCCGATGACCAATCAAGAGGAGAAGGACAACGGCTTCATCAAAAATATGACCGCCGCCGAGGAATGTGCCGTGTTCATGTCGATCCGTGGGCATTGCCTCATGGCCGCAGGACGGAGCGATGAGGCAATATCCGCTCACGAACAGGCTGTTCGCCTCGCACCGCAAGCCCAGCTTTACGGGATCATTCTCGACATGGCCAAACGCGAAGCTGCCGCACGAGCTGCGTCGAAATTCCGGGGAGCTGGCATGCCGCCAGATCCGACTCTTTGGGGCGAGCCTCCCGAAGTCGCTTGGATTCTCTGGCATCAGCAGCAAACCCTACGAAATCAGGGGCCACTCCACTCCGGCGAACCACCCGGCCACGCGGGCGAACACCTATCCGATCCCACACCCCGTCCTCCAATGCCAGGTCAACCCTTTGGGAATCCCAATTTCGGCTTGCCGCCGTCCCCCTCAAAACCGCTAAGTCTCCACAAAAGCAGGTAAACTTATGAGAAATCTAAAATTCATCTTCTTAGCGCTCGTTCACTTGGTCTTTTTGGCCAACTCAACGCAGGCTCACTATGATCCGAATGTTGGACGCTGGCCATCTAGGGATCCGATTGAGGAAGAGGGAGGGGTGAACCTGTATGGGTTCGTCGGGAATGATGGGGTGAACCGGTGGGATTATTTGGGGCTTGCTGGAAGAAGAGGGCCGACTCCCAAGCTGGATACTCAGGATATTGTGTCGAAGAAGGACGGGGCCGGCACCTGTGGCGGTGCTCAATGGGTTATCAAGTGGGTTCTTTCAGGCGCCGAGCAGGGACAGAAAGGCGTTATAGCACAGCAAGTCAAATGGGACGGTTGGTATCAGATTTGTGGTAAGAAAGCCAAACAAATCAGAGATGGGTTCAAAGAGGATGTGGCGGATAAGATGCTAGAGAAGCAGAATCCATTCGCGTTACCCAACCTGACAGAATACTGGGAGACCAATGGGAATACCGTTAATCGCAACAAGGACACTTGGATCCAAAGCAGATATGGCGGCTTATGCACGAAAGGAAAAATCACGATTACCGCAACCGCCGCCTACTTCCCCGGCCAGGGAGTTCCGGGTAACGCTAAGCCAGGTGATCAAGGCGGTCATCCATATAGCGGAACACTCCCTTCGATAGTTGGTCATGCGTGGCCGGGTGGTGGGAACGTTTTGATTGCCCACAAGAAACGGAAGATGACGATCAGCTGGGATTGCTGTGATAACAAGATGAACCCAACAAAGGTCAGGTAGCAATGATGCGGCTTGGTTTGATTCTATCGCTGATGTGCGCCTTGTGTTCGTGTGGCTACATGGAAGGAATCGAAGGCGTGTCGCCCACATCGGAAAGGGAGCAGGTCGAGACGGCAGTCAAGAAACTGTCCACCGGATCTAGACTGCTAGGTTCGTTTGACAGCGTAAGTAAGGCTTGGCTTGTCGAGAATTGCAGAATGATTCCGACACAAGCTGATAGTAGGGCGCGTTTTGTAATTGGGGAAAGAGAATGGGACGACTTCGTTGTTCTGACTGTTGCAGGAGATCTTGGATTTCACATTAGCCTCACTGATTTTAAGTTAATTGTCGCCTCGGATGAGCCGGAGCAATGTCCGGTGAACTTGCGTGGAGCCAAGATTAAGCATGTTGGTTGGGCAAAAGTGCGGAATGGATCGCTTGTCGATCTTTAAAATCTGAACGGAGAATAGGGGTCAGTCAAAACTTTTTGACATGGCGTTCACGCGGGTAGCCGAGAGCTGCATCGACGCCCACCAGGGCGACGCCCCTGGAGCAAGGGGGGACACCGGCAAGGCCTGAAAAAGCCTCTTCCTTTAGCCGCCGAAAGTCGCTAGGACTATGCCCAGAATTTTGGGCTACTACCTGTCAGAACCCGCGCCGAGCAAAAGCGACCCCACCGCGAAAAACCGCGTCTGGGGATTTTTTGCTGAAAGTGTTTCGGAGAGCTTAGAGGCTCGCCGTGCCGTCCTAGAAACGCATCGGGAAAACTACGGCGAGTCACGGAAGACCGCGTCGGGTATCCCTCTTTGGCTATCTAGGGACCCGATTGGTGAACGGGGCGATGTGAACCTTTATACGTTTGTCGGGAACGACATGATCAACAAGGCGGACTACCTCGGGTTGATCATCGTCGATGTTAATCCCGCGGACAATGAGCCTGGTTACGAGATAGATAGGAATACAAAAAACAAGGGTCCCGGCGGAACCAGCTTTAAAGGGTCAACTTTCAGTTGTTCTTGCGAATGCCCGAAGGATTACAACCCCGAGCAGCATTGGCAACTAAAGTGCGTCGCTGATCTAACTGCTAAGATTTTTGTCTATCCCAATTAGGCTCTCCTGAGATTTTAGTGGGTAAGCGGGCATTGATTTTTGAGCGTGAGATTACCCGCGATCCAGTAGGCGATGGCACGAAAATTCTCGAAACGACGGTATCCTCTAGCTCGTCTTTTGGCTA
>NZ_JBHTBS010000014.1:0-94785 GCF_042664875.1 Haloferula chungangensis | reverse complement strand
CCCATTCCGAACCCGGAAGTGAAACGCTGTTGCGCCGATGGTAGTGGGACGACAGGTCCTGTGAGAGTAGGTCGCCGCCAGGTATTTGCCTCGCACTAGCTAACGCTGGTGCGAGGCTCTTTTTTGCCCACATCGCACGAATTTTTGAATGCAGCTGAATTGTTTGCCTATGCTGGTTCTGTGCTTGGCTTTCGTCACAACTCCGCTTGGATTCCTCCAACTTAAGAACTGCCTGTGAAAGCTCACGAAATCTACAACGCCATTGATCCCGCTCTTGTTACCCAGATGCTCGACTGGTTCCGGGAACATGATAAGAATGTCTACCGTTCTGCGCTTTCTTCCCTGGCGCAGTCTCGGAAACTTCGTCTCGTCTTTGTTCAGAAAAAACCGCTTGTCGATCAGTATGCGTGGATTCTCAAGACACTGAAGTCGAAACAATCCGATACCATCGGCGAGCATCTTCTTCAGGTATGGTTGATGGCGGGCAATCAGGAGATGTTGGCGAACTTCTGTGATGCCATGGAGATCGAGCATGATGGAAAGGGCTCGGTAACGGGCGATCTTCCTGAGTCAATGGATTCGGCTGCTTTGGATAATGCCGTGGATCAACTGGTCGGTGATTTTGATCCGAAACTCGTGACCTTGTATCTGCAGGTCTTCAATCTGCAGAGACCGGGCGGCTGGGATGCTCTTTCAAAGAAGTTGGAGGAAGACGAGCGTCTGGTACTCGCCTGAATCCATGTTTGGGAGCGCGTTTGGAACGGAGGTCTTGGGGAGAAAGTTTCTCAGCGAGGACAGCGGATGTTGTCGGCTTGAGTTGAGTGGGATTAAGCGTCTTTGGCGGGATGAAGGGTCTTGCTGTTTTTGCTTCATTGATCTCATGGGATGAGAGTGACCAGATTGATAAATTGGCTGGTTCATTGACCTGCGGGGTTTCTGTCCCATGGGGAAGGTGTTCTGAAGAAGACGCTTTTATGGTTTGCTGTGACTCCGCACTGGCGATCCACGAATGAGGTCGATAGTGCTCAATGATGGGAGCATCTGGCGCGTCGGAATCCTTGGAGTCATCTTGAAGATGTCGCTTCGTTGTTAGTCGACAAAATACAGTGAGTCATCTCGTGAACTGGCTGATTTTTAGACTTGTATGACATATGGGGAAGGCTCAGAAGAGGCATCTATGAGTTCGCGAATTCTGCTGACGACCACCTCCTATCAGGACACTCCGGGAAGCCACCATGATCTGCTTGAAAGCGGTGGTTTTGAAATCGTTCGGGAGCGCGGCCCGCTTTCGGAGGCACGGATGCTGGAGTTGGCGGGTGAGTTTGATGGCTTTCTCTGTGGTGATGATGCCATCACACAGGCCGTGATCGACAAGTCGCTCCCGCGTCTGAAAGTGATCAGCAAATACGGTATCGGTCTTGATAAGATTGATGTGAAGTATGCGACCGAGAAGAGACTTCCGGTGCTTTTTACTCCGGGAGTGAATCACACCACGGTTGCCGAACATACTTTTGGTCTGCTTCTTGGGATCACCAAGAAGATCCAGTCGAACGCTGTTGCCGTGCAGAATGGCGAGTGGGTGGCCGGCTGGAAGAAGCCAGTGGGCAATGAAATCATGGGTAAGACCATCGGTATCATCGGTCTCGGCCGGATCGGCAAGGAAGTGGCGATTCGTGCGAAGGCTTTCGGCATGGACATCATTGCTTACGATCCATTTTTTGACGGAGCTTTCTCCTACAAATACGGGGTGAAGCGCTGTGCCAACATGGATGAGGTGCTTCACAACTCCGATGTGGTTTCCCTGCACTGCTTCCTCGATGATACGACTGAGGGAATGATCAACACTTCGAAGATCGCCGAGATGCGTGACAATGTGGTGGTGCTCAACTGTGCACGTGGCGAGTTGGTGGTGGTGGAAGATATGCTTGAGGCTCTCAAGAGCGGTAAGGTCGGAGGTTACGGTGCCGACGTGCTTGATGCGGAACCACCTGCGCCGAACCATCCGTTGATTGGTGCCCCGAACTGCATCATCACGTCACACATTGGCTCGCGAACCCATGAAAGTGTGAATCGCCAGGCGACGCGTGCGACGAACAATCTCATCAATTTCCTGAAGGGAGATTCCGACTTCATTCAGGCCAACAAGTTTTAACCCTTAGCCCATTCCTTTAAGAAATCTGATACCATGGCCATTAAGATTAAAGACGCAGCCTCCTGTCAGTATGACATCGTTTCCCTCGGGGAAGTCATGCTCCGTTTCGACCCCGGTGACGGTCGCACCCGCACTGCCCGCCGTTTCGACGTCTGGGAAGGCGGCGGCGAATACAATGTTGCTCGGGGATTGCGCCGTTGCTTCGGCAAGCGGGCAGCCGTGGTGACGGCCTTTGCCGACAACGATATCGGTCGCCTACTTGAGGACTTCATTCTTCAAGGCGGAGTGGATACCCGTTTCATCAACTGGGCGGAATTCGATGGCCTTGGCCGCAATGTCCGCAACGGACTGAACTTCACGGAGAAGGGCTTCGGCGTTCGTGGTGCGAAGGGAACTCCTGACCGGGGTCTGACGGCTGCGATGCAGATGAAGCCGGGCGACGTCGACTGGGAGGAAGTTTTCGGCAAGCAGGGCAGTCGCTGGTTTCACACCGGTGGTATTTTCGCAGCGCTTTCCGAAACGACGGCCGAGTTGACCATCGAGGCCTGCAAGGCGGCGAAGAAGCACGGCACGATTGTTTCCTACGACCTCAACTACCGTCCATCGCTCTGGAAGAGCATTGGTGGTCTGGCCAAGGCTCAGGAAGTGAACCGGGAAATCGCCAAATATGTCGATGTGATGATCGGCAACGAAGAGGACTTCACCGCCTCGCTGGGATTTGAAGTGGAAGGCGTGAGCGATGAGATCACCGGTCTCGAAGTGGATAGCTTCAAGAACATGATCAAGAATGCCGTCGCCGACTTCCCGAACTTCCAGGTGGTGGCCACGACGTTGCGCGACGTGCACAGCGCGACGGTCAACGACTGGGGCGCGATCTGCTATCACGACGGCGAGTTCCACGAAGCGACGCATCGTCCGAAAATGGAGATTTACGACCGCGTCGGCGGTGGTGATTCCTTTGCGAGCGGTCTGGTCTATGGATTCATGGAATTCAATGACGCCAAGCTGGCGGTCGAATACGGTGCTGCCCATGGCGCGCTGGCGATGACTACGCCAGGCGACACGACGATGGCAACGGTTGACGAGGTGAAGAAGCTCGTTGGCGGTGGCTCGGCTCGCGTTGATCGTTAAAGTTTCGTTTGGCGGTGCCGAAAGGCTAGCTCGCCATCTTTCCTATCGGGGTCGGACATTGTCCGGCTCCGATTTTTTTGTGGTCTGGGGGAGCATCCCTTTGGGCGCATGACAGTTGATATGGTTTTCGGATCGGTTTCGTGGAGTCAGGCTGCAAAGCATTCCATGACCAAGATCACTCGTCTTCTTTCTCTGATGTCCTGCTTGTCTGTGGCTATCCTACTGGCTGGATGCGCCAACAATCAGATGGTGTCGGCCTCACCGGACATTCTGCGGATCGCCGTGGCGCCCAATTCTCCTCCGATGATTTATAAATCGGGTGGGGAGTATCTTGGACTGGAGGCGGATTTTGGACGGGCGCTGGCGGCGGAGATGGGAAAAACGCCACGTTTCATTGAACGCAGCTGGGATCGCTTGCTGCCGTCGCTTCAGACTGGCGAGGTGGACATCGTCATGTCCAACATGACGGTTACGAATGAACGGCGGAGTTATGCTGATTTCACCACGCCTTACCTGGAAGTCGGACAGATGATTCTCGTGCGAGCCAATGAGTTTCAGTTCTATTCCGATCCGCGGATTATTGCCTTGGTGGAAAAGAAGATTGGTGTGGAGGTCGGAACCGTTTCAGAAGCTTACGTTCAGAGGACCTGCCTGAAAGCGACGGTGGTTCCGCTCAAGAGTCCCGATCAGGCGATCCACGCCTTGGCCAGTGGCAAGATCGATGCCTTCCTGCATGACGCACCGGTGATCTGGAGTCTGTCGTCTGCCGGGGCTGCCCAAGGGGTGACGATGGTTCCCACACCACTCGGAGACGACGAGTTAGCCTGGGCAGTGCGGCGAGGTGACAGTGTCACGCTGAATAAGGCGAATGCGACGATCGCCAAATGGAAGAAAAATGGTCAGTTGTCCCAGATGGTGAAGCGTTGGCTTCCGATCGGGCAGTAATTACTTCGCGGACTTGGTCCGTGGATGAGGCACCTTGTCTCTCCTGAACCCCGTCGGCGATTAGTTCGGTCGAAGTGATTCCCTGGAGTCGCGTCGCATGAGGACGGGTGAGAAGAGGAGGGGAGAAATGATGCCGAGGGCGATGCCGGATAGGAGCCCGATGGTGAGATTTCGGAGGAACTGGGGGTAGACGGGTTTTTCGGGCAGGGTGGGTTCTGCGTGGATGATGATGGGGGATTCGGTGATGCGCCGCTGCATCTCCTCGGCGATGAGTTTGATTTTAAGTTGTTCGAGGAGGCGCTGGGCGGTTTCGAATTCGGCTTTGGCATCGTCGAAGCCGTGGAGGCCGATTCCATAACCAGTGCCTATCTGTCGGCCCAATTTTGACTCAAGTTCGGCAGACTTGCTCTTACTCAATTCCAATTGGGCTCGGAGCGTTTCTCGTAGAGCGATGATACCCTCATCGAGATCTCGGCGCATGCCGTCTACCTTCTCCTTCTGTTGAGTGACGCTTGGATGGGCGTCACCGAGGCCTGCGAGTTGAAGGGAGGTGAGGGTTCGTTTTGCCTCGAGATACTGAGGGTGGAGGGTGCGGATAATGTTCTCGGGAAGTTGCAGGCCGGCGGCATAGGTCATCAATTGATCGCCATCGTATTTGAGGAGGGTTTCGATCTGGCTTTCTAACAAGACCTTCTGTTCAAGTAGTTCGGAGTAGGCGCTTTTTGTTTTGCTCGGTTGAATGTGATGCAAGAGCAGCTCCTGGTTTCGAATGATGGTCGTGAGGGTCTTTCTCTTGTCTTCGACGGTGGCTTCTTGCTTTTTGACGGCGTCGCGGAGTTCGGCGATCGCTTGTTCGGTGCGTTGGGTTTCCAGCTTGGTGCGTCTTGCTCGATAGACTTCGGTGAGGGTGACGGCGATGTTCTGGGCTTGTTCGGGGCTAGCGGCGTGGACGCGGATTTCGATGAGGTCGGATTCCCTGATCTTTTGAGCGTGGATGTTTTCGCTCAATCGCCGGCGGGCGATGTCGCGGTCGACATTCCAGCGGGTGAGGAGGTCGAGTTCGTCGATGACGATGTCGAGGGTCTCCTGGGATTTGACGACTTCGAATTCGGTTGGGCACCAGATCGTGGGAGAAAACCCTTTGGGGACGCCAAGTGAGGGAGGGGTATCGATTGGGCGCGCATAGTGCCTCACTTGAAGGACTGTCGTTGCCTCGTAGACCTTCGGCTGAAGGAGGGTGAGGATGCCGACGGCGAGGAGTCCGAGGAGGGGGCAGAGGGTGATGGTAAGGGGGAAGAGCTGCCAGTAGCGCTTGAGCATGAGGGGATGCATATCTCAATGGGCTTTGTGGGGCAAAGTAAAAAGATTGAGAGAAGGTCAAGGAGCGGTGGATTGTATCCACCGGGCAAGCCGGGTGTCGTTGCCGGAGGGGGGCTCTACACCCAAAGGTGGAGAGGGCTCCTTCATCGGGGATTGCAAATCCCCGCTCCTTGGAAGATCTCGTTAGTAACTGCGGCCCCAGAGTGCGCGGAGCTTGGTGGGCTTGCCGGTGACGAGGCAGGCTTGCTCCGGCTCGTCCTGCTTGTCGAGGGGGAGGCAGCGGACGGTGATTTTGTGCTCTTTGGAAAGGGCGTCTTCTTCGGCGGAGGAGCCACACCATGGGGTGAGGAGCCAGCCGGGGTTGTCCTGCTTCCAGTGCTTGTGGAAGCTTTCGAGGTCGCTGCACTCAACGATGTTTTCATCGCGGAAGGCGGTTGCGGCATTGAGGAGGTTGTCGTGGATCTCCTGAAGGATGTCGGTGACGTTGCGAAGGAAGTCTTCTTTGTCGACGAATTCCTTGTCGTTGGAAGGCTTGTCCCGACGCTGGAGGCAGAGCTTGCGGGACTCGACGTCGCGCGGGCCGATCTCGATGCGGAGCGGGGCGCCTTTCTTGACCCATTCCCACTTCTTGCCTTTGACGTCGCGCTCATCGACGAGGACGCGCAGTGGTTCGCCGTGGAACTTGCAGTCCTTCCGCAGGGTGGTGGCGAGGGCGTGGCAGCTGGCAAGTACGGCATCTCTAGTATCTTCCTTCGGGGTGATGGGAATGATGACGATCTGCTGAGTGGCGACTCGTGGCGGGAGGACGAGGCCGTCGTCGTCCGAGTGCGCCATGATCAGCGTGCCGATGAGGCGGGTGGAGACGCCCCACGAGGTGGTGTGGGCGTGCTCGACGCTGCCTTCGCGTCCGGTAAAGGAGATGTCCTGGGCTTTGGAGAAATTGGTGCCGAGGTAATGCGAGGTGCCGGCCTGGATGGCTTTTTTGTCCTGCACCATGGCTTCGACGGTGAGGGTCATGTCGGCGCCGGGGAAACGTTCGTTCTCGGTTTTTTCACCGGGGATCACGGGGATGGCGAGGTGGTCGCGCAGGAAGTCGGCGTAGACCTTGTGCATTTTGCGCGTTTCCTCGATGGCTTCCTCGGCGGTCTCGTGGGCGGTGTGGCCTTCCTGCCAGAGGAACTCGGCGGTGCGCAGGAACATGCGCGGACGCATTTCCCAGCGCATGACGTTGGCCCACTGGTTGATGAGCAGCGGGAGGTCGCGGTAGGACTGGACCCAGCGGGAGAAAGCCGCGCCGATGATGGTTTCGGAGGTCGGGCGGATGACGTAGGGCTCGGCGAGTTCGCCGGTCGGAATCATCTTGGTTTTTCCGGTTTCCTCGTCCTTGACCGCTTCGAGGCGGTGATGGGTGACGACGGCGCACTCGGTGGCGAAGCCTTCGGCGTGCTCGGCTTCCTTTTCGAGATAGGAAAGCGGGATGAGAAGAGGGAAGTAAGCGTTCTGGTGACCAGTTTCCTTGAAGCGTCGGTCGAGGCCCTGCTGGATGAGTTCCCAGATGCCGTAACCCCACGGCTTGATGACCATGCAACCGCGGGTTTCGGAATTTTCCGCCATGTCGGCGGCTTTGATGACCTGCTGGTACCATTCGGGGAAATCGTCGGCGCGGGTCGGGGTGATGGCGGTCTTGGGTGCGGACATGGGAAACTTTAAACGTTGAATCTGGAACTCCGAAATGAGGCCGCTGCGCGGCGGGGGGAAGAGACCAGAATCGGGCGGGGGGATGCCAGAGAAAAGAAACGAAGAACCCCGCAGGCTGGTGGGCTCTGCGGGGCTTTTGGAGGATTCTTGAGGTGAGGAGGCAGGGGAGGAACCCATCCTTCGCTAACGCTACGGAGGGCAGGTTGCCCTTGCTCCCTTTTCGGCTTTTCTGATGGGATGGCGGGGTTAGGGTTGGTCTCATGAACACCTTGAGCTTCAGCTTGAGAAATGCGGGAAGTCTGATACGCTCATTTCATGGGTCCGAAAAACCAGCGCCGGGTGACGGTAGAGGAGATGCTCGAACAAACTCGCCGCAATCGCGAGCGGGCGGCGATCCTCGAATCGCGGAGTGGGCCGGTGCTGCCGGAAGACGCTTTGCGCGAAAAGACTTCGGCGACCGTCTCGACGGTCCGCAAGTCGAAGGCGAACTGAACCGAATTTTCCGGGAGACTCCCGAGTTCGGTCGGTCGCTGGCTCTGAGGCTGGCTGACTTTCATGATGATGAAAGTCGGGGCGATCTTGCCTTGATTGGCGGAGGGGGCGAAGCGGTGGTATTTGGTAACTCCGATGAGCAGCAGGTGATCAAGCTGTTAGGTGGGGATGGCAAGGCGGGTTTCGGATGGATGATGGATCGGGATCCGGAGGGGATGTGGGTTATTCGGCCGGGAGGATTGGAGGAGGCTTTACTGCGCTTCCAGCTCATGGAGGGAAATTTCCCGACGGGTCTTGAATTGGACGGGGTCGGAGACGATGCGGATTTTTTGCTGCTGCGGCAGCCCTTCCTTGTCGGGGGAAATCCGACGGAGGCGGAGCTCAATGCCTGGATGCGAGGGCGCGGGTGGGAGCCGGCGAATCTGCCGACTCGATTGGAGATGCTGGCGGAGCTGAGTTGGCGGCGTGGGGAAGTGGTGGCAACGGATGTGCGTCCTGAGAATGCAATTTTGGCAGAGTCGGATGGAGAGATTTATCCGTTTGATATTATTGTGACGCGGGGTGGATGAGGTGGAGTTCTGAAGGGAATGAAAAACCCCGCAGGCCGGTTTGGCGCTGCGGGGTTGTGAGGAATTTAGGGGTAAGGTGACCTGCTCCTGCTCCCTTATTTTTGTCTCGCGTTGGCTTTGAGGCGGAGGGCGTTGAGGGCGATGAAGCCGGTGGCGTCGTCCTGGTTGTAGGCTTCTTCCTGGCCGCCTTCCATGGTGGCGACGGCTTCGTCATACATGCTGTGCGGGCTGCGCCGTCCGGCCTGCATGACGTTGCCCTTGTAAAGCTTGAGGCGGACTTCACCGGAGACCTTTTTCTGGGACTCGGTGACGAGGGCCTGGATGGCTTCGCGCTCAGGGGCGAACCAGAAACCGTTGTAGACGAGCTGGGCGTACTTCGGAATGAGGGTGTCGCGGGTTTGCTGAAGCTCGCGGTCGATGACGAGGGTTTCCAAGTCGCGGTGGGCGGCGAGCAGGATGGTGCCGCCGGGAGTTTCATAGATGCCGCGTGACTTCATGCCGACGAAGCGGTTCTCGACGATGTCGATGCGGCCGATGCCGTGGGCTCCGCCGAGGGCGTTGAGGACGCGCATGACGCCGTAAGGTGTGAGAAGCGTGTAGCCGTCTTTTTCGCCCTGGACTGCGAAGTCACCGAGCTTGGCGATGAGTTCGGCGAGTCCTTCGGTTTGGAGACCGATGATGTTGCCCTTTTCGAAAAGGCACTGAAGCATCTGCGGTTTGTCGGGGGCGTCTTCGGGGGAGACGGAGAGCACATACATGTCGCGGTCGGCTTCGCCGGTGGCGTCGTACCAGGTGTCTTCGAGGGCGCCGGCTTCGAAGGAGATGTGCAGGAGGTTGCGGTCCATCGAGTAGGGCTTCTTCATGGAGGCCTTGACCGGGATGTTGTGCGCTTCGGCGTATTCGATCATCTCCTTGCGGCCGGGGAACTGCTTGCGGAACTCGGCGTCGCGCCAGGGGGCGATGCACTTGATGTTCGGGGCGAGGGCGGCGGCGGAAAGTTCGAAGCGGACCTGGTCGTTGCCCTTGCCGGTGGCACCGTGGGCGATGGCGTCGGCGCCTTCCTTGATGGCGACGTCGACCATGCCCTTGGTGATGCAGGGGCGGGCGATCGAGGTGCCGAGGAGGTAGCGGCCTTCGTAGACGGCGTTGGCCTGAAACATCGGGAAGATGTAGTCGCGGGCGAATTCTTCCTTCTGGTCATCAATGTAGCACTTGGAGGCGCCGGTGGAGAGGGCTTTGGCTTCGAGACCGTCGAGCTCGTCGCCCTGCCCGCAATCGGAACAATAGGCGATGATTTCAGCGTTGTATTTTTCCTTGAGCCAGAGGAGGAGGACGGAGGTGTCGAGCCCTCCGGAGTATGCGACGACGATTTTCATGCGGAGCGATGGGTAGGGTGGAAACTTTGAACTTTAAACTCTAAATTTCAGCGAATTGGGGAAAGGGCGGCTACAAAAGGAGGGTTCGGTTCCCATAGCTGGGGCTGGAAGAGGTGGCTAGGATCCTGGCAATGCGATGAGACCGAACGCTGGATGCCAAAGAACCTTCCGCTGCCCGACTCCGACTCCGACGTTTCGGAAAACGAGGAGTCGCCGGCGGGAGTCGAGACCTGCGGATGAAAATCCGACGGTGAAGTTCAATTTCATCGAGGTGCCGAAGGGGCGCGGCCAGCTGCAAATGAAGGTGGCTCCGATGGTGAAGCTGGGCGGAACGATTGAGCCGCCGATTGATCTGAAATCAATCCGCTGGGGTGGATTTCTTGGGCTGATCGCGATCGGCCTGGTGATGAACCTGTGGATGGGTGTGATGCTCGGCATCATCTATCAACTGATCGGCTGGGATCCGAGCTGCTGGGGGGAGTGGACTGGCCGTTCGTTTATTGTCGCACTTTATGGTGTGCACCTTTTCGGCATCGCCGGGCACTCGCTGTCGCGCGGGTATCGCTCATGGGGCGTAATTGGGATCGTGTCGTTCTGGGTCAGCTTTCTGGGCTGGATTCCGATCACGCTGCTGATCTCGTGGTTGTCGTGAGACGGCTACAATTGAGATCTCTGGTTCCCATGGCTTTGGTTTGTTTGAATAAGTAATGTCTCAGGTGTTATGTATAACCGTGGATTCAGAACGATCTCTCCCGATGACTCGGTGGGTCGGCTTGTGAGTGGCGATCGTCTAACGGGAAAAGCCTACCGTCAGGGGAGATATGCCCGTCGGCGCAACTGGGGCAGTGGCTCCGAGGAGAAGTCGGACGGTCAGGTCACGGGGCCGGTGAAGTCTCTCAAGCTGGTGCCATGGAAAAGAGAATCGGCATCGGTGAGTCTGGGCAACAAGGAGTCGACGATCCGTGCAGGTGAGGTCATCGGCTGGATTGCGATGGGATCGTTGGTGCAGGCTTGGCTGGTGTTGGTGCTGAGCGTGCTTGCTGAAATCATCGGCAGCGGAAGCAACGGCTGGAGCCCGTTTGTTTTGCCGTCGGTGTTGTTGGCGCTGGCGGGGACTCAGCTTCTGGGCTTCCTCAGCGATACGCTTTCGGAAAGCCGCAGTGAGTGGGGCACGCGTGCTTTGGTGGGCTTCTGGATCAGCTTCCTGATCTGGTTGCCGCTGGGAATGCTGATCTCGATGATGATCGGCCTGTTTGGCTGAAGCTTGTTACTCGATGATGGAAACGAAACGGATGAAGCCGGTGGGGCCTGGGGGAAGGGTGAATTTCGGCGAGCCGGATTTTCCTTGGTCGAGTGCGCTGGGGCCGTGGAGGTAGTAATTCGTCGTCAAGGGAACCCAGTTGGAGGCGCTGAGATCGCTCGTGTATTCGATGCTCATGGGGTTTTGCAGGCCGTCCTCGGGGAGGACGATGGTGGCGACGGGGCCGTAGCCGGTATTTTCAATCGTGATTGGCAACGTGGAAGCGGTGGCTGGTAAGTCGAGCGCCATGAGAATGGCGTAGGGAATGCCGGATGGGTTGGGGCTTTCCGGGTCGGGATTGTTGAGTTGGTTGTCGATGGCCCACTGGCCGTAGGGGGTGGGGGCGGTAAAGTTGGAAGAGCTGCTGGTGATCGTGCCGGCTTCGGTTTTGATGATGCTGGTGTTCAACGAGGGCGCTGGGAGCAGGATCGTTTCGGCTTCATTGAGCGATAGGACGAGTTTTGCTTTGAGCGTCCGGCTGAAGGTGTTCTTTGAAACCTGAGAAATGGTCACCGTCGCGCTTCCCGGGAGAGGGAGGGTGTCGGGAAAGTTGATGTAGTCGTCGGTGATCCGGTTCAGTGCGGTGCCGGTGACGGAGCGGCCGGTGACGATGATCCCTTGGGAAGCGAGGAAGTTTTGCTGGGAGGGAATGAGCGCACCGCTGCCATCAACAAGTCCCGGTGGCAGCATCGTGGTGGGCGAGTAGGAAATCTGGCCGGCTTGCTGAAAGTAGAAGGTCGATTTTATGCCGTAGGGAGCGGCATAGACCACGTTGGAGAAGAGCTGCAGGGAATAGCCGGAGCCGATGATGGAGCCGCTGTTGAAGGTGAAATTCTTGGGGGCGAGGGTGTTGGTGTCGAAGACGAGATCAGCGGAGAAGTTCCCGGAGTAGCTGCGGATAGCGGTGACGCCGTCGACTGTGCCTTCCGGGCTGGCGATCGGCCGGATGAGGCCGACTTCCGTGGCCGTGCCCGCGGCCACGGTGAAGGTGAGCCGTTTGCTGAGTTCCGAGGCGTTCGAGGAGGAAGCAACTCCCGTGGTCAAGAGTGCGCTGGCCAGAATGGTGCGGAGCATGAGAACGCGGCAAACCTGCCTGTGTTGAACCGATGAGCAAGCGAAAGTAGACGCCTGATGCGGGTTGCCAAGGGGGAGATGCTTTGAGAGTGCTTGGCGGTGACGAGCGAGCAGTTGGAGAAATTCGAGCGGGGACTGGCGTTGTTTGATTTCGACGGAACGATGATTTCGTGGGACACGCAGATATTGTTCGCGAACTACGTGCTGAGGCAGGAGCCGGTGAGGAGGAGCTACTTTCCGCTGTTTTTGGGTTTTACGCCGTTTGCAGGGATTCTGGGGGACGAGGGGATGAAGCGGATTTTCCTGAGCTACCTGTGGAAGACGGAACCGGCGCAGCTTGAGGAGTGGGTGCGGGGATTTGTGGCCGAGTGGGTGCCGGGGAAGTGTTATGCGGAGCTGATCGAGCGCATGGAACGCCATCGCGAGGCAGGTCACCTGACGCTGCTGGTCTCAGCGAGTCCCGAGCTTTACATCAGGGAAATCGGGCGGGTGCTGGGCTTTGATCTGGCTTTCGGAACGCCCGTGGAAGTTGGCGAGAAGATGAAGCTTTTTCCCGATCTGCGGAACCATAAGAGCGAGGAGAAGGTGCGGAGGTTGAGCGAATTGCTCGGGCCGCCGCGGGAGGGTGTCTGGCCCAGGAGCCATGGATATACCGACAGCACGGCGGATTTGCCGATGATGTATTGTTGTGAGGCGGGGACGGTGGTGAATCCATCGGAACGCCTGAAGAAAATCGCCGAAGAGCGGGATTGGGAGGTCCTGACGCCTACGGTGCCGTGGAAAGGGAAGGTGGATAAGCTGAGGCAGATGGCTGCATTCATCCTGGGGATGCGCTGAAGAGGCGGGAAATAGGGACTCAATTCGAGACGTGCGGGTGCGTTGACACGCGGCCGGTTCCACCCCACTGTCCGCCGCATGGACACGCTGAAGATCATGCTCGGAGCCACCATTGCACTGCTTTTGGTGGCAGTGGGTGTTTCGTATAAAGGAATGAATCAGCAGGTGCGCAATGCACCTGAGGAGGAGATTCACGACTTGCGCCGCCAGTTGCTTGAGATGGAGCAGGAAAGCGAGCGGTTGAAGCTCGAGCGCGAGCGCCGGATTTTGCGCGAAGCGGCGGCAGAGCCAAAGCCGACCGATGCGGTGACGCGTGAGGATGCGGCGGTCTTCGCCGAGCGGTTGGAACAGCTTGAACGCGAGACGGAGGAGGCAAAGGAGCAGGCCGCACGTGCTGAACGGGAGACCGATTTTCTGCTCGATAAGCGGAATGAGAACAAGAGCCGGGACGATCGCCGTGTGCGTGTCATCAATGAAGCTCTACTGATTGCGACGGTGAGGGAGTGGGTCGAAGACCCGCAGTTCGGCGGCTTCGCTGTGTTGAGCGTGGAGCGTGAAGACAACGTCCAGGCTGGCACGGTGCTGGCAATCCGCCGCAACGGCGGCATCCTTGGAAAACTCAAGGTCACCGAGGTAAGCATCGACGGCGCGGTGGCGAATCCCGTCACCGCCTTCGGCGAAGTGAAGCCCCAGCCAGGTGATGAGTTGATTCTCGACTCGATTGTTCAATTGGCGAACTGAGGCGGATAGGAGGTGCGACGCCCTCGTCGCGCTAGGGTGGATGGGCTATGAAGCGGACTCCTGGGCTTGCGGCACGGGGTGTGCCGCCTTCTGGCGACTGAAGTCGCGGCACCTTGTTAGAGTGCTTCGGCGGCTTCGTGGAGAATCTTGTCGGTAGTCTGCCAGTCGATGCACTTGTCGGTGATCGATTGGCCACGGACGAGTTGGTCGAGCGGTTGGGGGAACGACTGGTTCCCGGCGACTAGGTTGCTTTCCAGCATGGTGCCGATGATCGAGCTGTCTCCGGCGGCGCGCTGGCGGACGATCTCGCGGAAGACGTCGGCCATTCTGCTGTCATCCTTGCCGCAGTTTGCGTGAGAGGCATCGACGACCATGACGGGCTCAAGACCGGCGTTCTTCAGGGTGTCGCGGGTGGCTGAAATACTAGCTTCATCGTAGTTCGGTCCATTTTCACCCCCGCGCAGGATCACATGGCAGTGGGGATTGCCGGTGGTGGTGACGGCCGAGGCGACGCCCTGATCGGAGACGCCGAGGAATGTCTGCGGGCGCGAGGCGGCCTTCACGGCGTTGATCGCTGCGGTGAGGTCGCCGGAGGTGGTGTTCTTAAAGCCGAGCGGCATCGAAAGACCGGAGGCCATCTGGCGGTGGGTCTGGCTTTCAGTCGTGCGCGCGCCAATGGCGGACCAGGAAATGAGGTCGGCGATGAACTGGGGGGTGATCGGATCGAGAAGTTCGGTGGCGGTGGGTAGCCCGAGGTCGATGACTTCCCTTAGGAAAGTGCGGGCGCGGCGCAGGCCTTCGGGGATGTTGTCCGAGCCATCGAGATTGGGATCCATGATGAGGCCTTTCCAGCCGACCGTGGTGCGGGGTTTTTCGAAGTAGACCCGCATGACGATGTAGAGCTTGTCCTTGAGGCGCTCGGAGAGGGCTGCGAGGCGGCGCGCGTATTCGAGGCCGGCCTCGGTGTCATGGATCGAGCAGGGGCCGACGATGACCAGCAGTCTCTGGTCGGAGCCGAAGAGGATGGAGGCGATGGTTTCTCGCGAGCGGGCGACGAATTCCGCCTGGGCATCGCTGCGCGGGATCTCGGCCTGCAGCAGCGCCGGGGCTGGGAGGGGGACGTTCTTGGCAATGTGGAGGTCAGTGACGCGCGAGCTCATGCCGCGAGTGGAAACTGTAAGCCCCCAACTTTAAACCCCAAACTCGAGAAGCTCGCTTCACACGCTCCATGGCCCGGTGATGGCAAGCGTCAGCCCATGCGCGAAAAGATTGACGAAGAGCCATTTCCCACCCGGAGAGAAACAGCAACCGGCAAACTCGGATTTGTCTTTGGCGTTGCGCGCGAGGGTGTGGATTTTGCCTTCCGGGGTGACGCATTGGACATGCGAGTGCTCGGCGAAAGAGACGTCGATGAGGTCTTCGCAAACGACGAGTCCGCCCCAGGGGGCCGGGCAAAGGTTGTCGCCATTGGTGAGAAGGTCGTCTTTCTCGGATTGGAGGAAAAGCGAGAGGGTGTCGGGCTTTTCGGCGGAGCCGGATGGCTGGAGAAGGAAAAGCTGGCCGCGTCGTGACGGTCCACCATCGGTGCAGCAGATGAAGATGCCCTCGGGGGTATGGTGGATGCCTTCGCCGCGGGCGAATCGTGCGGCACCTGCGTCATGACCACGAACGCGAAGGTCGTCTTGGGGGGCATGGGTGTCCTCGAGGTCGATCCAAGTGACCTTGATTTCTTTGCCTTCAACGGGCCATCTGGATTTCGAACTGTAATTGCGCAGGTCGGCTTTTGGTTTGTCGACGATGGCAAGGGCTTGAAGTTTTCCGGAGGTGAAATCCTGTTGTTTGTCGGGGATGAATCGGTAGAGCAGGCCGTCGCTTCGATCTTCAGTGAGATAAAGAATGCCGGTCTCGGGATCCAGAGCGACGGCTTCGTGGCGAAAGCGCCCGAGGGCTTTGAGGGCGGTGGCTTTCTGGAGGCCGGGGGTGGCAGTGGCTTTCACCTCGAAGCACCAACCGTGATGGCGGCCACGACCGCGGGTCAGATTGTCAGTTTCCTCGCAGGTGATCCAGCTGCCCCACGGCATGGCGCCGCCCGCACAGTTCCGATCGGTCCCGGTGAGAGAGAGGAACTCGCTGACAATTTCGCCGCTGGCGGGATCGAAGACGAGGTTGGTGGTGCCGCCGAAGTAGGGCTTGTTGCCGCCTTTGCCGGGATCGTGGCTCAGGGCGGGGTCGAGATTGCCGGGATACATCAAATGGTTCTCAAAGGGGCCGAGCTTGGTCGCGGTGAGCGGGAGTTCGTGATTGCGGACGAGGATGACTTTTCCATCGGGACCGGGAAATGCGGCCATCCCATCAGGCTTTCCGGGGACTTTGAAACCGTCGCTCATCCGGGTGCCCACCTTGGAGATGACTCGGTAGCTGAAGCCTTTTGGAAGATCCAGAATGCGCTGAGGGTCAGGGATCAGTGGGCCGTGTGGCTCGATGACGCGCTTCGACGGGGCGGCGAGGGAGTAGCGCTGCAAGGCAAGGAAGGCGAGAGTGGTGGTGCTGAGAAATTGACGACGCGGGATCATGGATAGGAGAGCGGAGTGCAGAAAATCTACGGAGCTGAGAGGTGACTTTCGTCAAGGATTGCATGCGGGCAGGGGAAACCTCGACAGTCTGAAGACCGGGAAAATTGGAAAATGCCTGCGTCAGCCGCGCGATGGGGGTTTGACATGAGCTGGCCACAGGTGTTTTTTCCTGTTCACAGAAAAACTTCCACCTAGGACCCGAATGAGCGACAACGATAATAAACCCTCGAAGCAGACTTCCAGTGTGCCACTGAAGAAAGAAACGGTCCGCGTGACTCTTAAGGCGGCAGATGCTCCCTCGGCTTCGCCGACCGGTGCTCCGCCAGCTCCAGCTGCGCCCAAACCAACCATGTCGGCACCAAAGCCAACTGTCTCGGCACCGAAGCCGCCGACCGTTGCGACCAAGCCGCCAACGGCTGCAGGTGGTGCGCCTCCGGCTCCGGCTCCGACCATCCCTCTCCGCACCGCAGGTGCTCCAACGGCAGGTGGTGCTCCGGCCCCGGCCCCTACCATCAAACTCAACACAGCGCCCGCTTCCGCAGGTGCTCCCACGGTTGCACTCAAGACGGCAGGGGCTCCTTCCGCGCCTGGCGCAGGCGCTCCCTCGGTGGCGTTGCCAAAGGCAACCGTGCAACTCCAGCCTCCGACCCAGCCAATGAGCACCGGGGGCATCTCGACCCAAGCCGCCACCATGCAGCAAGCGGATGATGAGGAAGAGAGCACAGGAACCAGCCCAGTGGTGATCGCCCTTTCCGTACTCGGGTTACTGGGTGCGGCGGCGGTGCTTTTCCTGCAGGTCTCCACCGCGAGCATCTGGATCAATGCTGAGGACAACTCCGCCCAAGGCGAGTGGTCGCAACTGTTCTAAATTCTCCATTTCTGACATTCCAAGATTATGGCATTTCCCATCATTACTCTCCTCCTTGCCGCATTGGTCGCATTCCTCGGTTTCCAAACCGGGAGCATCGATACCGGTATGCCAACTGAATCTTCAGCATCCGTTGCGGCTCCTGCGGCTGAAGACGATGGTGCTGCTGACGACGCCGCCGAAGAGGAAGTGGCCGAAGAGGAGTAAAGACCCCTCTTCTCAATTCTCAACCGCCCTCCCGTTCGACGGGTCGGGCGGTTTTTTTTTGAGTGAATTTTATGATTGGTATTGAGATGCAATCTCATTTAAAGCGGGGCCGCGATGCGGCTTGAAAAGTGGATGGATCTTGGTGGAGTGACCTGTTGGAGGCTGCGGGGCCGTGCGGAGAAGGCAGGGAGCACCTGGCAGGCGAAAGTCGAGGGTGAGATCTGGCTGTGGCTGAACCCGGAGGGGGAAGGGATGATCTGGGGGGCAGAGGACCGGATGTATTTCAGACCGGGGATGTATGCGATTTTTGGGGAGGATGAGGCGGAGAAATGGCGTTGGACCCGCCTGCCGGGAGCTCATCAGGCAGAGATCGTGGTGATTTCCCGGGCATGGCTGGCGCGGCGCATCGGTGCGGGACATGTGCACCCGGATTTTGGGAAGTGGCTCGAAGGGGGGGGCAAGTTGGCTTTCGCTGGTTTGATGACAGGACCGGAAAGGGCTCTGGCATCGGGCTTGGCGGATCTGGACGCCGAGGAGCCGGGTGCGGCGCTGCGCGTCGAGGCGAGAATTCTGGAATGGGCGGCGGTGAGGCTTTTCCGCACCAGCCGCTCGGATGCCGGGGCAGGTTTCTGTCACCGGGTCGGCAAGGCAGGGGCGGTGGAACGAGCGCTGCACCTTCTCGAACAGAGACTCGCAGATCCGATTGATCTGGCCGACTTGGGACGCCGTTGCGGGATTTCTCCGACTCATCTGAGCCGGGTGGTGAAACAAAAAACAGGGAAGACGCTGCGCGAGCATCAGCGCCGACTGAGGATCGCGGCGGCCTGCGACTTGCTCAGGGATAAGGAGACGACGGTGACAGGGGTGGCTTTGGACGTCGGCTATCAAAGCCTCAGTCACTTCGCGAAAGCTTTCCGTGAGGAAACCGGGAAGAGTCCCCGGGAGTGGCGCAGTTAGACTCGATCCTTTACCGGGTAAAGCCGCCGAAAGCCGGCGCTCTCCTCCCTCGGGTCGATGGGGGGCTGTGGTCTATTTCGGCGCGACCATGAAGTTGCGCTCGTTGGAGCGGGCGGCCTGGTTCGACCAGCGGCGCATGTCGCGCAGTTGTTCCTCGTCGAGGAGTTCTACGTTGCCCGCCAGCATCGCGGTGACGGCTTTGCCGTTCCAGCGAAAGTCGACGAAGCCGTGATCGGACGGTGAGGCATTCGATTCGAATGCAGCGGACGACCATTCGCGTTTGATGGTGTTCGGAGCGCGGACTTCGAAGTTTCCGATTTCGTTGCGATCGTTTCCATGACGTGCGGAGGCAAACACGATGAGCCTGTCCGGTTGGACGGATTCCGAAATACGAGAAACGTAGTATTTTCCAACGGTTTCGATGAGCCGATCTGAGGGGCGCAGCGGTGAGCCTGATCCGAAGTGGCCGCCCACGTAGACGGCATTGATGCCGAGGTTGGGGACAACGGAGACCATGTAGTCGCTGTTTTCATCTTCCAGCGCCCGCTCGGTGCCGTTGTACAGCAGCACGCCTTCGACCTTTGGCATATCGGGAATCAGTCGCCATGGGTAGCGTGCATTGATCGGATAGTAGAGCGGCTGGCCGTCGAGGTTGGTGGCGGTGTCGTCAGTCTTGTATCCAGGGAGGAGCCTTCCGTGGTTGTCGGAAGCATGGCCAAGATAGGCGCTCATCAGATTCCGGGCGGCATTGACCTCAGTCGCGAGTTGGGCCTTCTCGCGGGCCGCCTTGTAACCGGCAACGCTGAGCGAAGTCAGAATGGTGGTGATCGCGATGGTGATGATGAGTTCAACCAGGGTGAATCCGGAGGCTTGGCGGTTCATGGAGTGCTTGGGAGGATCTCAAGTTGATAGAAGCGACGCTTCTCAGTGGTGACTTCGGTGAATCCACCGATGCCGTCGGTGATGGCGTCGTGGCTGTGAATCGGGGCCGCGCTCCAATCTCCGGGCGTGTGACTGGCACGAAGTGAATGAGTGAAGCCGGAGAATTCCGGCCAGCTGAGGCTGGAGCTGTTGCCGTTGCGAACGAGGGTTAGAGGGATGTTGTAATCGACCTCCAAGGTGAGCGTCGGAGCGAGTCCGCCGAGGAGCTGGTGAATGGCGTCGTCCCGTGTCAGCCAGGCGACAAATTCACCGCCTTGCTGGGTGGCCGGGTGCAGCGATGAGAGAGCAAACCAGAGTTTGCCCTCGGCGAGACCTTGCTGGAGGTAGGTGGCCGTGCCCGGCAGGGTGGTATCGATCGTGAAGGTAAAAGTGGTTTCCTCGGGGACGAGATCGCCTGCTTCCAGTTCGTCTGTCTGGCCGATGGCCCACGGAATGGCTTCGTATCCTTCGCTTACATTGCTGCTGACGTCCCGGGCGAGACCGCCGGCATCGAAACCGAGGGGATAGGCGTTGCGCTGGCCGGGGCTGCTGCTGCCATGGGCCGAGCGTTCATCGAAGCTGCTCGCAGTCCAGCTGTTGCGGAATCCGACACCATGGAGTTCAAGGGGGCGACCGGAATCGGAATCCATTTCCGATTCGGGAGTCGTAGGGGTGGCGTAGGTGGCGATCGAATCGTAGCTTGGATCGTAGGCAAATGCATCGTCCTGGCCGATCACGGCGGTGAAAGTAAGGGAACGGATCCGGTATTTTTCAGGTGCAAGACCGGCAGGGATGACGGCGGAAGTATCGAAACCAATGAGAAATATGCCGAATCGGTCGTCGACGTCCGATGCCTGCGGGAGAGAGCTGAAGGTCGATGCCTGGGCACGCTCGCCGGCAGTCGAGTTGTAGGGGTAAAACCAACGGTCTTCAGAGGGTTCGTCGATGAAGACCGGCGATGCCGTCGCGTTCAGGGACGCGACGGCACCGAGGAGGGAGATGATTCGATTCATCGGGGATGGGCTCAATGAGCGCGACGCCTGCGGAGCAAAGCAAGTGATGTCAGCGAAATGAGGATGGCTGCTGAAGGTTCGGGGATGACCTGGGCAAACTGGTCCGAAGTATCGAGATCGAAGCGCTTCATCACCGTGTGTGGTGCAGAGTTCTCCCAGGTAATCGTGTAGTCAGAGATGGCTCCAAGGGAGGACAAGTCCCACTGGTAGGACTGCACGGTGTAGGTGTCTCCAGGACTGCTGCTGGTGAAATCCGGGCTGATGGCCTGTGAGCCCCCATTGAAGGAGAAATTCACCGTGCCAGGCGCCTGGTTGGCTTCGATTTGAAGGACCACGGTCTGCATGGAAGCGATCGGGTCGCTGTCGCTGAGAGTAAAGGTTCCGCCCGCCACGCCTCCGTCGTAAATGTAGTTTGCTGCAGAGACGTAGCCGGCGGTTCCGTCCATTTTGTCGATCAAGCTACTGCTTGTCCCGACGTTCGGGATAATGGAGCTGGGCCAGTTGGCGGTCGAGTTTCCGTGGCTGCCGAATCCCGGGTAGGTGGCGGCGCTGAGATCACTCCAAGTGGCGCTTTCTTGATTTCCGGGGAGGGAAATGATGGATGCGGCCTGGCTGGTGATGGTGGCCAGGGCGAAGATCATTGGGATGCTGTGGTTCATGAATGAAGGTGTTTGGAATAGGTGTTACTTGCTGATGATGTAGGGCTGAAGGGCGGCGACGATGGCGTCGGGCGCAGGTTTTTCCTCCTCGAGGCGGGCGAGCAATTTGCTCAAGCCTTCGCCACCGGTGTGGGTGCTGTAGGTGAATTCGCTCGGAGCCTGCTCACCGCTTTCAATCCAGAAACTGCGGACCTCATTCCAAAATGGGGCGTTTTCCTTCCACCAGTTTTCCGCGATGCTGTCCTTTTCGTCTTCGACCCTCGTGTAGGTGTTGAGGCCGGCTTCGTGACAAAGGATGTGACGCTTTTCTCCCTCACGATCGACGACCTTGCGGTTGTCCTGCTGGTGAACCCAGCCGGTCGGAGTGAGGGTGTGACGGTTGATCACACGCAGGTAGTCGTAGTCGTCGCGTTTGGAGTATTCGCGACGGGGAAGGGGACGTCGGGTTGGCTCGCTTTGCCACGAAGATTCGCCGTCCTGATGGATCCAGCGCCCTGTGCTCTCGTATCGCGGCGTGTCGTCGACCTGAGTGATGAGTTGGCTCCAGGTGCCGGCGACCGCATCGGGTGAAAGCGAGTGCTTTTTCCAGACGAGATCATCCTCGGAGCCGGCGTAGTCGAGAATTTCAGTGTCCTCCCAGGTCCAGACCTGTGCCCAATGCTTGATGACGCGCGTGCCGCCCTTCTTGTCGGGGACAAAAAGCAGGTGCTGAAGGGTGATGCGGTCAGGTTCGTTTTCGGCAACGGTGACCAATTCCCTAGCCTTCTCGTGGTAGGGCTTGGTCTTGATTTCGTAGCCGGGGGCGACGGCAGCAGTCTCCTCGAAGTGGAAGGTGATGTCGTATGTGCCGGCCATGGCGAGGATGGCTTCGCGGTCGGCCGATGGGGGATCACCGGCCAAAACCGGGGCGGCAAGGACGAGGATGAGTGGGATTGCTTTCATTTCGCCGCGCAGCATGGCGAAGCGGAGCGAAGCATGCTAACGGGCGCTTGCGTGAGATGAGCGATGAAATGCGGGGCGGGTGCCTTGACAATCGGGCCGGGCTCGGCATCGTCACGACATGGCTCTAGCACTCAACGACAGCAATTTTCAAAGCGAAGTGATCGATTCCGACGTCCCGGTCCTGGTGGACTTCTGGGCGGAATGGTGCGGTCCCTGCAAGATGATCGGCCCGGTGATCGACCAGCTCGCTGGTGAAATCGAAGGCACCGCCAAGGTCGGTAAGGTCAACGTCGACGAAGCCCGCGAACTCGCGGTGAAGTACGGCGTGAAAAGCATCCCGCTGCTGCTCTTCTTCAAGGGTGGTGAGGTGAAGGATCAGATCGTTGGTGCGAACGTCACCAAGGACATGCTCAAGCAGAAGCTTGAGGCGCTTGCCTGATCTCCGACCAGGTGACTTTCACAAGCCGGTCTCCGAATGGAGATCGGCTTTTTTTGTTTTCTCAGATGCGCTTCCGCAACTGGCCGCGAATCCCTAACAGGATCCAGGTGAGAAGGATGAAGAAGGCGTCGCTGAAAATCCAGTAGTCCGGGTGGAGGTAAAAGTCGCCGAGGATCCCGACGCGTTGGTTCGGTGTGACGTCGGGCATGACCCAGGGCATCAGCCAAGGGATGCCGCCGGCGATGGCATCGGCGGCAAGGTGAAGGACGGCGGCCAACCAGCAGGAGATGCCGACTGTTAGGCGCGTGCCTTTCGGGAAATAGGTCGCGGCCCAAAAGCAGATGGGAATCAGCCCGGCAAGGAAGGCGAGGGTGTGCGACCAACTGCTGTAACGGGCATCGAGCGATAAATGCGGCGTGCAGATGTCGGGCAGGGCTCCGAAAAAAGCGATCAGCGGAATCGACCACTCGGGAAAGCCTTCCTCGCGGCGAAGGGAAAGCCGCAAGTCATCGCTGGTGAGCGCGAGACAGACGGGGAGCAGTGCGTGGGTGCCGATGAACATCGTGGAGATGATTGAATGGCGTGTTGAATGTCGACGAAAACCGAACAGCCCCTTGATCCAAGTTCCGTCGGCTTTTGTCCGGTGCGTGTCATTCTAAGTCGCGGCCCTCCTGGCGGACGGTCTTCCGTTTCGGGATCCACACGGGGTCCTCTTTCGCTGTTCAAGCAGTTTCCAGGGGACGAGAGGATGTTGGGTGGGGGATCTATTTGCAAGCCGAGGAGGTCGTTTTTTCCGCCATTCTGACGTTCGACAAAGGGGGCGAACTATGGCTTGTTGAGCGCCCCTCTCTCGGAGGATTTGACGATGGAATACAAGGACTACTACAAGGTGCTGGGTGTCGATAAGGGCGCGACGGAAGCGGAGATTAAGAAGGCTTTCCGCAAGCTCGCGCGCACACATCACCCGGATGTGGCCAAGGATAAAGCGGGCTCAGAGGCGAAATTCAAGGAGATCAACGAGGCCTACGAGGTGCTTGGCGATTCTGAAAAACGGAAGCGCTACGACGCGATGGGACCCGGGTGGAATCAGGGGGGCGCAGGGTATGGCGGCGGTGGTTCGTGGGCTGGGGGTGGAGGCGACTACGAATTTGGCGGGACGGGCTTCAGTGACTTCTTCGAACGTTTCTTCGGGGCGCAGGGGCAGCGTCCGTCCGGCGGAGGATTCGGAAATGAATTCGGTGGGGGGGCGAGTGGCTATGGTCCACGGCGCGGACGGGACATCGAGGGCGACATCATGGTCACTCTCACAGAGGCGATGGAAGGATCGCAGCGGACGATTTCGCTCCGACAACAGGATCCGCGGACAGGGCAGAGTAAGGTGCGCGAAGTGGAGGTAAGGATTCCGGCGGGAGTGGGTGAGGGTCAACGGCTGCGCGTGCCGGGCCACGGCAGTGCGGGCACGGGTGGAGGCGCGGCTGGGGATCTCTTCCTGAGGATTCGATTGGCCGCAGATCCGATTTTCCGGGTCAAGGGGCACGACCTCTATTGTGATCTTTCGCTGGCTCCGTGGGAGGCGGTGTTAGGGGCGACGATTCCCGTTCTGCTGCCAGGAGGGAAGTCGGTGCAGGTGAAGATTCCTGCTGGCACGGGCTGTGATGATCAGCTCCGACTGAGAGGCTATGGCTTGCCGAAAAAGTCCGCACCAGGTGACCTCTACGTTGAGATCTCGGTGGCAGTGCCTGCAAATCCGGACGCTGAAGAACTCGCCCTGTGGGAGAAGCTGCGCGAGGTTTCAAAATTTAAGCCACGAGAAGATTAGGGGCATTGGTAAAATCGATGAACTGTTAAGTTCTATCGATTCGGCGAATTAAGGAAGATCGCTCATGCTGTTCGGCATGATCGTTCTGTTGATCCTTATCGCGGCACTGATGGTGCTGATCGAGCGGCTTTGGCCGGGACAGAAGCTCCCGACGGTGCGCGGGTGGTGGCTGCGAATTGTGTTGGTGAATCTGGCGCAGCTCGGAATCGTGATCGCGGCGGGGCTGAGCTGGGACCGCTGGCTGGCATCGGTTTCGCTGCTCGATCTGAGTGAGCGGATCGGCGACTGGAGCGCGGCGTTGCTGACCTACTTTGTTTCGACCTTTGTATATTACTGGTGGCACCGCTTGCGGCACGAATCGTCCTTGTTCTGGAGGTTGTGCCATCAGTTGCACCATTCGCCGAGGCGTATCGAAGTGCTGGCGAGTTTCTACAAGCATCCGGTGGAGATCTTCATCAACTCGGTGATCAGTGCGCTGCTGGTCTACACATTGATGGGCTGCTCGGTGAAGGCGGCCGCCATTTACACCGGTCTAACAGCCGTGGCCGAGTATTTCTACCACTGGAACATTCGCACGCCGCGCTGGGTCGGTTGGCTGGTGCAGCGTCCGGAGTCCCACCGCGTGCATCACCAGCGGCGCCATCACTCTCAGAACTATGCGGACCTGCCGGTGTGGGATTGGATGTTCGGGACATTGAAAAACCCGGAGGAGTCGCCGGAGACCTGCGGTTTCGAAGGAAAGCGCGAGCGCCGGGTGGGCGATATGCTGATCTTCCAGGATGTGCACAAGAGCGAGCCAATCTTGCCGCCAACCTGCTTTGGGTGTCGCAAGCGCTGGGCTTGCGCCACGGCGAAAGTGAGCTGCAACTCGACGAAATCATGAAGGCGCGAAATGGGATGGCGGTGGCTCTGCTGGTTATCGGCCTGAGCCAGATGATGGGCTACCTGAGTGGGATTCGCGCTATGCGAGGGATCGGTCTGGCGAGTGGGGTAGCGCCTTTTCCGAAGGTGTTCTGTGCGGCCGATGGCTATGAGGCCTTTGCGGCGAAGTTCTTCGTCGAAGGCACTTTTCCGAATGGCGAGGTCTGGAGTCGCGAGGTCGATCCGCAGTGGTATGCGTCGATGCATGGGCCGTATAATCGGAGAAATGTCTACGGCGCGGCCCTGGCATTCGCACCGCGGCTCCCCGTGGAACTGCGTGACGCGGTGTTAGAGGAGGCGCTCAAGCCGGGTTCGGCTCTGAGGCGGGAACTGCAGGTGCCCGGCGATCTCAAGGAGGTGAGGGTTCGCATTGTGCCGCGTGAGGGTGAAGTGGATGGCCCGTGGATATTTCCCCCAAGCTGAAGATGAAAACATTTGATCAAATCAAGCCGATGTCGGCGTGGCAGTTCGCGATCTTCCGGATCGTGTTTGGAGTTTATCTGTTGATTCACTTTCTGATGCTGATGCCGTACTCGGGCGAGCTGTTTGGGGCGCGAGGAGTGATCGGTGATGCTTCCTTGAATCCGACTTCGGGCTTGTTTCCGACGCCTTTTGCCTGCGAGCTGCCCGACGCGGTTTGTGCTTTATTGATCGGGGTGCTGGTAGTGGCAGCAGGCCGGTTTGCAGGTGGGGTTTGGCGGGGCTGGATGGCGGTGGTCTTGTGGTTCGGATGGAGCGCGCTTTTCCATCGCAACAACCTTATCGCAAACCCTTCGATTCCCTATGTGGGCTTGTTGCTGATGCTTTGCGTGCTGATTCCGAATGGGGAGCCTCTGAGTTTTGGGCGAAAAGATAAGGGGTGGGCGATGCCGCTTTGGACGTGGCGCTGCGCGTGGATCCTGTTGGCGGTGGGTTACACATTCAGCGGCTGGACGAAGCTGTCGTCGCCCAGCTGGATCGATGGCAGTGCGATGCGCTACCTTCTCGAAAACCCGCTGGCACGAGATGGATGGATGCGGGAGGTCATGCTCGCTCTGCCGGATGGCGTGCTGATGGCGCTGACCTGGATGACGCTTCTCTCCGAGTTGCTTTTTCTACCGCTGGCCATGTGGAGCAAATCGCGACCGTGGATCTGGCTGATGCTCGTCGGGATGCATCTGGGAATCGTGGCGGTGGTGGACTTTGCTGACCTGAGTCTTGGGATGCTGATGATCCACGCTTTCACCTTCGATCCCGATTGGTTGCCGGGGAGGAGGAAAGGGGAGGTGCTGCTGGCCTACGACGGCGACTGCCTGATGTGCAGCGGCTTCATTCGATTTCTCGCCCACGAGGACCGCAACTGTGTGCTGAGGTTTACGACTTTGCAGGGTGTTAGAGGGAGGGCTCTCGAGAAGCGAGCCGGCTCGGAGAGGCTGAGCAGTCTGGTACTGGAAGTTGATGGACGGGTGCTGGTGAAATCGACGGCGGTGCTGGAGCTTGGGGTGATGCTCGGTGGGATGTGGCGGGGTATCGCCATGGTAGGAAGGCTGGTTCCCGAAACATGGCGCGATCAACTCTATGATGCGGTAGCGTATCGACGCAAGACGGTGAAGAACTCCTGCGGATTGCCCTCACTTGAGGTGCGGGACCGGATGATCGACTAGGCCGAGTGGTGTCAGTTGTGGAGGATTATCAACCACGATGCAGTGGCTTGACCGCAAGAAAGATTGATTTGAACAGAAGTTCGCAAAGGTCGCGAAGCTGAAGTCCAAATCCTCCGGCAGGAGACGATCCGCAGAAGTTCCATTCTTTGCGATCTTCGCGAGCTTCTGTTGAAATGGATTACTCGGGACCGGATGATCGACTAGGCCGAGTGGTGTCAGTCGTGGAGGGTTATCAACCACGATGCAGTGGCTTGACCGCAAGAAAGATTGATTTGAACAGAAGTTCGCAAAGGTCGCGAAGTTGAAGTCCAAATCCTCTGGCAGGAAACGGTCCGCAGAAGTTCCATTCTTTGCGATCTTCGCGAGCTTCTGTTGAAATGGACTCCCCGGGACCGAATGATCGACTAGTCGCCGCGTGAGGTTCCGGAGCTTTCGACGATCTGGCGCGGCGTTACGAGGTCAAAGCGGCCAGCTCGATGCACGGCATTGAGTTCATAGCCGGCGTAGTGAAGTCCGGCGATGACGAGAGTGGCGCAGCTGAACTTGTTCCCGACTTCGCTTTTCTGCTCCGGCTGCCACGGTGAGTTATTCCAACCGGAGACGCTGACGTAATCATAGGCCCGCCTTGGATCGGCAGCGTTCTTGGTGACTTGATCGGTGAATTCCTGAAGTCGGGTGAGGTTTACCGAGCCCGATGGCGGGCGATGGATTTCCCAGGTCTTGTCGTTCAGGTAGTCGAGGTCGTCATCGACGTTCACCGTTTGTTTCATGGCGACCTGCAGGAGTTTCAGCTCATCGGTTTTTGAAGGGACGACGAGTGCCAGGTGGCCGTAGCGAAAGAGTTCGTAGGGAACCTTCTGAATGCGTCCTTTCCGCAGGTGGCTCCATGCCTGCTGGTGGCTCATGGTGAAGGCGATCACATCGCCAGCCCGGATCATGCCGAGTTCCGAAGGGCTGGGTTTCCTTTTCGGATCGCAGTGACGATGAATGACTGTCATCGGAGCAGCCTCAGTAATCTTGTTAGAAGGAGCGCGCTCCATCCATGAAAAGGGGATGCGGCCTCTGTGAGGGATCTGGTTTCCGCAGTGGGAATTCAATGCGGCAAGGGCCACAAGCAGGGTTGCTTGCTTGACTCGGCGAAGACGATGGATGCGGCGATGGCTTTTCATCGCTGAGGTCATACCTCAGGTCGACAAATTGAGCATATCGAAGGTTTTTTCGTAAAGATCGCGAATCCTGATGATGGCTTAGGGCTCGGTACTGCAGCTTGCTCCGCAGGGAGTGATGCTGCGGTTCCATGGCATCCTGGCAAGAAGGAGCGCAAGACCACACCATCCCGTTGATCCTGCGAGCGTGAGCCCGGCCCCGAGGAAGGCAGGCAGGATGGCGAAGAGCGGGTTGATGAAGATGGCGAGGAGGGAGCCTGTTAGGGCGAGCACACCGATGACAAGCTGGACCTGACGCATGAGCGGGAGGACCTTGCGAGCCGAGTGTTCGACCGGCAGGCCACCGCGTTCCCAGGCATCAATGCCGCCATCGATGATCGTCAAGTTTTCGAAGCCGTTCTGTGAGAGGATTTCCGCCGCCTTCGCTGCACGCTTGCCGCCCAGACAGAGCAGGTAGTGGTGCTTCGAGGGGTCGAGTTGATTCAGTGAACCCTCGAGTCGATCAAGGGGGAGGTGCTTTGAGTTGGCGAGATGCTTTTCGGCGAACTCGACTTCGGTGCGGACATCGAGAATCACTTTCTTGCCCTCGCGGCATTGCTCGAAGGCCGCCTGAGGGGGAATGCAGGGAGTTTGGGAAGTGCTCATAAGTGAATATATTCCGAATAACGAATATATGGAGCAGAAGTCCAAGGAAAAGATTGGATTTCTTCGGAGCCGGTGACGGGGATCCGCTGAGGGAAGGTTCGGGCTGGCGAAGCAGTTGACCCGTTGTGCGTCCCGTGGTTGTCTCTATTCCGAATTAGGAATATATTGAGATTCATGAGTCCCAAGGCGAAGAAAGACCCAAAGAAATCGAGGCTCTCAGGCGAAGCGCTTGAGAAGGTCGCGGAGACCTTTCGCGCGCTGAGTGATGCGGGACGCCTTGCCTTGCTTCAGGAGTTGAAGGATGGCGAGCAGATGGTCGGCGAATTGGTGGACTCGACCGGGATGGGGCAGGCAAGTGTTTCGAAGCATCTGAAGACGATGTTCGATGCGGGTCTGCTTTCGCGTCGCAAGGAGGGCGTGAAGGTCTTCTACGCTGTGAAGGATGAATTGGTGTTCTCGCTTTGCCGATTGGTGTGCGGGAAGCTCGATGAAGATCAGCGGGGGAGAGCGATGGTCGACTTTTCGATCTAAGCTCGAAACTGCTTCAAATGGTGGAGAGGGCGTCGGAAAAGACACTCAAGGTGTCATCCAGATCGGCCTCGGTGTGGGCGAGGGAGATGAAGCCGGTTTCGTAGGGGCTGGGGGCGAGGTAGATGCCTTTGTCGAGGCAGGCCCAGAAGAACTTATTGAAGATCTCGAAGTCCTGTTTCAGGACGTCGGTTACGTTGCGGATTTCCTCGTCGATGAAATAGAGGCAGAACATTGAGCCGACGCGGTTGAGGCGGTGCGGGATGCCTTTTTCGGTCATCAGGGCGCGAAGGCCGGTTTCGAAGTGGAGGCCGAGTTGGTCGAGGCGGGCGTAGCCGGAAGGTTTGTTGAGCTCCTTGAGTTGGGCGAGGCCGGCGGCCATGGCAAGCGGGTTGCCGCTGAGGGTGCCGGCTTGGTAGACGGGGCCGTCGGGGGCGAGCATGTCCATGACATCGGCGCGACCGCCGAAGGCTCCGACGGGGAGGCCGCCGCCGATGACCTTTCCGAAACAAGAGAGGTCGGGTGTGAGGTTCTCAAGACCCTGGACGCCAGCTTTTCCGAGACGGAAGCCGGTCATGACTTCATCGAAGATGAGCAGCGCGCCGAACTTCCTGGTGATGCTTGTTAGATGGTCGAGGTAGCCGGGTTGTGGGAGCACGAATCCGGCGTTGGCGGGGTAGGACTCGACGATGATGGCGGCGATGAGTTCGCCTTTTTCCTCGAAGAGGGCGGTGAGGGCTTCGGCATCGTTGTAGGGGAGAACGATGGTGTTCTGGGCGAAGTCCTTCGGCACGCCGGCGGAGTCGGGTTCGCCGTGGGTGAGGGCGCCGGAGCCGGCGGCGACGAGCAGTGAATCACTATGTCCGTGGTAGCAGCCGTCGAACTTGACGATCAGATCGCGCTTGGTGAAGCCGCGGGCGAGGCGGATGGCGGACATGGTGGCCTCGGTCCCGGAGTTGCACATGCGGACCTTCTCGACCGAGGGCACCCAGTCGGTGATGGTGCGCGCCATTTCGACTTCGTAGGGATTCGGGATGCCGAAAGAGACACCGTCTTTGGCGACTTCGTGAATGGTGTTGGTGATGACGGCGGGTGCGTGGCCGAGGATGTTCGGACCCCAGGAGCCGATGTAGTCGATGTAGGTCTTGCCATCGACGTCGGTGATCCGGCTTCCCTTGGCGCGGCGGACGAAGAAGGGCTCGCCGCCGACGTTGCGGAAAGCGCGGACGGGGGAGTTGACGCCGCCGGGGATCATGGTTTTGGCGGTGGCGAAGAGCTTCTGGGAGATCGGGCCGGTGTGCATGCAGGGAGAGTCGGTATTAGGGCGAAGAGAGTCCAGACGGGAAAATGCCCAAACGAGCGATCACGGAAGATCGGGGGAATGGTGACGCGTGCTTGTGGATGGGTCCCCGTTATATTAGGAATAGCCGATGAATTGGCGACTTCTGACCTGGATGGCACCCTTGGGTTTGTTGGTATCGGGATGGGTGTTGGCTTTCGAATTGCCAACGGCATCCGAACGGGAGAAGGCGGTGGGTCCTGTGGTGGGGCTGGATGCTTCGATGAAGCGTGCGTTTCGGAATGATGGGGAATATCGGGCGAAGCTCGCGCCGAAGCCCATGGACTGGCTGGCCTCCCATAAGGAAGAGGGCCAGAGCTATCAGCAGTGGCTGGATTCTCGGCCGAATCTGCCGAGTGGAGTTCGGCGTAAGCTCTACATTCTTCCACTCGGCGGCTTTGATGGGACCGCTCCGGACATTAAGAAGATTCAGCGGTATGCGGAGGCGTACTTTTATCCGATGAAGGTGGGCATCCTGCCGGCGGCGGGGGACTCGCAGGTGAAGGCGAGATCGAGGGTCAACTCCTGGTCGGGGAAGAAGCAGTGGAACAGCAGGGACATTCTGAAATGGTTGCCGCAGGAGCTGCCGAACGATGCTTATGCGATGCTGGCCGTAACGATGACCGATCTCTATCCGGACGAGCAATGGAACTTCGTGTTCGGGCAGGCCTCGATCAGGAACCGGGTGGGGGTCTTCAGTTTCGCCCGCTACCACCCGGCGTGGTTCGGGAGGGTGGCGGATGAAAATACGGAGAGTCTAGTACTTCGGCGGGCGGCGAAGGTTCTAAGCCATGAGATGAGTCACATGTTCGGAATCCGGCACTGCATTTTCTACGAGTGCAACATGAATGGGGCGAACCATCTGGAGGAGGCGGATTCGACCCCGATGCATCTTTGTCCGGTGTGTTTGCGGAAACTCCAGCGAGCGACGGGCTGCGATCCGGCGTCGCGGTATGGGAAGCTGGCAATTTTCTACGGCGTCAACGGCCTTAGTGATGAGAAGGAGTGGGTTGAGAAAAGAGAAGGAGAGATCGGCGCGGCAAGGTGAGAGGCGCTAGGGGCTGCCATGACTCCAAGTTTCGGCGATGACGTCTTCGATCTGAAGGAAGGAGTGTCCTTCTGAATTCATCTTGTAGGAAAGCGCCAGGACCATGGTGTGACCCTTTCCGTCGAGGAGTTCATCAACTCTTTCTACGCTATGTTCCGTGAGTTTTTCAAGGACCCGCTGGAGTCTGGCGTGGGACACGGTGCCCCTTCTGAGGAAGGCCGGAGATTCACGCCCAGGCATTGGAGGACTGAGCCGATAGCGCTCAAAGAGGACATTTTCTTCGCGGCCTCCGGCGGGTTGCACCAGCAGGTGAAAGATGCCGTGCTCTCCCCTCATCCCTGCGGCGAAGCGACGAAACTGGTCGTCGTGAAACTCAACGAAGGTGTCCCAATCAACCAGCCAGCGGTTTCCGCTGCGTGAGACGCCCACCGGAAATCCTTCAGGGAACTCTGGGGTGGTGACGATGAAGATGTGGGCCTCTTCGGTAATTTCAAAGAGCGAGATATCGGTGACTGGGATCGGGCGGTCGTAGATTGTCGTGTGATGAGCCTCCATGCGGTTACGAGCGCGCTTTGGGAACGGCACGTAGGCACTACGTTCCGCCCAGTCGTTGGAGTGGAGGAAGGCCACCAAGGTGGCTTCAGGTCCCGTTGATCGCGGCGTTGCCGATTGAACGATAGGCGAGACTGGTTTCTCACTGCGAGCAGGTGGGGGAGCAGGCACGGACGCTTCGGTGGGTGGCGATTCTGGTTTTGCCGAGGTGATCGGACTTTCCTTCTCCGCAGTATGACGGCCGACACTAAAGCCGGCGACCAATGCGAGGATCACGCAAAGGAGAAAGGCAAACCCGAGCACCCCCGCCTTCCAGTTAGGCGATGGCTTGGAAGCACGAAGGCTGTTCTCGGTTTGGGGCTTCACCCGTTCAATCTTCTCGAGATCGGAGATCACTGGGCCAGGAGCGATCCTTTTCCACTCAGAGGTCGATGGTAAATCCGGCAGCGAAACGGGTGGGAATTCGGATGTCGGCGGCAAGGTCTCGGCGAAAGGAACGGTCAGTGAAATCGGTTCGGGTGGCAGCTCGGGAGGTGGAGGAGAAACTTCTGCCACTTCTGCCACTTCTGCCAAACGGGCTGACAAGCCGAGGGCGGGGTTGGGCCCGATGATCTCGACAGAGCACTTGGGACAGGCACCACGAAATCCTGCGGCTTTGGCTCGGAGGGTGAGGACAACCGAGCAGGCCGGGCATTGAAAGCGGATGACGTCCATAGGGGGACGCTGAAGCAGAGCTTGCGGACTGTCAGGAGCTCCGTCGGTCATGATCGTGGCAGCATCTCCTCACGAACGAGGAGATTAGCGATCAAATGACGAACCCTGAACGAGGATCTCAAACCGCGAGATCGTGGATGTTAGAGCCAAGGTGTCGGTCCTGTCCTTTCTCGTGGCTCATCTCGATGAATGGAGGTCGACTCGCCGGATTGCCTTATCTGGCGTCTCATGAGCGCCCGGCCTGACCGATGATGGTGGCTTTCGGGATCTTCTTTTTCAGATCATACAGGGCAAAGATGATCGTGGGATCGCCCTGGATGTGAAGGTCGATGCGTTGCTTCTCGTCGCAAGTCCAGTTGAGGCGCAGGTCACTGGAACCCTTACTTGATTCGATCGGAAAGATGGCCTGGTGCTCTTCGCCGAGACGATGACTTTCGATACGCTCGAGAAGGAGTTGTGCCTGGTCTTCCCCGAGACCCGATTCAACATTTTCGCGAATTCTCTCGATGATGTAGGGAAGGTACTCGGTCTGGGTTTGAATGCGGATCTTCGGGGCTTGCTTGTAAGCGGTCTTGAGTTCGCCGAGAATCTCCTCCGAGCTGGCTTCGCCGATCCGCTCGATGCGCCGGTTGTAGTGGCGGCGTAGGATCAGGACTCCTGTGATTGCGAGCAACCACGCGCCGATCACAGCGCTGATGATGAGGCCTGTAAGTTGATCTGGCACGGAGGGCATGTTGGGGCTAGCCTACCATGAATTGTTGAGCTGACGAGGCTGGAGTTTATACAGGCGCCTTAAGTAGGCAGAAACCCGTATCTTCGCCCCGCGGGCAGGCATTTTTCGCTCAGAAAGATGACGTCAGAGGCCTTCGGCGAAGGGTCTGAGAAGAAAGCCGATGCCGTAGGCGAGACCTGAGGCAAGAGCACCCACGGAGAGGGTTTCAAGGATGCCCTTGATTTGATTTTGTCCCACCACGCGGGCCTTCAGACTGCCGATGATGGCGAATGAGATCGCCGTGAGGACACAGGCAACCGGAAAGGGATTGGCGATCAGTCCGGGCTTCAGGAGGTTGATGAAATAGGCGACGAGGGGTATGGCACCAATGACTAGAAATGCAATAAAGGTCGCAAAGGCGGCGCGGAGGGCGCGGGGGCGGTCGGGGCCGATGCCGTGCTCTTCCTGAAGCATGATCTTCACCCACCGTGCCTTGTCGGCCGTGATGACTTCGACGACCTTGTCCAAGGTTTCTCCTTCGAAACCCTTGCGGGCAAAAATCTGCCGGATCTCCTCACGCTCGCCTTCCGGGTGAAGATCAATTTCGAGTTCCTCTTCGCGCTTGGCTTTGTCGGCGGCTTGGTTTTCAGCGCGAGTGCCGAGGAAATTTCCGGAGGCCATGGAGAAGCCGTCTGCCAGCAAGTTGGCGAGCCCCATGATGATGACGATGCCGGAGCCGAGCCCTGCGCCTGCGACCGAGCTGACAACGGCGAAGGTGGTGACGGCTCCATCAATCGCACCGTAAACCGAGTCCTTCAGATAGTCCTGGGAAACACCCGATGAAAGACGGTGCCGGATGGCTTCAGGGGTGTGCTCTGCGGCATGTTCGGAATGGTGCGACACAACTCTGATAGAGTGCGCCTATCCGCATGGGAGGTCAATGGCCGGGGTGGGGCGGTGGCTAAAGCCAGCGCTCCGCCTTCTAGGCCGGCACATCCTCCAGCACTTTTTCACCTTCGCTTTTGGCGATAACGACGGCGGCGCAAGAGTCTCCAAAGATGTTCACTGCGGTGCGAACCATGTCGAGAATCCGATCGACAGAAAGAAGCGCGACGACGGCGGTAGCGGCTTGGGCGTCAGGAATTCCGCTGTTTTTCAAGATGAGAAGAATGGCGACAAGGCTGGCGGAAGGGATGCCGGCGACACCGATGCTGGTGAGCAGGGCGGCGGTGACAATCATGAATTGCTCACCGAAGCCAAGTTGATAGTTGAGCACCTGTGCGACGAAGACCACGGCGACGCATTCGTAGAGTGCGGTGCCGTCCATATTGACCGTGGCGCCGAGGGGCAGAGTGAAGCTCGAGGTGCGTTTCGAAACACCGGCATGATCCTGGACGCAGCGCATCGTCACGGGCAGGGTGCCGGATGAAGATGCGGTGGAGAAACCGAGCAGCAGGGCTTCGCGCATGGCACGCAAGTGAGCCCATGGGTTCACCTTGGCGACGAAGGTGAGAATGAGCGGCATGGTGACAAACATGTGGAAGCCAAGAGCCAAAAGAACGGTCGCAAAGTACTTTGCCATCTCGGCAAAAACATCGGGCCCGTTTTGAAAGATGACCGGGAACATCAACGCGTAAACGCCGATTGGCGAGATGGCCATGATCCATTTGGTGATGGTGATCATGACATCGTTGCCGGCTTGGAAGAACTCCTTGAGCGTGCGCATTTCCTCGGCGGGGAGCCGTGTGATGCCGATGGCAAAAAGCAGGCTGAAGACGATGACGCCGAGCATCTGCCCGTTGTTGGTGGCGGCAGCGAAGATGTTCTCCGGAACCATCATCTTGATGGTGTCGAGAAAGTCCTTCGGCTCCTTCATGTTGGCAGATGCGACCTTCTCAAGATCGGCGTCCGAAGCGGCGGCCTGCTTGGCATCGAAGACCTTGCGGATGACTTCGTTCGGCTGGCCATCGACCAGCCCGGGCTCGATGAGGTTGACGAGAACGAGTCCGGTGACGACGGCAAGCAGCGAGCTCATGGCGTAGAATCCGAAGGTCTTGGCTCCGAGGCGGCCGAAGCCTTTGACGCCCTGAAGGCTGGCAATGCCGCTGATGACCGAGGTGACGATCAGCGGAACGATGATCATCTTCAGCGCCTGCATGAAGAGGTCGCCGACGAACTGAGAGAAGCTGAGAGCTCGAGCGACGAGCGTTCCTTCTTCGGCGACACCATGAAAGAGCGACCGGAAAACGATGCCCGTTAGAGTGGCAAGAACGAGGGCGAAAAGGATCTGCCAGTGGAGGGCGAGGCGTTTCATCCCGCAGAGATTGGCCACCGAAGTGGGATGGGCCAAGTTTCAAAGTGAGCTAGCTGAGGCCAATCGACTTCGGCTCGACTTCCAGCAGGGAGGCGAGAAGTTTCAGGGATGCGCGTTCGCCCTTGCTGATTTTTGATCCGAAGCCGAGGAATCCCCCGGAGGCGCTGGCGATTTTGTGGGCAAGACGGTAGAGGCCTTCGCGGATGGCCGGCTGCTCTTCAGCGGGGCACTTGGCAATGGCGGCGCTGATGGATGGGATTTCAACCATCAGGGTGAGGGGGTTCAGCGGGGCCGACATGATCTCGCTGAAATGCCGCTGGATCTCGTTCAGGCAGCGCAGAAGAATCCCCTTGAACATGCTAGGCGGAAGATCGGTGAGGCTGTGAAGGACCTTTCGGAAGCTCTCAAGTTCCTTGCGGTCGATATTTCCATCGGCGGCGGCGACGAGGAGAAAAATAATGATCGGTGAGCGATCGAGGAGTTCCTGTTCTTCCGCGCTTAGCCCGGTGTTAGAGTCAGGCTCGGATGGCTGCCGGCCTTCCGGAATGGCGGATTCGACCGCGAGAATCTCGGTGATGAGATCCGCATCCTGAACGGGATCGATCGCGGGCACGTAGATGAGCGGGCCGAGATTTTCGGCACGTGAGCCCATGATTTCGAAAAAACGGGCCGCCGGGAGGTGGTGCTTGAATCCGCCGGCAGCGACCTCGGCTTCGCTCCGGGCGGCGATCATGTGGGTCCCGCTGGAAACAAGCACCGGAATGGCACCCGCGACGTTGAAAGTGAATTGCTGACCGTCCTTTTCGAAGACCATGTTGCTGGCGAGGAAGGCGCTGGAGTAGCGGGCCATCTTTTCGACGAGCCTGTCGTGAAAGTTGGGATCACTGGCGAGGGGGGCGTCGATACTTAGGTAGATGATGCCTCCTACGGGTAGCTGGGTAGCTCCGTCGCTTTGTCCCAAGGACTGAATGATGGCGGAGGTTTCAAAATCCCACTGTCGCTGGAACTGGCTTGTTAGATCGACCAATCCGGCGGGTCCGGGTTTGACGGGTTCCTCGTCGCAATGGATCTGGGCTCCTTGGCGCGCGCCAAAGGTGGCGAACTTGGCGGCGAGTCTCCAATCGGCTTCTCCGGAACCGGTCGGTAGTGAGAGATCGACGGTGCTGTCGAAGAATCGCAGCGTCAGTCCTCGAATGCCGCCGACGGGGTGGAGCCACAGCTCATCTTCGAGTGGGCCCTTTTCAAGTTCGGGGAGCGTTTCGTAACTCAGTTGGAGACAAAGTTGGGAGAGCACCTGGTCGGTCTCCTCTTGAAGCCACTGAGCAGCCTCACGGCACCAGGCGGCGGTTTTGAAGCCGGAACCGCCCAAAGTAATGTTTGCACCCATGGTCGTGAAACTGGCGGGAGCGTTGATGCGGGACAAGCAGCCGATGGCTGGGGTGTGTCATGGGTGGCGGATGCCTGGGTTTTGGCAGCTTTGACTTGTTCGGCTCCCTGTGTAGTCTCCGCGCGTGCTTCCTTGGTTCGAAAACAACGCCTTTCCCCTGTATCTCGCGCCGATGGCGGGGGTCACGGATGTGGTGTTTCGTCAGATTTGCAAAGAGCTCGGTGCGGATGTGATGGTGACCGAGTTCGTGTCTGCGGAGGGCATCATGGTAGCCGACGAGCGGACGCGGAAATACACCGAGTTCACCGATGGGCAGCGTCCGGTAGGTGTGCAGCTATTCGGTGGCGACGGAGAGCGGATGGGCGAGGCGGCCCGGAAGATCGTCGATTGGAAACGGCCGGATTTCATCGACATCAATTTCGGCTGTCCGGTGAACAAGGTGGTGTCGAAGAACGGCGGCTCGTCGCTTCTGAAAGACTGTCCGAGTCTGGAAGCAGTGGCGAGCGGGGTGGCGAAGGCTTGTGAGGGGATCGTCCCGGTGACCGCGAAGATCCGGATCGGCTGGGACATGGACCACATCAATGCGGTGGAGGTTTGCAGGATTTTGGAAGGCTGTGGCATGCAGGCGATCGCGGTGCACGGTCGGACTCGTTCGCAGGGCTACAGCGGCGATGCGAACTGGGAGGTGATCGATGCGTGCGCGCGAGCGGTTTCAGTCCCGGTGATCGGGAATGGCGATATCTCCACGGGTGCCGATCTGGCGCTTCGCAAGGAGGGCACGGCGGTGAGCGGCGTGATGATCGGCAGGGCCGCGATGCAGAATCCGTGGGTCTTCCGCGAGGCCAAGCACTATCTTGAGACCGGGGAGGAGCTGCCGGGTGTACCATTGGAGGAGCGCTGGGAATTGGTGCTGCGCCACTGTCGTCTGGCGGCGGAGAGCAATCGCTACGGCACCGAACGCCATGCGATCATGGCGATGCGGGCGCGCTTGATGGCCTATTGCAAGGGATTTCCAGGGGCAAAGGAGCTGCGGCAGCGGCTTTGCAAGGTCGAAAGTGTGGCGAATGTCGAGGATATCGCGGCGCAGTCGCTGGCTGGTCTGGCGGGTGTTTGAGTCATCACGCTCTTTGATCGGAGAATTGGATTTTCAAGCTGAGATGCGCCATCTAGCTTGGCGCCATGGAAAGCCATGAAGTGCTCAGAAAGGCGTTTGCGAAGACCAGTCCGAAGGCCGTCGCCTCGGAACTCGGGGTATCGCTTTCACTGGTTTACAAGTGGGCGGAAAAGCAGAGTGACGACGGTTCCGGCAGCCGAAATCCGCTGGATCGATTGATGAAGATCATCGAGCTGAGCGAGGATACGACGATCATCGAGTGGCTTTGCCAGAACAGTCAGGGATATTTTGTTAGAAATCCGGAAAGTTCATGCACCAAAGGCTTCGAGGTGCTGCCGGCAACGAATGAGATCATTGGCCAGTTCTCAGGCCTGCTTCAGCAGATCTCGGCGGCGGCTTTGGACAACTCGATCGATGCGAAGGAGGCCAAGGAGATCCGCGAGTGCTGGGACAAGCTGAAGAGTTATGCCGAGGGCTTCGTCAGATGCTGTGAGGAAGGCGACTTTGAACAATTGAAGCACATCCCCAAGCCGAGCGAAGGACCGAAACGCTACTATACGGACTGAGCCGCCTTCGGCGGAGTGCCGAGTGATCAGTGATCAGTAATCAGGGGATCGTCGCCCGGACCCTTGGGGATGGGTGGAGTTGCCAGGTAGCTTGTCGGGTCGGTGATCCCGGCGAGCTGGAAGGCTTCGCGCCTTTCGACGCAGGTTCCGCAGGTTCCACAGTGGGTGCTGCCACCTTTGTAGCAGGACCAGGTCTCGGCGAAATCGATGCCGAGTTCGTGGCCGCGTTTGGCGATGGCGGTTTTATCCATCGCGATAAACGGACGAAGTAGCTCAATCCGCGCGTAGGTGCCTTCCTTCATGGCCGTGGCCATGGCTTGCATGAAGGGTTCGCGGCAATCCGGATAGATCGCGTGATCGCCGGAGTGGGCGGCGATGGCGAGGGCTTCGGCTTCAAGGCTTTCGGCGAAGCCACAGGCGACGGAGAGCATGATGCCGTTGCGGAAAGGGACCACGGTGCGGATCATATTTTCCTCGGCGTAGTGTCCGTCGGGGATTTCGCCACCACTTGTCAGGAGGTCGGAGGCGAAGAGTTCGTTGATGAAATCCAGCTTGATCACCTGGAATGGAATTCCGGCGCGCTCAGCATGGAGTTTGGCGAACGGGATTTCATTGGCGTTGTGCTTCGAACCGTAGTCGAAGGACAGGGCCGCGACGATTTCGTGTTCGCGCGCGACTTCGTAAAAGGCGGTGACGGAGTCCATGCCGCCGCTGAGGAGAACCACTGTTTTCATGAAACTTTAAACCTCGAATTATAAACTCCAAAAGGGGGAAAGTCGGGGGTTTGAGATTTAGGGTTTGGAGTTGGAAGGCTCCGGATGGCTGGCTTCGCAGGTGAGCTGGATTCCGCCGCGCGAGCCGAACTTGCCACTGACGTGGAGCTCGGTGGGATTCATGGCAGTGACGAGGTCGTCGAGGATGCGGTTGACGATTTCCTCGTTGAAGGCGGGAAGGTTTCGGAAGGAAGCGAGATAAAATTTGAGGGACTTCGTTTCCACGCAGGACTCGCCGGGGATGTAGCGGATGATGACGTGGGCGGTGTCGGGCTGGCCGGTGACGGGGCAGAGCGAGGAGAATTCCGGGCAATCGAGGTGAATCCAGAAGCGGCGGCCAGGGCGGCAGTTCGGGAAGGTTTCGAGTTTGGCTTCTTCCGGGTTGGCGGGGAGGCGGTTCTCTGAGCGGCCGAGGAGAGTCAGATCAGGTGAATTCATGGGGCGGAGGCTAGCGCTGGCGGGGGCTGCTGTCGATGATTGCGAAAGGAAGTGAAAACGGGGGCTTTACAAAGGCCCCGATCTTGTTGCATATCCCGCCCGACGGGCTGTCCAACGGAGAGATGGCTGAGCCCGGTCGAAGGCACTCGATTCGAAATCGAGCGTGGCAGTGATGTCACCGTGGGTTCGAATCCCACTCTCTCCGCCAAAGTCCCCGCCCAGCTCGTCTGGACGGGGACTTTGGCGTTCAGGCCTCGGGAAGATCGTCGGACCTGAGTCGGTTTTCGATGGAGTTCCCGGCGCATTGGGTTTTTCAGGGCCGGAGAGTTGGGCCTGCCATCGACGTGCTGCTCGGCTTTTGCTGCGTCGATCTCTAGGTGATCACATCTTTCTGCAGTTGTCTCGCGGCATAGAGACGCTCCGGTTTGGGGGCGAGTTCAAGTCCGCGCATCGGACGGGCTGCCTTTTTGCGGCCTTGGGAAAAGTGGTCGCGGCAGGCGGCAAATGCCTGCTCGACGAAGTCGCGATGACCGATGACGAGGCCGTCAGTAAAATAGCGAATGCGACATCGCAGATAGGTCGCGCGGTCCAGACGACCGCCTTTGGCGAGGACGTCCAGAGCGGCTTTTCGTGGGACGCGGTCCCTGATAGTTGCACTGCCTGCTCGAGTTTTCTCGCGATCCAGTTGTTCGGCTTGGCCTGCCTCGCTTTCAGGAAGACCGAATAGCCAGCAGCGCCATCGCTGGAGGCCCTCCTTGTGAGTTCTGGGTCTTTGATTGGCTGGAAGCAGCCCGCCGTGTGGCGCAAGCGAATTGAGGAATGAGACGGCTTGGCGGGCAAGCTGACCGCCCGCGAGCGCCTCGGCGTAGTTACACCAGCGGTAGTCCGCAGGATCTTCGCAAATGCCCGCGCGCACGGGGTTGAGGTCAATGTAGGCTGCCATTGCGCGCAAGGCATGGCATTCACCCTGAACAAGAACGGAGCGGAATCGGTCCTCCCAGAGGGTGCCTTTTCGCTTGTGGCGTGCGTTGAACCATTGGGTGAAGCGTTGTTTGAGCGTCTTCATGAAGGAGCTGATGTCCCACATGCGCGCGAACCAACGTTCGCGCAGGGCATCGGCGCCTTTGATATTTCCGATGGATTTCAGATGTCCGAGTTCCCATTCGAGTTCGTTGGCTGACTTTTTGCCGAGAGTCTTGCGCACGAGACCGACGAGATTCTCGTCGTTGGGAAGCTCGTCGGGGGAGGGGCGTTGGGGAACTTCCACGAGGAGGTGGAAGTGATTTGACATCAGGCAGTAGGAAGCGATGCGGAGTCCGCAAAGTGCCTCGTAGATCCGCATCAGCTTGATGAAATGTTCCTTCTCGGCAGGACCGAGCAGGTATTCCCGCCCGACCACACGAGAAACGCAATGGAAGTAGGCCACGGGAAGATCCTTCGGGCCACGGAAACGAGGTCGACGCATAAGGCACCCAAACACGCACCAAAAAAAATTCAATTTCTTTTTAAAGGGACAGACACTTTAAGAAGAAAAACGGCCGTTGCTTTGGAGGGCTGTTTGTCGTAGGGGATTGCTTGATGTATGGGTTACCAATTCAGGACTTCCGGATGGATCTCAGTCTCGCCGTGCTGCGATGTTTGGGCTTGGGACTAATTTCTGCGGCGCATGCTCAGGAGTCGGTGGTGATGGCCAGATCTGGGGACATCGCTGAAGGGCTCTCAGGAAGTCTTTTCGAAATCGATTCCTGTTATCTTACCGATTCCGGGGATGCCTACATTCATAGCACTCTGCGCGAGAATGGCGCATACCAGTCTAACGGTTTGTTCAAGGCGAATGGCAATCGTGATAGGATATCGGCCCTGCTCCTTTCGGGTGATCCAACTCCAGATAGCAATGGCCGGATCGGGGGGGTGACAAATGATGCGTATTTGGCGAATGGTCGAGGGGACCTCGCCGCGCTCGTCCCGTTGACGGAGACATTGGGTGGATCCAGCGATAATGGAGCGCTTTATTTCATAAGTGAGCCCGATCAGATACTTCACCAAGTGTCGCGAAAAGGCGAGGTGATCGACAATGGCCACGGGGGCTCTCTTACCCGGTCACCCCTGAACTTCGCGCTGAATCATGAAGGTCAGCTGGCTTATGCAGCTGCTATCGTGGACGGCTCCGCCGGCTTTTTCGGGAACGCTGTTTACCTGTACAATAACAGCGTCGAAGCGGAGGTATTTCGGTCAGGATGGCGAACACCCGAGGATGATGGAAGCTTTCAAAATCTCAGCGTCGTCAATGACCTGCAACTGAACCAACGTGGAGAGATGCTCTTGAATGTAGGAGTGCTGCCCGATGATCCGAATGGGTCGCGAGCAGGGATCTTTCTCGCCAATCAGGCTGGCATCACCACGGTGGCCAGAGAGAATCAAAGCGTTCCGAATGGCAACGGCACCCTCAACGCGCTGAATGTTGTCGTGCCGTCGCTCGGAAATAGCGGGCATGTGGCGTTCTGGGCTCAGCTGCGGAATACCAACGCTGGAACGAGTGACGGCGCGGCGATTTTTCGTTCTGAAGGAACCGGCCTCATCGAGATTGCACGCCGTGGCGATCTGCTGCCCGATGGCAACGGCCGCTTTCTTAATCTCTCGACTACCGTCGATGTGAACGGAGAAGGAGAGGTGGCCTTTCAGTCGGGTATTTCCGGAGCGAGTGGAGGATCGGTTGATGGCATATTCGTAGGAGACGGTTCCAGCATTCGTGTTATTTCCCGTGTAGGCGATCCGGCACCCGGGGGAGGTAGCATGGGAGGGTTCTTCGAAAACTCGGTGGGCATCAATGACGTCGGTCAGATCTGTTTCCTGGCAGTTCTGAAGCTTGAAGATCCATCGGCACCTGCAGGCACTCTGGGATTATTCCTTCATGATCCAAGTTTGGGGCTTATGGAGATCGCCCGGGAGCAGCAATCATTGGAAGGCTTCGGTAAGATCACCCAGCTCCTTCCCAATCTTCGGTTTTCGATGCCGGGAACTCTGAACTCAAAAGGGCAGGTGATCTATCGGGCGTTTGTGGAGGGTGACGCGGTGGTGGTTCGATGGTCACCTCCCAGCGGTGCGGGACCCCTGACTCTCCCGCAACCCGAGATCATGAAGTCAGAAAGCGAAGTCACTCTTTCTTGGCCGCGGACGGATATCACTTTGAATCTGGAGTCGACTTCTGATCCCGGACTGCGGTCAAGTTGGAGAGTCCGCAGCGACGTGGTCCCTGCTCTGAATGGAGACATCTATCAGGTCACGGTTCCGGCGGATAAAGCGCGGGAATTTTTCCGGCTGCGGCGGAGTCGCTGAGATCAAATCGCGACCGCTCGCGCACCGCGGGCGATCTGATTGCCAGTCTGGCCGATGGCATTCTGACGGGGAATGAGCCTGGCGGAGGCGACATCGCTGACGAGATCGGCAAGTTGTTGGCTCCAGCTCTCTACTTCGGAAGTGATGAGCTTTTTGTCAAAGTCGCTCGACTCACTATGGTCGGTGACGTTGAGAGTGGGAGTAAGGACGTGGGCGAGGGCGGCCGAGCGCGAGTCGGCGTGAAGAATGATGTCGGCGGCGGCGCCCAGACCGGTGACACGTTCGACAGAATTCTCAGTGATACACTGCATGATGTGCATGCCGGCGGTGCTGACATCCTGTGCGAAGCTTAGAGTCGGTGCCCAATGGGTGATGCCGAGCTGGAGGCGGAAAATGCTGGAGTCACGCAGTGGATCGAGATCGGGGACGATGATGTTGCCGCCAGAAGCGATCACGTGTTGGGCGAGTTCTCCGAGGCTGCGTGCGAGTTCGTCGCTGAGATTGTCGCCGGACATCATGGCGAGCTTGAGGTCGGAGGCGCTGCCTTGGGCGAAATTTCGGGCAGGGATGTTCTCAAGCTGCTGATGGAACCACTCTTCGACAGCGGTGATGGTGTTCGCGGTGCCGCGGGCTCCTTGAATCGTCAACCAGCCAAAGTAGTCGAGTTCGATTTTTCGGTTCCGCACGGCTTTGGTGATTTCGGGGAAGCCGATGTCCTGGCCGCTCATCGCGGAGCGAAGGAAGTTAAGGGAAACCATTTCACAACCGAGTGAGAGAAATAGGCAGCGCTCGACGAGGGAGTGGTTCGAGTACCCGAGCATGAAATTGATGATCTCCGATCCGGTGGTGACGCCGCAGCCTTCTGTGTTTGAGAGCACGACGAAGCGTGAGACACGTTCACTTGTTAGAAGCCTGCTCCTGTTGAGGCGGATCGCTGCCTGCTCAGCGGTGGCGACCGAACAGCCGACCGTGGGGAGGATCAGTCCGACGCGTTCCCTAGGAGTCACGCGTCCGTTTTCGCGGATGCCATCGAAGGAAATTTCGAGCCTGCGCCAAGATGCCGAGGGTTGGAGTGTGAGGGGCTCACCGGAGAGGCGACTTGCGTGGGAGGGGGCCGGCAAGACGGGTTCGGCCATGAAAAATTTCCGGCGCCAGAGAAGATCGATGTTCTGGTGGGCCTTTTCACCATTGGTCCTTTCGCCCGAAGCAATGGCGGCGACGCGGTCGAGGCTTTCGGCCGTGAGATCTTCCATCGACATGCCATCGAGGTAGCGGCCGGCATTGATGTCGATGTCATCCTTCATCAATTCGTAGCGCTCGGTGGTATTCACGATCTTGATAGTGGGAACAATCGATGAATTCGTGGGGGTGCCGCGACCGGTGACGAACAGGATGATGTTGCAGCCGGCAGCGGCTTGGCCGGTGTAGCTGGCGATGTCGCCGCCCATGCCATCCATGAAGTAGAAACCGGGGAAATTCATGCGCTCTCCAAACTCGGTGACGTGCTGGATCGGGATCCGCGGGTCGCGTTTGACCGCGGCGCCGAGTGATTTGAGCGTGATGTTGTAAAGGCCGCCCAGAAGGTTTCCTTCCGAGGGGTTCTTGTCGACCTTGCCGCCGTGCCATCCGAGTTGCTGCTTGAAGCGATCGAGCATGTCGAGGAAGCGAGGTCCGATCGCCGGATCGGTGATTGATGAAAGCGTGTAGTCTTCCGCACCGGCGAGCTCTGGAGTCTCAGTGAGGTTGGCGCTACCCCCATAGTAGATCACTTCCCGGGCGATGGCGGAGGATAGGACGTTGCCGCAAATGCCGGAGAAGGCATCGGACGCGCCGCAGTTGAGGCCGATCTTGAGTTCGGAAAAGGGACGGTCGCTTCGTTCGGAACGGTTCGCTTCTGTTAGAGCCGTTTCAATCTGCCTGCATACCGCATCCAGATCCCGGGAAAAGGTTTCGGCGGCGGTGACGAGATGGATGGACAGATCGGAGATGTCCGGACCGTGTTTGGCAATCCAATCGAGGAGTTCCCCATTGGTGATCTCACTTTCGGTGCGGGTATCGATGGCGACGAGGGCGCCGACATTCGGGTGGGTGACGAGTCCGGCGAGGGTGCGCAGTGTGCGTTGGCGTTCTTCGTGATCGGTCTCTGCGCCTTCGGTGTGGCGAATGGCAACGACATCATCGACCTGGGTGAATGCAGCGGTTTTCCCCTGAAATCGCTCGGCGGCGCGCTGGGCGAGTGCCGATGTGCGGGAGGTGGTGCCGAGAACGACCACGAGGTTGCGGGTGCCGGTGCCGCGTTCGCCACGGAAGTGGCCGGCGAAGCCCCGAGTGGTGGCGTAGGCTTCGAGCGCTTCCGGCTCTGTCCACCCGCTTTCGTCGAAGACATACTCAGGCATGTCGTCGATGAAATTGGGTTCGCTCGGGATCTCGAGGTTCCGGTATTTCGGATCCTGCTGGATGGCGAAGCGATCGAGCACGCCCTGGTTGCAGAGGTACTCACCTGGTTGGATATCGCGTGTTGCCCGACCAAAGGGATATTCCCACGAGGTAATGGCGTCCCCCTTCTTGATCTCGCGGGCCGCAAAGCGGTGACCGGTGAGGATGTCGTGCTGGACACGGATCTCCTGCCCGCCGTGGAGAAGCGCGTAGCCCTTCTTCAGGTCCTGGGTGGCGATGACGGCATTGTCCCCGGGAAGGGGAAATCGGGCAAAACCTTCGATCGGGGATGCTTGAAATCGGGCGCTCATGATGATGGATTCAGGAAAGGGTTTCCTTCATGGCCTCGAAGACGCCAATTTCGAGAATACGGGCAAGGCGGGAAGTGACAGCATCTGTTAGTCCGTCGACTTCATTGAGGTTCATCTTCCAGTTTGCTTTGTAGGCGAGCACGGTTTCGACGAGTTTGTGGAGACCTTCGGGGCTGCTGTCATAGCTCGACCAGACGCGCTGATAGAGGTCGAGGATATCCTGGTTGTCTCGGCAGACATACATCTCTTCGGCCCGCTGGCCGGCGTAGAAGGCAATCAGTGCGGCGAGCGAGAAGGCGAGTTTGTCGGGGACCCTGCCGGTGTTCCTTTTGGCATCAAGCAGACTCGGAAGGACACGGGTTTCCCATTTGCTCATCGAGTTCAGGGAGATGGTCAGCCAGCCGTGGCGGATGAAGGGGTTGTAGAACCGTTCGAGGATCTTGTCGGAAAACTGCTGCAGGTAATCCTGATCACCGGGAATGTTCGGGACGATGTCCTCAGCGAGCATCTGACGGACGAATTTTCCGAGGTGCTCGTTCTCCATCGATTCGCGGACGGTGTCGAATCCACTGAGGTAGGCGACAGCCATGGTGCCGGTGTGCGAGCCATTGAGGATGCGGACTTTCTGATCCCGGATTTTTCGTTGCTCTGCTTCGTCGACGAAGCTGACGTTGAGTCCGGCCTGGTCGGCGGGGAATTCCTTGGCGACCCACTCAGGGGCCTTGATGACCCAGTTGTGATAGTACTCGCCGACGACGATCAGGTTATCTTCAAAGCCAAACTGTTCCTGATAGGTCTTCACGGTGTCGCGGGGGAAGCCGGGGACGATGCGGTCGACCAGCGTCGAGCAAAAGGCGCAGGCGTTTTCGAGCCAATCGATGAAGGTCTGTTCAAGCTTCCAATTGGCAGCGTGTCGCAGGACGTATTCCTTAAGTTTGTCAGCGTTGTCTTCGATGAGTTCGCAGCAGATGATGATGAGGCCCTTGTCAGCCGCACCGTCGTACTTCTGAAAGCGACGATAAAGAAGTGCGGTCATTTTTCCCGGGAAGGAATGTTGGGGTTCCATGTCGAGACTTTCACCATCGGCCCACTGGATGCCGGCTTCGGTGGTGTTAGAGACGACGAAGCGGACGTCGGGGCTTTCGAAAAGCCCGCGGTATTCCTGAAATTGGGTGTGAGGATTGAGGCAGCGGGTGACGCAGTGGATGAGTTCGCTTTCTTTGACGACTTGGCCGTCTTTCATGCCTTCAAGGACCAGGTGATAGAGGCCATCCTGTTTGTTGATCAGGTCGGCCAGGCCTTGCTCGATGGGTTGGACGATGGCGACGGAAGAGTTGAAGTCGACGGTCTGATTCATGCGCTGGATCATCCAGTCGACAAATGCGCGGAGAAAGTTGCCTTCGCCAAACTGGATGACGCGTTCGGGATAGTTGGGAAGGTCGCCGGCTGTGCTGCGATTGAGAGCTTTCATGATCTTTAATGAAGCCGCCGGACGGTTTTGGAGCCACGGCTCCGGTTGGCGGACGGCGGTGGGTTGTCATACAGATCGGAGTTTGTCGACTCCTGTTTCCAGGTGAAACCGGGAACCTAGAATCCGCTTGTGCCCCACTCGATGGTGAATTTCCGAGAATTCACTCGTTTTCACTGACAGGAGGGCAAGGGCGCACCTGTATTGCTTTAACCTAAAAATCCCATTGTGTCTCGAACGACCCTCAAATCATGCCTTGGTTCGGCTGCCATGCTATGGATCGTGGCTCCTTTCGTCCTCGGAGATCCCCTATCCAAGGATCTTCCTGCGCTGCTGGATGAGTACTGCATCGACTGTCATGACGGCGGCATCAAGCGAGGCGGACTCGATTTGGATGGGATCTCAGGCGATGAGATCGGGAAGCATCCGGAGATTTGGGAGAAAGTGATCCGGCGGATGGACGCGCGGCAGATGCCACCCGTGGAAGAGGTGCGGCCGGACGAAGAGACCTACCAAGCGACCTTGGAGACGCTGACGGCTTACTTTGATTCCCGGGCTTCGGAGTCGCCAGACCCGGGGCATGTGGATGCGGTTCGGCGGCTGACGCGGACGGAATATCAGAATGCAATTCGCGATCTGCTCGGGGTGGAAGTGGATGTGTTCGAGTTGCTGCCGAAGGATGAGTCGAGCCATGGTTTCGACAACATCACGGTGGGAAGTCTATCTCCGACTTTGCTGAGTCGTTACATCAGTGCGGCGCAGAAGATCAGCCGGATCGCGGTGGGTGGTGATCAAGGTTCGCCACAGATCCGGGTGGTGCGGGTGCCGGCGGACCGAACGCAGGACGAGCGGCTCGAAGGCTTGCCGTTCGGAACCCGAGGTGGCGTGGTGATCGATCACACCTTCCCGGTGAGCGGCGAGTATGAAGTGGATATCCGGCTTTCCAGGGATCGCAATGAGGAAATCGAAGGGCTTTATGAACCGCATCAGATCGAGGTGCTGGTGGGTCAGGAAAAGGTGGCGGAGTTTGAAGTAAAGCGGCCAAGGAATCGGGACTTCTCGAAAGTGGATGCGAATCTGAAGGCCCGCATCCGTGTGCAGGGTGGGCCTCAGAAGTTGGGCGTAACGTTTGTTAGGAAGTCGTCGTCGCTACAGGAAAACAAGCGGAAGCCGTATGACGCGCAGTATAACATGCACCGGCATCCGCGACAGGCTCCGGCGATTTTTCAGGTTTCGATTTCGGGGCCATTCGAGGCAGACGCTTCTGATGCCAAAACGGGGAATGGGACACCGAGCCGGAAAAAGATCTTTGTGAGGATGCCGGAGTCGGAGAGGGATGAAGAGGCCTGCGCGAGGGAGATTTTTGCAGGCCTGATGCGTCGGGCTTACCGTCGTCCGGTGAGTGAGGAGGAACTGGCGGGGCCCATGGGGTTCTTCGAGGAGGAGCGGAAAGAGAAAGGCTTCGAGGCCGGCATTGAGGCGGGCTTGAGCGCGATTCTGGTCAGCCCTCGCTTCTTGTTCCGGATTGAGGAGGATCCGGCGGAGCTGGAGGCGGGGAGTGTGTATCGTTTGGATGATCTCACATTGGCGTCGCGCCTGTCGTTCTTTCTTTGGAGCAGCTTGCCGGATGAAGAGTTGTTAGAGGTCGCGGAGAAGGGCGAGCTTTCGGCGGAGGGTGGGTTGGAAAAGCAGGTTCGACGGATGCTTGCCGATCCAAGAGCGGAGTCGCTGGTGACGAACTTCGCGGACCAGTGGCTGCATTTGCGAAACCTGGATTCGTTCTCGCCGGACCTTCGTCTGTTTCCCGACTTTGATGATAACCTGCGTCAGGCCTTCAAGACGGAGACACGGATGTTTTTCAATAGCATCTTACAGGAAGATCGCAGCGTGCTCGATCTGTTGAAAGCGGACTACACCTTCCTCAATGAGCGTTTGGCGAAGCACTATGGGATTGCGGGAATCTATGGGAGTCGTTTCCGCAGAGTGGAACTGGACGAGGATAGCAAGCGTGGCGGTCTGATGAGGCATGGCAGCATTCTTTCGGTGACCTCCTATGCCAACCGCACGTCTCCGGTGATCCGGGGGAACTGGATTTTGGAGAACATCATCGGAACACCGACTCCGCCACCTCCACCGGACACGCCGTCGCTGGATGATATGGTGATTTCCGAAAGTCTGCCGATGCGGGAGCGGTTGGCGGCGCACCGCGAGAAGAAGAGTTGCGCGGTGTGCCACGTGCTGATGGATCCGCCGGGATTTTCGCTGGAGAATTATGATGCCGTCGGCCGCTGGCGGAGCTGGGAGGGGGATTTGCCCGTCGATTCATCGGGAGGATTGCCTGATGGAACGGAGTTTTCAGGGGTCGAGGGGCTTGAGGATGGCTTGTTGGATCGCCCCGAGCTTTTTGCTAGGACAGTGGCAGAAAAGCTCCTAATCTACGGGGTTGGCAGAGGTGTTGAATACCAGGACGCCCCTGCTGTGCGCGCGATTGTTTCCGAGGCTTCGGCCTCCAACTACAAGCTGTCCGATATCATCATCGGGGTCGTGAAAAGCGTCCCCTTCACCATGAGAAAAAAACCATGATTCTTTCCCGAAAATCCCTTCATCGCCGAACCTTCCTGCGTGGCATGGGGGCGACCATTGGTCTGCCTCTGCTCGACGCGATGATTCCCGCAGCCACGGCTTCTACTCTAACAGTGGCGAAGCCGGTGAAGCGTCTGGGCTACGTGTTCATGCCCATGGGCTGTGATATCACGCGCTGGACGCCGGAGGGCACGGACAAGCTCGGTGAGTTGTCGCCCATCTTGAAGTCTTTAGGCTCGGTGAAGGATCAGATTTCGGTGCTTTCCAATCTGGAACTTCAACCGGCTTATCCCGGGACGCATGCGACCTCGAACTCGGCTTTCCTGAGTGCGGCGCAGGCGCGTCGGACCGAGAGTTCGGACTATTTCCTTGGAACGACGGCGGATCAGATTGCCGCGCAGCATATCGGGCGGGGCACGCAGTTGCCATCGCTTGAGATGTCGATGGATCTGATGCAGACAGTCGGTCAGTGCGACAATGGCTATGCCTGCGTCTATCAGAACAATCTTTCGTGGGCATCGCCCACGACGCCGCTGCCGGCGGAGGCCCATCCGCGTCTGGTGTTTGAGATGTTGTTCGGCGAGGGTGCGACTCCGGAGGAACGGCAGGCGAGCTTGAAGCGTCGGGCGAGTTTGCTCGATTGGGTGGGTGACGATTTGGCGAGCCTGAAGCGTGAGCTTGGAGCGGCGGATCGGGGTCGGGTGGATGATTATTTGCAGGCGGTTCGTGAAGTGGAGCGTCGGATCCAGAAAGCCGAGTCGGATGCGAAGGATAACCCGCTGCCTGACCTTGATCGTCCTGAGGGCGTGCCGGCTTCCTACGCCGATCATGCACGGTTGATGTTCGAACTGCAGATTCTGGCCTTCCAGGGAGACATCACGCGGGTGACGACATTCCAGTTGGCTCGGGAGACGAGCAATCGGACCTATCCGGAAACGGGCGTGACCGATCCACACCATCCGCTGACGCACCACGGCAATGACCCGGACAAGATTGCGAGGATGGCGAAGATCAATGCCTTCCACGTTTCCTTGTTTGCCGAGTTCCTGGAGAAAATGAAGGGGACGAAGGATGGTGATGGCACGCTGCTCGATCACTCGCTTTTCCTCTATGGCAGTGGCATGGGAAATCCTAACGTGCACGATCACAACAACCTGCCGATCATCGTGGCGGGCGGGGCGGCGGGTGGCATGCAGGGCGGTCGACACATTCGTTTCGACAAGCCGCAGCCGCTGGCGAACCTCCATCTCACCCTGCTCGACAAGGCGGGGGTGGATTTGGAGTCGTTCGGCGATAGCAACGGGATGATTGATGAGCTGAGCCGGCCGTTGGGAATTTGATTTTTAACCGCAGATGAACGGGGATGGACGCAGATTTTTTGAGTCGCTTATGAGTTCGTTTGGAGTGAATTCACGCGGTTTTAAATTTCGTCAATTTCGCGCAATTTCGTTGGTGGTGCTGGCTGTTTCTTCGTCGGCGTTTGCGGATGATTTGGATCGGTTGTTAGAGGCGACGGATCGGGATGACGTCGAGGCAGTGGAGGCCTTGGTGGTGAGTGGGAACCTGGCAACGCAGGCGAATCGCCACGGGGTGACGGCTCTTTCTCTGGCATGTCGGAATGGGAATGCGGAGATGGTCCGGCTGTTGCTGGAGGCGGGGGCGGATGCGAATGCGGTGCTTGCTGGAGGAGAAACCTGTTTGATGACGGCATCGCGGACGGGGAGTTCTGAATGCGTGAAGGCACTGATTGCCGAGGGGGCGGAGGTGAATGCGAAGGAGCGCAGGGGGCAGACGGCGCTGATGTGGGCGGCAGCGGAAGGGCATCAGGAAGCGGTGAAATGTTTGCTGGAGAATGGCGCGGAGCTGGGGACGAGTCTCGACTCGGGTTTCACGCCGCTCCTTTTTGCCGCGAGGCAGGGGCATATCGGGGTGGCGAAGATTTTGTTGGATGCAGGAGCTGATGCGAATGAGGTGGCTGAGCCGAAAAAGCCCAACGGCAAATTGATGAGGCCGGGGACCTCGCCCTTGATGCTGGCGGTGGAGAACGGACATTTCGAATTGGCGCTCGAGCTTGTAAAAGCAGGTGCGGACCCGAATGATCAGCGATCCAGATACACGCCTCTGCATGCAATGAGCTGGGTGCGAAAGAGCGTGCGCGGCGACGGTGTCAACGGGATGCCGCCACCCGATGGCTCGGGAAGCGTGACGAGCCTGGAGTGTGTGAGAAAGCTGGTTGAGGCGGGGGCGGACGTGAATGCTCGGTTGAAGAACGGACGTGGAAATGCCGAAGCCATGAACCCGAAGGGGGCAACGCCATTCTTCATGGCGGCGGAGACATGTGATCTGCCATTCATGAGGCTGTTGGTGGAACTGGGCGCGGATCCGACGATTCCAAATGCCGACAACACGCCGCCGATCTTGATGGTTTGCGGCATCGGGGTGAATGCACCGGGCGAAGAGGCGGGCACAGAGGATGACGCGATTGAGGCACTGCTTTATCTGCTGGAGCTCGGCGCCGACATCAATGCGACCGATAACAACAGGGAGACGGTGATGCACGGCGCGGCTTACAAGGCCTCGCTCAAGCTGGTGGCGCTGCTCGACGAAAAGGGCGCGGACATCAAGGTTTGGAATCAGAAGAACCGCTACGGACGGACGCCTCTCACAATAGCGCGGGGTTACCGGCGTGGGAACTTCCGTCCGATTGTCGAAATGATGGACGCGGTCGAGGCGCTGATGACGAAAAACGGCGAGGAGGTTCCGCCACGTGGCGACGGAGGACCGGACACGAAGAAAAAGGGTTATGGAAAGTGAGCAGTCTGCCGCTAGTCCGGCTTTAACCAATCGATGACTTGCTGATTGGATTGCCATCTTCGGATCTCGAAGGTGGCTCTGGCGGCGAGTCCGCAAATCGTTTGAGCGCCGAGAAGCAGGAGGAGACTAATAGTGAAATCCTTGGAGCCCATATCGGCGACAAGAAGGAAATAGGTGCTAAGGAGAGATGATCCTCCGGCGATCAGCCAAACGAATGCGAGGGCGATGGATAGAAGAGTGCCGAGGCCAAAGCGGATAATCGCTCGCTTCCGTCCTTTGGATCTTTCTTGGAGCCGACTCCAGATGAAAACGGGTCGAGATAGGATCCAGGTGAGACCAATGGAGGGAACCGCCATGAAGGCCATCCAAGGATTGATGTCCTCATTCAGCAACGTCAGTTGTATGGCCGCAACAGGGGCTCCGATGAGGATGAAGATCAGGGTGCGGGCGGTGGTTATCTTTGATGAAATGCGGAGGATGTCGCGCATGCTGATCGGTAGACCCGAGAAAAACAGAATGCTCTGTTCTCCGATATACCAAGTGCTGGTGGCTCGACTGATGGCATTGGTGAAGGGGAATAATCCCAGACCGATGATCAGTGGGGTGAGAAGCCAGATCCACAGGATAATACTGTCCTTGAGTTCGCCGTCCTTGAACGTGAATGCAAAGATGGCGACCGCAAGCAGCCAGATTGGGGTGATCTTCAGAACCAGGTTGGTGCGCCAGGTGTAGTTCCCGTTTGGGAGAGTAATGGCACCGGCGATGTGACGGTCCCGCAGTCCGATGCAGCGATTGATCCAGCGGTCGACCCACCCCTTGGCGGTGATGCTTAGAGGCTCGGGAAGGACGAACTCGTCAGGTTCATCTTTTGATGACAGGGAGCCACGAGCGATTGCTCTACTATTGTCAGGTTCTAGTTCGACAGAATCGAGATCATCAATTTCGTCGTATCCAAAATTGCCCCATGCGCCCAAAAAATCCTGAGGGGTATCGAAAAACCCGGCGATTTTCCGTGGCCAGGATGCCCATCGGATGAATCCCCATGAGATCCAGATGGCGGCAAGGAGGACGCCGCCACTCGAGAGAGCTTCAGGCAGAACCCAGGTGGGAGGATAGAGCCATGCAATTGCGGTGATGGCCTTGGCGACCCACCGGGGGGAATTGCCTTCGAGGAAGATTCCAGGTTGGGTGAAATAGAGAATGCTGAGAAGCAGTCCAAGACCGAGGAAGAGAAGTTGCCAGATGCTTGGAATTCGAAATTTGAGCAAGCGTTCGTCACCGAGAAGCATGACGGACGACATGGTTGTAGCGAAGAGGAGAAGACTGGTGCTGACGAGCTTAAGCGGATGATCAAGTGGCGACTCAATGAGGGCGAAGGAACATATGACACTCGCGATCAAAGGCGTAAGCCAATGCCGCCTCAAGTAGCAGCTCCTGATCCATCTGGCAGCATGGATACCGGCGATTGGAAGATTTACGAGGACGGTTGAGGCTCCCAGACGGGTAGCGGTTTCGTAGAGTTTTCCTGATCCGGCATGAGCGACAAACATGTGTAGCATTGCCGTGAGCAAGGTCTGCCAATGGAGCCCGCGAACTTCTTCGTAGGGAATTCCGAGAAGCATCGACACCCCGCCGACAAAGAGGACGAGTGACCCCAGACTTCTTAAAAACGCACCTGCTGAACTTTGATCTGGTGGCTTGAGCTTGTTCTTTTCAGAGCCAAGGCGGGCAAGTCTGAGAAGCTCTTTTTCAAGGTCGGTGTGGTGAAGCTTCATGGGTTCCCCCAGTTGCCTGTTAGAATTTTTTCCGCAGCTTCAGGGTCATCTCCAATGCGCTCCTGGATGGTCGTGGTTGAGTCCCAGAGAATGGTCTCCCCTTCCTTGATGACACAGACGTGGTCGGAGAAGTCCATGGCCATATCGACCATTTGGGTGGTGTAGACGACGGTTCCGCCACTGGCGGTCAGGTGCTTCACGAGTCGGCGGAATGCGCCCATTCCGAGGGCATCCATTCCCGATGCGAAGGGCTCGTCGACGAGCCAGAGCTCCGGTTCGATCATGGCAACGCACGCCAGGCCTGCCTTGTAAATCTGTCCACGGGAGAGGTTGGATACGGTTCGGCGCATCAGAGACGCGCTGCCGGTCTCCTTCAACCAATGAGCAACAAAGTCTTCCCGGCCTTTCGTTTCCTTCTCATAGAGGGCGGCAAAGGTTGCGATGTTTCGTCCGACTGATTGCTCGGGAAAGAGGAGGGGGATATCCGGTGTGAAGTGGAGTCTCCTCCTGAGGGAAAGGTTCTCGCGTGAGAAGGCCACTCCATCGTAGCGGACCAGACCGGAGTCAGGAACGCAGAGGCCAGCCATGATTCTTAGCAAAGTGGATTTTCCTGCACCGTTTTCTCCTAACAGAACGACGACTGACGAAGGTGGAAGGTCGAGGGTGACTTCACTGAGAGCTTGGGTCCGTCCGAAGGACTTGTAGATTTTCTCAAGCTCGATCTGCATGACCTATCAGGAGTTGGCGAAGAGGGGAACGGCAGCAAACGCTGGATCGGTGCTTGGTCTGTTAGTCCGGGAACACGATGGCCCGGCTTCCATCGATGATGGTGCGGTCGTTGACGTGGTAGCGGATGCCGCGGGCGAGGGCGGCGCGCTCACAGTCGCGGCCGAGGCGGGCGAGGTCGTTGGGGGTGTGGAAATGCTGCACGCGATCGACTTCCTGCTCAATGATCGGGCCGGCGTCGAGATCGGCGGTGACGTAGTGACAGGTGGCACCGATCAGTTTGACGCCCCGTTCGTAGGCTTGCCGGTAGGGATTGGCACCGATGAAGGCGGGCAGGAAGCTGTGATGGATGTTGATGATGCGGCCTTCGTAGGCACGGCAGAAGTCATCCGGGAGAATCTGCATGAAACGCGCGAGGACGATCAGTTCGACGTCTTCGGCTTGGAGGCGGTTTTGGATTTCGGCGAAGCCGGCGGCCTTCTTGTCGCCATCCATTTCGATGTGATGGAAGGGGATGCTGGCGTGTTTGGCGATGGGTTGGCAGGTGTCGCGGTTTCCAATGATGGAGGTGATTTCGACCGGGAGTTCGCCGAGTTCGGTGCGCCAGAGGATTTCCTGGAGGCAGTGGTCGGTTTTGGTGACGAGCACCGCGGTGCGCATCTTGTAGGGGAGGCGGCGAAAGTGCCAATCGGCCTGGAGCGCGCGGCCGAGGGTGCCAAAGCCATCGATGAAATCCTCGACTTCAACCGTGAGGCCGGCGGTATCGATTTCGAGGCGTGAGAAGAAGCGTCCTGCGAGCTTGTCGGTGAATTGAGCGAATTCGACGAGGTTGCCGGAGTAGCTGGCGACGTAGCCCGAGATTTTCGAGACGATGCCGGGTTGGTCGGGGCAGGAAAGTTTCAGGATCAGTCCGGGGCGGGCCATGGGGCCGGAATTCAGGCGGATGATCGTCCATCACGCAATGCTAGAGCGCGTCTCGGCGTGCCGGATCGATGAGGACCGGGGCAGGTGAAAGCCGGACGGCTCCATCGACGATGCCGCCTGGGGATAGTCCTCGTGGAATTAGGAGTCGGTCTTGAAAGAAAAGGCATGACCTCGGATCGGCGGTGGTGCATGCATGGAGTCATGAAAGTATCAGTAGTCATGACGGTTCTGGCAGCGGATCGAACGGGTATCGTCAAGCGGCTCTCAGAAACGGTGGCGGATCACGCCGGGAACTGGCTGGAGAGCCGGATGGCGCGGCTTGCGGGTCAGTTCGCCGGGATTCTGCGGGTTGAATGTGAGGAGGAGGGGATTGAAGAACTGGTCGAGGCTCTGGAGGCGCTTGCGAGTGAGGGGATTTCGGTTCAGGTGCAGCGGGAATCCCATCAGGAGGCACCCAAGCGCGCGATGCTTACGTTGGACGTGGTGGGCAATGATCGTCCGGGGATTGTGAAGGCGCTATCAGCGGCCATCGCGAGTGCAGGGGCAAATGTTGAGGATCTGCACACCGCGCTGGAGAGCGCTCCGATGTCGGGTCATCCCTTGTTTCATGCGAAGGGGATCGTTTCGCTTCCGGATGGCCTTTCTCCGGGAGCCCTGGTCGACTCCATCGAGTCCCTTGGCGAAGACCTTGCGGTATCGGTGGAGTGAGCGTCGCAGGAATGGCACTTGGGGGGCCATGAAAAAGGCCACCGGTCGATGGAGGACGGTGGCCTGAAAAAAAATTTCTGGGGGAGGATCAGCTCTTGTTGTCTTCCGTCGGAGCGACCTTCTCGACGACTTCCACTTTCACTTTGGTGATGCCGTTGCCGAAAAATCCAATGCGTTTGGCCACGCCTTCGGTGACGTCGATAATGCGTCCCTTGGTGTAGGGACCGCGGTCGGTGATCTTGACGATTTCGGACTTGCCGTTGTTGAGGTTGGTTACCCGAACCTTGGTGCCCATGGGCAAGGTTTTGTGAGCGGCGGTCGGCGCGTGGTTGCAGAGGGTCTCGCCGCTTGCGGTATGGGTTCCACCATTGCAGCGGATGCCGTACCAGGACGCCTGACCCTTCTGAACGGACTTAACCTTCCAGGTGGATTGGGTGGTGGCGACTTTCTTCTGATTCGCTTGTGAGGCGCAAGAAGTGAAAAGAAGGGCTCCGGCAAAGGCCAGGGCCACGGATTTATAGGTCCGGGTCATGGTATGTCTTGAGTGGTTCCTGCCGTCGAACGGCGAAGCCCAATACGAGTGGGATTTAGGGCTGGCAAGCCCAAAGTTCGCTAGGCTAAATCTCACATTTTCAATGAAATACGGGGGTTTCAGCGTGTTTAGTTTGGTTTGATTAAGCTTTTTTATCGTCAAGATGGGCAGGAATCTGCTAATTGGATCGCTATGATGGAGACGTGGATTTCCTCGAGTTGTGATCGTTTTACTCGTTCCGACTTCGCCTTTCTCGCCGAAATTCTTTCGCCGGGAGATCAGAATCGCCACTTGTGGACTCTGTGGGAAGATCCCGAGGCGATGCGTGAGATGCTTGATCTCAAGGAGGTTTTCCGAGGGGTGATCGATTCTCCCGGCGCGGTGTGCGTTTCTCCTCACTTCTATTTTTACGTGCTCGTTCGTCACTCGTTCCTCCAGGCAGGAATTGAGGATGTGGCGGTTGCCGATTTTGTGTCCGCGGTTCTGGCCGAGAGGGTGGGGGCTGATCCGGATGATGTGTTGAAAGGGGTGCCATCCGGACTGACTCATGTGACGGATTTTGTATCGATTCTCGAATCGGCGCACGGCAGGCTGCGCTTTCATTTGCAGGTGGCGGCGGGAAATCAGTTCCTCGTTCTAACAGGCTTGTTCCCGGGATTTCTTCAGCGCCGGTGTGAACGTCGTGGTGCTCCAGGTGTCGAATTCTACGAAAATTTCGCTCGGAAGGCCTATCGTCAGGCGGCGGATAATCCGAACGTCCCACGCAATGCCCCGCGACAGCTTTTTGGCAATCTCTCGGAGGTGCTGCCGCAGGCACGACTGACCCTCAACCGGGTCGCCGAGGAATTGGTTTTCCTTGGCGACTGAGCGAAGGAGGTGTCGGATGTCGGGCATGGAAGTCCGTGCCATTGATCAGCAAGCGCCATTCACGACCAAGGATGGGTCGACCATTCGCAGCATACTCGATCGATCGAATGCCCCGGTGGAGAAGCAGAGTCTCGCGGAAGCGACCATTCCCGCAGGTGGCGAGACCGAACGTCACTGGCATAAGGAAAGCGAGGAATTCTATTTCATCCTCTCCGGCAGCGGCACGATGGAGCTTGAGGGGGAAACGAGGGAGGTTGGAGAGGGCGATGCGATTTTGATTCCAGCTGGATCCTGGCATCAGATTCAGGCGCGGGAGGATCTTCGTCTGCTCTGCTGCTGCTCGCCTCCCTATCGGCATGAGGATACCTACTTCGAGTGATGCAGCTTGAGCAGACGGCTTGATTCGTTGAGGAGGAAATCGATGTCCATGAACGGGTCGGCGGAAATATCGGACCAGAGAACCCTGCCTTTGGGACTGATCAGGTGGGTGCCGTGGAGTGGCTGCTTTTCGAAGTCGTCGTAAGCATTGTAGGCTCGGAAGGATTTCATATCCGGGTCGGCGCACAGCGGGAAGGGGAACGGGCCGTCCGAACTCGCGTAGTTGTATTGGGATTTGCTGAGTTCAGTATAGTCATCGGTGCTGATGGCGATGACGGTTAGGCCGGATTTTTTGAAGTCGTCGTAGCGCTCGGCGATGGCGTTGAGTTGCTCGGCGCAGTGGAGGCAGGAATGGCCGAGGTAGTGGATGAGGATGACGGCTTGACCTCGGTAGTCGGAAAGTTGATTGGACTGGAGATAGAGGGAAGCGAGGGCAAAATTGTAGGCCTGAGGCGGGGACCAGTGGCGCGGCCCGAGATCGGTCAGGTTGGGACGTTCGCCGAAGTCAGCGGGAATTTCGTAGGGAACGGTCCAGTCATCCGGGATACCGTATTCCTTCGCGATCGGTAAAAGTCGAACGAAGGGCGGGGCCTGAAGGTCGAGATGGGAGGAGTGTTGGCGCAGTTCGCCGAAGCATCGGCGGGCTTCGTCGTGGCGCTCGAGGGCATGAAGGACTTCGATGCGAGCGGCGAGCGGGAGAGTCTGATTCCTGCTCTTCTCCATGGTGGCCTTCGAGAGCTCATCGGCCTTCTTTTCATTGCCGAGTGCCAAGTGCTTGAGAGCTTTGGCGAAATCGGGGCGTTGCGATCTTTCCAATGCGGTGAGAGCGGCATTCGTGTCGCCGTCAATCGCGCTGAGGCACGCCTTGAGTTCGTCGAGGGTCTTGTTGATTTGTTCGGCTTCCTTGTTGGCTTTGCCTCCCGCTTTCCTGTTTCCGTTATTTCTGGCTTTCTGCGGTTCCTGTCCCTTCGTCTTCTTGATGGCTTCCACCTTGGCAATGGTTTCCATGAGGTAGTCTTTTTGTTTCAATTCGGACTGGGCAATGCCGATGAGCCGGAGGCGTGGGAGTTCGTCGCGAGATTCAGGAAGGGCTTCGAGCCAGGTGGTGCCGGCGAGCATCAGGGTTTCATTCCAGAGTTCGAATTTTTCCAATACCTCGAGCAATCGGTCGCGCCCATAGCGGTAGGAGTGGGCTTTTCCTTCGAGGCTGTTGAGTTTGGGGTGGCGTGGATTGGCGAGGAGGGACTTCGCCATGGCGAGGGCCTCGGGAGCATTGCCGAGGTGGATCCAGCTGCGGGCGAGCCATTCGTTGTTATGGGCGTAGTTGTGGATCTGGTCGGGAAGGAGTTGGCGATCATGCATGTGGGCGTGATCGATGCGGGAGGATGCCATTTGGTGCCAGACGGCGTCTTCGTGGCGACTGAGCTTCGAGTAGATATGGCCGGGCATGTGCCACATGTGGGCGATCGCCGGGGCGGTGATGCCGAGCTTGGCGGCGGAGTCGATGGCGCGTTCGGCTTTGTGTTTGTCCCACAGGTGGATGCGATAGTGATGGGCGGGATGGAGCGGAGCCGTGCTAAAAATCTGCTGAAGCAAGGCGTCGACGGCTTCATGGCTGGGAATCGGGATGCCACCCTTTTCAGAGAACTGCCAGAGGCGGCAGGCGAGGAATGCCTTGGCCTCGAGGTCGTGGGGGTAGTCGTGGATGATGCCTTCGAGGTCGTGGACGAGCTCCAAGTTGCGTGCTTTGGCGTCCTCCGGAATTCCGTCGTAATAGTTCGCTTGGGCGTTGATGTATTGGAGTTCGCGGGGCGAGGCTTTGGTGGCGAGCGAGCTTGCCTTGTCGATGAAATCACGCGCTCGCTCAGGATTCTCCCAATTGGCCATCGCCATGCCCCAGTAGGCCATGGCGCAATGGGGGTCATGGGCCGCGATCTGCCGAAAGGAGCGCTCGGCTTCATAGTACCAAAAACCGTGAAGCTGCCCGAGTCCTTGGTCGAAGTATGCCTGGCCATCTTCCCATGAGGTCGTGATGGGTAAATGGACCTTTCCGGTGCCCTCGATGATGACCGCTTCCTGACGGGGCCCTTCGTTGAAGGCTTCGCCCTGATGCGAGTGGCCGGGGTCCAGGGGCTCGGCTGCGAGGGTGGTGATGAAAAGGAGAGTGAAAAGTCGGTGCATCGGAGTGAGAGACCGAGTCTCTGGAAGATCGACAGGAGTCGTCATGAATACCAAGCGGCAGGCAGGGAGCTTTCAAGCGAGGAGTCTTTGGCGGGGCGCATGATTTCGGCATCGATGGCTATTTCTTATGATTTTAGCAGCGATGCTGGACCAAGCTGCCGGTGTGGTGTGGAGTTCCGGTCTGATGAGTTCCGAACAAAAGCCCGCAGCCAATCCCCCACAGGATCTTGAAATCAAGGACGCTCAGTTGATTTTCAATCGGGTCTGGAGGGGTTTGGAGAATGAATTCGGGCGCGAGAACCTTCAATTTCCCAAAGAGCTGATCCTTCTGGGTGGCGCTCCGGGATCGGGTAAGGGGACGAATACCAATTTCATCCGCAAGGTCCGGGGGATCACCGCGGAGCCGATCGTCATCAGCGAGCTGCTCGATTCTCCGGAAGCGCGGAAAATCAAGGAAGAAGGGGGAATGGTCGGAGATGAAGAAGTGCTCCGGTTGCTATTGTTCCGCTTGCTTCGCTCCAATATTCGGGACGGCACGGTGCTCGATGGATTCCCCCGGACCAAGGTGCAGGTCGAATGCCTAAAGTTGTTTTATGATCAGATGATTTCCCTGCGCCGGGAGTTTTCCAACACGCCCACGGCTCATCTCTTCCGGCAGCCGACCTTTCACATCATGGTGTTGTTCGTCGATGAAGCTGAAAGCATCGAACGTCAGTTGAAGCGCGGTCGTGAATCGATCGCGCACAACAAGGAGGTCAGGGAATCCGGGATCGGGGAGTTGTGGGAAGAGCGAAAGACCGACTTCGACCCGGAGCTTGCGCGGAACCGTTACCGGACTTTCAAGGAGAAGACCTATGATGCCTTGGTCTCACTGAAGCAGATATTCCACTATCACTTCATCAATGCCCAGGCACCGATCGAAGTGGTCCAGCAGAACATCATCCGAGAGCTCGACTATCAGAGTTCACTCGAGCTGGATCCGCGGACTTATGATTCGCTGCGGGCAATTCCATTGGCTGAGGACATTGTCCAGCGTGCGCGGCAGGAACTGGTGAAGCGGCTGGACGGCTACCAGGTAGAGCACCCCGAACTGCTGAAGGCGGTCGTCGACTTTATTCAGGAAAAGACGATGCCGATCATCAAGCGCTACGCCGTGAGTGGACGCGCGACGATCAATACGGAGGATCCGCTCTTTGATCAGCCCATTGCTTTGGCAATCCTGATCGACATCTTTTCGGAGCGCGGTTTCAAGGCCAGCGTCGATATTCACCGTCAGGAGATTCCCGAGCGTTTCGATCTTGCGACGGGTAAGATCGAGACCCGGAAGAAGAAGGTCTATCGGATCATGGTGCTATTTACAGGATCGACGATTCGCAGGGGATAATTCCTCGCGGAAAGGCCGATGGAAATTCGGTCAGGTGGCGTCTGCTGCTCGGTGTGCCTTCGTCGACGGCTCTCCCTCCGGCGAGAGTCGATGGCATGGGCCGCGTGCGCATTTCGTGTATCTGCGTAGCGGCCTGGATTGCAGGATGTGCGACAGAATGTCCAAAGTGGGGCATTATGCATCGGCCAAATCGGTCGTCCCTGCTTGGAGGATTCACGAATAGCCTACGAAATAAGGCTTTAAGGGCGTTTGGCTGCCTCGGCACGTCATTTGCTAGGATAGCCTTGTTGAAATGACAGGGCTTCAGTGTTAACCATGTCATTACAAAAGAAGTCGAAAAAATCGGGAACAAAACAGCCCCCAGCGACGTTTAATCTTATAGTAACACTCGAACCATCCCGCTTAGGGACCCAATATTATGGCATTTGAAAATGACTCCAGCTTGAAGCTCTACATGCGAGAAATTTCCCGCACGCCGCTGCTTACCCCTGAAGAAGAGGTAGTGCTGGCAGGCAAAATTAAGAAGGGAGACAAGGAGGCGCGAACCCAGATGATCAGTGCCAACCTGCGGTTGGTGGTGAAGATTGCCCAGGATTATTCGGGCTACGGGCTGCCACTCTCCGACCTGATTTCCGAAGGCAACATCGGCCTGATGAAGGCGGTCGAGCGTTTTGATCCTGAGAAGGGTGGAAAGCTTTCAACCTATGCGGCCTGGTGGATCAAGCAATCGATCAAAAGGGCGCTCGCCAACCAGAGCAAGACGATCCGTCTTCCCGTGCACATGGTCGATAAGATCGCCAAGATGCGCCGGATTTCCTCAATGCTCGGCGAAGCCCTTGGCCGGGAACCGACCGATGAGGAGCTCTCCGAAGAACTGGGTCTTCCGCGTCGCAAACTGGCGATGCTGAAGCAGGCTTCGCAACGTCCGACATCGCTTGATGCTCCGATCAATGAAGGCGAGGCAACTCAGTATGGAGAGATCATTGGCGACGAGTCAGCCGACAACCCACTCGAAAGTCTCAGCGACAAGAACATGCATGGTGAGTTGGATGACCTCCTTTCGGTTCTTGATCAGCGGGAGCGCCAGATTATCGACGAGCGTTTCGGCCTTAATGGCAAGAAGCCGCTGACCTTGGAAGAAGTCGGCCGTGAGTTCGGGGTAACACGCGAGCGCATCCGCCAACTTCAGAATGTCGCTCTGACCAAAATGAGAAAGGCTCTCCGTCGTAAGGAGAAGCCCTTGCCCAAGGCCCTCGATGAGGGGCTGGCAGCTTCCTAACAGGAGCCATTTGATTACGAACCAGTTTAGAAAGAGGGCTGCGGGATCCATCTCGCAGCCCTTTCTGCGACCCTCACTCTAGACCTCCGACGAGATGACCGCGATGGCATGCTCGGCGGGGGTTACAAAGATCCGTTCGAATCGTTTGTCGGAACTACGTACCAACCACTGTGATCCCGCCTTGTCTCGACTGATGAATTCCATGGCCCCCCGGTCGAGGACGGCGACGCGGGTTCCTTTGCCGTTCGCGTCGACTGAGAATAGCTCGATGATTTCGTGAAGGGCGTTGGCAACGATGAGTGTGTGGGGGGGGAGGTTGCTTTCGCCCGCGTGACCGATGGGCTGCTCACCGGGCACGAACCAGCTTACCGCATCCCGATCTGATACCTGGCAAAGTGCCTTCAAGTCGCTGTTAGAAAGCGCTGCCTTGTTCCATGCCTTGCGGAATTGGAGAGGCGTCCATGAGAAGGCCTTGCTGAAGGACCGGATGAACTGTTCCCGGCTGTTGAAGCCGGATTTTCTTGCGACATCCTTGATGGAAATATCGGTGCGCATCAGATGGTGTCGCGCGAGAGTCAGACGGTGAGCCGTGAGGTGTTCGGCGAATCCTGATCCGGTCGTTTCCTTGAGGATGCGGATCAGTTGTCGGGGGCTTTTCTTGAAGTGCTCGGCTGCATCCCCGAGCTTCACCGATTTTTCCACTTGAGAGGATAACCAGCGGTGGAGATCGGTGACAAATTGCTGCTTGGCAGGGACGTTGGAGGTTTTTCGGACACGGAGTTCACCCATCGGCAGCTGGCGACCCAAGGCGACCAGGCGTTGGGCTGCGATGATCAGTGGAAGGGTATCACCGTTTTGAGAAGCCGCCGATACCGAGCAATTCCTCGCGTCGTTGATGATCTCATTGAGTTGTTGCCGATGAGCTCGGTTAAATAGGGGGAAGTTGTGGGTCGGATGACCGTTAGATCGTGCTGACAGGCCTTTGGGGGTGACTTCGATGACGAGGTATTGCTGGGATTCCAGCGTCGGTGTCAGGTGCACGCCTTCAGGGAGGAATTTGATCCCGATCGGGCCCTGATCATGGTCCCAGCGGTAGAGGAAACCCGGACCCGTGATTTTCAGCTTCGGGTGCCTATCGCCACTTATGGCGGCGGAAAGTGTGGATCCACGACCGTTTGCCCAGCTGGCCGCAAGATCGTTGAATGGGGGGGTGATGGCATTGCCGTTCTGCTTGGTCATGCGATGTCAGTGGTCCGGGGGAGGGGAGGGGGAGGAAACGCCCAGGATATCAAGGGGGGAACCTGATATCAGACGGCCGTCTGATCGGGGTGGTAGACGAAATTTTCGCTAGCAGAAAGCGAAGATTTCCCGACAGGCGCTTTCGCCGGTCGGATGGGGAGCTCCCCAACTTGGATGGGGGCGGGGGAGTGGGCATTCTCCCTTACGAGAGAAACGAGGAATGCTGGGGAGCTTTAGTGCTCTTCGTCGTCGTGGGGAGTGTTGGCATTGGGGCCGGAACTCATTCCGATTCCGGGAATCACCTTGCGCACGAGCCGTTTGAGACCGCTTTCTCCAGCTTCGACCTCGGCTTCGGCCTGACGGACGGCTTTTTCCCATGCTGGGGCGAAGCCGGGTGCCTGTTCACGCATCATACGCACGGCACTCTCGGTGATCTGATACTGACGGTGCTCGGCCCGGCCGGGCTTGTTTTGCAGACCCGCCAGAGACACTCGAAGGTTCTCGTTCTGCCTCCGCAGGTCGTCAAGCTCGTCTTGGAGTGACTGATTTCCCTGGGAATTGATCTTCAGCTGGGTGTTGAGGTGGCCCTGAAGTTCGCGCAGTTCGCTTTCCAATCGGCGCACATCGCGGGACAGCCGCAGTTTTGTCGAAAGCCCGGACTTCCAAGCGAAAAATGCGAAGGTGAAGCCAATGAGGAGTCCCCAAACGAACTCGCTTTGCATGATCTTGATGAACTGTTCCATGAAGTTAGTGGGAAATATCTGATGCGGTATCGGTTGAAGTGTGCCCGAGAGCAGAAAGGACTTCTGATGTCAGGTCGAGCGGGTTTTTTTCGTAGAGCGTGACAAATCCGTTGGCGCGTAACCTCGACGCCCCGGCGAGGGCTGTCTTCAAGCTTGCCGCGGCAACTCCGGTGGCGGAGCTGTGAGTGCTGGAGGCGGCGCTGCGGAGCATCGGCGGGGAGCATGTACCCGCTTTGACCGCCTGTCTAGCGTCCGAACTCTCCGGATGCCTGTCATCTCCGGATATCGACCGATTTCAGCGCTGCCAGCCACCGCCGAGCGACTGGATAAGGTGGGTTGCTGCCAAGGCGCGCGCGAGCTCGATGGAAAGAGCGGCCTGTTCTTCATTGAGGGCCGTTCGTTCCGATTCCACGACCTCAAAATAGTCGGTAACGCCCGCGTTGTAGCGCTTGCGCGTAAGCGTGGCGGCTTCTGCGGCACTGGTGGAGCCTTTCTTTCTCGATGCTGATGCCACGGCGAGGTGGCGGACATCGCCGAGCGCATCCTCGGTTTCCTGAATGGCGCTCAGGAGGGAACCGCGATAGATGCCGAGGGCTTCGCGATAGGCTGCCTCTGCCCTCGCTTTATCGGAGAAACCACGGCCACCTTGGAAGATGGGCGCAACAAGCTCCGGTGCAATTCCCCACAACTTTGATTGGGGATCAAAGAGGTCGGTGCTGCTGAGGGAGCGGAAACCTCCTTCACCGGTAATGGAAATGCGCGGGAGGTAAGTCGCGATGGCGACACCGATGGTTTCGCTGGCATAGGCGAGTCGGCGTTCGTTGGCCGCGAGGTCGGGGCGCCGGCGAAGGAGATCAGAGGGGACGGCGGATGGGGGCACCGGGATGGTCGGGGTGCGGCCGTTGGCTGCGAGGTGATAGCCCGCAGCACTTTGTCCGGTGAGGACGGCGAGCGCGTTCTCGTAGCGCTCGCGCCGGGCGCGCAGCTGGGCGAGCTCGGCCTTGACGCTTTCATCTTCCGTGATCGAGCGCTGGTAGTCGATCTTGCTGCTCGCACCGCCATCGAAGCGGGCTTTCATGAGGCGTCTCGCCTCACCGCGCAGCTTCGACGTTTTTTCGAGCAAGGCGATCTCGGCATCGGCAAAGCGGAGCGAAACATAGGCGCGAGTGATCTCACCACGCAGCGAGAGAATCAGGCCCTGGTAATCATATTCGGCGGCAAGGAGGCTGGCCTCTGCGGCGCCGATGCTCCGACGAACCCGGCCCCACAGATCAATTTCCCAACTCAGGTTCAGAGCGGCGCGGTACTCATTGTAGACGCCGAAGGAAAAGTTCGAGTTCGAGCTGTCCTTCTGGCGCCGCGCGTAGGCGTCGGCCGTGACGGACGGGTAGATGTCGGCGCGAGCCAGCCCGAGGGTGGCACGGGCCTGGTCGTAGCGGGCCAACTCGCTGCGCACTCCCTGGCCCTGGGTGTCGGCCATCTTGATCAGGCGTGAGAGTTCCGGGTCGTTGAAAAGCGACCACCAGGATCCCTCGGGGGGTGCCTGTGAAAAGCCGGTGTTCTTGAAGGCGGACTCGAGCTCAGCCTGGGGGGCAACGTAATCCGGGCCGACCGCGCAGGACGCGAGGAAGGGAATCACCAGCACGCAAAGCTTGCTAAGATTTCTAGGAAATGGAGATCGCATGAGTGAAATGGTTAAGCTGCCTCGGACTGAGGCTGTTTCAGGGCAAAGATCACGCTGAGAACGGCGGGGACGAGAAATACGGTGAATACCGTACTTACGGTAAGTCCGCCGACGACCACGGCGCCAAGGCCACGGTAGAGCTCGGAGCCCGCGCCCGGCATCACGACGAGTGGAAGCATGCCACCGACCGAAGTCAGCGTGGACATCAGGATGGGCCGCACCCGGCTGCGAACGCTTTCGACCACTGAAGTCATCGGATCGAGCTTTTCGTGATGCATGAAATTGAGCGCCTGGTGGACGATGAGGATGGCGTTGTTCACCACGACGCCGGCGAGAATCACGAATCCCAGAATAGTCAGCATGTCGAGGTTCTGCACCGGCATGTAGCGGTCGCCCTGGCTGAGATGGTGAACCGCGGCGAGACCGAGGAAACCACCGAAGGTCGCAAGCGGCACGCTCAGCATGATCACGAGGGGGTAGGCCCAGCTCTGAAACAGAATGACCATCAGAAGGTAGATGACGACCATGGCGAGGACCAGTTTGCTGGTGAGGGTGCCGATGAGGGATCCGTCTCCAAGGAGTGCGCCCTTGATGTCCGCCAGCTTGCCGGCTGAACCGGATAGGCTGACATCGACGCCGGGAGGGATGGCACCCTGCGCCTTCATGTTTTCCACCATCTCGGTGACCTGGCTGATCACCGTTTCGAGCGGCTGGCCGGCCGGCGGGGTGAGCTCCAGCGTGACGGCGCGCTGACGGTCCACGTGGCGGATCTGGTCGGGTCCGCGAACGCGCTCAAGCGTGGCGATCGAGCGCAGGTCGACGATGTCGCCGGACGGGGTGGCGACCGGCAGGTCGAGGAGCTGATCGAGCGGCTCCTTTCCTTCCTCTCCCTTTGTTAGAATCTTGATGTCCTTGAGTTCACCGTCCTGCTCATAGTCCCGGAAGAGCACGATGCCATCGCCTCCCGCCTGGACCGCAAGGCCGAGATCGGAACGAGTCATGTCGAGCTCCCGAAGACGGGCGTCATCGGGGACGATGCGCATTTCATCGAGCGGGAAGGCGAAGTTCGGAGGAGCGGGAGTAATCCGGGCTTGGGAGTCGGGATTGCTCATCATGGCACCCATGACGGCCGCGGCGGCCCCGGATACGGCATCGAGATCGCGGCCTTTAAAGTCGATCTGCACAGCGGATCCCGTCGAGCCGCCGACGCGGAACAAGGGCATCTGGAAGGCGATCGAAAAAGTGTCGGGCGTCGCTGTGCCGGAGGCGGCGTAGTTGAAGGCGGGGACGAGGTCGGCGACCGTCTTCTTGTCTGCCGAGATGCCGCCGTGAAAGATCCGTCCTTCGAAGGAAACGAGGAAGTAATTGTCCAGCGGAGGAGGCGTGATCATCAGCCCCGAACCATCGCCGGCGGGGATCGGCTGGATATTGTTTTCGACCACCATCTCGCCACCGGACAGGCGGGTCTCGATGCCGTACTTGTCAGGCGTGGCCTCCCACAGGGGCTGGATCCTCTCCTCAATGCGCTCGCCCATTTCCGACAGGGCGTCGAGGTTGTAGCCGGGAGGCGGGAAGAGCAGACCGAAGACAAGGTTGCGATTTCCTTGCGGGAGGTAGTCGAGCGGTGGCATCAGGATGCCAGTGCCGGTGATCATCACGAGGGTGAAGGAAATGATCACGGTGAAACGTCGCGCCCAGGTGGCGGTCACGAATCTCACCGCGCTGGCAGCCATGTCCGGCAGTCTTTCAAAGAGGATGCCGAAAGGGCGCAGAGGAGCTCCGAGGATCTTGAAGAAACGTGATCCGAACACCCGGTCAAAGAGCGAAGGTCCGTCCCCGGTTTCGGTGGGCGTCAGCCATTTTCCGGAGGCGACGGGAATGAGCGTCAAGCTCACGACCAGCGAGAGGCTCACCGCGGCCATCAGTGCCAGAGCGATGTCTCGGAACAGCTGTCCCGCCTGCTCCTCGATCATCAGAATGGGGGCAAACACGACCACGGTTGTTAGAGTCGAGGCGAGCACGGCGCCACCGACTTCGATGGCGCCATCACGGGCTGCGGTCGTCGGCTTCTTGCCCATTTCCAGATGGCGGAAGATGTTCTCGATGACGACGATGGCGTTGTCGACCACCATGCCGACCGCGAAGGCGAGACCCGCCAGTGAGATGATGTTGATCGAGCGTCCCAGCATCACCAGCACGGTGAATGAGGCGATGGTTGAGACGGGAATGGCGATCGCGATGATGCCGACCGCCCGCAGGCTGCGCAGGAAGAACAGCAGAGTGATGGTGGCAAGTAGGCCTCCGAGGACGAGATTGGAGCGGACCAGTTCAAAGGCGTCTTCAACGTAGGTGGAAGCGTCGTATGTCTGCACCAACTCCAGAGTTCCATCCATGCCGAGTTGGCGGGCCTTCTCATCGAGCAAGGCGCCGGGTTTGTTCAGCTCGGCCACTTCTGCATTGAGGAGCTCCATGGTCTCGAGAAGGTTCGCTCCCCGTTGGAGCTGGAAGTTGAAAAAGGCGGCACGTTGTCCGCGCGAACGAACCCATGAGGTCGGCTCCTTCCAGTCGTTGCGGATCTCGGCGACATCACCGAGGTAGACGGGCCCCGCCTCGTCGCGGAAAATGATCATCCTTTCCGCGGACTCCGGCGTGTCGAATCGGCCGGTTGCCCGGATTCGGAAGTCACGCTTTCCCTGCTCGATCTTGCCACCGGAAAAGTTGGCATTGGCGGCGGTGATGCCACTGCGCAGTTGAGCGTAAGTGATGCCGCGTTGAGCGAGCGCATGGGGGTCGACGACGATCTGAAGTTCGGAGGCTGTCGCACCCCGCACGCCCACCTCGCTGACTCCCGGGATTCGTTCGAAGCGCGGCTTGATGCTGCGATCCATGAAGTCGTAAAGCTGCCCGGGATTGTAGTTGGGGTCGGTCGAAAACAGCCCGATCCATGCGATGTAGTCGGCGGATTCGGGATCAATGTCCTGGACGACGGGTTGCAGCACGCCGTCCGGATAGCCGGGAACCTCATCGAGTTTCTGGAGCACTTCATGCTGGGCTTCGGAAATGTCGGTGCCGGTTTCAAATTCCAGACGGATCGTCCCCTGGCCAGCGGCGCTGGTGCTGATCATCGACTGCAGGCCGGTCGTTTCGCCGAGAACCTTTTCCTGCTCTTCGATAATGTCGGACTCGATTTCGTCTGATGAGGCATTTTCCCAGGTCGTGGTGACGGCGATCACCACCGATGAGATCTCGGGCGTCATCCGCACCGGCACCTGGGTGATGGCAAGGATGCCGGTAAATACGGCAAGCATCGTACCCACCGCGATGCTGATGGGTTGCCGGATGAGTGATTCGATGATGTTTCTCATGGCTCAGCGTGCGCTCGTGTTTCCTGCTTCACCGCGTGTCTCGGTCCATGGTTTCGGATCGAGAGGGGTGCCGGGAAAGAGGCGCTCGTTTCCTTCGACGATGACCTGGTCACCTGCTTTCAGAGTTCCCGGAACCAGGATGGATTTGCCGTTGCGCTCGAAGAGCAAATCGACGGGCACCTGCTTCGCGATTGGTGGTCCCTCGCTGCTCGTGTCGGGGACATAAACGTGGGTCCCGGAGTAGCTCTTGAGGATGGCGTCCGCGGAGATCACCAACTGCTTGGTTGGCAGTCCAAGCGGCACGATGGCTTCGACGGATGATCCGGGAATCAGCAGGTTCTCGGGATCGGGAACGTGGGCAATCAGGTTGAAGCTGCGTGAGCGTCCCTCGACGTCGGGAATCACTGAGATGCTGTCGGCTTTGATGCTCTCGTTGCGGCCAGGAAGCCTCAGCTGAACGGACTCCGGCGACGCATGTTTGAGCAGTGAAGCCTTCCTCTCGGGGAGTTGAAGCCATGCTTCGACGGCACCGGTGGAAACCAGCGTGATGACGGGATCACCCTCGTTGAGCCATTCGCCCAATTCGGTGTGGACGGCGACCACACGTCCCGAGAAGGGAGCTTTGATTTCCAAGTCGACAAAGCGGACGTCTAACAGCTCGAAGCGCTTGCTGGCGACTTCGACCGCTTCCTTTGCCGCGTTTACCTGAGCTTCGGAGACCTTCATTTCCCGGAGGCTGTCGAGGTATTCCCGCTCGGCCACCGCGCGCTCGTCCCACAGGCCGCGCATCATCTCTTCATCAAGAACCGCCCGTTCCCGCTCGGCTTCCCGTTGAGTCAATTCAGCCTTTGATGCGGTGAGTGCGGCGGTCGCTTCCTGTTTGAGGGCTTCCAGTCGGCGGGTGTCGAGTTTTGCGATCACGGCACCGGCTTCAATGAGGTCACCTTCGTCGACATTCAGCGAATCGACGGCTGCGGATTCCCTTGCCGCGACTTCCGCCCGATGGACGGCACGCAGTGTTCCTGTGACGGTGAGGTTCTCGACGATCTCGCTTTCTTCGACGGGGCTGACAATGACCGTGCTGGGCGGACGACCGCCGGCTCCGCCTGCTGGTCCGATCTCTGGCTCTGCTTCGCGCAGGGCTTTCAAGCCGAACCACATGGTGACGCCGAGAACGATGATGATGCCGATCCAGGCGAGGGATTGGCGCGATTTGGTTGATGAGCTCATGAGAGGATATGGGGAAATTGTTAGGAGCGGACGCTTGGGCTCTCGAGATTGGGGTGGAGTTCGGCACCGATGATCCGGCCGAATGCTCCGGCGAAATGGCGGACTCGTTCGGGATCGTTGTGAATGCGGGCCTGCGTGGAGCAGCCTTCCATCATGGAAAAGATGCAGGCAGCGGTCTCCTCGGGGTCGTCGATCGAGATGTCACCTTTCTCAATCGCTTCGCGTAGCGTGTCTTCCACGTAGGACTGGTAGCGGTCGAGCATCTGGCGGATGGTGGCAGCCACCTCGGGTTCGATGGCGGCCGTTTCAGTGCCAAGATTGAAATACGGACAGCCAAGAACGCGGCCGTGGTCCCGCTGGCAATTGATGGCTTTCTGATACCACAGCTCGATCATCCGCTCGAACCGTGCGAGCGGTGGCCGGGATGGCGAGAAGACTTCTTCAATGGTCGGCCGACTGGAACTTTCCCAAAGGTGTTCCAAGGCGGCAACGGCGAGATCGGTCTTCGATTTGAAGAAGTGATAGAAGGACCCCTTGCGGACATCCGCCCGCTCACAAATCGCATCGACCGTCGTGGATCCGTAGCTGCGCTCCCAAATGGCAGCGATCATCGCGTCGAGCAGGCGGACGCGGGCTGTGCTCTGTGGAGGCATGCGGGGACCTCTACTTGACTAATTGGTCAAGTCAATCCGCCATTTTGACTCACTAGTCAAATCGACCGGCCCTTCCCGGTCGCGTTCCCTCCAAATCGCACAAAGGATGGCTGAAGAGGCCCGATTTTTCCGATCAGTCTGCGGCCCTTTCCTTTTTCCTCAGCAACGGACCGATACCCGCCGTGAGAGACGCTCCTGCTTGGGTGAGATGACCCAAGCAGAAGCGGGGATGGGTATGAACGGTCAGGAGTGTTAGAACGCTGCCGTGATTCCGGTGAAGAATCCCAGGCCGGGGCCGGCGATGGGGGTGCCGAAGCGGGAGAGTTCGTAGTCGGTATCGGTGAGGTTCTCGACTCGGGCGTGGAGAGTGAGATGTTCGCTGACCTGGTAGCTGCCGTAGATTCGCAGCAAGAAGTAGTCTTCGAGTGGTGCGCCGCCGTAGGAACGCTCATCGATGTAGCTTGCTCCGACTCCGACTAACAGCTTGTCAATTGGTCGCCAGTCGAGGGATGCGGTGGCGGTATTTTCGGGCATGTCCCGGAGGGATTCATCGAGCCAGGTCCACGAGAGGCGGTAGCGCCATTCGTTGTCGCACCACGATCCATCAAGCGCGGTTTCGAGACCGCGTGTCGGGGTCTCACCGGAGATGTTGACGGGTGGTGTGGGGAAAGAGCGGACCTGGTCTTCGATGGAGTTGGCAAACCAGGTGACGGAAACGGCGTGGTCCTCGGCAATGATTTGCTCGACGCCGACATCCCATCCCAGGCTGGTTTCGGCCTTGAGGTTGGGATTTCCAGCGCCGAATGCGGTGCCATAGAGGTCGAGAAAGGTCGGAGTGCGGAAGGCTCGTCCGAGACCAGCACGCAGGCGGGTATCCTCAAGTGCCTGCCATGAGGCTCCGACACGCCAAGTGATCTCATCATCGAAGTCGGCGTAGTCTTCCCAGCGGACGACGGCGTCGGTGACAACGGATTCCATCGGCGTCCATTGCCAGCCGAGGTGCACGCCGAAGCGGTCCTGTCCGACATCGGAGCCGATGGTGTTAGAGAAGTCGTTGTGTTCGAAAAATGCCCCGGCTAGAATGCTGTGGCAGGGGTCGAGAACAATGGTGTGATCGGTGGAAAGAACGGTGCGATCGAGGTCGGTGCCGTAGTTTCCGAAGGCGGTGTCGTTGTCGTAGTTCTCGCGATAGTGACCGAGGGTGAAGCGGGCATTCCAGTTCTCCCGTATACGGGTGTTGGCGTAGATGGTAGCCAGAGCTGAGTCGGTGTGGTCGACGTTGGTGCCGAAGTTCTGATACTCGAAGCGCGAGTCGACAGCCCGGAAGGTCATGCCGAGGGTCAGGTTTTCATTCTGCGCCCACTCGAGTCGCAAGGCTCCGCGGGATTGGTCGAAGTCCTGGCGGATGTCGTCGTTGTGGGTGCCATCGTACCCGAGACCGGCGAACCACGAGAGTTTGCCGCTTTGCCCGGAGTTTGAGAGGTAGCCGTTGAGGGAGTCGAAAGAACCACCTTCGAGATTCAAGCGGGTAGTTGGATCGCCTGACCCCCTGGCAGTTTCGAGCCAAATCACGCCGCCGACGGCTTCTCCGCCGTGGATCGCAGCGTGGGGACCGCGCAGCACTTCAATGCGCCCGATGTCATCGATACGCGCCGCGCCGAAAAAGTTTCCGAGCTGGCTGGTCGAGTCGCTGAGGCGGATGCCATCGACGACCAACTGCGAATAGGCGGTGGAGGTGCCGCGGATGAAGACGGAGCCGACGGCTCCGGTTTGACCGGCGGTCGAAGTGGCGATCACGCCGGGAACTTCGTTGAGTGCCTGGCGGAGATCGTAGATGCCGCGACTTTCGAGATCTTCGGGATCGAGGATGGTGACGGCCGAGGTGGAATCCGAGGCGAGGCCGGGCATCCGCGTGGCGGAAATGATCAGGGCATCGAGTTCCGATTCGACTTCGGCGGAAAGATTGCCGGAGAAGGTGAGGGCCGAGGCGATGAAAAGGCTACGGCTTGTCGTGAGCGTCCTCCATGAGCAGGACGTTTGGTTGTTGTGCATTGTTCGTTTGGGTCCATGAACCCGATTCTCGCAGGTTCGCTAAGACAACTCTTCAGGCTGGTATTCTGGCTTGCGCTGCTTTCACAGCTCATACAGTGGCGGAACCGCTCCGGATTCTAACCGGATTCCCCATCAATTTCCTGCCCGTGCGACGGGCCTCCCGAAGGGTGCCGCTTTGTTTTTCGCGGCGGCGGGAGAATGAGCGACAAGGTCTGGCTGGCAAGGATGAAGAGGCCCCAACAAGGAAATCGCGCGAAACTCCCTTCGATCCCACTTACCCGTGGTTTTGGATGCGCCCGATCCGCACTCGCGAATCGGCAGTCATCATGAAAGGGTGCCGGATGCCGATGCGCCGACATTCCACCGTCGAGACCGAGTTTCAAAAAATCGAGGTCTGGAAATCGGAGCTTAGTTGTGAGTTTCGCGTGTCGGGAGCCGTGCACGCCTGGTGGCACCGGGATCGCTATCTCACGGGCTTGGCGTGGGACAATCTGGCTGCAGCTTGTCTGCTGCGCTCTGATGGTCCGCCGAAGTCGGTTCTGATGCTGGGGCTGGCCGGCGGTACGACGCTGCGGATCCTCCGGCAACTTTTGCCGAAGTGCCGATTCACGGCGGTGGATATCGATAGGAAAGTGGTGGAGGTGGCACGGGAGCACATGCATCTCGATGAGATTGGAATGAAGGTGCACTTTGCCGATGCCTATCGATGGGCGAGCGGTCGGAAGGAGCGCTACGATGTGATCATCGACGACTGCTATCTGGCGGGAGCGGAGGATGTCTATCGTCCGGAGAAGAAGCCCGGACGGGGCATCGACGTTCTAACAGAGCTGCTGGCTCCCGGGGGCTTGTTTCTAACAAATCTCGTAACCGGCTCGGGACATCGTCGCGTGCAGAGCCGGACGCGTGCGGCCTTCAAGCGCGCCTTTGCGGAGGTCCGCTCGGTGGTCACGCCGGATAGCTACAATGAAACGCTGGTGGGTGGCTCGAAGGTGCTGACGGGATCACGTCTGCGAGAATGGCAAGCCCGCTTCTCAAGAAAGAAGGACCTGGACTACTGGCGGCGTTTGCAGGTGCGTGCCGTGCAGCTCAGAAAAGCAACGGACAGTCCCGCTGACTGAGAGGGGCTGTTGGTCTCGCCAGAATGCTGTCGATCATCGTGATGAGATCGAGGGAAGGAATGACGTCGCCTTCCAGAATGGCTCGGAGTTCGGTCGACCAGGTGGATGGGTGGCCGCCTTCCTTTTGACTGAGGATCAGTGCGGTCTCACTCAATCGCCCGCTCTTCGCCAACTGCTTGCGTGTGCGCCGCAGCCAGGCAATGAGGTAGGGGTGGGCTGGTCGATGGTGCACGGGTGAACACTATCGGCTCCCGATGAGTTTGGCAAGGTTGAAGACGTGCGCAGTCCCTCATGCATTTCAAGGCTGTGCCCGCGCAGTCATAAGGTCAGGCGCGAGGCGCGGTGACACTTTCGGCTTCCTCATTGGAAGTTTCTTACGCTGACTTGATTGTCGGCTGCACTTCGTCCAAAGAAGCGGCTCTGGTTTTCGTATGAATGGTATGATTCGTCTAGTTTTGAGCAGCCTTTTGAGCTTGCCGTCGATTTTGCTCAGTGCTGATCCGGTATTTGAGGAAAAGCGCGGCTTGGTGGTGATGGAGGCGGAGTCGACGGCTTCACGGCTTGGCGATTGGGAGAAGAAAACCGATGTGAAGGATTTCGCGGGCGAGTGCCATTTGGAGTTCACCGGGAACCGGACGGAAGGTGGTCCGCCGGAGTCGGCACTGAAGTATGAGTTCAAGATTTCAAAGGATGGCGTCTACACACTGATGATTCGGGCGAGGAAGCAATTGGAGAGTAAGCGGGAAGATGTTTCGAATGATTGCTACGTGGCCCTGAAGGGAGACTTTGAGTCAGGCGGTGAGACGCCGATCAAGACGCTGAAGAACGATACCAAGATCTACGGCGGCGATGCGGATGGCTGGGGTTGGGCCATGATGCTTGACGAGGGGCACAAGAAGTTTCCGCCGGTATACAGCCTGAAAGCGGGCGAAACCTACGAGCTGACGATCCACGGGCGCTCGAAGAATTTCAACATCGACCAGATCGTGCTCTACCATGAGTCGGAGGATCGCCGCGCCCTTCAGAAAAAGAAGCTGAGCGAGAGCAAGCGGACCGAAGAAGGAATATCTGCGGGGCCGGCACGGGTGAATCGACGCCTAACAGATCGTGAGGGGCGTGCGGTAATTGCGCAGTTGATCGAGGTCGACGGAAGTGCCGTGGTCGTGATCATCAGCAACCGCCGTCACCGGATCGAAGTGGAGACGCTTTCTGACGAAGATCAGCTTTTTATCAGCCGCTGGTGGAGCGGGGAGGAGTGAATATGGAGACGGACTTCTTGTCCTTCGTAGCCTCGGCGAAGGAGGAGGGAAGTCCGTTGGGCGGAGGAGAAAGACGCTGGGGCGTGGGGATTCGCCCTGCGGACGGTTGATCATCTTGGGGTGTGGCGAAAGGAAACTCCTTCTCCCTATCGACTACGCCTGCTTGATCAGCGCGACGGCCATGGCGGCGATGCCCTCCTGGCGGCCGATCGCGCCTAACAGTTCGTTGGTGGTGGCCTTGATGCCGATGCGCTCCGGTGCAAGACCGAGGGCCTCAGCGATCTTCTTTTGCATCGCTTCGCGGTGCGGGAGGACCTTGGGGGCTTCGGCGACGAGGGTGGAATCGATGTTCACCAGTTCGTAGCCACGCTCGCGGATGAGGGCGGCGGCTTTTTCGAGAATAAGGAGCGAGTTGATGTCCTTGCAGGACGGATCACCCGGCGGGAACCAGTGGCCAATGTCGGGCAGACCGAGGGTGCCGAGGATGGCGTCGGCAATGGCATGGCTGAGCACGTCGGCATCCGAATGGCCGTCGAGTCCGTGGGTGTGGGAAATTTCCACGCCTCCGAGAATCAGAGGGCGGCCTTCCTTGAAGCGATGAATGTCGTAGCCGAAACCGATCATGGGTGAAGGGTGGGATATCGAAGATCGGGTGTCGATGCTGAGGTTCCGGCAGAGTTCGGAACAACGAAACGGCGCGAAATTACCAGGGCGATCAAGCTAGGGAAGGAATTGGACCAGGATGGATGGGATAAATAGGATGAAGGCAACGAAATCCAGTTATCTTGGTGATGATCGTCATGGTTGAACCTCAATTCTAGCCTGAACTGAGGATCATGATTTTAAAATCCTACCCACCTGTCCCGCCATAGCCTTGGCGACGGGGGATCCTATCCATCTTGGTCCGAAAAAATTAAGCTGGAGCCGATTCTCTCCCTAACTTGATCGCCCTGGCGAAATTACGCGAAATTCCTACTAGAGTATCTCTTCAATCGGGATCTTGCCGTTGGTGGCGATGATCGACCAGACGTTGTCTTTGCCGACGGGGCTGAGTTCGACTTTTCCTCCGCCTGCTTCGACGAGCAGTTTGCCGGCGGCAATGTCCCAGAGGGAGATGCGGGATTCGATGTAGGCATCGAGTCGGCCGGTGGCGACGTAGGCGAGACCGAGGGCGGCGGAGCCCATCATGCGCATCTTGCGGGCACGAAGCGAGGCTTTGCGGAAACGCTCGAGTCCAATCTTGAGGGATTCTTCGTCCTTGCCGCAACCGATGAAGAGGATGGATTCCTCGAGCTTCTCGCGCTTGCTGCACGAGACGAGGCGGCCATCGAGTAAGGGCTGGCCACCCTTTTCGACGGTCCAGGTTTCACCGGCGATGGGATCGTGGATGACGCCGAGGACGACTTCGTCATCGACGCGCAGGGCGATCGAGACGCAGAAGTGCGGGATGCCGTAGAAGAAGTTCACGGTGCCGTCGATGGGATCGACGATCCACTGGCGGCGGGAATTCTGATCGCCGCTGATGCCTTCCTCGCCGAAAAAGGCGTCGTTCGGATTGGCACCGATGAGGATGCCTTCGATGAGGTCCTGGGCTTCCTTGTCGAGCGCGAGCTTGATGTCGTGGTGCATCGCTTCGTCGACGGTCTTTTCGCTATGGAAATTGGCGCTGAGGAGTTTGCCGGCTTCCTTGGCGGCGTGGACGGTGAGTTCGAGATCGGTCATGGCGCTGAGTGAGACGGGATGGGCGCCGGGTGGCAAGTGATGAGTGGGGAAATGTCGGGAGGGCGGACACTCTTGTCCGCTGACAGGCCTATGAGGTGGGGCGGCAGACAGGAGTGTCTGCCCTCCTTACGGGTCGTGAACAGGGATTCGATGGATGAGGACTCCCGCTTTCTGAAGGCGGGCGAGGGTGAGCTTTTGGATTTGATCCCAGTCTTCAGGAGCGAAGAAGGTGTGGCTTAGCAGCAGCGTCTTTTGGAAAGGCAAGATGCCGGCGTCGTGCTTGATTCGGATGAAGTAAGAAGTGGCTTCGGCGCTTTTGGCGGAGGATAGATCCACGCAGTCGGAGGTGCTTTGCGAGTTCGCGAACTTGATGGACTTCAATCCGATTTTGAGATCGGACCGAAGTCGTTTCCGGATCAGACCGATCTGTGACCATGCGAGGCATGGCCAGATTGCCAAACTGATCAAAATTTGAACGACATCCCGATCCAAGGAGTATGTGACCTGAGATATCGCTACTGCGATGAATAGGATGCCGACGAAGAAATCCATGGGTGTCGGGATTCTGCGGGCCTTGAAGCTGAACTGATGTGCTGTTTCCAGCGCAGATTCGTCGACGACACTTGCGGCAGGCGACAAATTGCGAATTCGTTCTGACAAGGTTGATCGGACGGTTTCCCAGTTTGCGGAGGTAAACTGAGTGCGACGCAGCTCGAGCCCAAGCGGCACGCTGATCGAGTCGTGGGTGATGCTGATAGACTCAAGGTCTTCGTGGTAGTCCCTGACACGATGGAGCTCACAGGGACATTCGTCGGTCTTTGGCGAATTGAAGCCGGCTTGCGTCTCGGTGATGTAGAAGTAGCGCTTGGTCCGGCGGGTGTAAGCAATCCAGATGAAGACCGGGAAGACGGCGCACCAGGCAAGCATGGAGACTTTGCTGATGGTGCCGGGTTCGATGAGAAAGGTGGCGAGCTGGTTGATGAAAAGGGAAAGAAGGACAATGCCAAGAATCATGAAGCCGTTCGGTAGGGATCGACGGACAGGGACGCGAACGAGCGACGAGTCGGGCACGTCGATGAGTGAGAGTGATCGCGCGGCGGGTGGCAAGCGGGGAAATCGGGAGCTTTGGAGTGCGGTGGCAGAGTGAGGCACGAACGGCGGCACCGCTTTGCGAGCCACCGGGAAAAATCCGACTCAACACTGTGGGTCCGCCTGAAGTCATCACTTCATGGACATCGCTTTTCGATTAAGAACTTGGCTCCGTGCATTATACGTGGTCGCCCGAGGTGCCCGGAAGATTATGAATTTAACCGCAGATAAACGGGATGGACGAGGTTTGAAGGCAGGGATTTTTGGTGATGTTAGTGGGGCTTTAAGGGAAATACAGTGGTGAAACTTCGGAGGGTTTTTGTCTGCGTTCATCCCGTTTATCTGTGGTTGGCTTTTGTAGACGGATGTCGGGACTTCTGCGCCAGGCGGAACTGGCCTTGAGGAGAAGAGAGTAATGGTGGCTCGCAAAGCGGTGTCGTTGCCCCTTCAGGGCGTTGCCACCGCAGTCCAAAGTCTGGAGAGGCTTCGCCTCAGGGCTTGGCAGCCAGCAACTCGATCTCGCGGACGATTTTGGGGGCGAGGTGGTGCTTTTCGTCCTCAGGGAGCGGTTCGCTGTGGTCGGGGTGGACGAGGAGGACCCGATTGCGATCGGAGTCGAAGCCGATGCCGGGCTTGGAGACGTCGTTGGCGATGATGAGGTCGCAGCCTTTGCGCTGGAGCTTTTCGCGGGCGTTGGCTTCGAGGTTTTCGGTCTCGGCCGCGAAACCTACTAGAACTCCCGTAAATGCGAATTTCCCTCGGGCGGAGCCGAGGATGTCGGGATTCTTGACGAACTCGAGCGTGAGGGTTTCGCCGTGCTTCTTGATCTTTTGCGCGGAGACCGATGCGGGCCGGTAGTCGGCGACGGCGGCGGCGAAGACAGCGGTGTCCATGCGGCCGATGTGATGCTCGACGGCGGCGAACATTTCCGCTGCGGTTTCGATGGGGATGAGGTCGACTCCGTCAGGGACATCGAGATTCGTCGGGCCGGAGATGAGGAGGACCTGATGGCCGGCTTCGGCGAAGGCGCTGGCGAGCGCGTAGCCCATCTTGCCGGATGACCGGTTGGTCAGGTAGCGGACCGGATCGAGCGGTTCACGGGTAGGACCGGCGGTGATGAGGACGCGCATAGACTCTAAATATCAAATTCTAAACTTCAATTGGGAGGGGACGCTTTGTGACGGGCGATGTGATTGGGTAGCCAGCTGCATTTTCTCCCCTTTGGAGTTTAGAGTTTGAGTTAGAAAGTTTCTCACCCGGTGGTGCGGAGGCCGGAGGAGATGGCGTTGATGGAAAGCAGGAGTCTTGGGAAAAGAGCTTCGGCTTCGGAATCCTTGCCGGCGGCGACGAGCGCGCGCCATTCCTTGAGAAGGTGGACCTGCTGACGGTGGAGGACACGCAGCGGAGCTTCGCGGATCTCGAGGGTCTTCGCCATGCGCGGACGGCGCTCCGCCATGTGGCCATCAAAAATCTCGGCCAACAGATCGCGGGTGCGCTCGAACTCAGCGATGATGATTTCCATGAATCGCTCGCGCAGCTCGGCATCGGTGACAAGCTCGGCGTAGGCCTTCATCAGGTCGAGATTGGCGGAGGCGAGGTTGGTTTCGACGTTTGTCAGAGTGTAGCCGAGGAAGGTGGATTGCCTGACGGCTTCCTTGAAGGCGGCGAAGCGTTCCGGGCTTTCGGTTTTGAGATGGTGCAGACCGGAGCCGACACCGAACCAACCGGGGAGGTAGAAGCGGGCCTGAGTCCAAGAGAAGACCCAGGGGATGGCCCGGAGGTCGGAAATGGAGTGGCCCTTGTTGCCGGTGCGGCGTGCGGGGCGTGACCCGATGCGCGAGTTTTCCAGCGCGTCGATCGGGGTGACCTGGCGGTAGAAATCGATGAAGCCCTCGGCGCGTATGAGCGTTTGATAGGCCTTCTGGCTGACTTTGGTCAGTTCGGGAAGGAAGTCCTTGGCGGGTTCCCTTCCCGGGCTCGGCAAGCGGTGGGTGGCGGTGGTGATGGCGGCGCCGGCGACGAGCAATTCGAGGTTGAAGGTAGCGTTGGCCGGGTTGGCATACTTCTGGCCGATCGTTTCACCCTGCTCGGTCATCCGGAAACCGCCGGCAAGGGAGCCGTGCGGAAGCGCGGCCATGAACCAGTGGGTCGGCCCGGCACCACGTGAAATGGTGCCGCCGCGACCGTGGAAGAAGCGCAGTTTGATGCCGTGCTGCTTGCCCACTTCGGTGAGGTTTTCTTCCGCTTCATGGAGGGCCCAGGCGGCGGAGAGGATTCCGCAGTCCTTGTTCGAATCCGAGTAGCCGAGCATGACCTGCTGGCACTCCGCCTTCTGGCGCTTGACCACGGGGTGGGCGAGGAAGTCGCCAAGAATTCCGGGGGCATTTTCAAGGTCGTCGATGGTTTCGAAAAGCGGCACCACTTCCAGCGGACAGACCGGCCCATCGTTTGTGATCTCCGTGAGACCTGCTTCGCGAGCAAGCAGGAAGACACCTAACAGATCGGAAAGCTGTCGGGTCATCGAAACAATGAGCGAACCGAGCCCGCCATGGCCGTGTTGGCTGAGGTGGTCGGCGAGCACGCGGTAGCAATCGAGCACGAGATCGGCTTCGGTGCCGGCACTGGCAGTGTCGTGAAGGAAGGGGCGGGCGGATTGGAGTTCCTCGTTGAGGAAGGCGACACGCTTTTCCTCGGGCCAGCTGCCGTAGTTTTCGCCATCGGGGATTTTGGCGGCTTCGAGAAGCTGGGAGATGGCCTTGTCGTGGAACTCGGAGTTCTGACGGACGTCGAGGGTGGCAAGGTGGAAACCGAAGACATCGAGCTTCTGGCGGATCGGGCGGATGTACTGCTCTTCGATGAGGGTGCAGCCGGTGGCGCGGATGCTTTCAGACAACAGATCGAGATCGTCGGCCAACATTTCCTTCGACTGATAACCATGGCCTCCTTCGACCTGCTTTTTCATCCGGGCAGCCATCAGCGAGACGAGATGGCGCCATGGTTCTTCGTGGAATCGGTCGTGAATTTCCGTGGCCGTTTCCTCGTCGCCGAGGGTGAAGGCGAGCTCGTCGATCCGGATTTCGAGGTCTTCGGAAACGGGATTCAAATGGCAGGAGAGCGTGAGCTGGGTGCCGAGGTGTTCGAGTTCACGGTGAAGGAGCTGGAAGGCACCGCGGCGCAGTTGGTCGAGGGCCTTGGCGGTGACTTCGGGAGTGACCAGCGGGTGGCCATCGCGATCGCCACCGATCCAGGTGCCGAAGGACAGGCGCGGGATGTAGCCGCCCGAGCGGAGCTCAGTGAGCGGGAAGCCCGCTTCACGCCAGGCTTCGGTGAAGTGCAGGTCGAGGCGATCGAGAGCGAGGGGAAAGAGGTCGCGGAGGTAGTGGATGGCATCGCGCAGCTCGCGGAAAATGTCCGGACGGACGACGTGGATTTCACCAGTACGCCAGAGGGTTTCCATGGCGGTGATGATGCGCTCCCGGGTGCGGTGCTTTTCCCGGTCCGTGTATTTCTGATTCTCGGTGCGGGCGAGCAGTTCGTAAAGCGCGCGGTGGCGTTCGCGAACGGAGCCGCGCTTGGCCTCGGTCGGGTGAGCGGTGAGGACGGGTTGGACATCGACGTCGCCGAGCACGTCGACGATTTCCTTTGGAGAAAATCCAAGCGCGGAAAGATCCTTGAGGGCGCGGGGCCACAGTCCCCGGATGGAGGTGCTGCCGAGGGCTTTTTCGCGCTCGCGGCGGATCGCGGAAGCGACGCGCTCCTCGACCATGTTGAGGAGTTGAAAGCCGATCGAGTAGAGCTGCTGAGTGCCTTCGGGCGGGTTGTCGTCGGGCACGGAACCGGACCAGGGGAGGTAGGGGATGAGTTCGGTTTCGCCGAGACTTTTGAGCGCTTCAGCCAGGCAATCGGTCAGATAGGAAAGTTTCTCATCAATCAGTTCGAAGCCTTCGGTGCGAAGTTGTTCGCGTGTGGGAGAGGAAGTTGGGGAGCTCATCGGCGGGGCGAGTGAAGCAGGCAGAGTGCCGAGCGCAAATCAGGAATTCTCGCAGAAAACTGAAACCCCTTGAACGCTTTGCCGCGTCGGCGAGTCCGAGAAGCCCCTGGAGTCGGCTTTGAGCGCTGGTGGCGTGCGGCGATTCACGCTTGTCGGTGGTGGGGAATCCGGAGTGGAGCTGGGATGGGAACTTCGTGGAGCGAGCTGTGGTTACCGCTTGACGCTCACGGGTTGAGGGTGGTTCTTTTCGCCCGCCATGCTCCATCAGGTCCTCAAATCCAAGTTGTATAAGGCCGTCGTCACGGATTCGATTGTCGAGTATGAGGGGAGCATTGAGATCCCGAGGGATTTGATGGAGGCTGCGGGTTTGTGGGAGGGGGAAAAGGTGCTGGTGGCGTCGATTGATACCGCCGCACGCCTGGAAACCTACGTGCTGGCGGGCGAAGCGGGCACGGGACGGATTTTGGTCAATGGGGGCGCAGCTCACCGGATCAAGAAGGGCGAGCGTCTGACGATCATGGCCTTCGGGCTTTCCGACGCTCCGGTGATGCCGAAGAAGATCGTTTTGGACTCAGAGAACCGCATTGAGCGGGCCGGGCGCTGAATTGCCCGGAAATCCGAGGTCGAAATGGGCGAAAAACCCGTCTTTACAAGGTGGGAACCCTCTGACAGTTTCCCGCCCCCATGATTCTAGCGAACGCCGACTGGCTCTCCATCAGCATCACCCTGTTGCTGATCGTCTTCGTAATTGTCTGCCTGCTGATGAGCTTGCTGATCCTAATGCAGCGCCCCAAGCAGGAAGGCCTCGGTGCCGCGTTTGGTTCCGGCATGACCGATCAGATGTTCGGTGCCCGGACGACCAATGTGCTGCAGCGTGGTACCGTCTACCTTGCTTCGGCCTTTTTCGTGCTGACGATTACCCTTGCGATTCTTTTTGCCCGCAAGAATGAGCGCCAGTATTCGATGAAAAAGGACGAGCCCGTGGTCGTGGAAGAAGCTGCGGCGGCTTCGACCGAAGTCGAAGCTCTCGAAAGCGAGGCCCCTGCGCCTTCGCTTGAAGACGAATTGGAATCGACACCGGTGAATGGTGACACATCAGCCGCTGAGGAAACTCCGGCCGAAGTGGCTGAGCCAGCCGCTGAGGAAGCGCCAAGTGAGGAAGTTCCAGCGGAGCCGGCCGCAGAGGAAGCGCCTGCCGAAGAAACTTCGAGCGAGCCAGCTGCCGGCGAATCTCCTGCAGAAGATGCTTCCACAGAGCCAGAGGCTGCGGAGGCTCCTGCGGAAGAGGAAAAACCGTAATTGGGAGCTTCTTGTCACCACTCGTGAAGTGGAATGGACAAGAGCTGCGATGAAGGTCGCTATTTTCCCGATGGGATGACGGACGATCAACAGCAGCATGAGGATTCTGAGAAAGCAGGTAGCGAAGAATCGCAACCTGTGTGGGCACGACCGCAGGCATTCGCCGTAGCGGACGCGGGCTGGGGATGGGTGAGCCGGAAAGGTCGCCGTCATCCTTGTGAGTCGTTCGACGAACTCTCGAAAGCGATCGTCCGCGACGCGGGGGCCCAGGTGGATCTGGTTTGGACGCCGGCATGTGACTACCTGGTGTTGCCGGAGGAACTGCCGGAGCTTCACCAGGCAATGCGGGATGCGCGGATTCGCTGGGCGGAGTGGGAGATGGATGAGGGTCACCGCCAGATGGTGATCTTTGGCGTCGTTCTCATGGGCATGGCAGCGTATTCGAAATTCAGCGGGAAGCCATTGATGGCCTTTGGCCCGGCGGGGCTGGCCCTGCTGCTGTTCATCGTCCTTGGAGTGATCCCCTGGTATCAGGGGCGCAAACGTTTGCGGCGCGCGCGGACTCGTCCGCTGGTAGTGAGTGCCGATGATCTCGCCGAGATCCGGTTCGAAACCTGGCTGATGCACCAGAAGACGCCGGTGACCAAAGTGCTGCTCGGCTTGATCGCCATGGTCGCCTTGTGCCAGCTGGCGTCGGGCGGCTGGAATGCCTCGGTCATGGATGCGGGGCTGACGAAAGTGAACGGTCGCGCGAGCGATTGGTGGCGCTTGTTGACCGCGCCCTTTCTGCATGGGGGATGGATTCACCTCTTGATGAATGGCTCGGCGCTCTACTATCTGGGAAGACGCATGGAAGTGCTGGCGCGTTGGCCGCATGTGGCTGCGGTCTTTTTGCTGGCCGCCTGGGTTGGCGGGGAGGCATCGGCGCGCTATGTGACTTCGAGTTCGGTCGGTGCGTCCGGCGGACTAATGGGGCTGTTAGGCTTCCTGCTGGTCTTTGAAAACCTTCACCGCTCGCTGGTCCCCCAGGCGGCAACGCGACGGCTACTGGCGGGCGTCGTGCTGACAGGCGTGATCGGCGTGATCGGCTTCAAGCTGATTGATAATGCCGCGCACGTCGGTGGACTGTTGGCGGGGATGGTTTACGCCTTTGCCGTTTTCCCGAAATCGAACTCCACCCGCCGTCCTCGGGAAACGGGAGTGGATCGATTGTTAGGCGGTGCGGCGCTGCTGGTGCTGGGACTCTCAGCGGGCTGGGCGTGCCTGAAGCTGATGTGATCGGCTCCGGGCGGGGTGTTTGGAAGGGAGCCGGGCGGTAAAATGCGAACCCGCTTTCCCTAACAGCCTGGAAAACCGCGCTCCTTCCCTCATTCCTCCCAGCCAGGATACTTTCGATCGAGTTCCTGCTGGTAACGCAGGGCGGCGTCAGACTGGCCGTCCTTCTGAAGGGCGGCGATGAGCATTTTCAACGCTCGGGGTTTCACGACCTGATCGCTGTCGGCCATGAGCTGGACCGGCAGGACGAAGGAGCGAATGGCTTCCTTCAGGTTCCCTTGTGCTTCGTAGATCTCACCACGCAGCATGTGCAGGCTGGCGCCGATGCGACCTTCCGGGCGCAGAGCGAGGCCTTCTTCGACGGCTTTCATGGCCTCGTCGTAGCGCTTGAGCTTGTAAAGTGCTCGGCCCTTGTCGTTGAGGCAGTCGGCCTGCCAGGCGGCGTCGGATTCCTGATCGAGAGCGTGTTCGATGGCCGCGAGTGCCCCCGTCGGATCATTGGACTCGTTGCGAGCCTTGCCGAGGAAGCGCCAGATCTCCTTGGGGGCGAGCTCCGGATTCTCGTCGTCGGCGATGAGGTCGTAGAAGCGGGCGGCGTTGAGGAATTCCTTGCGGTTGAAGGCCTGGTCCGCGGCCCAGCGGATGAGCTGTTCGGGAAGGTTGAGGGCGTAACCCTTGGTGATGGCGACTTCGAGTTCAGCGATCAGCTCGCTCGGTTTCTTCATCGAAAGGTGCACGAGGCAGAGCAGCAGACCGGCATGCTTGTCGTAGTACTTCGGTGAAAGTTCTCGGGCCCTTTCCAAATAGGGAAGGGCTTCGTCACCGCGGTTCTTTTTCACCATGGCCCAGCCCGCCCAGTAGCTGGCTTTGGCGACGGCATCTTCATCGGGGTCCGGCACTTCCTTGAGGAAGGCGAGGTAGTAATTGATCATCCCATCCAGGTCGTTGGCCTGTTTGCTGATGTCGGCGCTCTCAAGGTAGGCGAGGGTCAGCAGGGTGTCGTCCTTGGTGGTCTCGATGATTTGCTGGAAGTCGGCGATGGCAAGGCCGGATTGGCCGGTGGTGGCGTAGGCGGTGGCACGGGTGGCGCGGGCGAGAGGCACGCGTTCATCCGTGGGATACTTGTTGATGAAGTCGGTTAGAGACTTGATGGCCCCTTCAGGATCCTTGGCTTCGGCGAGGCAACGGCCGCGCTGATAGAGCATGCCGCGGCGGTTCTTCTCCGAGAGCAGGGTGGAATCGATGTCGCGATAGACATCGGCTGCTTCGGCGGGTTTGTCCTCGGCAAAGAGGGTCTCCGCTTTCATCAGCAAGGCGGTGTGAATCTTGGCATCGCGCGGATGTTTCTTGCGATAGATCTGCAGGAATCCGTCGACCTGATCGAGCACATGGCGTCCTTCGATGCGGTAGAAGCAGAGCAGGCGGAAGTAGGAGGCGTCGAAGGCGTAGTTGCTGTCCGGTAGTTCGAGGCGCTCGATGGCTCGGAAAAGCGGCATGGCATCGGCATTGCGGTCGAGCATCATGTAGGAACGGGCACCGAGCATCAGACGCCGGGCTTCGCGCTCGCCCGTGCTGGGAGTGGTGGATTGGCTGAAGATGGTGACCACGTCGCGGTAGCGCTTCTGATCAAAGCGCGCAGCCATCAGGGCGATCTGGGCATCCGGACGGTAGTCCTCCATGCCCGGTGTGCGCAGGATCAGATTGAAATACTTGTCGGAAAGTTCGGTGTCGCCGAGGCGGGCGGCGACGGCTCCCGCTTCGAGGGCGGCTTTTCCGCGGATTTCGGGAGTGGAATGGGAGACGGCAACTTTGCCGAGGAGTTGGAGGGCTTCCTCGAGTTTTCCGCTTTTGGCATAGAGGGTGCCGAGGGCGACTTCGGCCTTCGAGCGATAGCCGTTGTTAGGATCGGGATCATCGAGGAGCTTGCGGTAGTAAGCGATGGCCTGTCGATCCTGGCGCATCATCTCGTAGCTCTGGGCGGCGTAGAACTGCCCGCGCTGACGGTCGGAGGATTTGGTGGCGATGGCGGCGAGCTTTTCAAACAAAGTCGCGGCGAGCGCATACTGCCGGTTGTTGTAATGATCGGCGGCGAGGCTGTAGGCCGCGGCGGCGGCGTAGCGGCCTTTGCCGAAGCGATTCAGCAAGGAGTGAAAACAGCGCTTGGCATCTTCTGGGCGGCCGATCGCGCGGTAGGACTGGCCAAGGTACCACCAGGCGGCCTCGGCATTCTGATGGCGGGGGTACTCGGTGATGTAGCGACTGAAAATTTCGGCCGCGCGGACGTAGAGCTCGAACTGGGTCGGTCCGTTGGTGCGCTTGGCGGATTCGTAGACATTGCGCCCATGCTGGAACCAATCCTGGCCGACGTCGCGTTGGAGATTCGGGTCCACGGGGACAGCCCGTGGGGCTTCCTGGGCCATCGAGAGGCCGGGAATCAGGAAAAGGAGAGCGAGGAGGCGCATGGCGGGAGTGTCTTTCTCTGGTGGGCTTTTGCAAGCCGGGGGACCACCTGTTGGTCAGGGAGCGCCGTCGGGCTGGCGACTCGTCAGAGAAACTTTGCTGATCCAGGCTTTTGCGCAAGCGTCGAGGAGGGCGAATATCGCACTTTATGAGGCGTTTCCGTCAGGATTCCGGGCAATTCGCCGGCGCGCGGGGAAAATGACGCCGCCCGGCGTGGATCGGGAGAAGGACTCGCCCAGCGACCTTGCTGTGAAAAATCGAAGCCGCCGGGCTGATAGCGCAGGGAGAAACCTCGTCCTGGGCCCCGATGGGTGCTTCGGAACATGCTTCGCGGAGCAGTTCAGTCGCCTTCAGCAGGTTTCTGAGTGGCGAAGGAAATGTTCCAAATGCCGGATTTCTGGCAGATGTCGATGACCTCGACGATTTGCTGGAAAGGAGTGTTCGAGTCGCCGCGGACGCGCACCGGCTGGTTCTTGTGCTGGGCGGCGATGGCCTTGAGGGTTTCGGCAAGGCTGGCTTTGGTCTTGGTTTCACCCCACACCGAAACGCTGCCATCGGCACGGACGTTGAGGACGATTTCACCGAGCACGCGCTGCGGGTCGGCACCTTCCTCGGAAGTGGGGACGGCAATCTTGAGGTCCATTTCATCGCGCGAGAACTGCCAGGTGACGATGAAGAAGATTAGCAGCAGGAACACGATGTCGATCATCGGTGCCATCTGCATCTCCGCCGGTTTCGGCTCTCGGTTTTGGAACTTCATCAGATGCCGTGGAGATCGGGACGGTCGTCAGCAAGCGGCGACTGGACCGGCATGCTGTAGTCATCGTGCGGACGCGGCGTCGGAGGCAGCTGCGGCGAGCTCAGGTGGAGCTGAGCCTGGAGCATCGCCATCATGTGAGTGCTGGCGGCTTCCAGCTCCGACACGTATTTCTGCACGCGGCCGCGGAAGATCGAGTAAAAGACAAGTGCCGGGATGCCGACGACGAGTCCGGTGGCGGTGGTGACAAGGGCTTCGGAGACGCCTTCCGCGAGCTTCATCTGGCGCGCCCCTTCGAAGCCGCCCTGTGAAATGTGGAGGAAGGATTTGATCATCCCGAGCACGGTGCCGAGCAGCCCGACCATCGGAGCAATCGAGCCGATGTCGGCCAGGTAGGTGATGCGCGAGCTGAGCATGCCAGCCTGGCGTGAGCCCTCGGACTCGGCAATTTCACGGATCTCACTGAAGGACGAGCCGCGGTTCTTGGTCATAAACTCGAGACTCTTCTGAGTGATCCGCGCCATGCACTGGTTCTGGCGGTGGCAGTAGCCGATCAGGCCGACGAAATCGCGCTTCCGGATCATCGCTTCAGCGGTGTTCATGAAGCGATCACTGACGACCGCATTTCGCCGGATGGTCATCAGGTAAAGGAGGATCAGCACCATTCCGACAATCGAAAGCAGGGCCAGCGGAAACATCATCGGACCGCCTTTTTCGACGATTTCCATGAAATCGAGTTGCTTGGCGGCAGCTTCGGCCTCTTCGGCGGCGAAGAGGCTGGTGGGCGACATCAGGGCCGCGGTGATAAGGATTCGGTGCCAATTCATTCGGATGCGGGAGCTTAGCTTATGACCCCCAATAGGCAAGAGCCGGGACCGAGCGGCCAGCCTGAGGCGGGGTGACTCCTTATTTCAGCGCCATCTAAATGCATTTTCGCGTTTGGATTTCCCGAATCGTGGGTTCTGTTGGGGGAAAGCAAGTGGCCGTTGATCTGAAAGAGAAGCTGCGAGAAGTCTCGCACAAACCGGGAGTCTACCTGATGAAGGACCGCCTCGGGTCGATCATCTATGTCGGCAAAGCCCGCGATCTGAAAAAGCGGCTGTCGTCGTATTTCATGGCCTCACGCAAAACGCGGGCCGATATCAAGACGCGCGCGCTGATCGATACGATCGCCGACTTTGAAACCCACGAAGTCCGCAATGAGGCCGAGGCCCTCTTGTTGGAAGGAAAGCTGATCAAGGACTATCGGCCGCGCTACAACGTCGCGCTCCGCGATGATAAGCGGTTTTTCCTGGTGAAGCTGAATCGCGATGACCCTTGGCCGCGCTTTCAGATGACCCGGATGAAGAAGGATGACGGTTCGCGCTACTTCGGACCCTTCGCCCATTCGAGTGCGTTGAAGGCGACGATCGAATGGCTGAACCGGCGGCTCGGTTTGCGGACCTGCCGACCGCGTGTGCCGGGTGAGAAAGATTACAAGCACTGCCACGCCGATGTCATTCGCAACTGCTCGGCACCCTGCGTGAACCGCATTTCCCGCGAGGAATATCTGGAACGGGTGGATGAGGCCTGCCGGATTCTTGACGGAAAAGGCCGGCGCGAGCTCTTCGATGAACTGGAAATCGAAATGCAGACCGCGGCGGGAAAGATGCAGTTCGAGAAAGCGGCGGTTTTGCGCGATGTGGTGGCGAACCTTCGCAAGACGATCAATCCGACCCGCCAGTTCACCAGAGGTCGCGGCGTGCCGACGACCGTCAAGCCGGTCGAGGACCTGGCGGATCTGGGCGAAGCGCTCGGACTCGCCGGGCCTCCACGAGTGATGGAGTGTTTCGATATCTCGAACGTTTCATCGAACCACATCGTGGCGTCGATGGTGCGCTTCACCGATGGCCTCCCGGACAATCAGAACTACCGACGCTACCGCATCCGCACGGTCGAAGGGCAGGATGATTTTGCCTCGATGGCGGAGGTGGTGAGACGGAGATACTCCAGGATATTGTTAGAAAACTCCGACGCGGCACCGGACCTGGAGGAAAGTCAGGAGGATGTGATCGAGATTCAGAGGCGCCTTGCGAAGGAGGGCCGGGCGAAAATCATTTTGCCGGATCTGGTGATCGTGGATGGCGGAAAAGGTCAGCTGTCCTCGGCGGTGAAGGAGTTGAGGAGGATTGGTCTGCATGACCTGCCGGTGATCGGCTTGGCAAAGCAGCACGAGGAAATTTTCCGGCCCGGAAAGAGTGAGCCGATCCTCATCCCGCATGATCGCGGGGCGCTGAAGCTGCTGCAGCGGATTCGCGATGAGGCCCACCGCTTTGCCAATGGCTACAACGAACTGCTCTATCGCCGGCGAATGAAGGAAAGCCTGCTCGATGACTGCCCGGCGGTCTCGCCGAAGAAAAAGCAGCTCCTGCTGACAAAGTTTGGAAGCGTCGCCCGGATCAAAAAAGCCAGTGCCGAGGAGTTGGCGGAAATTCCCGGGATCTCACTGAAGAGTGCGGGATTGATTCTCGACTGGCTGGGTGGAAGCGCCGGGGGCTGAGGGGATGAAAGCAGAGTTGAAGGAAGCTCCAACCGTGGCCCCATACTCTCCACGACGCGCCCTGGACATCCGGAACAAGGATACCAGTTCGCCTGCTGATTGGAGGGCAACGTCCAGTCAGACGCTTTGACTTGGCCTGCTACCCCCCGGGACCCGATTCGGCATTGCTTTCTTCTCTTTGTTGGAGCTGGAATATCCGATCATGAATTCGGCTCTTGAGCTTGTCGTCAATTCTCCGCTTGTGCTTCGAAGGAATGCTTGGCGACGACGCAGCAAGATCATCCATGCGCTCTTTGACCTGTAAAAAGAAGCTTTTCGTCTCCTCTTCGCTTTCACATGGCAGGGTCTTAAATAGTTCCAATTCACGACGTATCGCGCCATATGCAGCGCCGGCGGCCTTATGTTTGGCGGCCCGGTCGGACATGTTAAGGAAGGTCTGTAGCGCAGCTACGGCAGCAGCCAGCATGCTGAGGAGCCCGAACAAGATCCGCAATGCGTCACCTCCCGCGTTCGACTCCCACGAGGCAAAGACTGCGGTGCCGACAATTGTCGATAGAAGAACCGCTGGAATACCCAACCACAGATGCCGAGACTCAAGCAGGCTGCCATACTCGTAGTGCGCCATTTGGCTCTCCCGGCATCGACGAAACCAATCTTTGGCAAGGAGCTCCACTTCTTTTGATTGGATGGACATAGGATTCTCTGCCGAATGTTATAGGAATGGGGGCGCCGGTGGGAAGCCCCATATTTAATTAGACGGCTTCCTCGGCGTCGCCATCTCCGCCTGGTTCGGCTTCATGTCTCACCGCTGATCCTCGCGGGTCCGGCACCCTGTCAGGAGAAAGTACCCCGCCCAGAGGGAACCCCAGATGACGACTTCTCCTGCTAAGAAGATTCCGACATCCATCCTGTAATACCTTCGATCACCCGCGGCATTTCCACCGAAGCTTGTGACATAAGAGGTCTTATCGACAGTGGTCCAATAGGGGTTCTCAGCTTCGATATACTTCGGACATAAGAATCCCCACCAGGCTGTCAAGAGGGTGCCGATGAGGATAATCGTGCCGATCGCTTTGGATGAGGATTTCATTAGGGGGTTTCTTGGCAGAACGTCATAGCACACCAACCGCCTGACGGCAGCCGCGCGTTGACTGTGAGTTGAGGGTTGTAGGCACGGGGAAAATTCGACTCGGAGCGGGTCAGGCGGTTGTGGTGCTGCGGCTTGTTATACTTGTCGCTTCTTGGGTGGCGTCCGGTATGTGGCGATGCTCCAAATCCGAGGCTTCGATGACCCAGACCGCTCCATCCGCCCACTCAATCGTATGCAGGAGATTGCCTTCGTCGGTCAGGGTGAACTCGTCATACCTCCAATCGCCATGAATCCCATGCGACGACTCCGCCATCCTCAGTTCGTAGCGATACACCATCGGGTAGCGCAGCACGATCGTCCCGGAATACGCGGAATGTAGCTCGATCTCGATCCACGAGAACCGCTGATTGTCCCAGGTGGGCGCTCCGTGGTCACCCATTCGGAACGCCATGAGTCGGGAATCATGGGGAGCCTCGGGCAGATCGAACTGATACCACCAAATTGATGTGGCAATCTCGAAAGCCGACGCGGGAAACTTGTCTCTGGGCGCCTCAAGATGGGCTTGGTAGTCGTTCCAATTCTTGCGCGCCTCGTCGATGGAGTCGCGGTCTCGATTGGCGGCTAGAATGAAGGACATTTTTTTAGCACAACGTCATAGCACACCAACCGCCTGACGGCAGCCGCGCGTTGACTGTGGGATGAGGGTTGTAATCACGGGAAAAATTCGACTCGGAGCGGGTCAGGCGGTTGAGTGCTGCGACTTGTTGGCTTTGGCATTTCTAGGTCAGGCCATAGGCGCTCTGAATCAGCTGTGATACTCGATCACACTTGAACCACTCTACCACAACGTGGAAGCCGGCAAGCTCCTTGTCCCAGAACGCATTACCCAGCTTGCCCTTCGCGAGCTCCTGGGAATTACGCTCATAATAGGAAAGAAGCGCCTCGGTAGACGTCTCGATCCTCTGAAGGAATGGGGTGACGTCCAAGCCCATCCGTGCAATCGAGCATACAAGCCCGTCAATATCCCATCCGTCCTCCTCCTCAATCGCCGCTTGTAACGCGGCATGCAGGAAATCCGTCAGTGCGTCCAAGCGATGTGCAGGCCACTCTGAAGGGATCGTCTCTCCAATGGCGCGCCCCGTGATCTCAAGGTCGGGCCACCATCCACCCTCCACGCATCCGATCTCAAGTATCCGTGGAAGGAAGTAGAGGTAATCCGCCGTGGAGCCGACCGTCAGAAACGCGGACTCTGAATAAGAAGTAAGCTCTCCGCCTGTAAGATCACGGAGCGGCTTTGAGAGCAAAGTGCAGATCTCTTTCTCATCAAGGCAACACTGACACCCATCGATCTTGGACGGCTTGAGGGCGTCGCCGAACGCAGCGTAGAGCGCTTCAAGGGTATCGGCGAGTGAGCCCATGGTTTTCCAGCCAACGTCAAAACTGAGGCGATCCCGGTAACCGCACCGGAGAAGCCACGGACAGTCAATCAGCTCCCGAAGCGTAAGCGCCCAACAGAGCACCTCTCGCATAGGTGCGATAATTCTGGGGGCTCCGGCTTCTATGCAACTCGGGCGACCGAGGGGCTTTGATCAGGCTGCTGGGATTCGATCCAGACGGAGGGCAGC